>CACWFV010000041.1 GCA_902760315.1 uncultured Bacteroidales bacterium | reverse complement strand
AAAGAATTAACGGTTTTTTCTATACCCGAAGTATTTAATACTTCGCTTCTTGTACTACTATTCTCTGTTTTATGTAAGACTCTCAAAGAACTCTTTCTTATTCGCTCACCAGGACTCTCCCTGAAAGCGGATGCAAAGGTACGGCTTTTTTCCGAACTAACAAAACTTTTCCAAGAAAAATTTCACTTTTCATGCAAAAAAATATCGGGAATTGATACAAATCAAGACCCGATAGACATTCTCCTTATTTATATTACACGCGTGAGATTACTCCTTAGGAGCCTTACCAATCAGTTCCATGAACTCGTCCAATTTCGGAGTAATAATAATCTGGGTACGACGGTTACGCTGTTTGCCCAACTCCGTCGTGTTAGGCTGAAG
Organism: uncultured Bacteroidales bacterium; assembly: GCA_902760315.1. Classification (GTDB taxonomy): domain Bacteria; phylum Bacteroidota; class Bacteroidia; order Bacteroidales; family Bacteroidaceae; genus Prevotella. The sequence continues at coordinate 23,680 of CACWFV010000041.1, read as the reverse complement.
AGGATTATACTCGCCGCGTCCTCCAGCAGTCAGGCGCTTGGGGTCTACACCATAATTATTCTGGAGTGCCTGCACCACACTGGAGGCGCGCAGACAAGAAAGGTCCCAGTTGTTGCGAATGTTCTCACGAGAAATGGGCACATCGTCCGTATTACCCTCGATAAGCACGTCGTAGTCCTTATAGTCTTTGATAATCTTGGCAATCTTGGAAAGCGTCTCGGAAGCGCGGTCGTTAATCTCGTAAGAGCCACTCTTGTAAAGCATATTGTCTGCCAACGAGATATACACGACACCTTTCAACACCTGCACATCGACTTCTTTAAGTTCTTCCTTCGACAGCGAGCGCGTCAGGTTGTTGGTCAGCACCATATTGAGCGAGTCGCTCTTAGACTTCACATCTACCAAATGACGGATGTACTTGTTGGACTCGTTTATCTGATCGACCAACTTATCGATACTCGTATTGTTCTGACTGGCATTGGTCAGACTCTTGTCCAGCGAGCGCTGTAAAGCCTTATACGCTTTCTCCTGCTGTTTGAGTTGGTCCTCCAGACTCGTCACACGGGCAACAGAGGCAGCCAATTTCTCTTTCGTATCCACATAATTAGCCTGCAGCGCTTTGTTTTCTTGCTGACAAGCCTCCAAGTCCTTCTTTGCCACGCAACTGGTGAGCAAGACTACTGCCACCAGTGAAATCATACATACATTTTTCTTCATCTTCTTATGAATCATTATTGATTAGACGGGTGCAAAGATACACAATTAAAGTGAAAAGTAAAAAGTGAAAAGTGAAAAATTAGGACATGATTCTCTTTTTCAAGACCCCACAGCAGAGCATTATCGCTACACAAGTGGACCATCAGCTCAATCAAGAAGAAGTAAAAGAACTATGCTGGCTCTACGGCGAGGCACAACTGCTTGCCGACGAGACGCTCAACGGTTTCTTTGTCGGACCACGTCGTGAAATGGTAACGCCCTGGTCGACAAATGCCGTTGAGATTACTCAGAACATGGGTCTCAGCGGCATTCTGCGTATTGAAGAGTACTATCCCGTAGCCACCAAGGACGCAGAGCATGACGAAATGCTGCAGCGCATGTATGACGGACTGAATCAGGACATTTTCACCATCAACATCAAGCCGGAACCCATCAAGTATGTGGACAACCTAGAGGAGTATAACGAGCAGGAAGGTCTGGCCCTCAGTCCTGAAGAGATAGAATACCTGCACGGATTGGAGAAGCAGAATGGTCGTCCGCTGACCGACTCAGAGATTTTCGGTTTCGCACAGATCAATTCCGAGCACTGCCGTCACAAGATTTTCGGTGGCACATTCATCATTGACGGCAAGGAGATGGAGAGTTCACTCTTTGCCATGATTAAGAAAACCACACAAGAGAATCCCAACAAGATACTCTCTGCCTACAAGGATAATGTAGCTTTTGCACAGGGGCCGGTAGTTGAGCAGTTCGCTCCAAAAGACCAGAGCACTAGCGACTATTTCCAGGTGAAAGACATCGAGAGCGTCATTTCGCTGAAAGCCGAGACACACAATTTCCCCACGACGGTAGAACCCTTCAATGGCGCCGCTACCGGCACCGGTGGTGAAATCCGCGACCGTATGGGTGGCGGTGTAGGCTCTTGGCCTATAGCCGGTACAGCAGTCTATATGACCGCTTATCCCCGCCTGACTGACGACGACAAGCAAGCCCGTGACTGGGAAGACATCCTGCCCGTCCGCCAGTGGCTGTATCAGACACCAGAGCAGATTCTCATCAAAGCCTCAAATGGTGCTTCTGATTTTGGTAACAAGTTCGGCCAGCCGCTGATTTGCGGTTCGGTGCTGACCTTTGAGCATCAGGAGCCTAACGATACCAAGTACGCTTACGACAAGGTCATCATGCTGGCTGGTGGTGTAGGTTACGGCACTAAGCGCGACTGTCTGAAGAAGAAGCCCCAGAAGGGCAACAAGGTGGTAGTCGTTGGCGGCGACAACTATCGCATCGGACTTGGTGGCGGCAGCGTATCGTCGGTAGACACCGGCCGCTATAGCAATGGCATAGAGCTGAATGCCGTACAGCGCGCCAATCCGGAGATGCAGAAGCGTGCCTACAACCTGGTGCGTGCCCTCTGCGAAGAGGATGTCAACCCCGTAGTGTCCATCCACGACCACGGCTCGGCTGGTCACCTCAACTGTCTGTCGGAACTTGTCGAAGAGTGTGGCGGTGAGATTGACATGACCAAACTGCCTATCGGTGACAAAACACTTTCTAGCAAGGAGATTATTGCCAACGAGAGTCAGGAACGCATGGGTCTGCTCATCGACGAGAAACATATTGAGCATGTCCGCAAGATTGCCGAACGTGAGCGTGCTCCGCTATATGTTGTAGGCGAAACCACCGGCGACGCACACTTCTCCTTCAAACAAGGAGATGGTGTGAAACCCTTCGATCTCGACGTGGCTCAGATGTTTGGTCACTCACCAAAGACTATTATGAAGGATCATACTGTAGAGCGTCATTATGCTGACGTCACCTATAGTCAAGATAAAATTCATGAATACCTTGACCAGGTGCTTCAATTAGAAGCTGTTGCTTGTAAAGACTGGCTCACCAACAAGGTGGACCGTTCCGTGACAGGCAAGATAGCCCGTCAGCAATGTCAAGGCGAGATTCAGTTGCCCCTGAGCGATTGTGGCGTCGTGGCTCTTGACTATCGCGGCAAGAAAGGTATCGCCACCGCTCTTGGCCATGCCCCCCAAGCCGGCTTAGCCAATCCTGCAGCTGGCTCGGTACTCTCTGTTGCCGAGGCGCTGACCAATATTGTGTGGGCTCCGCTGGCAGAGGGTATGGACTCGCTCAGTCTGAGTGCCAACTGGATGTGGCCCTGCCGCTCACAAGAGGGTGAGGATGCCCGCCTATATGCCGGCGTAAAAGCCCTGTCAGACTTCTGCTGCGAACTGCACATCAACGTGCCAACAGGTAAGGACTCGCTGTCTTTGAGCCAGCAGTATCCTAACGGCGAGAAGATTATCTCTCCGGGAACCGTCATCGTCAGTGCCGGTGGCGAGGTCAGCGACATCAAGAAGGTGGTAAGCCCTGTCCTTGTTAATGACAAGAACGCATCCCTCTATCATATCGACTTCTCGTTTGATGAACAGCGACTGGGTGGCTCTGCTTTTGCCCAAAGCTTAGGCAAAGTAGGCGACGACGTACCCACAGTGAAGAATGCTGAGTACTTTGCCGATGCTTTCATGGCTGTGCAGCAGCTGATTGAGAAGGGTTGGATTATGGCAGGTCACGACATTTCTGCCGGTGGTCTCATCACCACCTTGCTGGAGATGTGCTTCGCCAACCAGAAGGGTGGTCTGCATATCAACCTGCACGATATCTGTAAGAATGGCGACATCGTGAAGGCACTCTTTGCCGAGAACCCCGGTGTGGTCATAGAGGTAAGCGACGAACACAAGCAGGAGTTTGCTGGGTTCATGGAGGAGCAGGGTGTCGGCTTTGCCAAGATTGGCTACTCGGTTCCTGAGAGCCGCACTATCGAGGTGAAGGCTGACAATAAAGAACTGACCTTCGACATTGACGCCCTGCGCGATACTTGGTACAAGACCTCCTATCTCCTCGACCGCAAGCAAAGCTTCAATGGCAAAGCTAAAGAACGCTTCGAGAACTATAAGAAACAGCCATTGGAGATGCAGTTCAACAAGGACTTCACCGGCAAACTGGCCCAGTATGGCATTTCTGCTGACCGCCGTGAGAAGACAGGCATCAAGGCTGCCATCATCCGTGAGAAGGGAACTAATGGCGAGCGCGAGATGGCCTACTGCTTATATCTGGCCGGTTTCGATGTGAAGGACGTCATGATGACCGACCTCATCAGTGGCCGCGAGACACTGGAGGACATCAATATGATTGTGTTCTGTGGTGGTTTCTCCAACTCCGACGTACTTGGTTCCGCTAAGGGCTGGGCCGGCGCCTTCCTATTCAACCCTAAGGCTAAGGAGGCACTCGATAAGTTCTATGCCCGCGAAGATACTCTCTCATTAGGTATCTGTAACGGTTGCCAGCTAATGGTTGAACTGGGTCTTACTGGCGCAACAGGAGCAAAAATGCTGCACAACGACTCGCATAAGTTCGAGAGTGAGTTCATCAGCCTGAGCATTCCTCAGAACAACAGCGTAATGTTCGGCAGCCTGAGCGGTAACAAGCTCGGCCTGTGGGTAGCCCACGGAGAAGGCAAGTTCCGACTGCCAGAGCCAGAGAGCGCCTACAACGTGATTGCCAAGTACAACTACGCCGGTTATCCCGCTAATCCCAACGGATCTGATTACAATGTAGCCGGTATCTGCTCTGCCGACGGCCGTCATCTGTGCATGATGCCCCACCTGGAGCGTGCTGTATTCCCGTGGCAGAATGCCTGGTATCCAGCCGACCGTCGTCAGGACGAGGTAACCCCCTGGATAGAAGCGTTTGTCAATGCACGTAAGTGGGTGGAGGCTCACAAGCAATGAACATCTATTTAGAATCATTCAAGACATTCTTTAAGATCGGCATATTCACCCTTGGTGGTGGATATGCCATGATACCTTTGATAGAAGAAGAAGTAGTTAACCGCCATAAATGGGTCAGCAAGGAAGAGATGCTTGACTTGATAGCCATCGCCCAGAGTTGTCCAGGTGTCTTTGCCATCAACATCAGCATCTTCATCGGCTACAAACTGAACAAGGAGCGCGGCGCCATCATGACCGCTTTGGGCACTGCCCTACCCTCGTTCCTTATTATATTACTGATAGCCATGTTCTTTCACCAGTTTGAGGATAACAAAGTGGTGGCAGCCATGTTTCGCGGCATCCGTCCCGCCGTGGTAGCCCTGATTGCCGTACCCACCTTCAACTTGGCCAAACAAGCCAAATTGAACAAGTGGACACTCTGGATACCTATTGTCTCGGCACTGCTCATCTGGCTTTTCGGCATTTCGCCAATATGGATTATCATCGCTGCCGGACTCGGCGGCTATCTATATGGGAGGATTGCCCTATGATATTCCTTTACCTGTTTATCACCTTTTTTGAGATAGGACTGTTTGGCTTTGGTGGCGGCTACGGCATGCTGTCGCTCATTCAGCACGAGACAGTCGAGCATTGGCACTGGCTGACGGCATCGCAGTTTACGGACATCGTGGCCATTTCGCAGATGACCCCCGGTCCCATCGGCATCAACTCCGCCACCTATTGCGGCTACACGGCCATCGTCAATGCAGGCTACTCCATGCCCATGGGCATCCTTGGCTCAGCGACAGCCACCTTTGCCCTGGTGCTACCTTCGCTGATACTGATGATTCTCATCAGCAAGATGTTCATGCGCTATATGCACCACCCCACTGTTGAGCACATCTTCCAAGGACTGCGCCCTGCCGTTGTTGGCCTGTTGGCTGCAGCCACCTTATTATTATGTACCCCCGACAACTTCTCTACACCGACAGAGAACTGGTGGCAGTTCATGGTCAGCTGTCTGCTCTTCATCGCAGCGTTTATTGGTGTCATGTTTGTCAAGATCAACCCCATCCGCATGATACTATATTGTGCTATAGCGGGACTGATACTACTCTATTAAGCACATAAAAAAAATGAGGATGTGTCATTTGGCACATCCTCATTATATTAATACACTTCGTTTTAGAAAATGTAAGCGATACCCATCTGGAATACAGGACCGTCGAACTTGTATTCCCAACCATCCTTTGTCTTCTTGTTGTACTGATACTTGATGTCAAGATTGAGCTTCAGCTGCTCAGACAGATAATATTCAGCACCAGCACCAATATTGAAACCGAAGATAGATTCCTTCTTATCATAAGCATCACCATGCAGCATGGCCAAGTTTACACCAGCGAGAGGATAAATCTTAATGTCTTCAGCAACGGGGAACAGATAGTGGAAGTTCAGGTCGAAATCCATGACACCAGCCTTATCCTTCGGGAACCAATAGTTATAGGCGAATTCACCGCGCCAGTTGTCAATAAACTCATACTGGACTTTGGCACCGATGCCAAAGGGGTTATAACTATTACCATAACCGGCATAACCCAAATTAACACCAATAGAGGTTGTTCCCTGCTGTGCGAACGCGCCGATGGTCATCAGCATCATCGCAGCAATCATCATCAGTTTTTTCATAGTTCTAAGTTTTAATGAATAAAATAGTTTTGACAATGCAAATATAAGCTTTATTTTCCATTCCACAAGTAGAAAAACAAAAAAAATCGCCTTATAGACGATTTTTTGCAATTTTAGGACACCAGTCCTGACTTATTTGTGCTTCCAATAATATTCCAAAGCACGTTTTACATTTTCTTTGACTGCATCTGACGTAAAGGTAGCGCCTGTGATGCCATCGACCTCCACTGCTTTTCCCTTGGCTATTTTCTTGTTGTCGAAACCGGGTAACATCTCCTTCTTGATGCGAGCATTATATTTAGGTGTCTCCTGATTCTTCAGCATGACCACCTTTACAATCTTGTTCTTCTTGATATACACCTCAACCGGTGTTGCACCAATGTATCCCTCAACATCTTGCGCCAGTGTAGTGGTATTCACCACATACGTTCCGTCCTTCTCCTTATGCATGACGTCACCGGCCTGTACAGCAGTGCATGATGCCGCCAATAATGCAATAAACAGTATCTTCTTCATTGTCTAAATATTTAAAACGACTGCAAAGTTAATCAATAAAACACAATAAAGCACCAAAATAAATGTTATATATCTATAAAATATTTGGTAGTCTAACATATTTTTATTACTTTTGTGTATTATACACACTTAAAACAACTTGTTATATGACTAAACGAATGACACTCGCTACCTTATTAGCGGTAGCCACGCTGAGTCTCAACGCCCAAAAGCCGATGACAGCACCTAAAGGAGGTAAAGCCATCAGTGATGAGTTTCTCGGTATTTTCTTTGAGGACATCAGCTCGTCAGCCGATGGAGGCCTCTATGCCGAATTAGTACAGAACGGCTCCTTTGAGTTCAACCCCAACGAAAAAGACGGCTGGGGACCGACTACTGCTTGGAAGATGATTCGTCCTGGCCACTCACTTGGAGAGTTAAAAATCCGCATGACAGACGGCATACACCCCAACAATCCTACCTACCTGCGTCTGCACACAGAACGTGCCAAGGAGTTCTACGACTATAAGGGCTGGAAAGGCTTTGGTCTGGAGAACAATGGTTTCGACGGCATTTCTGTCAAGGGTGGAGCCAAATACGATTTCTCTGCTTTCTTCCGTAATGTAGACAAGACCAAGCAGGTACGCATCGTTCTCGGTATACCCCAAGGTTGGGGCAAAGATCCCAAGATCCTAGACGAGGCTACCATCACCGTCAGCGATAAACAATGGAAAAAATATGGTGCAGTACTGACACCTGCTGAAGACTGCAAGAATGCCATTCTGCAAATTCTGGTACTGAACACCGGCGATTTGGATGTCGATGTTATTTCACTCATGCCCGAAGACACCTATAAGGGACACGGCCTGCGCAAAGACCTGACCCAGGCTCTTGCCGACCTGCAGCCCAAGTTCATGCGCTTCCCCGGCGGCTGTGTGGTTCATGGTGGTGGTGATGGTTTTTGGAACACCTACCGCTGGAAGACCACCATCGGTCCTAAGGAGACACGCCGTCAGCTAAAGAACACTTGGGGCTACCACCAGAGTGTAGGTTTGGGCTACTTTGAGTATTTCCAGCTCTGCGAAGACTTAAATATGCAGCCCGTACCCATTCTTCCTTGCGGTGTCAGCTGTCAGGGGACCAATGGTGGCTGGAACATGTGGCCCCACCAGGCTCAAGACGTATGTCCCATGTCAGACATGGACGAGTGGACACAGGACGCTCTCGACCTTATCGAGTGGGCCAACGGCGACCCCGCTACTTCCAAGTGGGCCAAGATGCGTGCCGACCAAGGACACCCCGCCCCCTTCAACTTGAAATACCTGGGTATCGGTAACGAAGAGAAGATTACCCCTGAGTTTGCTGAGCGCTTCAAATATATGTACGAACGCATCACCACGGCTCACCCCGAAATTGTCATCGTTGGCACTGCTGGTCCCGGTTCACACGAGGGCAACCCCGACTATGAAGCCGGTTGGAAACTGGCTGACCAATTGGGTATGCCCATTATCGACGAGCACTACTACGAGCCCAACGCCTACTTCCTCTCTTCACGCCAGTATGACAAATATCCCCGTGACCGTAAGACAAAGGTCTATCTGGGCGAGTATGCTGCCAAGGACAAAAAACTCATCGATGCACTGGCCGAGGGTCTCTACCTGCTGCACGTCGAGCGCAATGCCGACATTGTCTGCATGACATCCTACGCACCGCTCTTTGCCAAGAAGAACGCCACCAACTGGAACCCCGACCTCATCTACTTTGACAACGAGCGTCCGTTCCTAACCTGCAGCTACTACGTACAACAATTGTTCGGACTATCCAGTGGCCAATATTATTATGGTGACTGCGTGACCATCGAGAATCCTGATGTGGCACCCCGCTGGAAAGACCTGCCCAAAGACGAGGAGAGCGGATTCCTTCAGGATCAGAGTGTGGTGCTCAACGTGAAAGACCGCAAGCTTTATGTGAAGCTGGTCAATGCCGGTGCCAACAGCAAGAAGGCAGCCATCGATCTGAGCCGATTCAAGGTGAAGGGAGCAGCCACCAAGACTATTCTGAAAGGCAATGCCAACGACGAGAACAACTTCGATGTCCAGCCCATCGCTCCCAAGTATGAAACTATCAAGGCCGAGAAGAAGTTCGACCTGGAATTGGAGCCCTACTCCATGGTTATGATTGAATACCAATTATAATCCCCGGAGCTTCCGGGCAACTGCCCGAAGCACAAACCACCCATGCAGAATCAGCGTCTGGCAACGTCCATAGTGATAAGCCATGACGCTGAATCTTTCTTTTAGCGAGTCACGATGATGCTGGGTTGTGTCGCCGCCCTCCTCAAAATTAGCCAGCACGACATGTGTATTAACCAATGCCAGACGGCGCTGTTCTGCCAGTTTCATCACACGGATACACCAGTCCACATCGGCAGAATGGCGAAACTTCAGATTGTAGGGACACTCACGGGCAATATCTGTCAGTACATAGAACGCCTGATGACACACCAGCATGCCCTGTTTGAACGACTTCCAAGACAGTTGTTCCGGTGGGCGGTGACGGCGCAGATGCAGAAAGTTGCCCTCACCATCGGTGATAGCCGTATCTCCATAGACAACGCCCACCCCCAAAGCCTCTCTCCCCGCTCTCTCTGTAGAGAGAGGAAGCCTTTGAGTACAGCGGACGACGGTTCCAATGGTATCAGGCGCATAGAGTGTGTCGCCGGCATTGAGGAATACGAGGTAGTCGCCCGTCGCCTTCAGCAGTCCTTTGTTCATCGCATCATAAAGCCCCTTGTCTGGCTCAGACTGGATAACCACCTCATGGTGACTTTTCGCCCGATAGCGCTCAGCAATACCGACGGTATCATCTGTCGATGCACCGTCAATAATCAAGTGTTCTATGTCTTGATAGGTCTGACAAGCCACACTGTCAAGTGTACGCTGCAGTGTACGTGCAGCATTATAGGTAATTGTGATGATGGAGACTTTCATAAACTTCCAGATAACGGTTAGCTACACTCTGCTGCGAATATTGGTGGGCTACTTTCTGCAAGCAGGACTTGCGCAAGCCCTCGCGGTCGGCTTCAAAGAGCGTCCACCAGATGCCACGTGCCAAGTCCTCGCTGTTGCGGTAGTCGGCCACATAACCATTCTGCAGGTGGTCTATCTCCTCCGGGATTCCCCCCACTCTGAAGCCTACACTGGGAACACCACAGGCCATGGCCTCCATGATGGTGTTAGGCAGATTCTCAGACAAGGAAGGCAATACGAACACGTCAGCAGCATTATAGATAGCCACAATACGCTTTTCGTCATTGACATAGCCCAACGGACACGTACGGAAGGGCAACTGTCCTTCTATCTCTTCTGCGTGTCCGCCCAGTATGGCCAGGGTAATATCGTTCTTCTTCTCAGGATGCTGTTCTGCCAACAGTCGGCAGGCTTCCAGCAGATAGTCCATACCCTTGTTTTGGTTCGTGACACGCTGGGAGGCAAACAAGATGATGCGTCCTTCCGTCGGCAACCCCGCCTGTTGTCTGGCCTGCAGCTGGTTCATGGGCGTATAGACATGGCTATCTATAGGATTAGGAATGTTCAGCACCCGTTGTCCTTGCAGCAGCGCACTCTGCCGTGCTTCGTCCGCCAACCATTGGCTACAGGCTACAAAGGTTATCTGGCGGTCACGCAACATCTGCTGTTTGCGCTGCCAGACCCGAGTAGACAAATCGTGTGAGGAGCCGCCCCCAGGAAGTAACCTGCAATGACTACACCGGGACTCAAAGTTCCGACATTCCAGCGTCAAATGACAAACAGCCGTTGCCGGCCATATGTCGTGCATCGTCCACACAACTGGTTTGCCTGTATCCAGAATCTTGCGAATACCCTTCAGCGACAACATGCCTTGATTGATCCAGTGCAGATGAATGACGTCTGCCTCCCGGAATTCAGGCAATTGCGTAATATCGGCTCCGCAGTTGGCTATATCCACTTCAAACAAGTGCCGCCTGCTGAAGTGCAGCCGTGTCCATACCACCAGTCTTTCCCACAGAAAACGCATTTGCATGCATCTCTGTGCTGGCAACTGAGCCACTGTCAGCCGGTCTGTTTCTTTGTCACGCACCAGCATCTTCGCTTTCACACCATGGTTGTTCAGTGCCTCAACCAGTCGTCCTGCCGCTACCGCAGCACCGCCTGTTCGTTCACTTGTATTGACTATGAGTACTCGCATGCTGCAAAAGTACTAAATTATTACGAATTACGTACGTCTCAAACCACTTTTTTGAAAAAAAGAGTGACGAATAAGGAATCATTTTGTACCTTTGTCCCCAATATGTGATGACAGCATGAAGTTAAACGCACCACTACTGCCTCTAGCCGTCATGCTGATGGTGGGAATATGGGCCGGTCAATGGACAGAACAATGGCCTGTACTATTGGCCATGCTGATAGCGGTAGTTGTCGCGTCATGCTTCTCGGGCCGTTTTCCCCGTCTACAGACAGCCGGCATCTACGCAGCAACGGTTTTGATAGGAATGCTGCTGGCCAGCCGACAGCGCCAACAGCTGAACGTCCACTGGCCACAAAAGCCGTCAGACGTTACGTTAGTGGTGATGAGCGAGAGCAAGTTTTCCGCAAAAACCGTTTCATTTGATGTCGTGACGGCCGACGGCCACCATAAGCTACGCTGCTACGTCCGGCGCGATGCTGACAGCGAGCAAATCTCCCTTGGCCAAGGACTTCGCATAACAGCAATTATTAATAAAGTACGCGAATACAAGAATGGTCATTTCGACTACAGGCGCTACATGCAGTGCCACGGATACACCGGACAGTTGTATGCCAATAACCACCAGTGGCAGTGGAAAACCGTCAGTCTATCGGCATTGTCAAGAACCGACAGGTTACGGCTGCGTTTCCTGTTGTGGCGCCACCAGCTATTGCAGCATGTCAGACAACAAATCTCCGACGACAGTGCCTACGGAGTGTTAGCCGCCATGACGCTGGGCGAGAAGACAGCTCTCGACAAGGAACTGAAGGAAACCTTTTCGCAAGTAGGCGCCTCCCACATTCTGGCACTCAGCGGACTACACCTGATGATTCTCTACAGCGTCATCACGCTGGTGCTGGGCTGGCATCGCTACCACGCCGTTACACAGGTGGCGACGATATTGATGGTGTGGGCTTTTGCCCTGCTCACCGGCCTATCTACCAGCGTAGTGCGATCAGCATTCATGATTAGCATCTATGCCCTGCTGTCGGTAGGCCACCGCGAGCGTATGTCTGTCAACACGCTGGCCTTTGTTGCCATTGTCTTGTTGATGGTTAACCCCATGGCACTCTACGACCTGGGCTTCCAACTGTCATTCATGGCCGTACTGGGCATCGTACTGATTCATCCACTCATCAACAACCTTGTGCCGGCTCATGTGCAACTCCGCCACCGTCTACTGTCTTCAGCATGGGGACTAGTCACCGTGTCTCTGGCCGCCCAGATAGCTACTGCCCCACTCGTGGCCTATTACTTCGGACGTTTCAGCACGTGGTTTCTGCTGAGCAACTTCATCGTTATTCCCGCCGCATGGCTCATCCTCCATGCCGCGCTGCTGGCCGTAGTCTGCTGTTGGTGGCCGTGGGCACTTCACACGCTGGCTACCGTACTCACCTGGCTTGTATCTGCCATGAACCACGCCCTGACCGTCGTCTCGCAATGGCCCATGAGCAGCATTGAGGACATCCGGCTCTCTGCACTCCAGGTCTGCTTGATATATATCATCGTTGCCGGCTGTTATGTCATCGTCAGTCTAACATATCCAGTAACTCGGCGAAATGGCTGATTTTCCGCAGCCGCTCATGCGGATATTCCTCGCTCTTTTCCAACTCCCACACCACGTGGTAGGGGATGTGTGCCGCCCATGCTCCTGCGGCCAGTGCCGGGGCAATGTCTGAACGAAACGAGTTGCCCACCATCAGCGTCTGCTCCGGAGCCACGTCTAGGTTCTGGCATAGCTGCCGATACTCGCGCTCAGTCTTGTTGGACACTGTCTCCATGTGCGAGAAATATTGTTCCAGTCCTGACCGTTGCAGCTTTGCCTCTTGGTCCATCAGTTCACCTTTTGTAAACACCACCAGGCGGTAGTTTCGGCGCTCGGCCAGTTGGCACAGTGTCCGCTCCACTTCCGGCAGCGGTGTAGTGGGAAAACGCAGTAACTGCTGTCCCAGTTCTATCAGTCTCATCACAATGTCACCCGTCAGCTGTTCGTGACTGACGCGCACCGCATTCTCTATCAGCGACAGCGTGAAGGCCTTGGTGCCATAGCCCGTCAACGCCAGATTCTTGCGCTCCGTGGCAAATAGTCCCTCGCTGACTTCCCTGGCTGTGGCCCATGGTTTCAGTAGTTCACAACACTCACGCTCCACCTCATCAAACCACGTCTGGCAGTCCCATAGTGTATCGTCGGCATCAAAGGCCACGACTTTGATATCTTTCAACTTCATTACTCTTCCCAATAAGCTAATGTTCGTTTCTGCAGCACAGTGGTCTGCTGACTCTGGCTGCCCTTCTCCCAATACGACAGCGACAACGAGTTGGTAGTCCAGTTGCCCTGTTCGTCACGCGTCATATAGTTGTTGTGCATATTCAGCGTCAAGACACACTCCTCACCCTGAAACACTTTCTGGTTTTGCGCCACAACCTCGTCGTGCTCGTTATACGTATATTCATGGATGTAACGGATGGCTGCCGCCTTGTTCGTCAGCGTGCGACGCACCAGCCGGTACTGGCTGTCATACTCGTAACTAACGTCGCTGTGCCCCTCCTGCTCCGTCATCTTCGCGCTACGCAGATAGCCGTAGCGGTCGTAGTGGCGCTCCGTCAGGTCGGGCTGTTCCAACTGGCCGTTCTCTGCGAAGCGCATGAACTGCTCCTCGCTGACGGCATTCTCGGTCACTACCTCTTGCACAGGACCGTGCAGTCCCATCGTGACGGCATCCTTGTAGTAGGCACCCATGGGCAGATATAGCACACGGATGTCGCGTGAACCGTTGTCGTTGTCGACGACAGACAGTTTCACGCTGGCAAAGTCGTCCATATAGACCCATGCTCCGTCGCGCTGCACGAAGTCGCCATGTTCTTGTTTCAGTTTATAAAAGAAAAACTGCAGATTTTTTTTCAGCATGGTCTCTGTGCTGTAAGGACCCACGGAGACGTAGGCAGAGGTCAGCAGTGAATCGGCGCCACCGACGCTGACCAGCAACTTGGCCCGCAGACCATAAAACTTGCCACGGAAATAGTAGTCCTCCCCATCGTCAGACTGTCCCCACTCTGCCCAGTCTGCCGCACGCAACTGCTGGCGCACACTGTCGAGCGGTCCCTCCAGGGCAACACCTTGCAGCAGGGCGCAGCGCTTCTCCGTCTGTGCCCACAGGCCACAGCCTGTCAACAATAGCAATAGAATGGTTATCCAACGGTTCATGGCTGCAAAGGTAGGAAATAATTATGAATTACGAGTACGGCGCCATGCTTTTTTGAAAAAAAAAGAACATGGAATTATGAATAATTTAGTACCTTTGCACGAAAAATCAAGACGTTATGAAGATATTTGCAGTAGGTATGAATTACATCCAGCACAATAAAGAGCTGGATGGTGCGTTATATAAACCAGAGAAGCCCGTCATCTTCACCAAGGCAGACTCGGCACTGCTGAAGGACCACAAGCCCTTCTTCATTCCCGACTGGTCTGAACAGGTGGACTACGAGACAGAACTGGTGGTGCGCATCTGCAGGCTGGGCAAGAGCATTCCCGAACGCTTTGCCCACCGCTACTACGACGCTGTCACCGTGGGCATCGACTTCACCGCCCGCGACTTGCAGCGCGAGGCCAGAGCCAAGGGTCTGCCCTGGGAAATCTGCAAAGGGTTCGACGGCTCGGCAGTCATTGGCGAGTGGGTGGAGAAGGAGAAATTCCTGGACGTGCAGGCGCTGCACTTCCATCTGGACATCAATGGGCAGACGGTGCAGGAGGGCTGCACGAGCGACATGCTCTACAAGATAGACACGCTGGTGAGCTACATCTCGCAGTTCTTCACGCTGAAGACGGGCGACCTGCTCTATACGGGAACTCCCGTGGGTGTAGGTCCCGTAAAGATTGACGACCACCTGGAAGGGTGGCTGGAAGACAGAAAAGTATTGGAATTTAACTGTAAATAAGACCCACCCCAAACCCCTCCCAAGGGGAGGGGATATTAAGACATTATAAACATTCATGAAGAAAGGACAACATCTACTGACAATGATAAGACGAGCAATACTATTGCTCGTACTTATTGTGACAGCACTACCCTCCCGCGGGGAGGGGTCAGGGGGTGGGTCTTTCTTCAACCTGACCGCCGAGGAGGTCAGGCTTGACTCGTTGCTGCCAGCATTTACCCATGCCTACCCTTTGGGCGAGCACTATGCCGACTCCACCTACACGGTAGACATCAACTATCCGGAGTTCATCGACATGAGTGCTGCCGACATTCAGCGCTATCAGCAACTCTCCGGGCGTCAGCTGGGCGAGATGCCGGAGGTGGTCCAGTCGCTCAGCGTCTCACGCAAACAGGGCACGCTACACATTGGCTTCGTGCCGCTGGTCTGTCGCCAGGGCAAATACCAGAAGCTGGTCAGTTTTATGCTCACCATCAAGGGGCACGCCAAGACACTGTCGCCAGACCGCAGGACGGCCACCACGAGAAGGGCTGCTGCCGAGCGCTATGCGGCCACGTCGGTGCTGGCCACGGGTTCGTGGGCAAAAATCAGCGTACCGTCTACGGGCATCTACCAACTGACTACCGACCTCATCCGCCGTGCGGGTTTCACTGATATTAATAAGGTGAAAGTCTACGGCTATGGCGGTGCCTTGCAACCGGAACGGCTGACAGGCGACTACCTGGCAGCTACTGACGACCTGCAGGAGGTGCCCCTCTGCGAGATCGACGGCAAGCGGTTGTTCTATGCCGTAGGGCCTGTCAGCTGGAGCAGCAGCCACCAGCGCATCCGCAACCCCTACTCCAACGACGGCTGCTACTTCCTGACACAGAGCGACGAAGCCCCGCAGACCATCACCTGGGACGACTTCGTGGCGGCCCACTATCCACTGGAAGACGACTACTGCACGCTCTACGAGGTCGACGACTACGCCTGGTTCAGCGGTGGCCGCAACCTCTACGACGCCACGCTGATGTATGCCGGCAAGAGCCACAGCTACACCGTGCCGGCCACAGGCAACTCTGCCAACGGCACACTGACGGTGGCACTCTCAGGACTGGGCACCGGCGGCAGCGTGACGGTGGCGCTGAACGGCCAGGAGCTAGGCTATGTCAGCATTCCTGCCGTGGGCAGCTACGACAAGATGCGTACAGGCCAGTCTACCTTCACCGTCGACAACCTGCAGGCCACCAACGAGGTGACGCTGACGCCTGACGCCAACGTGCTGAACACCAGACTGGACTACATCTCCACCTACGCTACGGAGCCTGTCGCAGCCCCGGAGTCGTCGCAGACGTTCCCTGCACCTACTTACGTCTATAACATCATGAACCAGAACCACCATGCCGACCCTGCGGCCGACATGGTCATCATCATACCTACCACCCAGAAACTGCTGGCACAGGCCGAGCGCCTCAAGACGCTGCACGAACAGAAGGACGGGCTGCGCGTCAACATCGTGCCGGCCGACGAGCTGTTTAACGAGTTCTCCAGCGGTACGCCCGACGCCAACGCGTATCGCCGCTACCTGAAGATGCTCTACGACCGGGCTGAGACGGCGGCCGACATGCCACGCTTCCTGCTGTTGCTGGGCGACTGTGCCTGGGACAACCGCATGCTGACAACCACCTGGAAGAACTATTCGCCCGATGACTTCCTGCTGTGCTACGAGAGCGAGAACTCTTACAGCCAGACCCAGTGCTACGTCAGCGACGATTACTTCTGCATGCTCGACGACGACGAGGGCGGCAACATGGTCAGTAGCGACCAGGCCGACGTTGCCGTAGGGCGCATACCGGCCCGCGACGCTGACGAGGCCACCTACGTGGTTGACAAGATTGACAGCTACATGAACAACCAGCAGGCGGGGGCTTGGCAGAACGTGCTCTGCTTCATGGGCGACGACGGCAACAACAACGTCCACATGGCTGATGCCGACTCCGTGGCGCGTCTGGTGGAAAACCGCTACCCGGACTTCGTAGTGAAACGCATCATGTGGGATGCCTACGCCCGTGTCAGTTCGTCAACGGGCAACAGCTACCCCGATGCCACCCGACTCATCAAACAGCAGATGCAGCAGGGGGCACTCATCATGAACTACTCCGGACACGGTGGTCCCGGCGGCATGTCGCATGAGTACGTCATGAAGCGCGCCGACTTCGAGTCTGCCGTCTCGCCACGCTACTCGCTCTGGATGACAGCATCCTGCGACATCATGCCCTTTGACGGACAGGAGGAGAACATCGGCGAGGCTGCGCTCTTTAACAAGAAAGGTGCAGCGGTGGCTTTCTATGGCACTACGCGCACCGTCTACCAGTCGCAGAACCGCCTGATGAATCTAGCTTTCACCAACCGCATATTGAGCAAGGACGCAGACGGCAGACCCATACCCATCGGCGAGGCTGTCCGACTGACCAAGAACGAGCTCATCGAGCCGGGCGTGCTGCTGGGCTACGACAGCTTTGGCAACGCCATACGGTCTACAGACCAGAGCACCAACCGCCTGCAATATTCTCTGCTGGGCGACCCCGCCATGCGGCTGGCCATGCCCACGCAGCAGCTGAAGATAGAGGCTATCAACGACACACCGCTGTCCAACGGCGCTACCGTCAAGCTGAAGGCGGGCTCTACAGCTAAGGTGACTGGACGTGTCCTGACTGCCGACGGTCAGACCGACACCGCCTTCAACGGCAACATGACAGCCGTGGTGCGCGACATCCGGGAAGAGATTGTATGCCGTCTGAACGACACCTCGAAAGACGGTGCCCAGACGCCCTTCGTCTACTACGACCGACTGAACACGCTGTTCAACGGCAGCGACCAGGTCAAGGAGGGTCTCTTCTCATTTACCTTTGCCGTACCCAAGGACATCAGCTACTCCGACGACTCGGCCCTCATCAACGTCTATGCCGTCAACAGTGACAAGACCTTAGAGGCCAACGGGCGCTCAACCGGTCTGGTGCTGAACGGACAGGCTGACCAGAGCGGCAGCGAGGCGGGGCCCAGCATCTACTGCTACCTGAACAGCGAGTCGTTCTCCAACGGCGACAACGTCAACCCGACGCCCTACTTCGTGGCACTGCTGAACGACGAGAACGGCATCAACGCCTCCGGCAGCGGCATAGGCCACGACCTACAACTCATCATTGACGGACAGATGGCTACCACCTACACGCTGAACGACTATTTCCAATACGACTTCGGCAGCTATACTAAGGGACAGGTGGGCTTCAGCATTCCTACCCTCACCTACGGCCAGCACAAGCTGCTGTTCCGAGCCTGGGACGTGCTGAACAACTCGTCGACGGCTGAACTGACATTCAACGTGGCCAAAGGCGTTGACCCGCAACTCATCAGCGTGGAGTGTACCCCTAACCCAGCCAAAACTGCCACCTCCTTCCGCATTGTCCACGACCGCACGGGCTGCGAGATGGACGTCAAGCTGGACGTCTTCGACACCTCTGGGCGCCACCTGTGGTCACACACCGAGAGTGGGGTGTCTACCGACCAGGTTTACAACCTGGACTGGGACCTCACCACCAACGACGGACGCCGGCTGAGCACGGGACTCTACCTCTACCGCGTCAGCATCAGCTCCGACGGCAGCGACTACAGTTCGAAAGCACAGAAACTGATTATACTGAACAAATAACAACCCACCCCCTACCCCTCCCGAGGGGAGGGGAGGTCGGAATGAAAAAGTAATAACATATATATAATAAGGTATGAATAAGAAACGTATCAAACAGAAGATAGGCATCCTTCTATGCCTCTTAACTCCACTCCCTTGGGGAGGGGTTGGGGGTGGGTTTGCACAGGACACGAAGAGCCAGTTCAACCCCGTGGAGCATGCCGTCATCTCGCAGACCATTGCTCCTGACGCTCGCTCAGCGGGTATGGGCGACGTGGGTGCAGCCACCGACCCTGATGTCAACTCGCAGTACTGGAACCTGGCAAAATATCCGTTCTGCATCAGCCGGGCGGGTATCGCACTGAACTATACGCCCTGGCTGCGCCAACTGGTCAACGACATCGACCTGGCCTACGTTGCCGGCTACTACCGCATAGGCGACTATGCTGCCGTCAGTGGTTCGCTGCGCTACTTCTCGCTAGGCGAGGTGATGACGTCGCTGGACGACAACGCCATGACGGTGAAGCCCTACGAGATGTCTGTCGACGTAGGTGCCTCGCTGATGCTGAGCGAGAAGTTCTCGCTGGGTGTCGGACTGCGCTGGATTTACAGCGACCTGCGCTTCGACTACACCGAGGATGCCGACCCTGCTTCGGCCTTTGCTGCTGACCTGGCGGGTTACTTCAACGACTATATCAACATCGGACAGCGTGAGTGCCAGCTGGGACTGGGTTTCAACATCCAGAATGTGGGCTCCAAGATTAAGTTCTACGGTGACGACCGCTCACAGTTCCTGCCGGCCAACCTGCGTGTGGGTGCCTCGCTGATGGTTCCTGTCGACGAGTATAACCGCTTTACCATTGCTGCCGACGCCAACAAACTGCTGGTACCCACCGTGCCCAAGCAGAACGAAGGCGAGACGACTGAGGAGTATGAGCGCCGCGTGCTGGACGAGTATAGTGACGTAAGTTCCATCAGCGGCATCTTCAAGAGTTTCAGCGATGCTCCCGGCGGTTTCAAGGAGGAGCTGCAGGAGATTCAGTGGAGCGTGGGTGCTGAGTACGTCTACCACGATCAGTTCTCGCTGCGTGCGGGCTACCACCACGAATCTGAGAACAAGGGTAACCGTAAGTACTTCACCGTGGGTGGCGGCTTCCGCATGAATGTCTTCTCGCTGGATGTGGGTTATGTCATCTCTACTGCCAAGTCAAACCCGCTGGACCAGACGCTCCGTTTCACCCTGGCCTTCGACATGGATGGCATCAAGGATTTGTTTAGATAGACCCACCAACCCACCCCCTACCCCTCCCCAAGGGAGGGGAGTTTGAGAACCCACCCCCTACCCCTCCCCAAGGGAGGGGAGTTTGTATAGCAATAAAATAAAAGAAGATATGATGGAGAAAAGGAGAAATCGTTTTGAAACAACAGATGCATCAACTTATCAACTGCTGTTGGACAAGGCTCGTGAGATGCGTAAGAATCCAACAGAGGCTGAAGCTGTCTTGTGGAACTATCTTTCAGACAATAAAATGGGAGTACATTTCCGTCGTCAGCATCCTGTCTACGGTTATATTCCTGACTTTGTCTGCCTCAGCGAAAAAATAATTATTGAGATTGACGGAGGCTATCATTTCGAAGGTGAACAACTGGAGAAAGATGCAGAGCGTACACGTCAGCTTAACGAAGAAGGATTTATAGTCTTACGGTTTACTAATGAAGAAGTATTATGTGATATAGACAACACCCTTGAGGAAATCACAAATATTTTAGCACACAATAAAGACACTATTCAAACTCCCCTCCCTTCGGGAGGGGTAGGGGGTGGGTTCTCTTTCCAAACTCCCCTCCCTTTGGGAGGGGCTGGAGGTGGGTTCCGAATAGGAATGGGATATGATGTCCACCGCTTGGTAGAAGGTCGTGAGTTATGGATGGGAGGTATTAAGATTCCATTCAGACGCCCCTCCCAGCCGGGAGGGGAAGGGGGTGGGTGCTGGGGGTTGCTGGGCCACAGCGATGCCGACGTACTGATACATGCCATTTGCGACGCCATACTGGGTGCCGCCAACATGCGCGACATTGGCTACCACTGGCCCGACACATCGGCAGAAACGGAGGGCATGGACAGCAAGATCATCCTGCGCAAGACCATCGAACTCATTGCCACCAAGGGCTACCACCTGGTGAACATCGACGCTACCATCTGTGCGGAGCGCCCTAAGATGAATCCGCACATCCCGCAGATGCAGCAATGCATGGCTCAGGTCATAGGCTGCGACCCTGATCTCATCAGCATCAAGGCCACCACTACCGAGAAACTGGGTTTCACCGGCCGTGAGGAGGGCATCTCGGCTTATGCCGTAGCACTGATAACCCACGCCTAACACCCACCCCTAACCCCTCCCCACGGGAGGGGAATTTTTTTAGCACCTTGGTGAAACTAGACTCCCCTCCCGTGGGGAGGGGTTGGGGGTGGGTACCAAAAAAAACGCTACTACTCATCAGCGAGCGGTAGCGTCCAAAAGCCTATGTTTAACTAAAAATCCTTTTCCTTATTACCAGCTTTCCAGCTGATGGCCTGTCATAAGCGACAGGAATATAATCATTATTACTAACCTTTTTCAAAAAGAAAAGAAAGTTATGACCGCCTCACGGTGCCCACTGTTGTTCACACATTTAAAACTTTCTTTTTACCAATAACTTACTACTAACCTAAAACAATCTATTAACCAATTTCCTTTGACTTCGCTTAGTCAAAGCCGGAGTGACCCGGTTGTCTTTGTTTGACGATGCAAAGGTACAACGTTTTTCTGATTCTCGCAATAGTTTTCAAGGAATAAGTGTAAAAAAAAGACCCATTCTTGATTTAAATCAAGCCGCTGTGTACGCAAACAACACTTGTTAACAGTTTTACAACATTCGTTCACACATATCCCGTAAGAAAGCACTCAACGCACCACCTTCTTTCCTTGCGTGACGTAGATGCCTTTGGGCATCAGTCTGATATCCCGATCCACGCGCCGGCCGTCTAACATATAATAGGTGGCGGCGCCCCGTCTGCTCTGACTGCTGACGGCGCTGATGTCTGTCAGTTGTGGCTCTCCCTTCCAGAAGTGGAACGTCACCACGCCTGTGGCGGTGTCCTCGGCAATGTCCGTCAGGTTGTAGCCGGTCTGACTGGTGCCGTCGGCAGCATACTGATAGAACAGGTAGTTTGGCAGCTGCTGCTCGTCGGTCAGACTGGTCACGCCTTCTGTTCCGGGGAAGGGTGCCTGGCGCATGCTGTTCAGATACTCGGCCTGGGTGTAGGGTTTGTCGGCCGTTACAGTCTGCCCTGTCGGTACAAAGCGGTAGCCCGACACCAGCAGTCCGCTGGCGGGCACCACGGCCATGCGTGGCTTGCCGCCGATGCTGTTGGGGTAGTCGGCCATGTTGACCTGGCCTGAACTGTAGGCTACGTGGTAGGCCACCAGTCCGTGACCGTAGTAGGCACCCAGCGTGGGGTCAGTGGTATTCACGGGCTGCATGTTCTCCAGATAGATATACTCCTCGCTGTTTGCGCCATTGCCGAATTTGTAGGCCTTGCCGCCCTGCACCAGCGGCAGCAGCTGCATGTCCTTACGGGTGTCCGTCAGCACCTCCACCTCGGTCCACCCCATGACCTCGCGCTCCCAGGCGGTATAGGGCACGGGGGCATAGCCGTTCTTGCCGTACTCGCCATAGTCCATCAGGTCGAAGAACTCCATGCTCTGGTTGTCAAAGGTGCGGGCCGTGGTGGTATTAGGATAGAGGTCGGGCAGTCCCATGCCGTGGGAGAATTCGTGGACGAAGACGCCGATGCCGTTAATGGCTGTCGGCGTCGTGCTGTTCAGTCGGCGCAGTTCCGAGTTGCAGTTCATGTAGCCCACGCGCACGCCGTCGGCCGTATTGAAACCGCGGTAGCCGCACTTGGGCCAGATGGTGTTCGAAGGGTTACCGCTGACACTCTGTCCGTAGCCGGCATAGATGACGCACACCAGTTCGGCCTCACCGTCGCCGTTGTTGTCGTAGTCGTGGAAGTCTACCAACTCGTCGGCCAGTTGGATGACCTCTTTGGTAAAGGCATAGTAGTTCTTGTCGCTGCCGGCGTCGCCGCTGTCCTCGCCATAGTAGGCCATGTCGTGCGACAGGGTAAAGGGCCCCACCACGTCAAACTGTGGCGTAAACTGTCCGCCACTGGACTGCTCGAAATATTTTCGCACGCTGACCACGTTGTTGTGCTCATACTGGCCCAGGTTCTGCTGGCTTTCGCCACTGAAGTATTGGGTAAACTGCGCCACGGGGTCACTGCTCGTAAACTGCACATCCTGGAAGTTCACCAGCACCACCAGCGACCGGGGGCTGCCCTGGTGCGGGAAGTATTTCGTCCCGGTCACCATGGCCCGGCGCATACCGGCGTCGCACTCTTTACTGATGCGCTCAAAGAAACGTTCCTGCCGCTCCCGTTGCTGTTGGCAGACGGCCTGCTCAGCCGGTGTACGCTGCTGTAGACTGTGGGCCAACAGCCCGGTGGCCGTCAGCATCCCCGCGTCGTCGATGGCAGCCACGTAGTAGGCCTCGCCCCTGTTCACCACCAGCACGCCGTCGCTGGTCATCGTCCAGTGGCCGTGTTCGTCGCCATGGAGTGTCAGCGTCAGCGTCGTGCCGTCGGGTTGTGTCACGCTGTAGGGTTCACTAAAGGCTCTTGCCGCCCGTATCGCTACTGTCGTCACCAGCAGCAGCGCCATACTTAAGAGTACTCGTTTCATCCTTATCTATATGTTAAAGCGCTGCAAATATAAGGAAAATATTCCAATTATCGGCCTGCAAACGAGAAAAGTTACGCAAAATCCTCCCAAATTAAACAGATGACTGTCATAACGTTCAAAATCTATTCCAAATGAAAGGGCATTCAACTACAATGAAAGTAGCAGGATGCCTTTTTTGATACAAAAGATAAATATAACCACTGTTTATGCAACGATATAACATTATTTTTATGTTTTATCTTTGTATTTACAATTTTTATTTTTATCTTTGCAACCGAAATACATAAGACTTTGATAATATGTGGACAGAACTTAGTGATACAGCCATATTGAACAAGCTTGGG
>CACWFV010000040.1 GCA_902760315.1 uncultured Bacteroidales bacterium | reverse complement strand
ATATTTCTCAATATAGTTTTAAAGTTTAGTTAATAAGTTGGCCGCTGGCCCGTGAGGGTAGGTTGGTCAACGACGTGAATTAAAATTGAAAACATTTTTGTGCTGCCACTGGCTTGTGACAAGTCGGTGGCAGTTTTTGAACCCACCCCCGACCCCTCCCAAAGAACCCACCCCCGACCCCTCCCAAAGGGAGAGGAGGTTAGATAGAATAGAGGCGGTAGCAAGGGAGGAAGTCTGGGTAGACAATATGCTTTGGGAAGTGCCGAGTGTCGGCGCATGGCTACCTTTGGCGGACAGGCCTTGTGGTAACCACGGCAGGCACAATGGTGCTTCCCAATTTGTTGTCATACAATCTCCGAATAATGAAATTTAAAAAATATCCTTCACCTTCACCACAGGTGGCTGAAGTGCCTGTATATGCCGCTATAGCTGAGCCGTAGCTGGCTTAGGCTGAGCTGGAATCGGGGAAGATGTATGAAGATGGATGATTTGAGACTTATTTGCCACTAACTTCTATTATGTCTTTTTTCAACATATTGACGATGTCGCTGTGAATATCTCTAGCTATGAAGTGGAAAAACAAACTGTATCCTTTTCCGTTTTCATAGTTGTCTACTTGTACAGGGGTGTTTTTAACTCCAGAGACTTGGTGACTATTCATGTATGTATCAAAGATATGTGTAAACAGCCTGCTTCGGTATTCATTCACTGGCATATTCCTGTTGCCGCTGTTTTTGTTTCTTGATGGAATAGGATTTATATCGTCACATGAATAGTAAATGATTAAACGAGGGTTGCTTGCAAATAATTCGGCTACCCAACTTGTAATATCGTGTAATACGTCTTGCCCAGTAGTGCTTTCACCACTAATGCGTTCTATCATCAGTTCGCTAATATCAATATCTCTACTTTTAAGAGCGGTTTGGATATCTGAAGGAAGAACTTCTGTATTGACAGGAGTCAGTAGAATACGATATTCATTGTTTTTTTGATTGATGGAAAAAGATGCTTCCATTACGATAGAATCACACGACGGGAAAAATCTTCTGGTTTCATGTTGCGCAGTTTCTCTATCTGAGAAAGTTTATGCTTTCTCAGTTCTTCAATGGCTTTTAGCAATTTTTCTGATGGCTTGCTAATTACTAATGTTTCTTCTGTGTGCGACATGTAATCTATTTTATTTGGGTACAAAGATACGAACTAATGGGCAAACGGCCAAATAAATCTGCTTTTTTCTTCGAAAGATTACTGTTGCAGGGCAGCGAAGAGGCGGTCGAGAGCTGCGTTGGTGTTGCCGGCGGACTCGCGGAGCAGGGTGACGAACTTGGAGCCGATGATGGCGCCGGCGGCATTCTGCTGGGCAGACTCCAGGGTCTGGCGGTTGCTGATGCCGAAGCCAATCATGCGCGGGTTGCGCAGCTGCATCTGGTTGATGCGGCGGAAGTACTGCTGCTTCTGCTCGTCGAAGGACTGCTGGGCACCTGTGGTGGCCGCGCTGCTGACCATGTAGATGAAGCCGTCGGTGTGCTGGTCGATGAAGCGGATGCGCTCGTCGCTGGTCTCCGGCGTGATGAGCATGATGACGCGCAGGTCGTAACGGTCGGCGGCAGGCTTGACGGTATGCAGGTAGTCGTCGAAGGGCAGGTCGGGGATGATGACGCCGCTGACGCCACTCTCTACGCACGACTGGCAGAACCGCTCGATGCCGTACTGCATGATGGGGTTGAGGTAGCCCATGAGCACCAGAGGCATGGTGACCTCGGACTTGATGGACTGCAGCTGCTGGAAGAGCAGGCGCAGCGTCATGCCGTTGCGCAGGGCGGTGGTGGCGGCATCTTGGATGACGGGGCCGTCGGCCATGGGGTCGCTGAAGGGTATGCCCACCTCCACCATGTCGATGCCCCTGGCCTGGAGCGTCAGGATGACGTCGGTGGTGCTGTTGAGGGTGGGTGCTCCGGCGCAGAAGTAGAGGCTCAGGAGCTTGCGGTTGTTGCTGTCGTGGAAGAGTTGATTGATCTTATTCATGGGTGAATGGTTTTGATGAAGTCTTGTAATAGGTGGATGTCTTTGAGTCCCGGCGCGAGCTCGAAGCGGGAGTTGAGGTCGATGCCGGCACAATGCTCGACGGGGAAACCGTCGAGCAGCGGGAGCTGGCGCAGCAGACCGGCGTCGGCGGGGGCTATGCCGCCGCTGAGCAGGAAGGGCGTGGGACCGGCATAGGCGCTGAGGACGCTCCAGTCGAACTTTCGGCCATTGCCGCCTGCTGACGGTCCCTTGGTGTCGAAGAGGAAGAGGTCGGCCAGGCCGTGGTAGGACTCAGTCTGGCGGAGGTCGGCGGCGGTGGCTATGCTGAAGGCCTTGATGATGGCGGGGAAACCGCCATCGGCGAGAGACGGAGCGGCAGCGGGGAGAGACGGAGCGGCAGCGGCGAGAGACGGAGCGGCAGGGGGGAGGGCGGTGCGGAGCTGGCGGAGGTAGGCAGGCGACTCGCTGCCATGCAGCTGGACGTAGTCGAGGGCATAGTCGGCTACATGTCGGAGGACGTCGGGGATGTCGGCGTCGACGAAGACGCCGACACGCTTGCAGCGCATGGGCAAGTAGTCGGGGCGCCGGCTGACGTAGCGGCTGGAGCGAGGCCAGAAGATGAAGCCCATGAGGTCGACGGGTAAGCCGTCGACGGCGCGGATGTTGGCGGCGTCGCGCATGCCGCAGACCTTGATCATCATAGGGTAGCGATGAATTGGTGGAGCGCCAGGCCAGGGTAAGGCGCCTTCATGAAGTTCTCGCCGATGAGGAAGCCCTGGAAGCCAGCCTGACGGAGCGCGCGAACCGTGTCGGGATGGCTGATGCCACTCTCGCTGACCTTGACGGCGTCGCGGGGCAGGAGCTCGGCCAGTCGGAATGAGTTGTCCACATCGGTGACAAAGGAGCCCAGGTTGCGGTTGTTGATGCCGCACAGGTCGGGGGCGAAGTCGGCATACTCCAGTTCCTTCTCGCTGTGCATCTCCAGCAGCACCTCTAGACCCAGGTCGTGTGCCTTGCGCAGCAGCGTCCTGTACTGCTGCTTGCTGAGACAGGCCGCGATGAGCAGCACAGCCGAGGCCCCACAGAGAGCGGCGGCATAGAGCTGAGACTCGTCGATGACGAAATTCTTATAGAGAATGGGCAGCGTGACCCCACTTTGACGAGCCTGGCGGATGAACTGGTCGGAACCGCCAAAGTAGTGCTCGTCGGTGAGGATGCTAAGTGCCGCCGCCCCGTTCTGCTGATAAGCGAGCGGAATCTGGTCGGCACGGCCCTGCTCCTTGATCCAGCCCTTCGACGGTGAGCGCCGCTTGAACTCGGCGATGATGCCCGTGGCGCTCTGGAGCAGCGCCTGGCGCAGCGACGGCTTGGGGGCGCAGAGCCGCTCTAACTCCAGGTGCTTGTGGGCGATGATTTCTTGCAGAATGTCTTGCATTTTTTCTGTTTCTTTTTTCGGGATGTCGGGATGTCGGTATTCCGGGATTTCGGTATTTCGGTATTCCGGTTTTTTAGCTGTTCAGTTCGACAAATTTCTTGAAGGTGCGCAGGGCGCTGCCGCTGTCGATGCTCTCGCGAGCAATGGCGATGCACTCATCGATGTCCTTCTGTCCCTTCTCCAGCACCTGGATGCCGAAGGCGGCGTTGGCCAGCACGATGTTCTTCTGGGCAGGCAGGGCACGGTTCTCCAGCACGGCATCGAAGATTTGGGCGGCCTCCTCCTCGGTGGCCCCACCCACCAGCTCCTCAGGGCGGGCAATCTCGAAGCCGAGGTCTTGTGGACGGAAGATGCGCTCGTAGTTGTTGGTGGTAACCTTGAAGTCGCCCGTCAGCGATATCTCGTCGTAGCCGTCGATGGAGTTGACGATGCCGTAGTCGATGCCCAGCTTCTGGTAGACGCTGTTGTAGAGCCGCATCTGGTCGAGGTTGGCCACACCCAGCAGCTGACACTTAGGCTGCGAGGGGTTGACGATGGGTCCCAGCAGGTTGAAGATGGTGGGAAACTGCAGCGCCTTGCGGATGGGGCCGACAAACTTCATGGCCTTGGCAAAGAGCTGGGCGTGGAGATAGACGATGCCCGCCTCGTTGAGCGAGCGGTTCAGCCGGTCGATGTCGTCGGTGAACCTGATGCCATGGTGCTGGATGACGTTAGAGGCCCCGCTGACGCTGGTGGCTGCGTAGTTGCCATGCTTGGCCACTTTGTAGCCCGCGCCGGCAATGACAAAGCAGGCCGTGGTGGAGATGTTGAACGTGTTCTTGCGGTCGCCACCCGTGCCCACCACGTCGATGTAGCGGTCGGCATTGAGGATGGCCGGCACACCCGTCTCCAGGATGCCGTCGCGGAAGCCCAGCAGTTCGTCGACGGTGACGCCGCGCATCTGCAGACAGGTGAGCAGGGCCGTAATCTGCTCGTTGGGATATTCGCTATGGGTGATGCCAATCAGGATGGACTTCATCTCCTCGCGGGAGAGCTCTTCGTGGTTGAGTAGGCGGAAGAGGTAGCCTTTCATTGTTTGTTCCATGATTTGTGTTGTTGTTTTTTGGGGCGGGATTTTGGGATATCGGGATTTCGGGATATCGGGATTTTGGTTACTAAAGGAAGAGCCAGTTCTGGAGCATCTGCTTGCCGTCGGGGGTGAGCACGCTTTCGGGGTGGAACTGGATGCCGCGGACGTTGAGGGTGCGGTGGCGCAGCGCCATGATCTGACCCTCGTCACTGACGGCGGTGACCTCCAGACAGGCGGGCAGACCGTCGGCAGCCACCACCCACGAGTGGTAACGGCCCACGGTGATGTGACGGCTGATGCCACTGAAGAGCGCGTCGTCGCACGTGATGTGGCACGGCGTGGCCACGCCGTGGAAGACGTCGCTGAGATTCTGCAGACGGGCACCGAAGACCTCGCCGATGGCCTGATGGCCCAGACAGACACCCAGGATGGGCTTGTGGCCGGCATAGGTGCGGATGACGTCGAGCAGCAAGCCCGCCTCAGAGGGTATGCCCGGTCCTGGCGAGAGGATAATCTTGCTGTAAGGCTCCAGGTCGGCCAGCTGGAACTGGTCGTTGCGCAAGACGGTGACCTCGGCGCCCAGTGCTTTGACTAAGTGACTCAGGTTATAAGTAAACGAGTCGTAATTATCGATGATGACTATTTTCATTGTTGATGAGGCTAATGCGTGAGACATAAGGTTTATAGCGTGGCAGCCCTCTCGATGGCTTTGCGCAGGGCACCCAGTTTGTTGTTCACCTCCTGCAGCTCGTACTCTACGTCACTCTTCGCCACGATGCCGCCACCCGCCTGGAACCACAGTTCGCCATTGCGCGAGACGAAGGTGCGGATGGTGATGGCCTGATTGAGCGAGCCGTCGAGTCCGATGATGCCGATGCAGCCACCATAGGCACCGCGGTTGTGCGGCTCATAGTCAGAGATGAGCTGCATGGCGCGCACCTTCGGTGCACCCGACAGCGTGCCGGCAGGGAACGTGTCGATAAAGGCCTGGATGGGGTCGGCGTCAGCGTTGAGTCGTCCGCTGACGCGAGACACCAGGTGGATGACGTGCGAGTAGTATTGCAGGTCCTTGTAGAAGTCTACTTTCACGTCGTGGCAGTTGCGGCTGAGGTCGTTGCGCGCCAGGTCGACCAGCATGACATGTTCGGCATTCTCCTTAGGGTCGTTGCGCAGATACTCAGCCCCCTGGCGGTCTTGTTCGGCATTGCCGGTGCGCCGCGTGGTGCCCGCAATGGGGTCGATGTAGGCCGTGCCGTCGTCAATGCGGCAGTGGGTCTCCGGCGAAGAACCGAAGATGCGGAAGCCCCCGAAGTCGAAGTAGAACAAATAGGGCGACGGATTGATGCTGCGCAGGGCACGGTAGAGTTTGAAGTCGTCGCCCTCGTACTGCTGGACGAAGCGGCGCGACAGCACTATCTGGAACACGTCGCCACGCAGACAGTGGCGGATGCCGCGGCGGATGTTCTCGCGATGCTCGTCGTCGGTCAGCGTGGAGTGCACCTCGCCCACCGGACGGAAGTCGTAGACGGGCACGTTGGCCTTATTCATCGACTTCAGGATGGCGTCAATCTCCGTGGCGTCGCCCAGCGTCACCACCTTCAGCATGTTGTTGTGATGGTCGAAACAGATGACCACCTTATATAATATATAGAGCACGTCGGGTGCATCGTTCTTCTGCTGTGTCTCGTCCTTGACGTCGATGTACTCGAAGTAGCGCACGGCATTGAACGACGTGTAGCCGAAGAGTCCACAGCTGCTGGCATCAGGGCCGCTGACCTTGACGCGGTCGATGAGCGCATGGATGGCCTCTGCCGTGCCGAAGTCAGGCGCCAAAGGGCGCTGCAGCGTGGTGCCGTCAGGAAAACTGACGGTGGCCAGGCCGTGGCCGATGGCTACGCTGGCTATGGGGTTGATGCCGATGAACGAGCGCGAGTTGTTGGCGTCGTGGTAGTCGGAGCTCTCCATCAGCGCACTCTGCGGATAGAGGTCGCGCAGTCGCATGTAGACCCCCACCGGCGTGTAGAGGTCGCCCAGGATGGTGTGGCTGTTTGTTGTATAGTTAAAAGTTTCCATATTCTCCTGCTAAATGTTTGTTGTTCAGATAAGTCTCTACATCTTTGTCGCCGCGGCCGCTGACGGTGAGCACCACCACGTCGGACGGCCGGAACGACATCTTCTGGAGGGCAGCAATGGCATGGGCACTCTCCAAGGCGGGGATGATGCCTTCCAGCCGTGTCAGTTCGTAGGCGGCACGGATGGCCTCGTCGTCGTTGACGCTGTAGACCGTAGCGCGGTGCTGGCTGGCCAGGTTAGCGTGCATGGGGCCGATGCCCGGATAGTCCAGTCCTGCCGAGATGCTCTCAGCCTCCATAATCTGGCCGTCGGGCGTCTGCATGACCAGCGTCTTGGCACCATGCAGAATGCCCAGCCGACCGGCATGGATGGTGGCCGCCGTGTGACCCGTGTCGGCCCCCTTGCCACCCGCCTCGGCCAAGACGATGCGCACGCGCTCGTCGTCGATGTAGTGGTAGATGGTGCCGGCAGCATTGGAGCCGCCGCCCACGCAGGCCATCAGGATGTCCGGATAGTCGCGGCCAATCTTCTCCTGCAGCTGCTCTTTGATTTCCTTGGAGATGATGCTCTGCAGGCGCGCCACCATGTCGGGGTAGGGATGGGGACCCACGGTGCTGCCAATGATATAAAAGGTGTCGGCAGGGTGGCAGCACCAGTCGCGAATAGCCTCGTTGGTGGCATCCTTCAGCGTCCAGTTGCCGGTCTTGACGGGGCGCACCTCGGCACCCAGCATCTTCATGCGTTCCACGTTGACATGCTGGCGCTCCACGTCCAGTGCCCCCTGATAGACCACGCACGGCATGTCCATCAGCGCGCAGACCGTAGCCGTGGCCACGCCATGCTGTCCGGCACCCGTCTCGGCGATGATGCGCTTCTTGCCCATCTTCTTGGCCAGCAGAATCTGGCCGATGGTGTTGTTGATTTTGTGGGCACCGGTGTGGTTCAGGTCCTCACGCTTCAGATACAGCTGGCAGCCATACTTCTCGCTCATGCGACGGGCGAGGTACAGCGGCGACGGGCGCCCGACATAGTCGCGCAGCAGCTGCATGTACTCCTGCTGAAACTCCGCCGACTCAATGATGGGCAGGTACTCCTGCTGCAGCGTCTTCACCGTAGCGTAGAGAATCTCCGGCACATAAGCGCCGCCGAACGCTCCGTAAAATCCTTTGTCGTCTACTAAGTAACTCATATATTTGGTTGTTTTTTGTTGGTTGTCTGAAATGAAGAGAGGCTCGTCGCGTTAACGACGAGCCTCTGTGTAATGATGTGTGAACTAATACTATACGGCTACGTACCTCGCGACTATTTGAATCTCGAGATGCGCCACCAATATGTATTGTTCATTGACAGTGTCATTGTCTAGTTGGTTTTATTTTCGTGGCAAAAGTACACAGAATATTTGTAATCTGCAAATATTTGTGTAGAAAATGTTGTGAATTGTAAGAAAAAGATTGTTTTGGACGATAAATAGTCCTTAATCGGCCAGTATGACGATGCTGACGGCCGGATTGATGCCGGCCTGTCCCATATAGCCGTTCATGGGCTTGTTGCCATAGACCTTGACCCGCTTGTTGATGAGCGCGTCGCCATAGTCGGCCAACGACTGGCGGCTCTCTTTGCTAACGGCTACGGGGAACAACAACTCTCTGGCGGTGGTGCCGGGCTCGTCGGCCAGCACGATGGCCGTGAAATTCTCCAAGATGCCGTCGAACTTGGTGCGCCCCAAGTTCTGCCGGGTGGTGCCGACGATATATCCTTGCACCCAGATGAACTGTTCTGACAGGGCTTCAATGGCTTGGGCCACCGTCAGTACATCGTTGTCAGACTCATTGCCGATGTCAGGATTATCAGGGTTGTCGGGATTGTCAGGGTTTTCTGGTGGTGTGACAGGGTTGTCTGGGTCATCCGGGTTGTCCGGGTCGTCAGGCGTGTCAGGCTCTGTGGGCTGTTCGTCGGGGTTGCCTATCCAGATGTTCGTGATTTCCTTGAGCCCTGGCGCGCTCATATACTGTTTGCGGATGCCGTGGATGTAGACGAAGTTGTTCCAGCGACCGGCATTCTCCTGCAGGTTGAAACTGGCACTGATACCTTTGGCTGCATCCGACAACGAGACGGGCATGAGTGCGTCGAACACCTGTTCGTCGGTGCCGTCGCTGGGAGTGTCGGACAGGAGTATAGCCGTCTTGCCCGCAAAAGGAGCCTTGAAGTCGGCATTCTTGATGCTGCTCTCAGCCGCCGCCACCATGTAGCCCTTCACCGTAATCCAGTAGCCGGGCTCTACTTCCATGGCTTCGGCTACCGTCAGTGCACTACTCTTGACTGCGTCAGCGAGTTCGTCGGCAGGGTTGTCGGCAGATGGCTCGCTGGCTAATTGTTTCTCACAGCTGAGCAGGGCTAAAAGCAGAAAAAAAGAAAAAAGTAGCCGAAAAATTTGCATTTTATCTGATAATTGCCTATATTTGCCACCGATAAGCCTTTACGTAGGCATTTGCCTCGACACTTATCACCTATTTATAGTTTGAGGTTGGTAGCGTCCTGCACCAACCTCTTTTCTATAATAGTACGTAGTCTCTACACTTCCCAACCGATGGCCGACGCGCCCAGCACTGCTGCCGACGCACCGTCGAGTCCGCTGACCAGGAACTGTGCCTTGCCCTTGTAGACGTTCATGACGTGTTCGTTGTAGGAACGACGGATGGGGTCCATAATCAGTTCGCCCGCCTTGGTCATACCTCCGAAGAAGATGAAAGCCTCCGGTGAACAGAAGGTGGCAAAGTCGGCACAGGCCTCGCCCAACATCTTGCCCGTGAACTCATAGATGTCCTTGGCCAGTTCGTCGCCCTTGCCAGCAGCGATAGACACGTCGAGCGACGTGATGTCGTCGGGCTTGATGTCGCGCAGCAGCGACGGACGGCTGGTCTTGTCGAGCAACTCGCGAGCCGTGCGTGCCACACCAGTAGCCGAGCAGTAAGTCTCCAGACAACCTTTGCGCCCGCAGCCGCACATGCGTCCTTCCTCGCCACGCACCATGGTGACGTGACCCAGTTCGCCTGCAAAACCGTCAGAGCCATAGACCAACTGGCCATTGACCACAATGCCCGAACCGACACCGGTGCCCAGCGTGATGACGATGAAGTTCTTCATGCCGCGAGCTACGCCATAGACCATCTCGCCAATGGCCGCGGCGTTGGCATCGTTGGTGACGGCCACGGCGATGCCGTTCAGTTTGTCGCTGAACATCTGGCCCAGTGGTACGATGCAGTCGTGTGCCCACTTGATGTTGGGGGCGGTCTCTATGGTGCCGTTGTAGAAGTTGCCGTTAGGGGCACCCACACCCATGGAGCGTATCTTCTCGATGCCGCCCACCTCGTCGATGATGGGTTGCAGGGCATTGACCGATGCCTCGACGAATGCTTCGGCGGTGTCGTATTGTTGAGTTTTGATGGCTGTAGTAGCTTTAATCTCGCCGCGTTGGTCAACAATGCCAAAGACGGCGTTGGTACCCCCTAAGTCCAGTCCGATGACGTAGGGCTTTATTCCTTGCTGTTCATTCATAGTGTTGTTGTTATGTCTATTATGTGGACAAAGGTACAAAATAATTTCGAATTAGCAAGCAGTTTCAGTTTTTTTTCGTACCTTTGCAGTCAGATATGCCGTTTCCACTACATATAAACATAGTAGACCTGGTGTTCAAAGGTATGCTGATAGGCATGGTAGCCTCTGCGCCGATGGGTCCGGTGGGTATCCTTTGTGTACAGCGCACGCTGAACAAGGGGCGCCGTTATGGTTTTGTCACCGGTATTGGTGCTGCCGTCAGCGACATCATCTATGCTGGCATTACCGGTTTCGGTATGGCTTTCGTCATGGACTTTGTCAATAACGACCAGAACAAGTTCTATCTGCAGATTATCGGTTCGGTACTGTTGTTGGCCTTCGGCGTCTATACCTACCGCAGCGACCCGACGCGGAATATGCGACAGTCGGGCATGCAGCGTGGCACCATCTGGTATAACATGTGGACAGCCTTTCTGGTGACGTTCTCCAACCCGCTCATCATCTTCCTCTTCATGGCCCTGTTTGCCCAGTTTGCCTTTGTCATTCCCGACCACCCGTTTGAGATGGTGATAGGGTTTGCCAGCATTGTGGGCGGTGCCTTGTTGTGGTGGTATGGGTTGTCGTGGCTGGTGGACAAGGTGCGCACCATCTTTGACGCCCAGGGCATCCGCATCATCAACCGTATCATTGGCGCCGTGGTCATCATCTTCTCCATCGTGTCGCTCTTCGGTACGGTGACGAACCTGTTCAGGTTCTTCTAATTAGTACGTCGTGAATTCATAAATAGTAGATTACTGTGTTAATAGCTAACGAGTTACGCAAGACAAACATTGCTGAGTACCTGCTGTACATGTGGCAGGTGGAAGACACTATACGCGCCTTTGGCTGCTCCATCAGTCGTATACGCAGAGAGTATATAGACCGCTTTGACTACGATGACGAGCAGAAGGAAGACGAGGCCGACTGGTTTGGCAACCTGATACGCATGATGAACCAAGAAGGATGTCGTGAACAGGGACACCTGCAGATTAATAAGGTCACCATGCAGACGCTCATAGAGTTGCATGCCCAGCTGTTGGCGTCGCCCAAGTTTCCGTTCTATAATGCTGCCTACTACAAAGTGCTGCCCTATATCGTAGAGCTGCGCAACCATGGTGCCGACAAGTCGGAGAACGAGATAGAGACCTGCTTCAATGCCCTCTATGGCACCATGCTGCTACGGCTGCAGAAGAAGGACATCACCCCCAGTACCCAGGCTGCCGTCAAGGAAATCACGACCTTTATCGGCATGCTGTCGGACTACTACAAGAAAGATAAGGAAGAAGGACTGAAATTTGAATAGATGAACATACTGATTACGGGTTGTAATGGCCAACTGGGAAACGAGATGCAGCTGCTGGAGCAGGAATACCGGCAGCACACCTATTATAATACGGATGTCGCCGAACTGGATATTACCGACCAGCAGGCCATCGAGCGGTTTGTAGACGACCACCAGATTGACGGCATCGTCAACTGTGCAGCCTATACCGCTGTAGACAAGGCAGAAGACAACGAGGCACTGTGTCAAAAGCTGAACGCTGAGGCCCCTGCATTCCTGGCTCATGCCATTGGTAGGCGTGGTGGTTGGATGATACAAATCTCAACCGACTACGTGTTTGACGGTACCAACCACACCCCCTACAGAGAAGACGAGGACACATGTCCCAACAGTGTCTATGGCAAGACCAAGCTCGTGGGTGAGTTGAATGTGCAGAAACTCTGCCAGCGCTCAATGATTATCCGTACCGCCTGGCTCTACTCCACGTTTGGCAACAACTTTGTGAAGACCATGATACGCCTGGGCAAGGAGAAACCGGAACTGGGTGTTATCTTCGACCAGATAGGTACGCCCACCTATGCCCGCGACTTGGCACGAGTCATTATGAGCGCCATAGAGAAAGGCATCGTGCCCGGCGTCTACCACTTCTCTAACGAGGGCGTCATCTCGTGGTACGACTTCACCAAGGCCATCCACCGGCTGGCCGGTATCACGACGTGCCACGTCCGTCCGTTGCATACCGCAGAATATCCTACGCCGGCAGCGCGTCCGCACTATAGCGTGCTCGACAAGACCAAAATCAAGCAGACCTACGGCATCGAGGTGCCCTACTGGGAGGAGTCGCTGCGCGAGTGCATCCAGAAACTATGAGGACGGCGGTTGTTGGCGGCGGGGCAGCAGGTTTCTTCTTGGCGCTCAATCTGAAGGAGATGGTGCCCGACATGGAGGTCACCATCTTTGAGCGCAGCCACCGCGTGCTGACGAAGGTTGAGGTGTCTGGAGGCGGACGCTGCAACTGTACCAACACTTTCCAGGACGTCACCGACCTGTCGCAGGTCTACCCGCGCGGACACCGGCTGTTGAAACGCCTCTTCAATA
The DNA here is from genome assembly GCA_902760315.1 of uncultured Bacteroidales bacterium. Classification (GTDB taxonomy): domain Bacteria; phylum Bacteroidota; class Bacteroidia; order Bacteroidales; family Bacteroidaceae; genus Prevotella. The sequence goes on along the minus strand of CACWFV010000040.1, from coordinate 9,280 downwards.
CCTTTGACTACCGCGATGCCTACGCCTGGTTTGAGTGCCACGGCGTTCCTTTGGTAGTGCAGGACGACCAGTGTGTCTTTCCGCAAGCCCAGGATTCGCATGCCATCATCAACTGTTTTCTCTCGCTGGCACGTCGCCACCAGGTGGAGATACGTACCGGCTGTAAGGTGCAGTCGCTGGCTGACGTCAGCGGCTACGACTACGTTGTCGTCACCACTGGCGGTTCGCCGAAAGGCGAAGGACTGCGCTGGCTGACAGCGTTAGGCCATGAGACAGAGACGCCCGTGCCGTCGCTGTTTACCTTTGCCATTCAGGACAAACAGCTACAGGCCTTGATGGGCGTGGTGACGGAGGTGGAGGCCATGATTCCTGGTACCCGGCTGCGTGCTGAAGGCCCGCTGCTCATCACCCACTGGGGACTGAGCGGTCCGGCCATTCTGAAACTCTCCAGTCATGCTGCGCGCTATCTGGCTGAGCGTGACTACCGTGCGCCATTGGCTGTGCGCTGGTTGCAGATGGCTGAGCAGGATATTGTCGCCCTGTTGCGGGAACAGAGCGTGCAGCAACCCAAAAAGCAGCTTACCACTTATAACCCCTTTAGACTGCAGCAACGCCTGTGGATATACCTGACGGAGAAAGCGCTGGGCGAACGGGCGCAGGTGCGATGGGCTGAATTGAATAAAAAGGACGTCAACCGATTGGTCAACGTCCTTCAGAATGATAACTACCAGATAGCGGGGCGCGCAGCCTTTAAGGATGAGTTCGTTACCTGTGGCGGCGTTTCGCTAAAAGCCGTCAACGCTAACACCTTGGAGAGTCGCCACGTGCCACATCTCTATTTTGCCGGCGAGGTGCTCGACATTGACGGCATTACAGGCGGCTTCAACTTCCAGGCTGCCTGGACTACGGCATACACCGTTGCCCGCAGTATAGCGCTCATGGTCAATGGTTAGCAGGCATTAGCCAATCGTCTACCCCTCTGTCTTGGCTGCTTTATCTTGTTTCAAATCCTCCACAAACTGACTGATTTTCTGTAATTCGCGAGGTATGCGGATGTTCTGCGGACAGTGGGGCTCACACTGGCCACAACCGATGCAGTGGTCAGCCTGGCGCATGCGAGGCACGGCACGGTCCAGACCTATCAGGTAGTTACGGCGCTGCCTGTAGTATTCGTCGTCCATCTTCAGACGTGGCAGTGTGCCGTCGTTCTTGCACTTATTATAATGTACGAAGATGGCAGGTATGTCGATGCCGTAGGGACAGGGCATGCAGTATTTGCAGTCGTTGCAGGGGATGTTCTCCAGACCTACGATGCGCTCGGCAACATCCTTGTCCAGGAAACGCTGCTCTTTCTCAGTCAGTGGTACCAGTGGACAGTATGACAGCAGGTTGTCTTTCAGGTGTTCCATATAGGTCATGCCACTGAGTACGGTGAGCACACCCTCTGGTGTTCCTGCATAGCGGAACGCCCATGAGGCTACGCTGCGCTCTGGTGCCTTCTTCTTCAGGTCTGTTGCCAGATACTGGGGCAGGTTGGCCAGACGGCCACCCAACAGCGGTTCCATGATGACGGCAGGAATACCCTTCTTCTGCAGTTCTGCATACAAGTAGCTGGCGTCGACATTACGCTCGTTAATCTCGTTGGCGAAGTCCCAGTCCAGATAGTTTAGCTCTATCTGCACAAAGTCCCAGTGGTATTTGTCGTGCATGGCCAGCACCTCGTCGAAGACCTCCTTATAGCCATGGAACGAGAATCCGAGGTTGCGGATGCGACCAGCCTCACGCTCTTTCATCAGGTAGTCCATCATGCCGTTGTCAACATAGCGGCGGTTGAACTCGTCCATACCGACACCAATGGCATGCAGCAGGTAGTAGTCGATATAGTCTACCTGCAACTGCTTCAGTGAGTTCTGATACATGCCGATGCTGGCTTCACGCGTTTGCAGGGCAGGGTTGAAGTTGGACAGCTTTGTAGCCACAAAATACTCCGAGCGCTTGTGGCGGCTTAACGCAATGCCGGTGCAGGCCTCCGACTTTCCCTGGCAGTAGACGGGGGATGTGTCGAAGTAGTTCACGCCGTGCTCAATGGCATAGTCTATCTGCTTGTTGATCATGTCCTGATCGTAGTCGTCCTTGTTTTCCGTCTTCGACGGTAGGCGCATCATACCATAGCCCAGCACCGAAACCTTCTCTTTGTTCTTCGGGTTCTCGCGGTAGGTCATCTTGCCTACGGGCGGTTCCACCTGCTGTTTGTACTCCTCGACGGCCTTTGAGCCACTCTTCGACTTGCAGCCTGTCAGCACGGCTGCCGTTGCTACAGCGCCACTGCTAAATATTTTCAGAAATTTTCTTCTATCCATTATTATACCTCCTTATGAACTTCATGACCTTCTACATAAATAGCCGAGTATGGCCGGGCGGGACACAGGTTTTCACAAGCGCCACAACCGATGCAGCGAGCCTCGTTGACGGCGGGAACGTAGGGCGACGTGTCGTCGTCAGGGTCAGAGGGTACCATCTCGATGGCACCTGACGGACAGTGGCGGGCACAGTTGCCACACTCCACACCATCGGTCAGCGGGATGCAGTTCTTCTTAATCCATACGGCATGGCCTATCTGCGTAGAGACCTTGACCTCATGGCTGATGGGCTTGATGGCGCCTGCCGGACATACCTCAGAACAACGGTTGCACTCCGGACGGCAGTAGCCACGCTCGTAGGACATCACGGGTTGCATCAGGTGCCACACGTCACCGGAGGGGCGCAATACCTGGTTGGGGCACTCCGACACACAGAGTTGACAACCCGTACAGTGCTGTGCCATGTTCTGAGCTGACAGTGAACCCGGCGGTGTCAACGGTGTCTGGCGCTCAGGAGCCACCTTGTCTTCTATCTCAGCCAGTCCGCCGTCCATGATTTTGTCTTTCTTCTGTGCCATGGCTGCTGTTGCCAGCAGTGCTGACGACAGCAGGAATGTACGGCGAGATGCACCACTGGCAGGGGAATTCTGGGAAGTCTGAGTACTCTGAGTATTCCTTCCATACTTCAGCGCTCCGAACTTGCAGCTCTCTATGCAGTCGCCACAAACCACACAGCGGGTGTAGTCGACGGTGTGGGTCTTGAAGTCGATGCACGATGCCTTGCAGTTCTTTGTACACAGCGAGCAGTTCTTACACTTGTCTACGTCGAAGCGCACCTTCAGCCATGAGAACTTGGCAAAGACTGACAGCAGAGTACCCACCGGACAGATGGTGTTACAGTAAGTACGGCCGTTGCGCCAGGCCAGCACCGCCAATAGCACGAGCGTGGCCGAGGCAATGAGCAGCACGGGTAGTGAGCGCAGCCATACGTCGACGCTATAGAAAGCATAGCTGTCGTAGTGTTCGGCAATGGCTGCCAACATATTGTTGCCGGCTATCCAAATCGGTTGCAACATCATGGTAGCAATACGTCCGAAGGCAGAATAAGGTGCCAATAGTTGCACTATCGTGCCACCGCCCAACACAATGAGTATGAGCATGAACGTAAAGAAGGCCATGCGCAGGGCATGCTTCTGTTTGGAATACGTGTAGCGGTTCTTCTTGGCTTTCTTGCCGAACCACCCGAAGAGGTCCTGCATGATGCCCAGCGGACAGACGACCGAACAATAGATGCGTCCGAAGATGAGCGTCAGCGCCACCAATGCGGCAATGACGACTACGTTAAGGGCGAGTACAGCCTCCAGCAGTTGTACCTTGGCCATCCATCCCAGCCAGCAGTGAGCCGTTCCGGTGAAGTCGAGGAACAGCCACGTAATGCCTATCAGCATCACGGCAGCCAGTGTAATCCTAATCTTTCTCAGCATAAAGTATCTATTTGTTTCGTTTAGTAATTCTTACAATTTGGATGCTCAGTTCGTAGAGCAGGTAGATGGGCAGTGCCACGACGAACAGCGTGAAGACATCGGTCGTGGGTGTGATGATGGCGGCCACGATGAGTATCGCTACTACGGCATGGCGGCGGTACTGGCTCATCAGACTGTTGGTCAGGAGCCCCATGCGTCCCATGAGTCCGCAGACTACGGGCAGTTCGAACACCACACCCAGCACCAGACTCATGCCCAGCAATGTGTCAACATACGACTGCAAGGTCAGCATGTTGGCGACGTCGGGTGACACCTGATAAGTGCCTAAAAAACGTACCGTCAGCGGGAACACCATGAAATAGTTTATCAGCGTACCCAATAGGAACATGACGTAGGCCGCTCCCACTATCCATACGGCATAGCGCCGCTCGCTCTGATACAGACCCGGCGACACGAAACGGAACAGCTCGTATAATATATAAGGTGAAGCCAGCAGCAGTCCGGCATAGAGAGCCGTGCGCATGTGAATCATGAACTGCTCCGTCAGTCCGGTGTTCATCAGGCTGATGTGGAAGGCGTCAATGCCTAATAGCCGATAGGTCACGAAGTCGCTACTCCGCGGTGCCAGCACGATGCTGAACAGCAAGTCCTTCATCACGAAGGCTCCTATGGCGAGCACACAGGTGACTGCTGCCATGCGTATCAGCGACGACCGCAGCACGTCCAGGTGATCCCAGAAGGTAAGGGCCTCCCCCTGCCCCTCCAAAGGGAGGGGGGACTTTTCCTCACTCATCTTCTCCCCTCCCTTTGGAGGGGTCGGGGGAGGCTTCTTCTTCCTTCATGCCGTCCTTAAAACTCTTGACACCTTTGCCAAGTCCTTTCATCAGTTCGGGAATCTTCTTGCCGCCAAACAGCAAGAGCACAATGAGGGCGATGACGATAATCTCCTGCATTCCTAATCCAAGCATCGTTTATTCGTTTTTAGTTTAATTTCTTGCAAAGATACGAAAAAAACATTACCTTTGCACAAGAATAACAACATTTAACTATGGAGAACGAATTTATACTGCGTATATTCTGTGCCGCCATTCTGGGTGGATTGATAGGTCTGGAGCGTGAATACCGTGCCAAGGAAGCCGGCTTCCGCACACATTTCCTGGTGGCATTGGGTTCTGCCCTGTTCATGATTGTGTCGGCCTATGGCTTTGAGGGGGCTATGAACAACGAACTGCAGCGCTGGGACGTCTCGCGTGTCGCTGCCCAGGTGGTCAGCGGCATAGGTTTCATCGGTGCAGGTACCATTATTTTCCGCAAGTCAGAGAATGTGGTCAGTGGCCTGACGACGGCAGCCGGCGTGTGGGTAGTGGCTGCCATCGGTCTGGCTTGTGGTGGAGGCATGTATAAACTGGCCATTGCCAGCACCTTGATGGTGCTTATCGGTCTGGAGGCTTTCAACTTCTTCCTCCATAAGTTTGATAAGCACCGTAAGGGCTAAACTTTCCGGTAGTTCAGCGCAGCACCGATGGCCGTGCAGAACTCCGCATACTTGGGAATGTGGAAGTGTACCTTGTACAACTTCTCCAGCATGGGATAGATATCCTTGCACTGGGGCAGCAGTGTCAGGTTGCCAATCAGCACAAAGTCTTTGATGCCGCTGTTCAGTGCCGACAAGATGGCTGCCGAACCGATGGTCTGCAGCACCATGGTGATGATGCCCAGTGCGACGTCCTCTTTAGGTGCGTCGTATTGTGCCTTTGAGAACAGCGAGGCGGTGGCGTCCATGGGAAGTCCCGGTAGCGGACGTGTCGAGATGTCGCCAATGAGCAGGTTGATGTGGCTGATGTCGCCCTGCATGGCCAGACTCTGTATCTGTTTGGGGTCGCGGGTGTTCAGCATGACGCGGCTCAGACCTTGCAGCGTACCGCCGCCGATGCCGATGCCGCCGATGTGACGGATGTCGTCACCATCGCACTGCACAAAACTGGTGCCTGTACCCATGGAGACTACGATGGCTTTGCTCAGGCCAGACTCAAAACGGGCTCCCATGCCGTCGGCCATGAACTCGTCGACTTTCTGCGTCGGTATGCCGTAGATGGGTTCACTGACATAGCTGGCACCAACGCCGGTTACCATGATCTGGTCGATATCTGTCAACTCTACCTTGTTGTCGTGTAAATACTTACCGAAGGCTCCATAGAGCGACGTCACCTGGTCGGTGGCTGTGATGCGGATGGGCGACACTACGCGGCCTTCGCGCAGTCCGACAATCTTTGTGGTCGATATGCCCACGTCTATTCCTATTACTATTCCCATGGTTCTTTTACTTTTATGCTTTCTCTATATGCAGAGGGGTATGTATGATGTCAGCTGGCCGTAATCTCGGTGGCACGGGCCAAGGCGAGGTCAATGTGGCTGCAGATGTTATCAGCGCCCAATAGTTGGTCGAAATGGTTGCGGCGCAGCACGCTGGCAACCTTCTCGTTGACACCGGAGAGGACGACGGTGATGCCCTCCTTCTGACTCATCAGACACATATTCTCCAAGTTGTGCAGGCCGGTGGAGTCGATGAAGGGTACCTTGCGCATGCGGATAATGCGCACCTTGGGCCGACTGCCGTAGCGAGCCATGATGTCTTCGAAACGGTTGCCGGCGCCAAAGAAGTAGGGACCGTTGATTTCGTAGACCTCCACGCCTTCAGGGATGGTGAGGTGCTCCAGGTTGCCGCGTTCCATGTCAGCATCCTCGTTGAGGTCAATCTCGTTGAGCACGGCATGGACATCGGTGGTCTCTGCCATGCGGCGCATGAATAGCAGACAGGCACAGATGAGGCCGAACTCGATGGCTACGGTAAGGTCGAAGATGATGGTCAGGAAGAAGGTCAGCAACAGCACGGTGACGTCGCTCTTCGGGTTGTGCATCATGGCCAGGAACGAGCGCCAGCCGCTCATGCCGTAGCTGACGACGACCAGTACGCCGGCCAGACACGCCATAGGGATGTACTGCGCTAAAGGCATGAGGAACAGAAAGATCATCAGCAGTACAAAGGCATGTACGATGCCTGCCACGGGTGTGCGTCCACCGTTGTTGATGTTGGTCATAGTGCGTGCTATGGCTCCGGTAGCCGGTATACCGCCGAAGATGGGCGATGCCAGGTTGGCAATGCCCTGTCCGATGAGCTCGGTGTTAGAGTTGTGATGATCGCCAATGACACCGTCGGCCACGGTAGCCGAGAGCAGCGACTCGATGGCTCCCAGCACGGCAATAGTGACGGCGGGACCGACGAGTCCTTTGATGGTCTCCCACGAGAGTTCAGGGACAACAGCCCCCGGCAGGGTGGAATTGATGCTGAAACGGTCGCCGATGGTCTCAATGGTGCTGATGCCGGCATGCTGCTTGAGCAACAGGGCGGCGATGGTCATCAATACGATGGCTACCAGTGAGCCAGGTAGTGCTTTGAGTGGTGAGAGGTGGAACCAGCGTGCCAACATGGGCCATGCGGCGATGATGGCTACGGAGACGATGCCCACCAGGGCACTCCACATGTCGACATGACCAATGTTAGACAGGTAGACGCCCCATTTCTCGATGAAGTCACTGGGCAGGGGGCCGTCAATGGTCATGCCCAGCAAGTCCTTGACCTGGGTGGTGAAGATGGTGACGGCAATACCACTGGTGAAGCCCACCACGATGGGGTAGGGGATATACTTGATGATGGTGCCCAGTCGCAGCACGCCCAGCATGATGAGGAAGACGCCCGCCATGAGCGTGGCAATGGTCAGTCCCTGGATGCCATACTGCTGGATGATGCCATAGACGATGACGATGAAGGCCCCCGTGGGACCGCCAATCTGTACTTTGCTGCCGCCAAAGAGCGATATGGCCAGTCCGGCAACGATGGCGGTGATGATGCCTTTTTCTGGTGATACGCCGCTGGCTATGCCGAAAGCAATGGCCAAGGGCAGGGCCACGATGCCCACAATGATGCCCGCCATGACGTCGGCCATGAGCGTCTGGCGGTTGTAGTTCTTAATGGCCGAAACGAATTTCGGCTTGAAGTCAAGTGTTTTCATACGTTCTGTTTACTACCTGCTAAAGGCAATGAGGGCACAAAGGTACACATTAATTTTATAATAATGAAAGAAAGCAGCCCTGATTTTGCGCTTGAGGGCTGCTTTCATTGATTTGGGATAAGACGCCGAGGCTTATTTCTGCTTCAGCAGGTCGCGAATCTCAGCCAGCAGTTCTTCCTGCGTGGGACCCTTCGGAGCCTCAGGAGCTGCGGGCTCTTCTTTCTTGCGGTTCAGCTTGTTAATGCCCTTCAGCATGAGGAAGATGCAGAAAGCGACAATCAAGAAGTCGATGATGTTCTGGATGAACATGCCATAGGTGATGTTGGCCTCGCCGATGGTGGCCTTCAGACCTGTGAAGTCAATGCCACCGGTGACAATGCCGATGATGGGCATGAGAATGTCGTTGACCAGACTGGTGACAATCTTACCAAATGCGCCGCCGATGATGACACCGACTGCCATGTCCATGACGTTGCCCTTCATGGCAAACTCTTTGAACTCTTTAATAAATCCCATAATACAATAATTTATAATTAGACAATTTACGATTTACTATTTAGCGCGATTTGCTATCTACGTTTTGCAAACAGACCCTTATAGGGTCATTTTGGTTGCTTTTTCACTCCTCTCTTAAACTTTTCACTTTAATTAAGACTGATTTCAAGTGCAAATATAGATATTTTTTTGTAACTTTGTGCCCGAAAAAGGAAAAAAGTGCCACAAAAGGCTTATTTTTTACTGGAACAAGCGAATAGCAATTAACGGTTTTGGCCGTATTGGTCGTCTCGCATTCCGTCAGATGTTCGAGGCCGAAGGTTATGAGGTAGTAGCAATCAACGACTTGACCAGCCCCAAGATGCTGGCTCACCTGCTGAAGTATGACACCGCTCAGGGTGGTTTCTGTGGTAAGATCGGTGAGAACAAGCACACTGTTGAGGCCACTGACAACTCAATCATCGTTGATGGCAAGGAGATTACCATCTACGCTATTCCTAACGCTGCCGAGCTGCCTTGGGGTAAGCTGGACGTAGACGTTGTTCTGGAGTGCACTGGTTTCTATACTTCTAAGGAGAAGGCTTCTGCTCACCTGACCGCTGGTGCTAAGAAGGTTGTTATCTCTGCTCCTGCTGGTAACGATCTGCCCACCATCGTTTACAACGTTAACCACAAGACTCTGACTCCTGCTGACACTGTTATCTCAGCTGCTTCTTGCACCACCAACTGCTTGGCTCCTATGACCAAGGCTCTGAACGATTTCGCTCCCATTCAGAGCGGTATCATGACCACCGTTCACGCTTACACTGGCGACCAGATGATTCTGGACGGTCCTCAGCGCAAGGGTGATGTTCAGCGCGCTCGTGCCGGT
>CACWFV010000039.1 GCA_902760315.1 uncultured Bacteroidales bacterium | reverse complement strand
GATTTAAATCGTCGTTTTCTCAAGAGCTGTTACTGAGATTTGAACTCAGGACCTCTTCCTTACCAAGGAAGTGCTCTACCACTGAGCTATAACAGCGAGTCGTGAGCGGAAAACGGGGCTCAAACCCGCGACCCCCAGCTTGGAAGGCTAGTGCTCTATCAACTGAGCTATTTCCGCATTATTACTTCCTTTTGGGAAGTGGGTGGTGATGGATTCGAACCACCGAAGTCGAAAGACAACAGATTTACAGTCTGCCCCATTTGGCCACTCTGGAAACCACCCTCAATGTCTTAGCCTCACTCTTTCTGCTTGTTCTTGGCAGAGCCTCTTGTCGGATTCGAACCAACGACCCCGAGATTACAAATCACGTGCTCTGGCCAACTGAGCTAAAGAGGCTTGCTCTAAGCATCCGCTAACCGATTGGAGTCTTTACTATCGGAAAGCGGATGCAAAGGTAGTCATTATTTTCGAATTACCAAAACTTTTCGAGGTTTTTTTTATCTATTACGCAATTTTTCCTTGAATTTCTGCAGTTGAACCTTCATAGAATCGACACAAAGGTCGGTACTCTCCTCAAAAGTATCACTTGTCTTCTCTACAAAAAGAGTCGTTCCGGGAACCGAGACGCTCATGCTGACTTCCTTGTTTTGGGCAGTAGCAGGCTTAACTAACTTGCACTGCACCTCCACTTTCTGGACATCCTCAAAAGCTTTTTCCAACTTGGCGACCTTCTTTTCGATAAACGCCTCTAACTTGTCAGTAGCGTCAAAATGAATTGACTGAATCTTAATTTCCATAGTTACCTCCGTTTTTAAGGGTAAATAATTAGGTTAAGCCCTAGGATGGGCATTTTCATATACTCGTTTTAGTTGTTCAAAGGTTGTATGTGTATAGATCTGCGTAGTAGCCACACTTTCATGTCCCAAAAGCAGACGCACATTCTCCAAACTAGCGCCATTGTTCAGCATGGCTGTCGCAAAAGAATGGCGGAGCACATGCGGTGTACGCTTCTTTAGCGTAGTTACAAGAGAAAGATGCCGCTTAACAACAGTCTCCACCTGACTGCGAGTCATACGTCTGCCCTTATTACTCAGAAACAAGGCATCGTCAGGACAAGCCAGTGAAACTGCACGTTGCTTTAAATACTCATGCAAGGCTGCGTCCAATTCAGTGCCAAAAGGAACTATGCGCTGCTTATTGCGTTTACCAGTTACCTTTATCTGGTGTGCCGAGAAATCGACATCCGATACATTTAAGCCTATCAATTCTGCCAAGCGGATACCGGTTTCATAAAACACTAATATAATAGTACGCGCGCGGACACCAGCGAATCCTTCTTCCCACATCTGCCCTACGTCGAGCAGACGATCCATATCACCTTCCCGCACAAACTGAGGAAGGAGTTTTTGCTTCTTGGGGCCTTTCACCGCATAAGACGGGTCGCGTTCTACAAGTTTCCTTGACAAGGCAAAACGAAAAAAGGAACGCACGGCACTCAACGAGCTATTAACTGTTGATGCCATGTCGCCTTTATCCATCAAGCTCTCCACCCAGTCACGGATGACGTCCGAGTCTACCGACTTCCACGAGAGCTGACTATCTCGATTTCGAAAGTACGATTCAAAATCCCGCAGACTCTGTTCGTACCTGCGCAACGTTAAATCCGAACGATTCCGTTCGTAACGTAAGTAGTTCAGAAATTCGTCAACTATCATAACCGTTGCTTATCTTTTCGGCAACGAAGTTACGAAAAAATTCTGAATCTACCAAATATTCCGCATTCTTTTTTACTCTTCAGTAGCGCGCAACTTCTGTACGTAAATAGCGTGTTCCATCTTGAGGCGCTTGAGTACAGACGGCTTGTCGAACTGCTGACGTGAGCGAAGTTCCTTAACAACACCTGTCTTCTCGAACTTTCTCTTAAACTTTTTGAGGGCCTTCTCGATGTTCTCGCCTTCCTTTACTGGTACGATAATCATGTTACTTTTTACTTTAATTTATTTTGTTTGTTAATGTTAATTTTCATTCACTTCGGACATAGTGCCACGAAAAGCGGGTGCAAAGTTACAACATTTTTAGAAATCCACCAAGTTTTTACCTTATTTTTATTAAAAATCACGTGATTTTTCCTACTTTCACCAAACTTTTTCCTAACAGACCTTGCGCGTTTAAGAGAACCTATAGCTCCTGTCCCCGTGGGTTTAAGAGGAATCTATTTCCTGTGTGTTACGACATAAAATTGGGCTTGGGACGGGGGCGGGGATGTCGAAACATCTGGAGACGAAAAATTGAAAAATACAATTTTCATCTGTTTTTGTTCAAAAAGAAAACAAAAATGTTTGCAGATTCGAAAATTTCTCCGTATATTTGCAGCGATAATACATTATATTAAAAATAACAATTTATATTTAGACTTGAAATGAAGGAAGGAAAGAAGAAGGATGAGAAGGAAATCTCCAATGAAGATCTGGAGAATGTGAACGGTGGTAAGAAAGTCATAGTTTAGAGGTACTGATGTAGGCAAAGCATCTACCGCTGAGACTTCCCGCTCACAAAGTGCAATATTAAGTGGGACTGGTAATTAACCCGCTGAGACCTCGTACTATAAACAATATAAGTTTAACAATTTAAAATTTATAGGATTATGAAACAGAATGAAGAGAACAGCCAGAAGGCTCAGGAGTTAAAGATGGAAGATCTGGAGAATGTGAACGGTGGTAAGAAGAAGAAGAGAAAAATTGACGCTTGATTAATAGTTTAGAGGTACTGATGTAGGCAAAGCATCTACCGCTGAGACTTCCCGCTCACAAAGTGCATTACACTTAGTGAAGTAAGCCCGCAGGTAAACAGCTGCGGGCTGTTTTACAATTACAAATATGTCAGAGATATTTAACGATGAAGCATTAGAGGCTCTTGACGACCAGAGCGAACTCAAGGAGATGCCGCGGGTGGTTTCTCCCAGACTCTGGCTGGTGCTCTCCACGCTGCTGTTGCTGTGCGGCGTGGCACTCTTCTGGTGTATGTTTGGCAAGGTCAACTATACCGTCAGGGCCCAAGCCGTTGTATTCCCGTTTGCAGAGGCCAAGGCGATTACGGTCCCGTACGGGGGAACCGTCCACCATGTGGTAGCCACCAACGGCCAGGAGGTAGCGGCAGGCACTCCCCTTGTCAGTGTCCGTTCGCAGTTGGCGACCACCACTCTGACGGCACCTGAGTCGGGAGTGGTGCTGACCTCGAAGCCAGCAGAGAGCAAGTTTGAGGCTCGCGAGCCTGTGGCATGGATACTGCCCCAGGAGGCTCGTTTCCACGAGCGCGAGGTGCTTGCCTACGTGACATTCAAAGAACTCAGGAAGGTGAAGCTGGGTGCCAAGGTGCAGCTGACGCCCGTCGACCTGGAGCGTGAGAAGTGGGGCTATGCCGTCGGCACCGTCAAGGGCATCGAGTCGTATCCCACCAACCGCAAGATGGTGGCACAGCGATTGAAGCTGGCCGAGCTGGCATCCGTCATCCCCGCCGAAGAGCCAGTCTATGAGGTACGCATCGTGCTCGACAAGGATGCCGACGGACTGGTATGGAGCCGCCGGAAGAGCAAGGAGATGGCAGTCACCACGGGCATGCCCTGCAATGTGCAGATCATCTGGAACCGTAAGTACGTATGGGAAGTGCTGTTAGGACGAGTAGAGAACACGTTGAATACATTGCGAGGGAAGTAGGCTTATGAAGAAAGTGCCCATGGTGATGCAGATGGAAGCCGTGGAGTGTGGTGCTGCTTCGCTCTCGATGATCCTTGCTTACTACGGCAAGTGGCTTCCCTTGGAGCAGGTGCGCGAAGCCTGCAACGTGAGCCGCGACGGCTGTTCGATGAAGAACATCCTGTTGGCAGCCAAGACGTATGGTCTGGAGCCCAGTGCCTATAAGGTGAGTGCCGAAGATATGTCGGGCATGGAGCCCGCCATCATCCACTGGAACTTTGAGCACTTCGTCGTCTTCAAGGGCATGCGGAAAGGCAAGGCCTATCTCAACGACCCCGGCATCGGACCGGTAGAGATACCGATGGATGAGTTCCGGCGCTCGTTCACGGGTGTCGCCATGACCTTCGAACCGACCGACCGTTTCCAGCCCTCGGGCCATCCCACGAGCATTTTTTCCTACATCAGGCATAACCTGAGCGGAGCCAATGAAGCCTTCTGGCTGACATTTATCTTCACCCTGCTGCTGGCAGTGGTCACCCTGACCCTGCCCCTGCTTACCCGGGTGTTCTTCGACGAGATACTCTCGGGGCGCAATGCGCAATGGGCCACCATTTTCTTCTGCCTGATGGCTGTGCTGGCCCTCTTCAACTTTATCGTGACGCTCTGGCAGCAGCGCTATTCCAAGCGTATAGCCGGACAACTGGCGCTACGGGGCAACATCAACTATCTGCGCCATCTGCTGAGACTGCCCATGAACTTCTTCGCTATGCGCTACGTAGGCGACCTGCAACAGCGTCAGCGACTCAATGAATCCATTACCCACTCGCTCGTCGAGGTGCTGGCGCCGCAGGCTATCAACGTGACGCTGCTGGTGCTGTACTTCATATTGATGCTGTCGTATAATTACATGCTGACGATGATTGGTGTCGTAGCAGCCCTCGTCAACCTCGCCGTCTTACACTACTATGCCGGCAAGCGCCTGAACATGGTCAGAAGTACACAGCAGAGCATGGGTAAATATTATTCCACCACGGTCAGTTGTCTGGAGAACATCGAGAGCATCAAGGCAGCAGGCGCTGAGGAAGGATTCTTCCAATACTGGAGCGGGCTGTGGAGCAGAATGTTCAATAAGCAGCGCGAGATGCATATCCAGCAGAGCGAGATGAGTCTGCTGCCGACGCTGACATCGAACCTGCTGACGATGGCGGTCCTGTTGGTGGGAGCGTGGTATATCTTGCAAGGCGACCTCTCCGTCGGTATGCTCATGGCATTCCAAGGTTTCATGACGGCGTTCATGGCTCCCGTGGAGAAAATTGTGAATGCCGGCCAGCAGTTGCTGGAGATGCGCTCCCAGATAGAGCGTGTGGACGACGTGATGAGGTATCCCGAAGACCGGCATGTCGACGGTGAGCATTCGGAGGCCGGCAAGTTGCTGGGCGAGCTGGAGCTGCGCGACGTCACCTTCGGCTACAACCGGACGATGCCCCCCCTGATTGAGCATTTCAACCTGCACCTCCGGCCCGGCGAGTCGGTGGCTTTCGTGGGCAGCAGCGGCTGTGGCAAGTCGACCCTGGCCAAACTGATATCCGGACTCTACAAGCCCTGGAGTGGCGAGATACTCTTCGACGGGCGTCCCATCGAGAGCATCTCCAGCGACGAGCTGACCAACTCCATCGCCGTCGTCGACCAGAACATCGTGCTCTTCGACGACACGCTGTCACAGAATATTCGCATGTGGGACCAGAGCATCGAGGATTTCGCCATCCTCATGGCATGCAGCGACGCACAGGTACACAGCGACATCATGAGCCGTCCCGAGGGTCTTGCCACCAAGGTGGTGCGGGGCGGAAAGAACTTCAGCGGAGGTCAATGCCAACGCTTCGAGATAGCCACGGCACTTGCCCGCGAGCCCATGATCCTGATCATGGACGAGGCAACCTCAGCATTAGACCCCACCACCGAGGACCTAGTGATGAGGCACATCCGCGAAATGGGCATCACGCAGATTGTGGTGGCACACCGTCTGTCGACCATCCGCGACTGCGACCAGATCATCGTCATGGATGCCGGACACGTCGTCCAGCACGGCACCCACGAGCAGCTGATGCAACAGGACGGCCTGTACCGACAGCTCATGGAAAACAGATAAGGAAGGAGAAGAAACTAAAGATGAACATATTTTCCAGTCAGATAGAACAGCGCAGGAAACTGGATGCCTCGACCCTCTCGCGTGAGATCAAGGAAGGTGCAGCACGCATGGGGCTACACTATGACGGTGCTATTCCCCAGACTGACAACCTTGCCATCCGCCAGGTGCTGGAAGCGTTGAAGATTGTCGACTACGAATTGGAGTCCGACGATGTGTTGCCGCTGGAGCAGCAGTTGCGCAACATCCTCCAGGCGCATGGCATCATGACACGCCAGATAAGGCTCACCGACAGTTGGTGGAAAGAGGCCTCCGGCCCCCTGCTGGGCCGAACGCGGAGCGGGCGGATGGTAGCACTGCTGCCCAAATGGACTGGCAGCACTTATCGCTTCACCGACGAGGATGGCACCCCGTGGGAGGTGTCTCGGCAGCAGATGAAGGACGTGCTGATGCCAGAGGCCTACAGCTTCACCAATGCACTGCCCCTGCAGCGTCTGACCAAACGCCAGCTCATCGCCTTCATCTGGTCATCGGCGAGCATCCACAGTCTGATTCACATGGTACTTGCCGCATTGACCGTCGTGCTCCTGGGTATGTTTGTGCCTATGGCGAACAAGATGGTGTTCGAAACGGTGATACCCGCCGGTATCGCCACCGACCTGGCTCCTATCGCCGGACTGTTGGTAGGAGCGGCTGTTGCCATCATGCTGACGACCTATATCCGCAATCTGTATATCGTCCGTGTTGAGAACATCGTGGAGATGAACCTCCACAACGCAGTCATGGCGCGACTCTTCCTGCTGCCCCCGAAATTCTTCCATTCTCACAGCAGCGGCGAGCTGACCTCCAAGCTGAACAACCTCAGCGGGCTGTGCCAGCAGATCAACGAGGCGATTGTCGGCGCACTGTTGAGCGGCGCGCTCTCTGTGGTCTATTTCATCCAGGTAGGCATCTACGGCGGACCGCTCCTGGTACCCGCAATAGCACTGTTTGTCCTGCAAGTGCTGATACTGGTGCTCTATTTCCGTAACGCCACCCAAGTACAACAGCTATACATCAGCAAAAACGATGCCCTCAACGGTATGGAGTGTAACCTGTTTGCGGGCATACAGAAGGTCAAGCTCACCGGCTCGGAAACTCGCGCCTTCACCCAGTGGCTCAACCGCTATACCCATACTGCGAGGATTATCTACAACCCGCGGTTTACCACACGCCTGTATCCCTCGCTGTTGGCACTGATGAACGTAGGCTCCCTGCTCGTCATCTATGTCTTTGCGCTGCGCACCTCCATCACGACCAGCGACTTCATCGCCTTCACCTCCGCCTTTGGCATGCTGACAGCCGCACTCTCTGCAATTACACTGCAAATCCCCGAGATGACAAAAATAGGACCGCAGCTGGAGAGCATCATGCCCATTGCCGAGGCGGTGCCCGAGGTGTCAGGCTCACCTACCCCGATCAAGACCCTGTCGGGCAGCATCGAGGTGAACCACCTGTCGTTCCGCTATCAGGACGACATGCCGCTGGTCATCGACGACCTCTCGCTCAGCATCAAGGCTGGCGAGTACGTGGGCATCGTGGGCACCTCCGGCTGTGGGAAGTCCACCCTGCTGCGCCTGTTGCTGGGCTTTGAGAAACCCCAGCGTGGCAATATATACTACGACCACTACGACTTGGCGAAGATTGACAAGAAACAGCTCCGCCAACGGATAGGGACGTGCCTGCAGAACGGCAGTCTCTTCACGGGCGACATCTTCCACAATATCACCATCACCGCCCCCTGGTCCACCCACGACGATGCCTGGGAGGCACTGCGAATGGCGTGCATGTACAACGAGGTGAAAGCCCTGCCTATGGGCCTGCACACCGTCATCAGCGAGGGCGGCGGCGGATTCTCCGGCGGCCAGAAGCAGCGCCTGCTCATCGCCCGTGCCTTGATAGGGCACCCCAACATCCTCTTCTTCGACGAGGCCACCTCGGCGCTCGACAACATCAGCCAGAGGCAGGTGAGTGAGAACCTCGACCGGCTGCACTGCACGCGCCTGGTCATTGCCCACCGCCTGAGCACCATCCGCCACTGCGACCGCATCATCGTGCTCAACAAGGGGAAGATTGCCGAGGAGGGCACCTTCGAGCAGCTGATGGCCCGCAAGGGCTTATTCTACGAAATGAGTCTGCGACAACTTTAGTTAGTGAACAGTGAATAGTGAATAATGAATAGTACGAACTATGAACAAGATATGGATATTATCAAGCATACTACTGCTGACAGCCTGCCAGCAACAGGGCAAGGCTGGTGACTCACCCGAAGCCAGCGACACCACGGTCATCGCCACAAGCCAGGATTCCGACACGACGGCTACCGGCCAGCCAGGTTCCCCTGCCCTGCCGCCAGTCTTCCAGACCATGGGCAAGGTGGTGGCTGCACGCTATGCCGATGTAAAGTTTGAGACCATCCTGCCAGTGGTGCGCGTCATGGTACGTAACGGAGACCGAGTGCGCCAGGGGCAGCTGCTGGCCGAGCAGGATGCGCGGAAGCAGGAGAATGCCGTAGAGCAGCATCAGCGCGAGATAGAGCAGGCCCGCCTCCAGATGCAGGAAGTGATCATCTCACAGGGATACGACCCCGAACAGATGGACCGCGTGCCCCAGCGTGTGCGACATATCGCAGAGGTCAAGAGTGGTCTGCTGATTGCCCAGAACAAGCTGGCGGCAGCGCGTAACGAGTTGAATACCACCCGCGTGACGGCTCCCTTCGACGGCATCGTGGCTAATGTCACGGCACATGCCGGCCAGTTGGCCCAGACAGGGGATGTGGTGTGTCGCATCATCTCACCGCAGCAGATGGAGGTGGAGTTCCAGGTGATGGAGAGCGATCTTGGCCGTTTCCCAATAGGCACAGACATCAGCGTGGTGCCCGTAGCCGACGAGCATGCCGCCTATGACGCCAAGGTGACGGAAATCAATCCCGTGGTCAATGAGCAAGGAACCGTCATGCTCAGAGCCCGTGTGGCTGAGCCCAACAGCCTCTTCGACGGCATGCACGTGTCTGTAAACCTAAAAACGCCACAGCCATGAGACGCTTCGCCATTGGTCTGATGCTCTGCAGCATCCTCACAGTCATGGCCCAGACTACGGTTCACCTCGACCTGGAGCGCACCGTCGAGCTGGCCACCGACAGCAGCCTCACCGCCGACCGCTATCGCAGCGTGTTCCACGAGGCACACTATGCCTGGCTCTCGTGGATGGCAGGTCGCAAACTGCAGCTGGATCTGAACACCACACCGCTGAACTTCGAGCAACTCATGACCCAGCGCTACATCAGCGACACCGACAACGACGAGTATCGCCAGCAGAAACTACTCTTGTCAAGCGTCAGTCTGCAGGCCCAGCAGGTGATGGAGCCGTGGGGCGGCTCCTTCTATGCCTCGACGGGACTGGCCTACCTCGGCAACTACGGCGACTTTACCCAGCATCAGTTTGCCCTTACGCCCGTCCGTGTGGGCTATCGACAGGAACTGCTGGGGTTCAATCCATACCGCTGGAACCGCCAGACCGAACCCATGCGACTCACGGTGGCCCAGCAGCAGATGAACTACTCGGTGGAGCAGACGGCTGCCGAGGCTGTCAAGCGGTTCTTTCTACTGGCTGTGACGCAAGAGCAGCTGAGAATGGCGCAGGAGCAGATACAGTCGTGCGACACCATCCTCGCCATCGGCAACCGCCGTTTCCGCATTGCGTCCATCTCGAAGGCTGAACTCGACATCCTGACACTGCAACGCTCGCTTGCCGCCACCACCCTGAAGAGCGCCCAACTGAGCCATCAGCAGGCAGCAAGAAGTCTGGCTGTATGGCTGGGTATGGACGAGCAAACCCGCCTGGAACTGATCATTCCTTCTGTACTGCCCCGCCTGGATGTGACTGCCAGCGATGCCATAGCCCAGGCTTCACGCAACAATCCCAACTATCTGTCCATGCAACTCAAAGAGCTGGAAGCCCGACGCGATGCCGAACAGTTGAAGCGCAAGAAAGGACTCAACGCCAGCATCGACACCTCGATCGGTCTCAACCAGGTGGCAGAACGTTTCGGTCATACCTTCCACACTCCACTGGTGCAGAATCAGGTGACGGTAAGCCTCACCGTACCAATCATCGATCACGGCAAGAAGCGCAATGCCTGGCTCGCGGCACAGAGCAAGGCTGAGACAGCTGCGCACCAGCGTGAGGAACAGCGACGCGACACCGAACTGGATGTCATACAGACCGTGACAGAGGTTGACCAACGGCAGTCGATGGTCGGCGATGCCCACCGCTCGCTGCAGATTGCCGAGGATGCCTATACCGCCATGCTGCAACGTTTCATCAGAGGTCAGGCCAACGTCAACGACCTATCGCTGGCACAACAGTACTGGCAGACAGCACGAGCCAATCATGTCAAGGCATTGCAGGATTTCTGGAACAGCTATTTCCATCTGCGCCTGCTCACGCTCTACGACTATCTCAAGCGGGAGCCTATACGCCACTGACGCGACAGTCAGGGCTAATTATCCTACCTTTACGCCTGATATAAAGTTATACCCAATGCTCGTTTTTTTGAGTGCACTCAAAAACTTTTTCCAGTGCACTCAAAAAAGTTTTCCTCCGCACTCCGGAAAAACCGTGAGTTAACTCAAGAGTCCCGTTGAGTTAACTCAAACGACAAATCGAGTTAACTCACAGCGCCTCGCAGGCTTTACGGAGCCAAGCCGACTCCTCTGGAGAGAGATAGGGCGAGAGGGCTTCGAAGACGTGCTTGTGATACGCATTGAGCCAGTCAATTTCCTCCGGGAGCATCATCTCGCGGATGATGGGTGCCGTGTCGATGGGACAGAGCGTGAGCGACTCGAACTGGAGGAACTTGCCGAACTCCGTCTCCTTGTAGGGTACTATCAGCAGGGTATTCTCCGTTCGGGCACCGCAGCGGCCCGGGAGGTAGATGCCAGGCTCGTCGGTGATGGTCATGCCTGCCACCAGCGGGGCTGGCTTCCACTCCATCCTGAACTGGTGAGGGCCCTCGTGGACGTTCAGATAGGTGCCCACGCCGTGACCCGTACCGTGCAGGTAGTTCAGTCCCTCGCGCCACATGTACTTGCGGGCCAGGATGTCAATCTGCGTACCGCTGGAGCCGCTGGGGAACTTGCAGAGCTCGACCTGGATGTGACCTTGCAGCACCAGCGTGTAGATGCGCTTCTCCTCATCCGTCAGCGGACCGAGGGCGATGGTACGCGTGATATCCGTCGTGCCGTCGAGATACTGCGCCCCACTGTCGAGCAGCAGCATGCCTCGGGGCTGCAGGGGGATGTCGGTCTCAGGCGTCGCCTCGTAGTGCACGATGGCCGCATGTTCGCCATAGCCGGCGATGGTGTCGAAGGAGATGTCACGGTAGAGCGGCTGCTCGGCACGGAGCGAGGTCAGCTTCTGGTCGATGGAAATCTCCGTCAGCTGCGATATTTCGGGTTTCCCGATATAGCCCGACAGCCAGTAGAGGAATTTTGTGAGAGCGATGCCGTCTTTCAGCATCGCCGACCTAAAACCCGCGATCTCGGTGTCGTTCTTCACAGTCTTCATCCGCTTCACGGGCGACTCCGCCTCAACGATCTCCGTCGGCTGCAGGCTATTCATCTTTCCCTTGCTCTTCACCACGTCGAAGAGCATATAGTTTACCTCGTCGGGGTCGAGCAGGATATTGTATTCAAAATAGTCTTTCAGGCCGTCCTTCACCTTCGCATAGTCTTCCACCCGGATGCCCTCCTGCTTCAGATAGTCGGCGACCTCTGCCGTCAGCTTAACCTTATTAATAAACAGGGTGACCTCTTTCGAGGAGAGGAGCAGATAGGCCACGAAGACGGGATTGCAGTGAACGTCGGTGCCACGCAGGTTGAGCGTCCAGGCGATGTCGTCGAGCGCTGCCATCAGCATCCCGTCGGCATGCTGTCTGCGGAGCGCCTGACGGATGCGTCCGATCTTGCTCCCTACGGACTCGCCGGCGTATTTCATCTGGAAGATCTCCACGGGATTCTCTGGGATGACGGGGCGATCGCGCCATATCTGCTGCAGCGGATCGAGATTGGTGCGGAGGGTGATGCCTCCCTCGCGACGCAGGTCTGCCACCAATTCCTTCACGGCATTGGCCGACGAGCACCAGCCGTCGATGCCGACCTCGGCCCCGGCGCCGCACTCCTGTCCTATCCACTCCGGAATAGTCGGCGTTCCCTCCATCTTCAGCCGCATCAACTGATATTCCGTACCTTCCAACTGCTCGGAAGCCGCAATAAAGTAACGGGAGTCTGTCCAAAGGGCAGCGCTCTTCAGTGTCACTACTGCCGTTCCCGCAGAGCCATCAAAACCACTAATCCACTCTCTGCCCTTCCATCGATTGGCAACATATTCACTCTGATGCGGATCGGAAGTGAGGAAAATATAGGCAGACAGATGCTCGCGACGCAGTTCCTCGCGCAGCAGTGCTAACCTATCCTTGATTTGACTTTTCATTATTACCATGCTGCAAAGTTACAAAATAATTGGCATATTTTGTCATATTGACTTTACAAAGCTGACAGTTTTCATATTTAATAACATAAATATTTTGAATAATGATTTATCTTTTATGAATTATTTCGTATCTTTGCAGACATATAAATTCTAAATAACAAATAAGCAATATGACATTTTTAACTGACGAGAAATTAGTGATTGTTGGTGCCGGTGGTATGATCGGCTCTAACATGGTACAGAGTGTACTGATGCTGGGTCTTACACCTAACATTTGTTTGTATGATATCTATGAGCCAGGTGTTCATGGTGTTTACGACGAGATGTGCCACTGCGCATTCCCTGGTGCAAACATTTCTTATACAGTAGATCCTAAGGAGGCTTTCACAGGGGCTAAGTACATCATCTCTTCAGGTGGTGCTCCACGTAAGGAGGGTATGACCCGTGAGGATTTGCTGAAGGGCAACTGCAAAATTGCTGCTGAGTTTGGTGAGAATATCAAGAAGTACTGCCCGGACGTTAAGCACGTGGTTGTCATCTTCAACCCTGCCGACGTAACTGCCCTGACAGCGCTCATCCACTCTGGTTTGAAACCCAACCAGCTTACCTCTCTGGCAGCGCTCGACTCTACCCGTCTACAGCAGCAGCTGGCTCAGGAGTTTGGTGTACGTCAGGACAAGGTTACCAATGCTTACACCTATGGTGGACATGGTGAGCAGATGGCCGTATTCGCCAGCAAAGCACTCATCGACGGCAAGCCTCTCTCTGAGCTTTCACTCTCTGACGAGCGCTGGGCCGAGATCAAGCACATGACAACTCAGGGTGGTAGCAACATCATCAAGCTCCGTGGCCGTTCTTCATTCCAGAGTCCTGCTTATCAGGCTGTAAAGATGATTGAGGGCGCTATGGGCGGTGAGCCTTTCAAGTGGCCTGCCGGTTGCTATGTAAATGCTTACGGCTTCAAGAACGTGATGATGGCTATGCCTACTGTCATCGACAAGGATGGCGTTCATTACACACAGCCAGAGGGTACTGCCGAGGAGATGGCTGCACTGCAGGCTTCCTACGAGCACCTGCAGAAGATGCGCGACGAGATCATCTCTCTGGGCATCATCCCTGCCGTAGAGGATTGGGCAAAGGACAATGCTAACCTGTAACTTATGGCATTGATTAAATCATATCGCGGTCTCGCTCCCAAATGGGGGCGAGACTGTTATTTTAGCGAGAACGCCACCATCGTAGGTGATGTAACGATGGGCGATGAGTGTTCGGTATGGTTCAACGCTGTGGTTCGCGGCGACGTAGCACCTATCACCATAGGCAACTGCACTAATATCCAGGACGGCAGCTGTGTGCATGTAACCCACGAGACGGGTCCCACTAATATTGGCAATTACGTAACGATAGGTCACAACGTGACGGTACATGCCTGCACCATCCACGACAACGCACTGATAGGTATGGGCTCTACCCTACTCGACGGTTGCGAGATTGGCGAAGGTGCCATCGTAGCCGCAGGTGCTTTGGTACTGCAAAACACCAAGATTCCTGCCGGCGAGATTTGGGGAGGCGTGCCTGCCAAGTATATCAAGCCCGTACGCCCTGGCCAGACGGACAACGCTAAGCACTACGTGGAGTATTCAAAATACTATCTTAATGAAGAGTAGCTACCACATATTCACTTTGGGTGCCTATACGGAACTTGCCACCCCAAATTCCAATTCCTGAAGAGACATAATAACGAGTGCTGCCACGACGATGACTACCCCATGAGCACTCGTAGATAGCATCCGTAATCCAAGATATCGGCCACACCTGTCCACGATGGGTGTGGCCACTTAGTTGAAAGTCAACACCAGCAGCCTCCGCACGATCCAGATCATAAGGCTGATGATCGAGCACAATAGTAAACAGTCGCTTATCACTCACCAATTCCTTTACAGCCTTACGACGCATGTTAGTACGGTCATCACGCCCAACGATGGCGACACAACTATCCACAACAGCCATTTCGTCAACCAACAAGTGAATACCTGCATCCTTATAGAACTGCTGAGCTTCCGGTACACCAGCATAAAACTCATGATTGCCTAAGCAAGCATAGACAGGCGCCTTCAAGCGTTGGAACTCTTCAGCCATCCGTTCTTCCATAATCGGACGCATGCTACCATCGATGATATCGCCTGCTATCAGAATAAAATCAGGATCTTCTGCATTCATCATATCTAGCCATCGTGCCAACTCCTTGCGCGGGTTATGATAGCCGATATGCAAGTCGCTCGCCATCACTATCTTATAATCTTTCGCAAGGGGTTTCTCCGACTTCAAGTCAAGCTCAACACGTACCTTATTATTATAATGCACGTTACCATATACGAAAACTGCCAACATAAATACAAAGATGCCAAGAGCCGCATATCCATTCTGATAGAGCAACGACTTGGGCACGAGATGCACCAGGCGCCCCAAGTCAAGCGCCAGAAAGAGCATGACCAGATAGAGCAACACAAACAATGACGATGTACATATCTCGTAAGCCCAACGAGCCACAAACAAAGGCATGTCATCAAACACCCCGCGGAAATTCAGGAAGAGCATCAAAAAGCTCAGAACGCCCACTGCTATGACTGCGCATTTAATCCATGCAGACACTGGCAACATGACCCAGACATGCCAAGCCAGATAACCAATAGCCACTAAAGGCAACAAAAGAAAAAGTAACATCCACATCGTTTTCATGTATTAACAGGTATGGGAATAGACTACAGCGCAACAGAAGAAAGTACCTTCTGACTGGCACCCGCCTGGCCTTTCACGTAATGGCCTGCCTTGCAGCCCTGTTCCTGAAGATAGTTGGTGTCACTAGAGAAACGGTTCATCTGCAAGGCGAAATCGTCGTAGCCTGTAATCTCGAAACCTCCGCTGGTCTTGAGTCCCTGTGCCTCCTGGAATTTCTGATTGTTAGGTCCGAAGAATACAGGTACATCCCAGACAGCAGCCTCCAGCAGGTTATGGATACCCACACCGAAGCCTCCACCCACATAGGCCACCTGACCATAGTGATAAATACTCGACAACAGGCCAAAGCAGTTGATAATCAACACCTCAGCAGTTGAGAATTGAGAGGTGTCAGTTGACAGTTGAGATTCTGCCTCGGTGTAGCGAAACACCTTCCGACCTGCGAGTAGTTTTTCTATCTGTTCAAGATGGTCCTCATCAATCACGTGAGGGGCTATAATCAATTTCCAATCCTTATGCTCATTGAAATACTTGATAAAGATTTCCTCATCGGGAAGCCACGAAGAGCCAGCCACAAACACATGAGGGGCGTCTTTGACAAAGGCCTCAACGACAGGCAACTGCTTAGCAGCCGCTTTAATCTGCAACACACGGTCGAAACGGGTATCGCCCACGACTGTAGTATCGGTGATACCAATCTTTGCCAACAAATCCTTACTTTGCTCGTTCTGTACAAAGAAATGCGTAAAACAGTTCAGCACACGCCCATACTGACGGCCATACCACTTGAAGAACACCTGGTCTGGACGAAATATGCTTGAGACGCTATAAACAGGTACGCCACGATGCTTCAAAATGTGCAGGTAGTTATACCAGAACTCGTATTTGATAAAGAACGCCATCACAGGGCGAACAGTACGCAGGAACCGACGTGCATTGGTTATCGTGTCAAGCGGCAAATAAGTGATGATGTCTGCACCCTCGTAGTTCTTACGTACCTCATAGCCTGAAGGTGAGAAAAAGGTAAGAAGTATCTTGTACTCCGGGTGCTCCTTGCGCAACTGTTCCATCAGCGGGCGCCCTTGTTCAAACTCACCCAACGACGCTGCATGAAACCAAACGTATTTGGCATTCGGATCGACTTTCTCACGCAAAATCTTAAATGCCTCACGCTCACCACGCCACATTTTTCGCACCTTCTCATTGAAGCGGCTATAAATAACCACTCCAAGAAGATACAGATATATTGCAAGGTTATAAATCATCAGCCCAAAACTTCGATGGCACGTTTCATTCGGGCAATCGTCTCTTTCTTACCGAGGAAGGCCGAGATGTCAAACATACCGGGACCCTTGCCCTCGCCAACAAGCGTAAGACGCCAAGCATTCATCACGTTACCCAGTTTATAACCCTTATTTTCAACCCAAGCATGAACAATCTGCTCCTGGTTCTCCAACGAGAAATCGCTGATATCATCAAGCACGCCAATAAGTTCTGTCATTACCTGGGCAGAGTCTTCCTTCCAGCGCTTCTTGACTGTCTTCTCGTCGTAGGCTGTAGGTGCCTCAAAGAAGAACGAGCAGAGTGGCCACAACTCATGGACAAACGATACACGGTCTTTCATCATCGACGTAACTTTCAAGATACGCTCAGAGGTCTCGTCAGGGCAATGTTCTTTCACGATAGGTTCGAAGAGGGCTGCAATTTCCTCGTTACTCTTCTTGAGAATATACTCGTGGTTAAACCAGATGGCCTTTTCATAGGCAAACTTAGCACCGGCCTTTGAACACTTAGATATATCAAACAGGGGCACCAGCTCGTCGAGCGAGAAGATTTCCTGTTCGGTACCTGGATTCCATCCCAACAATGCTAGAAAGTTAATAACGGCTTCAGGGAAGTATCCGTCCTCACGATAACCGCGAGAGGTTTCACCACTCTTCGGGTCTTTCCACAACAGAGGGAATACCGGAAATCCCAAACGGTCGCCATCACGTTTTGACAGCTTACCCTTGCCATCGGGCTTGAGCAACAACGGCAGATGGGCAAACTGAGGCATGCTGTCTTCCCAGCCGAAAGCACGATACAGCATGACATGTAACGGAGCACTTGGCAACCACTCTTCGCCACGTATGACATGCGAGATTTCCATCAGGTGGTCATCAACGATATTGGCCAAATGATAGGTAGGCAGTTCGTCAGCGCTCTTGTATAACACCTTGTCGTCGCAGATATCACTCTTTACGCGCACCTCGCCACGAATCAGGTCGTTGACCAGAATCTCCTGACCTGCCTCGACCTTGAAACGAACCACATACTGTTTGCCCTCGGCTATCAGTTTGTCGACTTCCTCCTTAGGCATGGTCAATGAGTTGCGCATCTGGCTGCGTGTATGGCAGTCGTACTGGAAGTTCTGAATTTCAGCACGCTTAGCCTCCAACTCCTCAGGGGTATCAAAAGCGATATAAGCTTTGTCTGCATCCAACAGCTGCTGAACATACTTCTTATAGATATCACGACGCTCGCTCTGGCGGTAGGGACCCTTGTCGCCACCAAAGCTTACGCCTTCGTCGAACTTAATGCCCAACCACTTAAACGACTCAATGATATACTCTTCTGCTCCCGGAACAAAACGATTGGAATCCGTATCCTCAATACGAAATACAAGGTCGCCACCATGTTGTTTGGCAAACAGATAATTATACAAGGCGGTTCGAACACCACCAATATGCAAAGCTCCCGTAGGACTGGGTGCGAAACGTACTCTAACTCTTCTTTCAGCCATATATAAATGGGTATTTCTATAATTTTTGTGCAAAAGTACTCATTTTTTTTGAGAATATGCGCTTTTTTTCGTATTTTCGCACAGCAAAATAAAATTAACGTATGAAAGACCTCCATTGGCGGGATATTCTCACCCGAAGTATACTTATCATTACCACAGTAACCATCGTCGTATGGTCCATGCCGCATGACAATAGCAGCTACTTCCATGTCGAACAAGGAAAACCCTGGAAGTACGCTGACTTTACCGCACCCTTCGATTTTCCTATCTACAAGTCTGAAAGTGTCATCCGTGCTGAACGCGATAGTGCGCTAAGTCAGTATGAACCATACTACAAGTACATCCATGCCACGGGTCAACAGATGGTGCAGAAATTCCGCAGCGACTATCCGGAAGGCATACCCGACTTGCCTGCCAGCTACATGACCGTCATTTCTAATCGCCTGCAGAGCCTGTATCAACAGGGCATCATCGACCAAAAGGACTACACAGAATTACTGGACGACACCACCACGATGATACGCATAGTCAATGACAAGCAAGCTTCCAGCGTCTCCGTTATGGAGATTTACTCCCCGAAACAAGCTTACGAGCAGCTTTTCCAGGACGAGAAGCTATCGCCCATACGCTCCATTCTGCAGAAATGTAACCTAAACGAATACATTACACCTAATCTGGTTTACGACCAGGAGCGCAGCGAAGCCAGCAAGAGCGATTTGCTCTCTGGCATTGCACTGGCAAGCGGACTGGTACAGAAAGGACAGAAAATCATTGGCCGCGGCGACATCGTCAACGAAAAGACATACCGCATCGTTGAGTCTTTCAAAAAGGAAAACGAACTGCGCAACGAGGACGTGAAGCAGAACCACCTATCCCTGTTCGGCCAGATTCTTTATGTGACCATACTCGTTCTGTGCTTCACCATCTACCTCAGCCTTTACCGCAAAGACTACTTCGAAAAGCCTCGTAGCATCACCATGCTCTATGCGCTCATCATCATCTTTGCATTGCTGACAGCGTTATTCATGCGCAACACCTTCATCCATGTCTATCTGCTTCCCTATGCCATGCTCCCCATCTTCATCCGTGTCTTCATGGACTCACGGACGGCTTTCATGACCCACATCACGATGGTGCTCATCTGTGCGGCCATGCTGCAACACCCGTTTGAGTTCATTGTCACAGAAGCGGTAGCAGGGTTAGTAGCTATCAGCAGTCTCCGTGAACTCTCTCAGCGCTCGCAGCTCTTCAAGACGGCCATCTTCGTTACCTTGGCATGTGTCATTGTCAACATGTCATTTGACTGGATGCATAGCGACGCATTGTCGCAGATAGACTACAGCTACTACAACTACCTGATAGCCAATGGCGTCATGCTGTTATTCGCTTATCCTCTTCTATACATTATAGAGAAGGCCTTTGGTTTTACCAGTGATATTACGCTCATCGAACTGTCCAACACAAACAACGAACTGCTCCGCAAGATGAGCGAAATAGCACCGGGAACTTTCAACCACTCCATCCAAGTGGCCAATTTAGCCGGCGAAATCGCCAATAAAATCGGGGCAAAAGCTCAGCTGGTACGTACCGGAGCACTCTATCACGACATCGGCAAGCTGGCTAATCCTATTTATTACACCGAAAACCAATCGGGCATCAATCCTCATGAGACGTTGACGGATATCGAATCTGCACAAATCATTATCAGCCATGTCACTGAAGGACAGAAGATGGCCGACAAGTACAATTTGCCTGGTGTTATCCGCGACTTTATATCAACACACCACGGACTGGGAAAGGCCAAATACTTCTACGTGAACTACCACAACGAACACCCTGACGAGCCCGTTGACGACCTGCTGTTTACCTATCCCGGCCCCAATCCGTTCACTCGCGAACAGGCTTGCCTCATGATGGCAGACACCGTAGAGGCAGCCTCGCGCTCGCTGCCCGACTACACGGAACAGTCGATACGCAACATGGTTGAGCGACTTATCGACGGACAAGTAGCTGAGGGGTATTTCCGTGAGTGCCCCATCACTTTCCGCGACATCCAGTATGCTAAGACGGTACTGATTGAAAAACTGAAGACCATCTACCATACTCGCGTCAACTACCCGTCAGAGAAATCATAAAAATCTGACGTGTTTGCGTGCACAGAAACATGCACACTTCGGCACATTTGTGCAGGAAGTGTGCATGTTTTAGTTAATAAACGCTAATTTTATATGCACTCTTGCGGCCGTTTTGTGCAATACGCTTACCTTTGCAGCCGTTTTATGAAAAATTTGTTTAAAGAAATGAAAAAGGTTTTAGCAACAACAGCTGTTTTCATGATGACAACGGTGAGCGCCATGGCTGGCGGCATTCTCACCAACACCAACCAGAGTGTATCGTTTTTGAAGAATCCCGCCCGCGATGCCGCTATCGGCCTCGATGGTGTATACTCTAATCCTGCCGGCGTAGCTTTCATGCCTGAGGGCTTCCACGTGGCCTTCAACTGGCAGTATGCCCACCAGACGCGTACCATCACGTCTACCAATCCCGTCTACGCCATGGGCAAGAAAAACAACGGCAGCTCCGTCAAGGAGTTCGAGGGTGTGGCCGACGCACCATTCCTGCCCTCGCTACAGGCTGCCTACAACAAGGGCGACTGGAGCATACAGTTCAACTTCTCCGTTCCCGGTGGCGGCGGCGCCTGTGAATTTGCCGACGGCCTGGGCTCCTTCGAGAGCGTCGTGGGCAACATTGCATCACGCTTCATGACGCTCGACCAGACGGCAACGCAACTGAATGGTCTCACCACTGCCTTGACACCGCTCTACACCATGCTGGGCATGACGGCTCCGGCAACTATCAGCAACACCGGCGTTACCGGCTACGACATGACGAGCTACATGGAGGGACGCCAGTACTACTTCGGTTTCCAGCTGGGCGCTGCCTATAAGATAAAAGAGAACCTCTCGGTGTATGGCGGTCTGCGACTGCTCTACGGTTCTGCCACCTACAAGGCTCGTATCAACAACATCATGGTTAACACGGGCGGAGCTTACGAGGACTTTGCAAGTTTCCTGCCAAAGGTTCCGGTGCAGATGCAGGAATGTGTGACATCTGCCCAGCAGAACCTCAACAACATCGGCATGATTGAGGCCAGTCCTGCCTATGCCGTTCTGCCCGCAGAAACGCAGGCTCAGCTGGCAGCGGCCAAAGCTGCACTGACACAGGGTCTCACCTCTCTGGACCAGAGCAAGGGTGAGATGGCTAAACTGGCAAAATATACTGATGGTGTCAACCTGCTCAGCAACCAGTCGTCACTGGGCATTGCCCCCGTCATCGGCGTCGACTGGAAGATGAACGACCAGTTCAACTTCGCCGCCAAGTACGAGTTCAAGACCCAGATTCGCATGAAGAACGAATCGACCGTCTTTGAAGCCAGCGAGATAGCTGCCGTCAACAAGTTCCGCGACGAGGAGAAGGTCAACGAGGACATTCCTGCCATGCTGTCTGTAGGTGCTCAGTGGAAACCCATCAAGGAGGTCAGCCTCAACCTGGGCTGGCACCACTTCTTCGACAAGGATTGTAGCTGGTACAACAATTCTCAGGACCTGCTGCGA
>CACWFV010000038.1 GCA_902760315.1 uncultured Bacteroidales bacterium | reverse complement strand
CCAGCCCGAAACCAAGACCGACGCCACGGGACAGCGCTCGAAGGTGTTCCTGGACGGTCTGAAACTGGAGGAGCTGCCTGAGAACCGCATCGTGAAGGAGTAAGCGCCACCCGTCTTTGTTTTCCGTATCTTAATAAGAAGTTCCACCGGCTCGCGAGGAGTCGGTGGAATTTTTTGTTTTGCTGCCTGTAGCATCTGCAAAATTACAGCTGTGGCAAATTTGCCGTGCTCTTTCTTTTGCGCTGTCAGAAATAATGTGTAACTTTGCAGCCAAATTAGAAGAAACGATGTTAGAAGTTAGAAACTTACACGCCAAGATAGGCGACAAGGAGATATTGAAAGGCATTGACCTGGTCATCAACGACGGTGAGACACACGCCATCATGGGACCTAACGGGTCGGGCAAGTCGACACTGAGTGCCGTGCTGGTGGGCAACCCCCTGTACGAGGTGACAGCTGGCGAGGCATGGTTTAACGGCAAGAACCTGCTGGAAATGAAACCGGAGGACAGGGCCCACGAGGGACTCTTCCTGTCGTTCCAGTACCCGGTGGAGATTCCCGGTGTGTCGATGACTAACTTCATGAAGGCAGCCATCAACGAGAAGCGTAAGTACCAGGGCCTGGAGCCCATGAATGCTGCCGAGTTTCTGAAGTTGCAGCGCGAGAAGCGCAAGATAGTGGAGCTGGACTCGAAGCTGGCCAACCGCTCGGTGAACGAGGGCTTCAGCGGCGGCGAGAAGAAGCGTAACGAGATATTCCAGATGGCCATGCTGGAGCCGAAGCTGAGCATTCTGGACGAGACGGACTCTGGTCTGGATGTGGACGCCATGCGCATCGTGGCCGAGGGCGTGAACAAGTTGCAGACACCGGAGACGAGTTGCATCGTCATTACCCACTACGACAGACTGCTGGAGATGATTCGTCCGCAGTATGTGCACGTGCTCTACAAGGGTCGCATCGTGAAGACGGGCGGTCCGGAACTGGCCAAGCAGATTCAGGAGCACGGCTACGACTGGATCAAAGAAGAAATAGGTGAGGAGTGAGATGGCGAGCGAACAGCAATATATAGAACTCTACGAGCAGTGCCGCGAGATGATATGCGAGCACAGCAGCGACGTGATGAACAACGTGCGCGAGGAGGCCTTCCGTCGTTTCAGTGCGAGCGGTTTCCCCACCCGCAAGGTGGAACGCTATAAGTATACGGACATCGAGCAGCTCTTTGCACCCGACTACGGACTGAACTTGAACAGGCTGCAGATTCCCGTGGACCCCTACGAGGCATTCCGCTGCGACGTGCCCAACCTGTCTACCAGCCTCTACTTCGTGGTGAACGACATGTTCTACCACGCGAGCAAGAAAGAAGACGGCAGCAAAAGAGTGGCCACGGGAACGGCCCGGCTGCCGGAAGGCGTCGTCATCGGGTCGCTGAAAGACTTTGCCCAAAGCGAATACTACAACCGGCTGGCAGGCCAGGCCCACGACGCCACCACCGACCTGAACACCATGCTGGCCCAGGACGGACTCTACGTCTACGTGCCCAAGGGGGTAAAGGTGGGGCGCACCATTCAGGTCATCAACATTCTGCGCAGCGACGTAGACCTGATGGTGAACCGCCGCGTGCTTATCGTGCTGGAAGAGGGCGCCGAAATCAAGATGCTCTTCTGCGACCATGCCGCCGACGACCGCCACTTTCTGGCCACGCAGGTGATAGAGGCCTTTGTCGGCGAGAATGCCTCGCTGGACCTCTATTGTCTGGAGGAGACGCACCACAAGAATGTGCGGGTGAGCAACGTCTACATAGACCAGCAAGCCAACAGCCGGGTGAATCATAACGTCATCACATTACATAATGGTATCACGCGCAACAAGCTGGACCTGACCTTCTCTGGCGAGGGCGCTGAGTGCCAGTGCTACGGCTGCGTGATAGCCGACAAGGAGCAGCACGTGGACAACAACACACTGATAGTACACAAAGTGCCCCACTGCACGAGCCAGGAGCTCTACAAATACGTGCTGGACGAGCACGCCACGGGAGCCTTTGCCGGCAGAGTGCTGGTGGAGCATGGCGCCCAGAAGACTACCTCGCAGATGACCAACCAGAACCTGACGGCTACCAAAGAGGCCCGCATGTACACCCAGCCCATGCTGGAGATCTATGCCGACGACGTGAAGTGCGCCCACGGCTCAACGGTAGGCCAGCTGAACGACGCGGCGCTGTTCTATATGCGTCAGCGTGGCATATCGCTGCAGGAGGCTAAGGTACTGCTGCAAAATGCGTTTATCAACGAGGTCATCGATAAGATGGAACTGGAACCCCTGCGTGACCGCCTGCACCACCTGGTGGAGAAGCGCTTTCGGGGCGAGCTGAACAAGTGTGAGGGTTGCAAGCTCTGTAAATAAACAAATAAAGGGAACCATGCGGTTCCCTTTATGATTATCTGTTGTGATAGTAGTTATTTCACCACCGTCTTCTTGCCGTCCTGAATGCGCAGGCCCTTATAGGTTTGGTTAACCTTGCGGCCACTAAGGTCATAGAGGTTCTCATCGGTGTCCTTCTTGATGGTGACGTTCTTGATGGCAGTTACATCTGATGCTGCCAGGTGTACAATGCGCAACTCCTCGGCAGTAGTGCTCTGCTTGTTCCATGTGAAGCCACAACGGGTGGGCAGGAACTGCTGGTCGGCAGTGGTCTTGATGAGGACAGCCTCCAGGGGGCTTACCTTCTGCTGGGCAGGAATACCGTAGCGGCCTTCCTTACCGATGGTCTCCCAGCTGCTGTTGAAGGTAATCACATTACCCTTGTCGTCACTCATGCAGACAGATTTTACCTGTTCGTCAATTGTCAGGGCATCGTTGGCCTTGATGCGCAGATATTGGCTTTTGGGCGAGTTGATGAGATAAGGCACACCAGCCTGAATACCTTCGTTGGTACACTCTACGAAATAGAGGTTCAGGATGTTACCCTCCTGTTGGATTCCCGCAAAGCGTTCTACCGTGATGTCGCCTAACTGCTCAGCGCTGAGAGTCATTGGCAGACACAGCGTGTTGTAGCCAACTGGCATAGACATTCTTTACCTTGTTTTGTGCAAAAGCCGTCGTGCTGACTGCTGTTGCCATCATCAATGTGAGTAATAAATGTTTCATAAGCAATCAATGTTTAAGAGTTTAGTCTGCTGCAAAGATACAAAAATGTTTTTGAAACTACCAAGTTTTTTCATAATAATTTAGTACCTTTGTCGCGCATTTTAAGAAATGAACATGTACGACGTACAAAAAATACGAGAAGACTTCCCGATACTGAGCCGTCAGGTGTACGGCAAACC
The DNA here is from genome assembly GCA_902760315.1 of uncultured Bacteroidales bacterium. GTDB lineage: Bacteria > Bacteroidota > Bacteroidia > Bacteroidales > Bacteroidaceae > Prevotella. The sequence continues at coordinate 25,113 of CACWFV010000038.1, read as the reverse complement.
GCTGGTCTATCTGGACAATGCGGCCACCACGCAAAAGCCACTACAGGTGCTGGACGCCATGCGAGAGGAGTATCTGAACGTCAACGCCAACGTGCACCGCGGCGTGCACTACCTGTCGCAGCAGGCCACCGACCTGCACGAGGCGGCCCGTGAGCGGGTGCGCCAGTTTATCCACGCTGACAAGACGGAGGAAATAGTGTTTACCCGCGGCACCACAGAGGCCATCAATCTGGTGGCGGCGTCATTCTGCGAGAGTCAGATGCAGGAAGGCGACGAGGTGCTGGTGACCGAGATGGAGCACCACTCCAATATCGTCTCCTGGCAGTTGCAGGCCATGAAGCGCGGCATCAAGGTGAGACACCTGCCCATGACGGATGACGGCCTACTGCCCAGCGTGGAGGACATAGCCCGACAGTTGACGGAGCGGACACGACTGGTCAGCGTGGCCCACGTCAGCAACGTGCTGGGCACCGTGAACCCCGTGGCAGACATCATCAGGGTGGCCCACGAGCGGGGTATCCCCGTACTGGTAGACGGCGCGCAGAGTGCGCCACACATGAAGATAGACGTCAAGACCATGGACTGCGACTTCTTTGCCTTCAGCGGCCACAAGATGTACGGTCCCACGGGCATCGGCGTGCTCTACGGCAAGGAAGAGTGGCTGGAGAAACTACCGCCCTACCAAGGTGGCGGCGAGATGATAGACAAGGTGACGTGGGAGAAGACCACCTTCGAGCGGCTGCCCTTCAAGTTTGAGGCTGGCACGCCCGACTATGTAGCCACCCACGGACTGGCGACAGCCATCGACTATATGGAGGCCTTGGGGCTGGACGCTATCCAGCAGCACGAACAGGAGCTGACCCGCTACTGCATGGAACAGTTGCAGACCATTGACGGCATGCGCATCTACGGTCCGATGGACGCCTCGAAGAAGGATGCTGTAGTAAGTTTCAACGTAGGCACCATCCACCATCTTGATATGGGCACGCTGCTGGACCGTCTGGGCATTGCTGTCCGCACGGGACACCACTGCGCCCAACCGCTGATGGACCGACTGGCTATTAGTGGCACGGTACGTGCCTCGTTTGCTTTATATAATACAAAGGAGGAAATCGACACACTGGTGGCAGGCATTCGCCGTGTCAGTCAGATGTTTTAAGTATGAAGATAGGTAACATAGACTTGGGCGAGCGCCCCCTCTTCCTGGCACCTATGGAAGACGTGACCGACATTGGCTTCCGCATGTTGTGCAAGCGCTTCGGAGCCTCCATGGTGTACACGGAGTTCGTGTCGGCAGAAGCCTTGGTGCGCGACGTGAAGTCGACACTCAGAAAACTGACCATCAGCAGCGAGGAGCGCCCTGTGGGAATACAAATCTATGGGCGCGACATAGAAGCCATGGTAGAGGCGGCAAAAATCGTGGAACAGGCAGGTCCTGACGTCATCGACCTGAACTTCGGCTGTCCGGTGAAGAAGGTGGCTGGCAAAGGAGCCGGCGCAGGCATGCTACAGAATATTCCGAAACTGCTGGAGATTACACAGAAGGTGGTAGAGGCTGTCTCACTGCCCGTGACGGTGAAGACCCGTCTGGGCTGGAACCACGAGCAACTCATCATCACCACGCTGGCGGAACAGTTGCAGGCGTGTGGCATCCAGGCACTGACCATCCACGGACGCACCCGCAGTCAGATGTACACTGGCGAGGCTGACTGGACGCTGATAGGCGAGGTAAAGCGCAACCCGAACATCCACATCCCCATCATCGGCAATGGCGACATCAAGACACTGGACGACGCTGACCGCGCCTTCGACACGTATGGCGTGGACGCCGTCATGATAGGCCGTGCCACCTTTGGCCAGCCCTGGATATTCAGTCGCAAGGAACTGACGCTGGACGAGAAGATAGACGTGCTGGAAGAGCAGCTGCGCATCAACATAGAGCGCTGCGACACCCAAGAGATGCGTGCGAACAAGAAGTCGGCAGAGCTGTGTGGCATTCTGCATACGCGGCGCCACCTGGCAGCCAGTCCGGTCTTCAAGGGTATACCCAATTTCCGTGAGACACGCATCAAGATGCTGCGCGCCGAGAAAGCCGACGAACTGCTGGCCATACTGGATGAGTGTCGCACAATGCTGAGAACAAATGTCAAATAAGAAGATATGAAAGACTTTCTATTATCATTGTTGAATGTGGTCTGCGAGATGGCTCCGTACCTGCTGCTGGGTTTCCTCATTACAGGTGTGCTGCACGTCTTTGTGCCACAGAAGTTTTATGCCAAATACCTGTCTCGCGACAACAAACTGTCGGTGCTCTGGGCGGCACTGCTGGGCGTGCCCCTGCCCCTGTGCTCGTGTGGTGTCATACCGACGGCCATCGGACTAAAGAACGAAAAAGCGTCAAAGGGCGCCATTGCCTCTTTCCTGATAGCGACGCCACAGACAGGCATAGACTCCATCCTGGCCACCTTCTCGCTGATGGGACTGGGCTTTGCCATTATCCGTCCGACGGCGGCACTCATTACGGGTGTGTGTGGCGGACTGCTGGTAAACAGGTTCGTTGGCGAGGACGAGGTGAAAGGCGATGACACCTGCGACTGCCGGGTAGAGCGGGGCAACAAACTGTGGCGAGTGCTGCGCTACGCCTATTACGACATGATTCGCGACATCGGACTGCGACTGCTCATCGGTTTGGTGGTGGCGGCACTGATTCAGGTGGCCATCCCCGACGAGTTCTTCCTGTCCTTCGGCAGTCAGCCACTGCTGCAGATGCTGGTCATTCTGGTTATCGCCATACCTATGTATATTTGCTCTACGGGCAGCATCCCTGTGGCCGCGGCACTGATGATGAAAGGCCTGTCGCCAGGTGCGGCACTCGTCATGCTGATGGCTGGGCCGGCGGTGAACTTAGCGTCTATCCTGGTGGTGCACAAGGCCCTGGGGCGCCGCTTTACCACTGTCTATCTGATGACCATCATTGGCTTTTCCATCCTCTTCGGCCTGCTGCTCAACGCGTCGGGACTGGAGTTTTATTCGGCGACGGCCAGCCACGCCTGCTGTATGGAGTCAGCCGCACTGCCCAGTACATTCAAGCTGGTATGCGCCACGATATTAACCATATTTATCCTGTTTGCACTGACGATGAAACTATTCAGCAAATGGACTGCTCCGAAGGCCATCAGCCCAGACACAACCATTTACAGGGTCGAGGACATGCACTGTAGCCACTGTGAGGCGGCCGTAGTGCGTGCCGTAGAGGACGTGGCAGGCGTGGAGTCGGCCAAGGCTAACGCATCGGCCAACACGCTGACCATCAAAGGCACTGCCACGGAAGAGGACATCCGCAAGGCAGTGGAAGGCATCGGCTATACCTTCAAAGGAAAGGCGTAACATGAAAAATACACCTTTTTAGGTATTGCGGGAGTCAGGGCTTTGTAGTACCTTTGCACCCGGAAGACAATTTCAGTTGTCATCCAACAGTCAGAAGGACTGCAGACCTGATCACAGGATTAAAATCATATAAAGTATTTGTTTAGTTTAGTTGAGTGGTTGGTCGTGAGGACCAGCCACTTTTTTTCTCAAATTCCAGCGGACAGCACAGCAACCTCAGTACCATTGGCTTTGCCGTTGGTTTCATGCTGATGATGGTACTTGACGTGGTGATGGGATAAAAAATGGCGGAAACCCATGGCCATTACACGAAAAATGCCTAACTTTGCAGCCGTGAACACAAAAGCGAGAAGAAAACTGGCTGCTTGGGGGCTATTGGCCGTGTTTGTGCCAATGCTCATCATAGCGTCTCTGCACGTACATCCATCTGCGGAAGGTATTGCAGCGTCGACATGTGCTGAGTGCGTACACCACCACTGTGGCGGCCACCTGGGGCAACAGACGCCATCACTGCATGCCTGCGTGCTCTGCCAGTTTCTGACGCTACCCATGATGGCCACAGTTGTTGCTGCCATCATCCTTTATAAAAAAGTAAGTAAAATTCTTTTTGCCCAGCGCAAGAGTGTAGTCCACCTTGACGGCTGTGGCATCATCAGTCTCCGTGCACCACCGACTGTATTGATATAAACCCTGTTTTTCCACCTCTTATGTTTATTCAAACAGTCAATCAATATGATAACACTATTATTGGCTGCCACGCTGTCTGCAGTAGCACCTGCTGACACCAGCGTCACCCTGCACGACGTCACGGTGACTGGTCAGCAGCGGCATGACTATCAGATGCGTACATCGCAGTCAACTGTACAGGTGAGCCATGACTTCCTTAGTAACCACTTTGCGGGCAGTCTGATGCAAACCCTGGAAGGTATACCTGGCGTAAAGGCCATGGCCATCGGGTCAGGACAGTCTAAACCCGTCATCCGCGGACTGGGCTTCAACCGGCTGGCCGTCACCGAGGACGGCATCAAGCACGAAGGCCAGCAGTGGGGCGACGACCACGGGCTGGAGATTGACCAGTTCGCCATTGACCGTGCTGAGGTCATCAAAGGACCGGCAGCACTACTTTACGGCAGCGATGCCATTGGTGGCGTGCTGAATCTCTTCACCAACCACATACCGACAAAGCCGCTAAGTGGCAGCGTGCAAATCTTCGGGCGCACCAATAACGAGCAGATAGGACTCTCGGCCAAGATTGACGGCAGGAAGAAGTCCTTCTTCTACCGTGCCAATGTGACGCTGATAGACTATGCAGACTTCCGCGTACCCACGGACAGCATCCAATACTACTCCTACTGGATCAAACTGAAGGACCGCCGGATGCGCAATACGGCCGGCTGCGAGCGCGACGGTAGCGTTATGGTAGGCTACCAGGGCTACAACTTTCACACAGACCTGCGCATCAGCGACAGCTACTCCAAGAGCGGCTTTTTTGCCAACGCCCACGGTCTGGAGGTGCGCCTGTCAAGCATTGACTACGACCACTCACGGCGCGACATTGACCTGCCCTACCAATGGGTGAACCACCTAAAGGTGCTCAGCCACAGCACGTGGCGCAATGACGTTCTGTCAGCAGAACTGAACCTGGCTTACCAGTACAACGTCCGCGAGGAGCACTCCGAACCCGTCAGCCATGGCTACATGCCGCAACCTGACGGTTCCCTAGAGCGGCGCTTCGACAAGAGCACCTATACGGCCGGCCTGCTGCTGCGCTACGAACTGGGACGCCACGTACTACAAGGGGGCATCAGCGGCGAGCATCAGCACAACCGCCGCAAGGGTTGGGGCTTCATCATCCCCGACTTCGAGACGTCTAGCCTGGGAGCCTTCCTGATGGATCGCTATACGCTGCGCGACAACCTTATCTTTAATGCCGGCGTGCGAATGGACTACACCCATACTCACATACACAGCTACCAGGACTGGTATACCACGCCTGTAGACGGCACTCCCGTCTACCAGCAACGCTCTGCCAGTCAGCGCCGCCACTTTACCAGTCTGACATGGTCAGCAGGCGTCAATTACAGCTTAGGGGCATGGGTCATGAAAGCCAACATCGGCAAGTCTTTCCGCGTACCAATCCCCAAAGAACTGGGAGCTGACGGTATTAATTACCACATTTTCCGCTACGAGCAAGGCAACAGCCAGCTCGACGCCGAAGAGTCCTACCAGGTAGATGCCACTGTCAGCTGGGCCGACGAGCGGTGGGAGATAGAGGTGGAACCCTATCTGAACTACTTCCCCAACTATATTTATCTCAGTCCTACGCCACAATATGTGGAGGGACTGCAACTCTACCACTACACTCAGGCCCGCGTGCTGCGCTACGGACTGGAAGCACAGGCTACCTGCAAACTGGACAGCCATTGGCAAGTGCACCTGCAGGGCGAATACCTGCACGCCCGTCAGCAGTCGGGTGAGAAGAAGGGATACACACTACCCTTCTCTACCCCGTGGTCAGCCGACGGCGGTGTGAAATACCTCTTCTACCACCATGGTGAAGGATTTGTAGGCTTGAGTGCACACGCAGTAGGTCGACAGAACGAGATAGTGCCTCCAGAGAAGCCTACCGACGGCTACTGGACGCTGAATCTTACGGCAGCCAAGGAATTCCACCTGCGGGGAACTACTACCCTCCACGTGGCCTTACACGCCGACAACCTGCTCAACCGCCGCTACTACGACCATACCAGCTATTACCGCCTCATCGACGTACCCGAACCAGGCCGGAACGTCGCCGTGAAAGTGGGGCTGGAGTTCTAAAAAAACAAACATTCAAAAACAAAAATGTATACAACAATGAAAAAACTGAAATATATGAGCCTTCTGTTGGCTCTCGTAAGTGTTATGACTATTGGTTTCACTGCTTGTGGTAGTGATGATGACGATAAGGACATGACACCTCCTGTTATCAGCAGTGAGGGCTTGGAGGCAAACCCCATCAACTGCCAGGAGTACCACCGTGGCGACATCATCCCCTTCCAGTATCTGTTCACCGACAACATGGAGCTGGGCAACTTCAATATCGAGATTCATAACAATGCCGACCACCACAGTCACAGCACTGAGGCTGACGACCATGACCACGACGGTAGCGAGTGTGAAGAAGAGCACGACCATAACCACGATGCCGAGGACAGTGATGAGCCTTACTGGGTCTATAACGAGTCGTTCCCCATTTCGGCAGGACAGCGCAGTTATACAGCCCGCCTCGACATTCCTATCCCCAAAGACATCAAACCGGGCGACTACCACTTCATGGTGCGGCTTACAGACCGCGCCGGATGGCAACAACTGAAAGCTGTAGCCATCAAGGTAAAATAAAAAAAGAACCGGTTCCCTCATCGTGAGGAAACCGGTTCTTTTTTATGTTGTAAGTTTGCTTTTATCAGTTTACAACTTCTGCTCCACCTCTATCTCGGTGAACGTCTCTATGATGTCGCCCACCTGGATGTCGTTGAAGTTGACAAGCGAGATACCGCACTCCAGGCCGGTAGCCACCTCCTTGGCGTCGTCCTTATAGCGCTTCAGAGCGCCAATGGCAGCGGTATGGATAACGATACCGTCACGGATGACACGAGCCTTGTCCTTGGCATGTACCTTACCGTCGGTGACAAGACCACCGGCAACGGTTCCAACCTTGGAAATCTTAAAGACTTGCTTGACCTCAATCTCACCAGAGATAACCTCCTTCTTAACCTTGTCGAGCATGCCCTGCATGGTCTGCTTGACATCGTCAATGGCGTCGTAGATGATGGAGTAGGTATTGATTTCCACGCCCTCACGGTCAGCAGCCTTGCGAGCGTCGGCAGAGGGACGCACCTGGAAGCCAATGATAATAGCCTCGGAAGCGCTGGCCAACATAACGTCGTTCTCGGAAATCTGACCCACGGCCTTGGAGATGACATTGACCTGCACCTTCTCGGTGCTGAGCTTGATGAACGAATCGCTGAGCGCCTCGATACTACCGTCGGTATCACCCTTGACAATGATGTTCAACTCGTGGAACTCGCCCAAAGCAATGCGGTGGGACAGTTCGTCGAGACCGAGCTTAGTAGTGGTACGCAGCGACTGCTCACGCTGCAGCTGGATACGCTTATTAGCTATTTCGCGAGCCTCCTGCTCAGACTCCATGACATGGAAGGAGTCACCGGCAGTGGGTGCACCATTCAATCCCAGGATGATGGCAGGCTCGGCGGGTCCGGCTTTCTCGATACGCTGGTTGCGCTCATTGAACATAGCCTTGACCTTACCCCAGGCAGTACCGGCAATAACAACATCACCAACTTTCAGCGTACCGTTGCTAACGAGGACAGTAGACACGTAGCCACGACCCTTGTCGAGCGAGCTCTCAATAATAGAGCCAGTAGCCTTGCGGTTGGGATTGGCCTTGAGGTCGAGCATTTCAGCCTCCAGCAGCACCTTCTCCAGTAGTTCGTAGACGCCAATGCCCTTCTTAGCACTAATCTCCTGGCACTGGTACTTACCACCCCACTCTTCGACAAGCAGGTTCATATTGGCCAGGTCCTCACGAATCTTGTCAGGATTGGCACCGGGCTTATCAATCTTGTTGATGGCAAACACCATAGGCACATTGGCGGCTTGAGCGTGAGCAATGGCCTCCTTGGTGGTAGGCATCACTGAGTCGTCGGCAGCGATGATAATGATGGCAATATCCGTCACCTGGGCACCACGGGCACGCATGGCGGTAAAGGCCTCATGACCAGGAGTGTCAAGGAAGGTAATGCTGTGACCGTCCTTCAGCTTAACATTGTAGGCTCCTATGTGCTGAGTAATACCACCAGCCTCACCAGCAATGACGTTGGTATTGCGGATGTGGTCCAAGAGCGACGTCTTACCATGGTCAACGTGACCCATGACAGTAACAATAGGAGCACGGGTAACCAGATCGTTCTCGTCGTCCTCCTCCTCGGTAATAGCGTTCTGCACCTCGGCAGAAACGTACTCGGTAGTAAATCCGAACTCGTCGGCCACGATATTGATGGTTTCAGCGTCGAGTCGCTGGTTGATACTTACCATAATACCGAGGCTCATGCAGGTACCGATAACCTGGTTGACACCGACATTCATCATGGTAGCCAACTCAGAGACAGTGACAAACTCTGTCAGCTTCAGCACTTTCGACTGTGCTGCCTCGGCAGCCATCTCTTCGCTCATGCGCTCAGCTACGGCGTCACGCTTCTCACGACGATACTTGGCACCTTTCTTGTTCTGATTCTTCGAAGTCAGACGAGCCAGCGTCTCCTTGACCTGGCGTGCTACTGCCTCGTCGTCAACCTCCAGCGGTTTCTGCGCGGCGCGGTTCTTCTTGTTCTTCTTGCCCTGTCCCTGTTGCTGGTTGTTGCCCTGCTGCTGACGATTGTTATTGTTATTCTTCTTGTTTTGCTGGTTAGCCTGTTTAGCGGCAGCCTCGATGTCGACCTTGTCGGTACGGATGCGCTCACGCTTGCGGCGTTCACCGGCAGCCTTTTCCTCGCGTTCTTTGCGGCGCTCCTCCTTAGACTTCTTCTTAGGACGCGTGCTCTGGTTGAGAGCGTCAAGGTCTATCTTGCCCACCACGTTTAGCTGGGTAGCCGGTTTCATGAAATCACCGGGCGTCTTAGCCAATGTGGGACCGCTGGGAGCAGCGTCAGCAGGTTGTTCTGCGGGTTGCTCGACAGCAGGCTCCGCGGGTTGTTCCGCAGCAGGTTGCTCCAGCACGGCTGGCTCCTCAACAGGAGCTACTTCAACCTGTTCCGGCTCAACAGCAGGCTTTTGTGAAGCAATGGGGTCTGAGTCAAGGGCGGCCTCGCTGACAGGAATCTCAGGTTCTTTCTCTACTTCCACGGGGCTTTCGGCAGTGGCCACGGGGGTGGGTTCTTGTGTTGGAGCAGGCTCCGGAGCTGGTGCGGGTTTGGGCTTGCCAACCTGAGAAAGGTCTATCTTGCCCAGCGTTTTCAGTCCGCTACGCTGTTCCAGCAACTCGTCGGTCTTGGTGACGGCCTTCTCGACTTTCTTCTCCTTGACCTTCTTGGTGAACAGCATCTCTGCCTGCGTCTTCACAGCCTTGTCGTTGCTGAACTCATCGACTAGTGCCTGATACTGCTGGTCTGAAATCTTGGTGTTGGTCGTAGCGTCGTCGCGTATCTCGCCCAGCGAGCTCTTCTTCTTTAGGAAATCAACTGCCGTTTGAAGTCCTATGTTCAGTTCTGATAATACTTTATTTAATCTAACACCCATTCTATCAATTAACAATTTGACGATTTACAATTTACGATTTACTCAAACTCGGCCTTCAGCACTTCAAGCACGTGGTCGACGGTCTCTTCCTCCAGGTCAGCTTTCTCGATGAGCATTTCACGGGGAGCGTTGAGCACGGCTTTGGCAGTGTCCAAGCCGATAGCCTTGATAGCATCAATTATCCACTGGTCAATCTCGTCAGAGAACTCGTCCAGATAGATATCCTCATCGGCCTCACCCTCGTTGACTACGCGGAAGACATCGATGGTGTACTCCGTCAACATAGAGGCGAGTTTGATGTTCAAACCACCCTTACCAATGGCCAGCGAGACCTCCTCAGGCTGCAGGTAAACTTCAGCCTTGTGCTCTTCAGGATTGAGCGTAATGCTGGTAACCTTGGCAGGCGACAGGGCACGCTGAATAAACAGCTGCATGTTATTGGAGTAGTTAATGACGTCGATGTTCTCGTTGCACATTTCACGGACGATGCCGTGCACACGGCTACCCTTGACGCCCACGCAGGCTCCTACCGGGTCAATGCGGTCGTCGTAGCTCTCAACGGCAACCTTGGCACGCTCACCCGGCATGCGGGCTATGCGGCGGATGGTGATGAGACCATCCTGAATCTCAGGAACCTCGGCTTCGAGCAGACGCTCCAGGAACTGGGGACTGGTACGCGAGAGAATGATACGTGGATTATTGTTCTCGTTCTGTACTTCCTTTACGATGGCACGAACGGTCTCGCCTTTGTGATAGCTGTCGGCGGGAATCTGCTCGCTCTTCGGCAAGTGCAGTTCGTTGCCTTCATCGTCGATGAGCAGCACTTCGCGCTTCCACATCTGGTACACTTCAGCACTGACCACCTGGCCTACCTTGTCCTTATACTTCTGGTAGAGTGAGTCGTGCTCCAACTCCAGGATTTTGCTGGCCAATGTCTGGCGCAGGTTCAGGATGGCACGGCGGCCAAACTTCTGGAAATCCACTTCCTCGGAAACTTCCTCTCCCACCTCGTAGTCGGGCTCAATCTTCTGTGCCTCGGAGAGTGCTATCTCCTTGTTCTCGTCCTGCACCTCACCGTCGGCCACGACGATGCGGTTGCGGTGAATCTCAAAATCGCCTTTGTCAGGGTTGACAATGACGTCGTAGTTCTCGTCAGAACCGAACATCTTGGCTATAACATTGCGGAAGCTTTCCTCCAACACGCTCACCAGGGTAGTACGGTCAATGTTCTTTGTCTCCTTAAATTCCTGAAAGGTCTCAATCATTGAAGGACCCTTCGCATTCTTTGTTGCCATAATTATCTTATTTGTTTTTTCCTTATTTCGTTATTTTGGGGTTTTGAGGTTTTGACGTTTCGGGATTCCGATGTTCCGGTATTCTACTCGTCGGGTACTTCCCGGATCATTCTTACTTGAAGTTCAGCAGATACTTACAATACTTAACCTCGCTAATGGCAAACGTTATGTCAACGTCTACCAATACGGGGCGCTTTTTGCCTTCAACCTGTTGTTTTTCCTTAACAGTCACGGTGAAATGGCTGCCGTCTTCACTCACTTCTTTGAGCGTGCCCTGCAGCTTCTTGCCGTCGGCAGCAAGTACTTCTACCTCTTTTCCTACATGATTACGATATTGCTCAATAACCTTAAAGGGTTGTCCGATACCGGCAGAGCCCACTTCCAATTCATATTCTCCAAGTTCCTCGCCGAGCTTGTCCTGCAAGAATCGGCTCAAGTCTGCACAATCCTCAATCCACACCCCGTCGGCATGGTCAATCTCAATGACGATGCGGTCGTCACTGGTCATCTCTACATCTACCAAATAATACTCGCCCTTTGCGAGCCACTCGTTTACAGCGGTCTTAATGACGTTCTTGTCTATCATATTCTTTGTGTTAATTAAAACAAGAATGAGAGGCTTCGTGAAGCCCCTCATTCCTCTGAACGGTTGCAAAGGTACGCATTTTCCGTGAATGCTGCAAGAAAAAAAACGATTTTCTTTGTGGCAGCGTCAAAATAAACGGCTTTCAGGGTTGTTTCAGGGCTCCTGCTCCTCTGCCAACTGGCGAATGGCGGCTACAAGGGCATCGTTCTCTTCAGACAGTTGCGCAGAGACGCGGAAGGCAGCCTTGGAAAGTCCGTAGAAGTTGTAGCAGTCGCGAATCAGCATGCCGTGCTGATGGACGAGTTTGCTTTTCAGCGTTGCTGCCGTGAAGCCGTTCAGTTCACAGAGCATGTAGTTGGTCTTGGTCTCAAAGACGCGCATGCCCTCGATTTGCCGCAGCTGTGTACGCAGTCGCTGCGCCTCATCCAGATAGCCGTCGATGTCGGCCACGGCGGGCTGTCCGTGCTGCACCAGAAATTTTCCCGCCTCGATGCTCAGTGCGGGCACCGGCCACGGGTGGCGCAGTGAGCGCAGCAGCAGGATGACGCTGGGGTGGGCGGTGATGAAGCCCAGGCGTAGTCCCGGCACACTATAGGTGCGGCTCAGCGAATGCAGCAGGATGACATTGGTCAAACCCTGTAGGTCGCGCGGCTGCAGCAGGTGTTCCTTGGTAAAGGTACCATACGACTGGTCGATGACGAAGGTATAGCGTGGCGAGCGACGCACCACGTAGTCAACAAACCCCTTCTTCAGCACATTGCCTGACGGGTTATTGGGGTTGCACACCCAGTAGATGCGGTCCTTGGGCAGTGCCGCCGCGTCGAGGTCGGCCTCGTAGGTGATGATGTGCTTATGCAGGCGGCAGGCATCGGCATATTCTGAATAAGTGGGTTGCGGAATGATGGAACAACTGTGGCGGAACAGCTGGGCGATGATGTAGACAGCCTCGGTAGCGCCGTTGGTCACCATGACGCTCTCCGGCGAGATGCCGAGCTGACGGGCTATGATGCGTTCCAACTGCCGGGGCTGCGATTCCGGATAGTGGGTCACCACGTCGAAGTGGTCCATGAGGTGCGCCTTCAGCGCGCTGTGGTCAACATGCTGATAGACGGTGGTGCTGAAGTTCATCTTGACCAGGTCATCGTAGCGGTAAATATCGTCTCCATGCCCCCCTGTCATTTCTTGATGCGAATGGTTAGCGTGTCCGTATTAAAGGTAATGCCCTCATGCTCGATGAAGGCGCTCAACACCCCTTGGGCAGCCAGTTCTGCGGGCGTACCCACATGCAACTGCTGAGGTGTCAGCAGCCACAGCCTGTCGGCCAGTTGCAGGGAAATCTCCACGTCGTGGGTGGAGAGAAAGATGGTCTTCTGCTCCTCATGGGCCAGTCGTCTCAGCAGCTGGAGCAGGTCCACCTTGCTGGGATAGTCCAGGAAGGCGGTAGGTTCGTCAAGATAGATGACGGGCGTCTGCTGGGCCAGCGCCTTGGCTATCATCACCTTCTGCCGCTCGCCGTCGCTGAGCGACTGTACCAGTCGGCCACGCAGGGCCTCAACGTCTACCTGCCGGATGGCGTCGTCGACAACTTGGCGGTCAGTCTCTGACAGCACCCCCCAGAAGCCGGTATAGGGAGCGCGCCCCATAGCCACCAGTTCTTCTACCTTCATGTTGCGCACCTGCAGTTTCTCTGTCAGCACCACGCCGATGAGCCGGCTCAGCTGCTGGTCAGTATAGTCGCCGAGCGACTTCCCCTGCAGCAGCACGTTGCCCTGCAGGGGCGGCAGAAAGGCTGACAGGGTGCGCAGCAGCGTAGACTTGCCCACACCGTTCCGGCCCAGCAGACAGATGAGTTCGCCACTCTGGATGACGCCATCCAGTCCCTTGGCTACCACCTTCTCTTTGCCCTTGGTGCGATAACCGATGCTGAGATTTTGGAGCACAACACTTTCCTTCATGCCACAAAATTACAAAATTATATGGAATAACGGGCAATAAGTGCTGAAAAAATGTTATTTCTGCTCAACAACGGGGCATTTCCGGTCATGATGAGTTGTTTTCTGGCGCGTGTCATGGCGACGTTGAGCTTCCGGTCTATGATGTGGCTGTCCGACTGGCTCTGGCCATCTTTTGACGACGTCTCGTCAACCTCCTCGAAGCTGTTGGCCGTCAGGAAATCAAGCTGGTAGGGGCGCCTGACGGTGAACGAATAGATAATGACATCGCGCTGGCTGCCCTGATAGCGCTCTACGGTATCGATGCTGATGCCGTCTAACTGGGGCAAGTCCAACTGTGCTATCTCGCGGCGTATCATGGCTATCTGGTTGCGGTAAGGCACGATGACGCCTACCGTCTTGTTGGCATCGAAGCGTGTTCCGTACTGCCGACAGATGCGGCGCAGCAGGTCAGCAACGATGCGAGCCTCCGCTTCATTGACTTTGTCGGAGAGGATAGCGTCACCGGTGTTTTCCCACGGCTTGGGATTTTTCTCCCACAGTCTGGGACTTTTTTCCCACGGCCTGGGATTTTTCTCCCACTGGCTGGGAATAAAGAGCACACGGCGCTCTTTGAGCAGGTCATCCAACGCGTCCTCGGAGGGCAGCTGATAGTCCAACTGCTCCTCTAACTGGTGAGGACAGGGCACCGGTAGCAGTTGCTCGCGACGGTAGAAGAAGTCGTTGGGGAAGCGGGCAATGTCAGGATGCATGCGTCCTTGATAGCGCAACAGTCCGACAAAATCGGTACGCGCCGCCTGCTCCTCTTGTTGCAACAGGCGCTCAAACAACGAGCGCCGGCAGTCGTGCAGCCTGGGCTCGTCGTCAGGCTGTTGCACCACGGCAGGCAGTTGCTTATGGTCGCCTATGAGAATAAAGCGCTCCACCTGTTCTGAGAGGATCACCCCCATGATGCTCGGTTCAAGTATCTGTGACGCCTCATCGACAATACACAGCGAGAAGTGCTTCAACTGGAAAATGAAAGGCCGCGCCTGTAGGGTTGAGGTCGTTGCCACGACGATACGTGCCTGCTGCAGATGCTGGCGAATGTCGCCAAGCCGCGGGCGGTCGCCCATGCGGTTGTCGAGCAGATGACCCACAAAGCGCTGGTCGCAAGCATCGGGACTGCCTATCAATAAAAAGTCGAGGCCAGCCTGTGTCAGCATGCTGCAAATCTCGTCGACAGCGCGATGAGTATAGGCGGTGAGCAGCAACTGAGAGTAGAGAGTAGAGCGTGAAGAGTGGAGCTCTTCCTCAACCAGGAAGCGGAGAGCCATGGACGTCTTGCCCGTGCCCGGCGGTCCTTGCAGCAGGAAATAGTCTCTGGACTGCTTGGCCTTCAGCAGCACGCCGTCGTAGTGGGGATGATAAGACTGTGACAAGGTAACGGTAGCGTCTTTCCGTGGCGCACGCTTTCCCAACAACAGCGCACGGCGGTCGGCTGGAGCCTGACAGAAGGAGAAGATGGCACGCAGCGAGGAAGTGGTGCCAACGTCTGACGATGCGTGCTCCACAGCGTAGCGCCCACTACTGAACAGATGGCGATTCTGCTGGCGTTCGTTCAGGCGGATGGTGGCTTCGCGGTCTGACAGACTAACCAGCACACCTTTATAAAGAATACTGTGCCGAACGTCGGGGGTCTCCTGGAAGCGATAAAGGAACACCATGTCGCCCCGCCTGAAGTTGGGCAAGACGTCGGCAGTGTCTACAGCTATCACTACCTGCTCTGGCGACCGCTCTGCAATGGTACCCATCAGGATGTTGCCCGACTCCAATTTCTCGGAGAGGGGCATGTTCCACAAGTCGGCTACTGCCCCACCCTGTCCTTCCTGGACGCCCACCTTTTGGGCCAGTTGTTCACGCCAGACGAAGGTAAACATGCGCTCCACATAGTTGCGCTCGTCGGGTGGCAACTGGTGGTAGGACTGGAACATGCGTTCCACGTCACCACGGATATACTGATTGAAGAACGACTGTTTCTGCGGGTTCTGCAATAACAGGTCGGCATGCAACAGCGGTGCTATGCTGCCAAAGCCACGGCGGGCTATGGCTTGCTCCTGCGCAACGATGCGGTTGCGTTGGCGGATGGCCTCGTGGAACAGTTGCTGATAGAAATTGACTACAAGCAGTCCTTGGCGAGCCGGATACTTGGAGTAGAGCAAGCGGATGTCAACCTTGTCAGGAGCCAGTTGGAAATTGGCACGCAGCACACCGTAGTAGAGCAGCAACTGTACGTAGTGGTCCTCCTTGTGTTGCTGGGGAGCACCACACTCAATGTTCCAGTTTTTGCCCGACTTCTGCTCCACCAGCAGTCGCATGTCGTCGGTCATAAGGTCAACACGTCCCTGCAGACCTAACAGTTCACAGACAAATGACGGCTCTAACAGGGCACGTTCACGGTCGTAGACGCCGACAGGTTGGTTGGCAGCATGTGGCAGACCACTGTTGAAGAGCACATCAACCGCGTCTCTCATGTTCAGCACCTGCTGGCTGCTGTCTGCCTTGAAGCGCTGCGCGTCGAAGGGAGAGCAGGTACAGAACTGGAGCGCCTGTTCCCGGAAGCTGGTGCGTAGCGTGTCTGCATAGGGTGTGTCGGGGTGGTTGATGATGTCGTCGAGGGCTGTGCCGGCAAAGTTTCCCAGCAGTATTTGCTGACTGTTGGCACGCGGTTTCAGCCGGTTGACAAGATAGCTCAAGGGGTGGTGGCCATAGTCCTGGAAGCAGGCAGCTATGGCTGAGATATCGACGAGGAAGTCTGGCTCCACGACGATCATGGATGGCGTCACCGTAGTGCCGTTGATGGTCGCGTCGAGCAGGTTGAGTTGCACACCCTCGGTGAGCATACCGCCATCGGCTTCCTTATCAATGGTGTCAGCATAGCGGACACAAATCGTCCCTTCGTTGGTGGTGGCATAGATATAGTCGGAATCCCATCCGGTGACGACACAGCGCACGACCCGCTGGCGGGGCTGATGCTCAACTGTGGCCGTACGAAACGTGGCGGGCAGTCGGGTGAGCAAGTCATGGGGAATATCTTCCTGAAAAATGGCCGACACAAACATGGCCAGGGCCTTGATGTCGTAAGGCCAGTCGTCAGCATTGTCCAACTGGCGGCCATTGGAGTGAACACGCATCTGCTGAATAGCCATGCGCAGTGGCACGGCCACACCATAGTGTTTGCAAAGATAGTCTACCTGAGAGAATAGATTACCGAAGCCTTGCCGCGTATTGCGCAAGGCCTCGGCACAAGCCAACACCAGCGTCTCGTGCATGAAGCGCAACGACGCTGTCGACGGTTGCTGCATGGTGAGTTCCTTGCAGCGGTCATAGAGTTCGGCAACATCCACGGTGCGTTCAATCGACCTTTGACGTCATCTCGTTGCGCAGTCCCTTATAGCCCGTCAGATAGGCCTTGGCAGAACCGAAAGACAGGAACATGTCAAGACGTACGGGCAGATGGTTGGCATCGTCGGTAATATAGAAGCGGATGAGTTCGTGGTTCTTGCCATCCTCACGCTCAATGAAGGAGAAGACGAGGCAGCGGAACTTGGCATTGCTGTTCTTCATCTTTACATTGGTGACGCCATTGTACTTCAGCCACGAGTTGGCAATGCTGGATGCGTCAGCAATGGGAAGGGGAATCTTGTCGCCAACTTTCAACTTGGAGGCGTCAAAATTGCGCGCCCGCAAATAGACACTCATCATGTCGTAGATGCAGTCCTTATATTCCAGTTCCTTCCAGTAGTGTTCGCCACGGCTGTTAATCTCGTGCGTCTTCAGGTGGCAGTTGCCCTTGGGGTAGGTGTACCACAGCTCGTCGACATAGTAACGCTTGCCTTCCCGTGCTCCCTTGCGATAATAGAGCGGCTCCAAGTCCAGAGTGGTATAGCTGAGTAACGTGTCGCGCATGATGAACATGTTGTCCAGCTTGCTGTTGCCTCGAGTAATCAGACTACAGCGGAAAGCGTCCTGCCCCTTGAAATGCGACTGCACCGTCGACATCGAGGCAGTACCGACCTTGAGCCATACGAACTTCCAGTTAAAGTAGAGGTCGTAGCCCACGAACTCGCCTGACTTAAAAGCCGTATTTTCAATACCACATTGGGCAAACGACGACATCAGTGTCATCGAGAACACCCATAATACGATGATTCTTTTCATAGCTGTTTACTTTTTATATTCTATACCCAACTGTGCGGCACGGTCAGCATTGCGGTTCTTGCGCTGACGCTTCTTGGCCGCAGTCTTCTTGACCAGCGCCGAAGGTTTCTGTTGGTCAAGTCGTTTGGCTTTCAGATTCCACGCCAGGCTGATGTCAAACTTGGCTTTCGTCTCTATGCTACGAGGATAATAGTAGACGGCTTCTGCCTGGCAGTCAGCGTCGTAGTCGCCAGTATCCCAGACGCCATTTTCGTTGAGGTCAATAAAGGCCCGTGAATAATATGTTCCCGGCTTGACATAATAGAAGGATGCCGTATGGTCTGAGTCCATCTTACTGGTAGCCACCACCTTGTCGCCTTTGTCAAGCAGTTGCACGACGACGGCTCCGCTGTCGGGTTGTCCGGTGATGTCCAGGAAGAGCGTAGCATAGTCGTCGAGCGACTTCACCCTGACACCTTGCTTGAAGGGTTTGCAGGCTAAGCCGTAGATATCGACGATGGCTGCGCTGTCAACCTCGAAACTGTACTCTGCTCCGGGTTGCCAGTCGACAATCATCTCGTAGCTTCGCAACAGACTGTCACGTTGCTGCAACTCGTAGCTGGCCAGATACCAGAGCGAGTCTACTTTTGTATAGAGATGAATGCCTGCCGTATCTATGCGTGCCGGCGGTGTGGGCAGTTCGATGAAAACTGAACGGTCGGGGTCCATAGCCTGAGGCACGTCGTATCGCGGCTGCAGAGGTTTGACAGGATAGATGCTGTCGTAAGGTTCCTCGCGCTTGCGCTTCTTCTCCTGCTGCTTCAGCCACGTCTCATACTCTTTCTGCAATGCTTTCTGGCGCTTGGCATAGGGAGTCTTGGCCAAAGCTTCGATGGTGTCGGTCTGCTCTACCAACTGTCCCAGAGAGTCGGTCATCAAGTAGGACATGGTGAAAGACAGCGTATCCTGATTGACCAGCAGTGTATCGCGCAGCCAATAGGTAATGGAGTCTTTCTTTGCACTGGTCTCCACCATGAAGGCATCGTCGCTGTTGAAGTTTAGGCCGTGGATAACGGGCAGCTGCTCGTTGCCATAGCTGAAAAAAACCTGAATACGGTCAGCATCCTTGCGCTCGGTCTTGAGCCGGTAGCGGTCTGTAAGCGTCTCTTGGAAGGCCGTCAACACAATGTCGTCGGGGTAGTAGTGCATGTAGTTCACCTGCTCAATATTGTCAATGTGCAACGAGTCGCGCCAAATGGTATCTTGCCGTATGTCGGGCTTGACGTAGGGCTTGTAGGTCTGGTGCGAGAAGGCTATCATCTCGCTCTTCTGTGAGAACGAGTAGTTGCCGTCAGCATCCTGCAGGGCATAGATGCGGTACTCACCCTCGGCGACACCACGGATGATGAAGTGCCCATTGGCGTCGGTGCGCGACACGCGCAGCAGTGGTTTGGTGCGGAAGGCAGAGTCGGCCAAGTCGTCGTAGAGTCCCACCATGATGCCGGCCACGGGGTCCAGGTTCTCGGCGCTGAGCACGTAGCCCGATACCTCCAGCGTATCGGTCTGCTGGCCGGTAGAGAAAGTAAAGGTGTAGTTGCCCAACGGGTTGTCTTCGTTGTTATCGCTGATGGCATCGCTGAAGTCAATAGTATAGGTCATGTCGGGCTTCAGTGTATCCTTCAGTTCCACGACTATTTTCTTGCCCTTGGCGGCAATGTCGGGCACTTCCAGCTGTGGCGGTGAGATAATGACACTCTGCGAAGGGTCTGAAATCTTGATATACTCGTCGAAGTAGATGGTAATCTTTTGCGACGTCACACCGGTAGCCCTGTCAACAGGTGTGCTACCCAGCACACGGGGCGGGTCGTCATCGTACCAGCCACCATCGGGATTACCCATGCGTGCACAACCGATGGCCATCAGTAAACAGCCTATGGCAAAAAGTCCATATAATGCTTTCTTCATGCGTTAAGTGCCAAGAGTTGTTCTATGTGTTCACGGCTGTTACTCAGTCTGGGTACTTTGTGCTGGCCACCCAACTTGCCTTTCAGCTTCAGCCAGTCGTTGAACAGATGGGGACGAGCCTGGATGATTTCCAGGTGTTGCAGCGTGATATCCTTATAGCGCTTGGCCTCGTAGTCGCTGTTAATATCCTGTAGGCGACGGTCCAGCAGGTCACCGAACAGGGCCAGATCCTTTGGCGGTGTTGAGAACTCAATGAGCCACTGGTGGCGACACTTGGCCTGCTGATCCATGAAGACGGGAGCAGCGGTATATTCCAGCACCTCGGCACCAGTCTGCTCACAGGCATAAGCCAGTCCCTTCTCGGCATTGTCGACAATAAGTTCCTCGCCAAAGGCATTGATGAAGTGCTTCGTACGACCAGAGATGATAAACTTATAGGGGTTGGTGGACGTAAACTGCACGGTGTCGCCAATCTCGTAGCGCCACAATCCGCAGCTCGTGGAGATAATCATCGCATAGTTCTTACCTGTCTCGACACCCCATAGCGGTACGATGTCGCCTCCGTCCATGGGGCGGAACTCATAGAAGACACCATAGTCCAACATCAGCATCATAGCCTTGTCAGCCGGGTCGTCCTGCAAGCCAAAGAATCCCTCACTGGCGTTATAGGTCTCCATATAGTGCATGTTGGGCGATGTTATCAGCTGCTCATATTGCTTGCGGTATGGCGTGAAGGCTACACCACCGTGGAAGAATACCTCGATATTCGGCCACACCTCTTCCAGATGCGTCTTACCCGTTATTTCCATCATGCAGTTTAGCACAGAGAGCATCCAGGAAGGCACGCCACTGATATTGGTGACGTTCTTCGTCATGGCTTCACGGGCTATACGCTCGCGTTTCACCTCAAAGTCGCTGAGTAATGCAGTCTCCTTCTTGGGAACACGCACTAAGTTGACCAGCGGATTGATGTTCTCTATCAGAATGGCGCTGAGGTCACCTACCAGCGACCCTGCCACATTATAGTTGGGAGCATGACTGCCACCAAGTATCAAGCCCTTGCCGTCGAACATCCTCGACTTGGGATTGTTCCTCAAGTATAGCGCTACCGAGTCGCGTCCACCAGCATAGTGAATCTTCTGCAGACCCTCGTCGCTGACAGGGATGAACTTCGACTTGTCGTTTGTGGTACCGCTCGACTTCGCATACCACCTGACACGACCTGGCCATAGAACATCACGTTCTCCATGGCGCATGCGGTCGATGTCGCCCTTCAACTCCTCGTAGGTGTTGACAGGTACCATCGAGACGAACTGCTCATAGTCCTTGATATTGTCAAAGGCATGGTTTCTTCCGTATTCTGTATCTTTAGCGGTATGTATCAGATGCTCCAGCACTGCATGCTGCAGCGCCTCTCCCCCATTCAGATGCTTCTCCAAAGCCTTCTGACGGGGCTTAAACACATTTCCTATTATCTGAGTCAGACTCATAGTCGTACAAATATTTGCCTGCAAAGGTAATACTTTTTTCTGAAACCACACATTTTCTCCTTACCTTTTAATAATAATAAGCAAAAAGCAGGCTGATGCAGAACGGATTAGAACCCCATCCTAATAATTACTCATGATACCACATGTCTGATAAAAACATATCTCATTTGCAGTAATTTTTGCGATGGATATTGAGCAGTGTATAGATACTGTGGAACAATCTCGCTATTCATGCTTTTTCTAATTCGTTTCTTGTAATTCAAAATATACGTTACTAAAATCTCGTTTCTGCAGGTCTGCGCGAGGGATGAAGCAATATACGCGTGTTGGTTTTACATAGTACCATCTGTCTGTATACTGCTCTCTCCTCCAAAAACGCCCCAACGGCGTGAAGTCCATATGAGACTTTTTATCTCATGTTTCTCAGTCCCCATTATTTCAGTAAGTTTCGAATGTTTCATCCCGCATGGCCAACCATTATAGAAGTAGTTATATTCTTCCGCATCAAAAATCTTTGCTTCCGTATATTCCGTACTGTCAATACCTTGGTTCAGTTCGTCTAGATGTTTATCGCTTACCATCATGTTCATCATACCTTTTACAAAGTCCTTGACTTCTTCTTTCGGAACAGTTGTTTCTGTTCCACAATGTATATAATAATCATCGTCAAAACCGTCCTCCTCGTCAGTTTTCCCATAGCTTGCTATCAGGGTGATATGTTGAGGGAATCCGTTCTGTGAGGACACATCTCTTTCGGTTTTACCAATACGATAGGATTTTCCATAAAGTTGGAATAGTAACTGCAAATCTTCACATTGATTATAGTAAGCTTGCTCATTGACATAATAACTACTCAATTTTGCCTCAAAACGTTGACGAGGTATTATCTCATTTAATTGGGGATAATTGCCATATAAGGAATCGGACATGAGTTTTATTGATTTCTTCATATAATCTCTAACCTCAGCCCAATTTTCAATATGCTGGAGAGTTCCATATTCATCAGTAGATAACAAATATTTAACGTCTCCCATTGTATCCATAATCGTTTGCACGACATGAGCCATCATGGTGTCTTTATATGCCTCGATAGTTGTCTTAATGGGTGTGTATTCTATAACGTAACCTTTTGAAGTAGAATCAACAACTACCAATTGAATCTCACTCTTGATATAATGATCTACGATAGTATCATTATTTTCAACCTTAGCTTCATAGTCTTCATAGAGGTAAGACAAGGTATCATTCTTACAAAAATATGCAATAACGTTGATAAGTGAATCTTGACTCTCCTGCTGAGCACTTACTACCTGAGCTGCAATAGGTAGGGTAAACAATTGCAGCATGAATGCAAAGATGATATAAAAGACTTTTGTTTTCATGTAAAATTTGGATGTGTTTTAATTGGGCTGCAAAGGTAATCATTTCTTTCTTTGTAGCCAAATATTAAACAAAAAACGACAAAGAATAGTAGAAAAAATGTTTTTCGCAAAAGACCTCAAAAAAAAACAGGAATAGGCGAAAAATACAACTGATACAGCGCTGACTTAGTTGTTCCCAGCGCTGTATCAGTTGTATCTGAGTGTCAAGAGTAACTGATTTGCTCGCGTATCAGCTGTCCTGGAAGGCTGCTGCCTCAGCCTCAGCGATGATTTCCTCACGAGACTTCTCACGAGGCGTAGCAGTGATATCGTCGAGTGTCAGCTCGTCATCCAGATTGGTTTGATGCTGTGTCACAGCATCAGACACGACAGGCTCTGCAGGCTCCTTGGGCTGTTCTACGATGAAGTCGGGGTTTTCCAGCTTATCCAGGTCAGGAGCCGCCATCACGGGTTCTTCCTCCATCTTGGTACGGTCAGTCTTGACAGCAAAGATGGCATCAATGAACTGCGGCTCACGGCGCAGTCGCTGTAGCGTGCCCTTGCTGGCCTTCTGCTGGCTCTCCTTCTTGGAGAAACCAGTACCTTTCTCACCCTCCAAACCCTCGATGAACACCTGGACGGTAAAGACGGGACTGCCGTTGACGTCGCGTGTCTGCTCCAAATCGCGAAACTCCATCTTGACACGATTCTTCTGACTCCATTCAAGCAGCTTCGACTTGAAGTTGACCTCCTTGTAGGCCACCTTGTCTATATTGATGAGTTGTGTCAAGATGCGTCGCTCCATGAAACGCATGCAGGCCGCATAGCCACGGTCCAGATAGATGGCTCCCACCAGTGCCTCGAAAGCATTGCCGTTCATGTAGCTGTTGTGGGAACTGGAGTGACCGGCTGACAAGATGAGCTGGTCAATGCCCATCTCCTGGGCCAGTTTTCCTAAGGTCTCACGGCTGACCAGTTTGGAACGGGTATTGGTGAGGAAACCTTCGCGCTTGCCTTCGAAATGGCGGAAGACAATGTCGCCGACTACCGCGTCAAGCACGGCGTCGCCCAAGAATTCCAACCGCTCATTGTTCTGTGGGCGGCCTTTGTCGTTACGGCGCCCTACACTCTTGTGCAACAAGGCCTGCTTATAGAGGGTGATGTCGTGCGGATAGAAACCTAAGATACGGTAAAGAGCAGAAAAAAGCTCCTTCTCCTTGCGGAAAGGGACCCACATACTTCTTGAATACCACGCAGGCATTGTGACCACCAAAGCCAAAGGTATTGCTGAGACCAGCACGAACCTCGCGCTTCTGGGCCTTGTTGAAGGTGAAGTTCAGGTTGTAGTCAATCTCAGGATCATCGTCTCCTTCCTCATGGTTGATAGTGGGAGGTACGATGTCGTTCTGTACAGCCAGTACGGTGACCATAGCCTCTACTGCACCAGCGGCACCCAGCAGGTGGCCGGTCATAGACTTAGTAGAAGAGATGTTCAACTTGAAGGCAGCATCGCCAAAGACCTCCTTGATGGCCTTAGCCTCAGAGATGTCGCCAACATGGGTGCTTGTGCCATGAACATTGATGTAGTCAATGTCCTCAGGCTTCAGCTCAGCATCTTCCAAGGCATTCTGCATGACGAGCTTTGCACCGAGACCCTCTGGGTGAGATGCAGTGATGTGGTGAGCGTCGGCACTCATGCCGGCACCAACCATCTCGGCATAAATCTTGGCACCACGAGCCTTGGCGTGCTCCAGTTCCTCCAGAATGAGGCAACCGGCACCCTCGGCCATGATGAATCCGTCACGGCTGGCGCTGAACGGACGGCTGGCCTTCTCTGGCTCGTCATTTCGGGTGGAAAGGGCATGCATAGCATTAAAGCCACCAACACCTGTAGCGCAAATGGCAGCCTCGGCACCACCGGCAACAATGGCGTTGGCCTTGCCCAGACGAATCAGGTTGAAGGCATCGGCCAGTGCATTGGACGAAGAAGCACAAGCAGAAGCGGTGATGTAGTTGGGACCATGGAAACCATACATGATGGAAATCTGGCCAGCAGCGATATCGGCAATCATCTTCGGAATGAAGAAGGGGTTGAACTTAGGACCGTCAGCTTCATGCTGGCCATAGTACTTCACCTCGTCTTCAAAGGTCTTGATACCTCCAATACCTACACCATAGACCACACCGATGCGGTTCTTGTCTTCTGCCTCCAAGTCCATGCCGCAATCCTCTACGGCCTGTTTAGCCGCAATGAGGGCCAGCTGGGTATAGCGGTCCATTTTGCGAGCCTCTTTGCGATCCAGGTAGTCGTTTACGTTGAGGTTCTTCACCTCGCAGGCAAACTTAGTCTTGAATAATGTTGTATCGAAACTCGTAATAGGTGCAGCTCCGCTAACTCCGTCGAGCAGGTTTTTCCACATCTCCTCAGGCGTATTGCCTACAGGAGTAACGGCGCCGAGACCTGTTACTACTACTCTTTTTAATTCCATAAACTAAATTGATGAATGAAGAATGAAGAATGAAGAATCTTTGTATGTATACAAAACTGAAGAATGAAGAACTTACTACCACGCTGCTGGCGGCAGTAAATTCTTCATTCTT
>CACWFV010000037.1 GCA_902760315.1 uncultured Bacteroidales bacterium | reverse complement strand
CTTCTGGGTGATGCCCGTCGAAAAGGTCGCCAGTCAGATTGTCGCCGCCATCCGCAAGCAGAAATCCAAGGCATACGTCACCAAGCGCTGGCACGTCCTTGCTATCATCAACAAGAATCTTCCGTATAGCATATATAAGAAGATGTGACCCATTCACTTTATGTCAAACTTTCAAAATTTACTTTTTCTAATCATAGTTATATGTGATTGTTTTAACGGCAGAAATGTTTGAGGGTGACCATCTGGCGTTCAGGTGAAATACAGAAAAACCGCTAAGCGCTTAATTGCTGCTTAGCGGTTTTGAAGTAGTTGGGGTACCCGGACTCGAACCAGGAAAGGCAGGACCAGAATCTGCAGTGTTACCATTACACCATACCCCAATGTTTTGTTGTCTTGTTCAGCGCTCTTGCTGAATTGCGGGTGCAAAGGTAATGCTTTTTTCTGAACTGGCAAAAAAAAATGGAACTTTTTTATAAAAAAGCGCAAAAAAAGTGTTTTTCCATGTGTTTTTCTTTGTGTTGCGCTGGTTATTTTGTAACTTTGCCCTTCAATAAATGAATTATTAATGGAACAAACAGCACAACTCGTAGAAACAATTGTAAAAGGAATACAAGAGAAGAAAGGTCAGGACATCGTCACCGCCAACCTGTCGGGCATAGACGGTGCAATATGCAGTTATTTTGTCATCTGTCAGGGCAACTCGCCATCGCAAGTAGAAGCCATCACCGAGTCGGTTGGCGAAATGGCTCGCAAGGAGTTGGACGAGAAGCCCTCCAAGGTGGCCGGGCTTGAGAACGCACAGTGGGTGGCCATGGACTATGGCGACGTGATGGTTCACATTTTTGTACCCGACGTACGCGCCTATTACGACTTAGAGCACCTCTGGGACGACGCCAACCTGACACATATTGAAGATATAGACTAATGGAACCACAGAATAAGAAACCACAGCAACAGATGCCCCGATTCAACATGAACTGGATCTACGGCATCGTCATCCTATCGCTCATCGTCCTCTACATGACCTCCGGCCAGGAGAAGTCGAGCATCAGCACACAGATGTCGTACTCGGACTTCAAGGTACTGGTCAATAAGGGCTACGCCAAAGAGATAGTCGTCAACAAATACCAAAACACGCTGGAGATGTACATCAAGCCTGAGCACATCCGCGACGTGTTCCACCAGGGTGTGCAGCAGACCGGTACGAACCCGTCGGTATCGGTGGCCATTGGCAGCGTAGACCAAGTGGAGCAGTTTGTGAACAAGGCACGCGAGGAGAAGACCTTCAGCGGCAAGTTCTCTTACGACAACAGCAAGGAGAACGACTTCTTCTCGTCGCTGCTGATGAACATACTCTTCTTTGGCGGCATCATTCTAGTATGGATGTTCCTGATGCGCCGCATGGGTGGCGGAGCACCGATGGGTGGCGCCGGTATCTTCAATGTAGGCAAGTCGAAGGCACAGATGTACGAGAAGGGCGGCGAACTGGGCATCACGTTCAAGGACGTAGCCGGGCAAGCCGGTGCCAAACAGGAGATGAAGGAGATAGTAGACTTCCTGAAAAATCCGCAGAAATATACCGACCTGGGTGGCAAGATACCCAAGGGAGCCCTGCTGGTAGGTCCTCCGGGAACGGGTAAGACACTACTGGCCAAGGCTGTGGCTGGCGAGGCCGGCGTACCGTTCTTCTCGATGTCGGGTTCCGACTTTGTAGAGATGTTTGTCGGTGTGGGAGCCTCTCGCGTACGCGACCTATTTGAAAAAGCCAAGAGCAAGGCACCCTGCATCATCTTCATCGACGAGATTGACGCCGTGGGCCGTGCGCGCAGCAAGAACCCCGCCATGGGCGGCAACGACGAGCGCGAGAACACGCTGAACGCACTGCTGACGGAGATGGACGGTTTTGGTACCAACAGCGGCATCATCACACTGGCCGCCACCAACCGTGCCGACATGCTGGACTCAGCGCTGCTTCGCGCCGGGCGTTTTGACCGCCAGATACATGTGGACCTGCCCGACCTGAACGAGCGCAAAGAGGTGTTCAACGTCCACCTGAAGCCCCTGAAACTGGACAACACCGTAGACATAGACTTCCTGGCCCGCCAGACTCCCGGTTTCTCAGGTGCCGACATTGCCAACGTCTGTAACGAGGCAGCCCTCATAGCAGCCCGCCACAACCGTGGGGCTGTAGGTAAGCAAGACTTCCTGGACGCCGTAGACCGCATCATTGGCGGTCTGGAGAAAAAGACCAAGGTGATGACCGAGCAGGAGAAGCGGTCCATAGCCATCCACGAGGCCGGCCACGCCACCATTTCGTGGTTCACCGAGTTTGCCGACCCGCTGGTCAAGGTGAGCATCGTGCCCCGCGGCCGTGCCTTGGGCGCTGCATGGTATCTGCCTGAAGAGCGCGTGTTGCAAACCAAGGAGGCCATGCTCGACGAGATGTGCTCACTGCTGGGCGGACGCGCTGCCGAGGAGTTGTTCATTGGCCACATCTCGACAGGAGCCATGAACGACCTGGAGCGCACCACCAAGCAAGCATACGGCATGGTAGCCTATGCCGGCATGAGCGACAAGCTTCCCAATCTGTGCTACTATAACCAGCAGGAATACTCGTTCCAGAAGCCTTACTCTGAGACCACCGCCAAACTGATGGACGAAGAGGTGCTGAAGATGGTCAACGAGCAGTACGAGCGCGCCAAGCAGATACTGTCCGAGCACAAGGAAGGACACGCGCAACTGGCCCAGCTGCTGGTAGAGCATGAGGTCATCTTTGCCGACGACGTAGAGAAAATCTTTGGCAAGCGTCCCTGGCAGAGCCGTTCCGAGGAACTGCTGGAGGCCCAGATGCGTGCTGACGCTGAGCGCATGGCCGAGGAACGCGGCAAGCAACTGGAGCTGGAAGCCAAGAATAAAGAAGAACAACAAGAAGAAAAGAAAGAGGAATAAAAGACGATGAAAAACTTCATTACGAGAACCATTACGGGCATCATCTTCGTGGCGGCTATCGTCAGCTGCTTCCTGCGCCCGGAGGCTATGGTACTGCTGTTCAGCCTCATCACCGGACTGACAGTATGGGAATTTACGGGACTGGTCAACGAGCGCGACGACGTCACCGTCAACCGCTTCATCTCTACCGTGGCCGCCGTCTACTTCTTCTACGCCATGACCTACTACTGCAGCGACATGTATGCCGGGATTGCCAAGAGCGTGGTGTTCATCCCCTACCTGGTTACCATCATCTACCTGCTGGTGGCCGAGCTTTACCTGAAGCAGGAAGACCCTATCCAGGATTGGGCCTACACCATGCTGGCACAGATGTATATCGCCCTACCCTTCTCGCTCATCAACGTGCTGGCCTTCAATGCCACCAACGAAGGCTTCGTAGCTTTCAACACGCTGTTGCCACTGAGCATCTTCATCTTCCTGTGGGTCAACGACTCTGGAGCCTACTGCGTGGGCTCGCTCATTGGTCGCCACAAGCTCTTCCCCCGCATCTCGCCGGGCAAGTCGTGGGAGGGTTCCGTGGGTGGTGCCGTCTTCGTGCTGGCCGCTGCCTACGCCATCAGCTATTTCTTGGACCAAGAGCAAATGCTCTCCATGCCGGCATGGTTGGGACTGGGACTCGTCGTCGTTGTCTTCGGTACGTGGGGCGACCTGGTGGAGAGTCTCTTCAAGCGCACGCTGGGCATCAAGGACTCAGGCAACATACTGCCCGGACATGGTGGCATGCTGGACCGCTTCGACTCGTCGCTGCTGGCCATTCCCGCAGCCGTGGTCTACCTGTATACGCTATCTTTGTTCTAACCAGATAAAAAAACACCTAAACTACTATGACGAAAGAACAAGACAAACTGGTCACCGCCAACATGGGTTATGTTGTCACGCTGGCCCGCCAGTACCATAGCGACGTGCTCACCACCGACGACCTCGTCAGCGAAGGCGCCATCGGACTGATGAAGGCTGCCGAGAAGTTTGACGGCTCCAGAGGCAAACCCTTCGTCACCTTTGCCGCCCCCTACATCCGTCGGGCCATAGAGAAAGCCATTGGCCAGTTAGAGACTGACGTCAACATGCGCTCCACCGACGAGTCGATACCCGTTGGCAGCCGCAACAACTACACACTGCTCAACGTGCTGGAAGACCCTGATGCACCAAGGGCCGACGTTGTGGTGGAACAAGCCACCCTCAGCGACGACCTACTGAAAGGCATCGGCCTACTGGACAGCCGCCAGCAGGAGGTCGTCAGACGCTACTACGGCGTGGAACAGGAGCGCCAAACCATGGCTGAGATAGCTGTCGCCATGGGACTGAAGCGTGAGCGGGTGCGCCAAGTGCGCGACCAGGCCCTGCGCAAGTTAAGAAAGAAAAGATGAAAAGATTCAGATTACTATTTTTACTGATGGTCTTGCTACCCCTGTTGGGACAGGCTAAGGTCATCAAAGTATTGGCTGTAGGCAACAGTTTCTCACAAGACGCCGTCGAACAGTATCTCTATGAACTCGCCGCAGCCCAAGGCGACTCACTCGTCATCGGCAACGCATATATTGGCGGTTGCAGCATCGACACCCACTACGACAACCTGCTGAACAACAAGCCCGCATACGTCTACCGAAAGGTGGTGGGCGGCGTCAGAGCCGTACGCAGAAAGGCCACGTTGCAGTCCATCATTCGCGACGAACAGTGGGACATCATTACCATGCAGCAAGCCAGCCAACTCTCCGGCATACCCTCCAGCTACAGCAATCTGGCCCAGCTGAAGCGCCTCATACAGAGCTATACCACCAATCTCCACGTACAGTTCATGTGGCACATGACGTGGGCCTATGCCGAGAGTTTGACGGAAGAGCGTTTTGCTCCCTACCACTTTGACCAGCGCGAGATGTACTCAGCCATCGTCAGTACCATGCAGAACGTGCTGCCCGCCGTAGGTGGCTTCGTGCGCATCATTCCCAGCGGCATCGCCATCCAGCTGGCGCGCTACAGGTTGGGCGACGTACTCAACCGTGACGGTTTCCACCTATCTTACACGCTAGGGCGCTATACGGCAGCGTGCACCTGGTGCGAGGTGCTGACGGGCAAAATAATAGATGGTAACCGCTACCGGCCTGCTACTATCAGTACCGACGAGGCTACCATCTGTCAGGAAGCGGCCCACGAAGCTGTCTTCATGCAGCAAAGCGGCCGCTATATGGTGTTCTGATATCAGGCATCAGACATCAGACATCAGACTTCTGACACCAAACATCAGACATCTTACATATTCCACTTAACGCCAATGGTGGGGTTGACGAAGAAGGTCTTGCCGTCGTAAAAGTTAGAGATGAAGTTGTTGCTAACCTCTATCTCCGTACCCACGGCCAGGTGGTCTGTAATGTTGTACCACAGCTGCGGTTCAGTCAGCATGACGAGCATTCCATGGCCAGTGGTTGCATTCTCGCCACGCCAGAAGTCAATGAATCCAGAGAAGCGCAACTTGTTGTTCAAGAAGTTCAGTCCCCAGACTCCTGTCAGCTGAGCACTGGCATAGGAGTGGATGTCCTTGTTGCTGAAGTACTGCTTGTACATCAGTTGTACCGACCAGGTCTTCGAAAAGTCTGCACTATGGCCATTATAAGCTGCGCCCAACAAGCCTGCCTGCTGATAGGCATAGGTACGGGTCAGACCACCATTGTACTCTACATGCAGAGCAAAGGGGGAGTCCTTCTTGAGGTTCAGCTCACGCGATACCTCAGTATAGGCACCTTCCACGAAATGGTTTGAGAAATCCACATCGACGAAGTAGAACCATGAGCCCCACTGGTCGGGCTTGAACTGTTCAATGGTCATTGTGACTTTCGGGCGTTCCGACTCCTGGTCAGAGTAGAAGTTACGGCCAAAGTCATAGTGCAGTTGGATGTTCTGAGCGCTGACGGACATCGTGCATGCCAACATCAGCAGAGTAAATAGTTTTCTCATTGTTTATGTAATTTATTGATTATGATTCTTGCAGCTGTTTCAGGAGCCTGACTGTCGCCCAGCAGACGGTGAATCTCTTCATAGTCACTCAGCATCTGTGGGCGCTGCTCACCACCAGGCAATATGGTATCCAGCTCTCGCCGGATGTTGTCTACGCTGAACGTGTCGGCCACCAGTTCTCTGACAACCTCACGACGGGCTATCAGATTTACCAGCGACACGTAGCGTACCTTCAGGAATAAATTCCTTAACAAGCCAAACAAGCGGGGCATGGGAGTGCGGTAGCACACCACCTGGGGCACGCCAAACATGCAAGTCTCAAGCGTTGCTGTACCACTGGTCACCAGTGCCGCCGTAGCCTCAGCCAACAGCGAGAAGGTCTGGTTCTGCACCAGCTTTACCTTACTGTCTTTCAAGAAGGGGACATAGTACGACGGTTCTATGCCTGGTGCACCCGCCAGCACCAGACTGTAACGGTCAGCCAGATGCTGTGTGGCTGCTATCATTGCAGGCAGATTCTCCTTGATTTCCTGTTTGCGCGAACCGGCCAGCAGTGCAATAATGGGCAGATCCGAGAAATGTTCACCACTCAGCTTGCTCTTTTCGTTCAGATACGCTCTCACTTCGCTGGCTGTGGGGTTACCAACATAGTGTATCGGATAGTGATGTTTCTCTTCGAAAAACTCTACCTCAAAGGGCAGAATGGAAAACAATTCGTCTACGTCACGCTTGATGTTCTTGATGCGATACTCTTTCCACGCCCATATCTTAGGGGCGATATAGTAATACACCGGACATATCCCCCGGCTGTGTACGTATTGGGCTATGTCCAGGTTGAATCCCGGATAGTCTACCAGAATGACCACATCGGGCTGCCACTGAGCGATGTCCTGCTTGCAGAGCCGCATATTCTTGAGAATGGTAGGCAGATGTAGCAATACGGGTACGAATCCCATGTAGGCCAGTTCGCGGTAGTGCCTCACCCGTGTGCCTCCTACTGCCGCCATCATGTCGCCACCAAAGAAGCGAAACGCTGCCGACGGGTCTTGTTGGCGCAGCTGTTGCATCAGGTGCGACGCATGCAAATCGCCACTGGCCTCTCCTGCTATGAGATAGTATTTCAATGAGACGTTAAGAATGAAAGATTAAACATGAAAGACGAAAGATTACACTTCGTAGCTTCTGAGTTGCTCCATGGCCTCGTATGCCGTCACGTCTATCCGTGTCGGGGTGATAGCCACAAAACCATGGTCCAGCGCCCATCGGTCGGTGTCGGTAGCTTCCTGCGCGTCATTCTGATAGTGGCCTACCATCCACCAATAGTCATAGCCTCGCGGGTGGTGGCACTTGGTCACCTCGTTGGTCCAACTTCCTGGCGACATTCGGCACACCTTGACGCCATTGTATGCTTTTCCTTTGGGGAAGTTAATATTCAGACAGACGCCCTGGGGCAGACCATCACGCAATACCCGCTGCACCACCTCACGAATGTAGTGCTCCAATGGGGTGAAGTCTGCATCCACATGGGTATCGCACAGCGAGAAAGCTACCGAGGGTATATACTTCATGCAACCCTCCAGGGTGACGCCCATCGTGCCGGAGTAGTGGGCATTGACGGAGGCATTGTCGCCATGGTTGATGCCACCGATAATCATTCGAGGCGTCTCGTGACACAACTCTGCCAAAGCCAATTTCACACAGTCCACGGGCGTGCCGTTGCACGACCAGACCTCTACGCCCTGCTCCTGGCGTTGCGGAGTCAGATATAGGGGTTCGTTGGCAGTAAAGGCACACGAGAAACCACTACGTGGTCCGTCGGGAGCACATACTATCACATCGTCATAATCCTTTACGATGTCTGTCAGAAAGTTGATTCCTTTTGCTTTGTATCCGTCGTCGTTTGAGATAAGTATCATTTCTTTTTAAAATAGTCATTGTGCATCTTGATGCCAAAGATGATGACACTACAAGTGCAGGTGATAAGATTGGTGCACACCAGATAGTAGTTTTCTGTCAAGAAGCCCTGTACTATGAATGCGGCACCTCCAATAGCCATAGAGATGAAACCTGGCAGCGAGATACCATCGGTATTACGCGTCATAATGGTCTGAACGGCTTGCGGCAGGTAACCGAAGATAAGTCCGAAGGTGGCAATCCAACCACAGATGTTAATTAACAGTTGATGCTCCATAGTACTGTTGTGTTTAGATTCGTACAAAGAAGTATTGGATGCAAAGATACGAAAAAAAAGTGATAATTTAAAAGACAAAGAGGAAAAAATGCAACCATGCGAAAAATTCTATGACGAACTTAGGACTTCATTCAAAGTTTTTCGTATCTTTGCAGTGGTAACACTTAATCTGCTTGAATATGAAAAACGTTTATAAGGCACACCTTCTCTTCACCAAGGAGAAAGACCACTTCGAGATTTTGGAGAACGGATACATAGCAGTAGAAGACGGCATCATCACGGCCGTCTCCACCAATCTTGCTGACATGAATTGTCCCAGCGTGGCAGTCACCGACTTTGGCGACAAGTTGCTCATACCGGCTATGATTGACATGCACGTCCATGCTCCACAGATCCACAACCAGGGGGTGGCCATGGACCTTGAACTGCTGCCTTGGCTGCAGAACTATACCTTTCCAGAGGAGTCAAAATATACTGACGTCGAGTATGCCGAGCGCATGTATCGCCGCTGCCTGCATACCCAGTGGCTCTTTGGCACCATGCGCAGCGTCGTCTTCGGTACCATACATACGGAGAGTACGCGCAAACTGATGCAACTCTATCAGGAAACGGGCATGGGTGCCTTTGTGGGTAAGGTGGCCATGAACCGCAACTGCCCTGCAACTCTCCGCGAAGACGTCGATGCCTACATTGAAGGCTGCGAACAGCTCATCACTGAATTCTCAGACGGCACACAACAGCCATCAAGCCTCCCTCCGCTGGTCCGCCCTATCATCACCCCGCGCTTTGTACCGTCGTGCACGCCAGAACTGCTTAAGGCCTGTGGCCAACTGGCCCACAAGTACCAGTTGCCGGTACAGTCGCACCTGTCTGAGAACATCTCAGAGATTGAATGGGTTGCTGCACTGGAACCGGATAGCGACAGCTATGGCGATGCCTATAACCGCTACGGACTTTTTGGGCAGACACCTACCGTCATGGCTCACTGTGTGTGGACCGCTGGCAAGGAGTTAGAACTCATGAAACGGAACGACGTCATGGTGGCTCACTGCCCCACATCGAACTTCAACCTGGCTTCTGGCTTAGCCCCGGTGCGAACCCTGCTTGACAATGGCATACGCATCGGACTGGGCAGCGACATCAGCGGAGGACACGACCTCAACATGTTCCGCATGCTGTCCTATGCCATACAGGTCAGCAAGATACACTACCAGCAGGACCATAGCAAGACTTTCCTGAGTCTGCCCGAAATATTCTGGATAGCCACCAAGTCGGCAGGTTCTTTCTTCGGCAAGGTGGGCAGTTTCGAACCCGGCTATGAGTTCGACGCACTGGTCATTGACGACAGCGTGCTCTACCCTGCTGAGTACTCCCTGCAGCACCGCCTGGAGCGTTTCATCTATGTAGGCGACGACAGACAAATAGTACACCGCTACTGCCGTGGCAAAGAGGTCGCGGAGCCAGCGGTGTACTAACAGAAGTCCTGTATTTTATCTGCTACCCGATATGGTTACAGCAGGGCAGCGGCGTATTTCATGACAAAGAGCACGCCGAGGACGTACATCACCCATGAGAGTTGGCGTCCCTCACCAATACACACCTTGACAATGATGTATGACAGCATACCCAGCACGATGCCTTCTGAGA
Organism: uncultured Bacteroidales bacterium; assembly: GCA_902760315.1. Classification (GTDB taxonomy): domain Bacteria; phylum Bacteroidota; class Bacteroidia; order Bacteroidales; family Bacteroidaceae; genus Prevotella. The sequence continues at coordinate 48,225 of CACWFV010000037.1, read as the reverse complement.
TGCTGGCGGTAAAGGGCATCATCATCATGGTGACAAAACAAGGCATGCCGGTACGGAAGTGGATGAAGTCAATGTGCAGCACGGGGCGCATCATCATCACACCCACCAAGAACAGGGCACTGGTGGTGGCTGCCGAGGGTATCATCAAAAACAATGGCGAGAAGAACAGCGCCACGAAGAACAGCAGTGCTACCGTGGCAGCTGTGAGTCCCGTACGGCCACCTTCCACAATACCTGTCGTACTCTCCACGTAGGTAGTGACGGTCGACGTACCGCACAGTGCACCGACGGTAGTACCGACAGCATCGGCCATCAGTGCCTTGTTCAGGTTGGGCACGTTGCCATCTTTGTCTACCATGCCGCCTCCTATCGAGGCTCCCATCAGCGTACCAATGGTGTCGAAGAGGTCCATGAAGAGCAGGGTCAGCACAACAACGATATAGTCGAGGTCGACGCTAAAGAAGCGAGAGAAGTCAAAGCTCAGCGCTATGGGTTCAATGGATGCAGGCAGGCTGACCAGTGTGAAGTCCTCAGGCAGATGTGTGACGCCAAAGGGTATGCCAATGACTGTCATTATCAGAATGGTGTAGAACAGTGCGCCACGTATCTTCAGTGCCAGCAGCACGGCACCCAGTATAATGCCACCCATGGCTACCAGCGAGGTGGCAGTCCATGGGCTGAGGGTGGTTAAAGTAGCGTCGCTGCTGATGATGATGTTACCATTCCTCAGTCCGATGAAAGCGATAAACAGTCCGATACCCACGGAAATGGAGTAACGCAAGTCGGTGGGTATACAGTCGACGATGGCCTGGCGCACCTTGAAAATGGTCAGCACAATGAACACCAAGCCCTCCAGCAGTACCGCGGCAAGTGCTTGTTGCCAGGTATAGCCCATAGAGATAACAAGGGTGTAGGCAAAAAAAGCATTCAGTCCCATACCGGAGGCCAAGGCAAAGGGCATCTTGGCATAGATGGCCATAGTCAGTGTGGCAATGACGGCAGCAATGATGGTGGCCGAGAAGACGGCACCCTTGTCCATGCCAGTCTCGCTGAGGATGATGGGATTGACGGCTAATATGTAAGACATGGTGAGAAATGTTGTCAGACCGGCCAGCATCTCTGTCTTTACGCTGTGTTTTTCTGGATTGAAACCGAATAAGGCCAAAAAACTTTTCATCATAGTATATTTAGGTTTTATGAAATAAAGAATCCGAAGAGTCAGGCTAGACTCTTCGGACCCAATTTATGATTATTATGTTATGCTTCGACAGCGTCAGCAGCCTTGAAGTTCTCAAGGTCTGCAACCTGGAAGTTCTTGATGTAGGCAGCCTTGCCACAAACGTCTTCCTCGGTCATGCGAACATAGACGTTGGCACTCTTCTTGAAGAGCTCAGGAGCCTTGCTGGCATCACGGATGATGAGCAGCGACATCACGAGTTCGGCAGTCATGTCGTAGAGACGACGGGCCAGGAAGTCGTGAGCATCCTGATTGTCCAGGGCTTTCACGTAGTTCAGTGCATCCTCATAGACGGGGATGAGCTTCTCTACGCGGGCCTTCAGACCAGCTACGCAGTCGCAGCACTCGATGTTAGCAGCCATCTCCTTGATGTTGTTCAGCATGGTGCCGTTGGTGATGTAGCGAATGGCAGCGACCACCTGCAGCTGCGTGGTACCTTCATAGATGGAGAAGATGCGGGCGTCGCGGAACAGACGCTGACTCTTGTACTCCATGATGAAACCTGAACCACCGTGAATCGAGATGGCGTCGTAGGCGTTCTGGTTGGCGTACTCGGAGTTCATACCCTTGGCCAGCGGGGTGAAGGCATCAGCCAAGCGCTGGTACTTCTTCAGCTCCTGTTTCTCTTCGGGTGTCAGCTTGCGGTCGCGCTCGATATCCTCCAGACATTTGTAGATATCTACATAAGCGGCAGTCTCGTACAGCAGTGAGCGACCAGCGTCGAGCTTGGCCTTCATGCGCGAGAGCATATCGTAGACAGCGGGGAAGTTGATAATCTTGTCACCAAACTGCTGGCGCTCCTTGGCGTAGGCCAGTCCCTCGTTGTATGCTTCCTGCTCAACACCTACCGACTGTGCGGCGATACCCAGACGGGCACCGTTCATCAGGGCCATCACATACTTGATAAGACCCAGACGGGTAGATCCGCAAAGCTCTGCCTTGGCGTTCTTGTAAGTCAGCTCACAGGTGGGTGAACCGTGGATGCCCAGCTTGTGCTCGATGTGGCGCACGTCTACCCCACCCTGGCGCTTGTCGTAGATGAACATCGACAGACCGCGTCCGTCCTTGGTACCCTCCTCAGAGCGGGCCAGCACGAGGTGGATGTCAGAGTCGCCATTGGTGATGAAACGCTTCACACCGTTCAGGCGCCAGCAGTTCTCCTTCTCATCGAAGGTGGCCTTCAGCATCACGCGCTGCAGGTCGGAACCGGCATCAGGCTCCGTGAGGTCCATCGACATGCCTTCACCGGCACAGACGCGGGGGATATACTTCTGGCGCTGCTCCTCAGAGCCGAACTCATAGAGCGTGTCGATACAACTCTGCAGACTCCAGATGTTCTGGAAACCGGCATCAGCAGCCGAAATCATCTCGCTCAGCATGGAGAATACCGTGTTAGGCAGGTTCAGACCGCCATAGCGACGGGGCATCGAGACACCCCACAGACCAGCCTTGCGGGTGGCTTCGAGGTTCTCGTAAGTCTTAGAGGCGTAGATCATGCGGCCGTTCTCCAGGTGTGGACCTTCGAGGTCAACAGCCTCAGAGTTTGGCTCGATGATGTTGGCAGCCACGTCGAAACCCTTTTCTTTCAGCTCAACGATACGAGCCATCAGGGGGTGGTTCAAGTAGAACCCGATCTCAGGATGATCGCTATAATAGTTTGCCATAATCTTAAATGAAGAATGAAGAATGAAGAATGAAGAATTTGCTACCGCTCTCCTGTCAGTCTTCAATATCCATTTCTTTTTTTGTTTTATTATTCTTCTTAACTGTTTTTATTGAGGACACTAATAATGCTATGAGTTCACTGCAATCTGCAGCCATGCTATCGAATTCCTTGTCTGATAAGTGGTCTGTATCGTGGAGCAGATTCAGCCAATTCATAGTTTCATTAGCTTCTTTGAGAGCAATATGAAGTTTGAAGGCGAAGTCTGAAGAACTCTGTGCAAATTCCGACTCATGAACGTTTGCAGAAACGGAAGTCCCTGAGCGTAATACCTGCTTGTAGATAGCCTGAAGTTTCCAGTCATTCTCAGAGAAATGAAGAAACATCTTGGTTATTCTGACAGCAAAAGCGTAACTCTTGATGTGCAAAATGGAACCTTCTCGTCTGTAATTAATCATATTGTGGAACAAATATTATATTTTCATTGCTCAGTTTTATGCGCAGCATTCTTCATTCTTCATTCTTCATTCTTCATTTACTTAGAGTTCTGCTTGTAATACTTAATGAGCTTCGGAACGACTTCCTCAACAGTACCAACGATGACGTAGTCGGCAATCTTGTTGATAGGAGCATCGGGGTCGCTGTTCACGCTGATGATGATGCCAGAGTCCTGCATACCAGCGATGTGCTGAATCTGTCCAGAGATACCGCAGGCGATGTACACCTTCGGATGAACGGTGACACCCGTCTGACCAATCTGACGGTCGTGGTCGAGCCAACCAGCATCGACAGCGGCACGAGAACCACCTACCTCACCATGAAGCACCTTTGCCAACTGGAACAGCATGTCGAAGTTCTCCTTCGAGCCCATACCATAGCCACCAGCCACAACGATGGGAGCACCCTTCAGGTTGTGCTTGGCAGCCTCCACATGGTGGTCGAGCACCTTCACGACGAATGCCTCAGGGCTGACATACTTACTCACCTCAGGATATACCACCTCCTTCTTGCAGTCACCCTCATAGACGGCCTTCTGCATCACGCCACTGCGGACAGTAGCCATCTGGGGACGGTGGTCGGGGTTCACGATGGTAGCCACAATGTTACCACCGAAGGCAGGACGAATCTGATAGAGCAGGTTCTCGTATACCTTATTATTCTTCTTATCCTCAAAGGGACCAATCTCCAGTTCCGTACAGTCAGCTGTCAGACCAGAGGTCAGCGATGACGACACACGTGGACCGAGGTCACGACCAATCACCGTGGCACCCATCAGGCAAATCTGAGGCTGTTCCTCCTTGAAGAGGTTCACCAGGATGTCCGTGTGGGGAGCTGAAGTGTAAGGGAACAAATCGGGAGCATCGAACACAAAAAGCTTGTCGACGCCGTATGGCAGAATCTGGTCCTCCACCTTACCCTTGATGCCAGTACCGGCAACAATGGCGTGCAGTTCTACTCCTAGTTCATTGGCGAGCTTGCGACCCTTGGTCAGCAGCTCCTGAGATACTTCCTGTACTTGAGTACCTTCTATCTCGCAATATACAAATACGTTATTCATAACTTTTGAATGAAGAATGAAGAATGAAGAATGAAGAATTTGCTACCGCTCTTCTGACGTTCTGTCCTTTTGTTGAACCTGCATTACCTGTTTGCCCGTTTTGTTGGGCGGCAGCAAATTCTTCATTCTTCATTCTTAATTCTTAATTTATCCAATGATTTTCTCGTCCAACAATTCTTTGATCATACCCTCAATGTCAGCGTCAGAAGCCGTCAAAGTCTTCGACTCCTTAGCCTGGAACACGATGTTCTTGATAGCCTTTACCTTCGTGGGCGAGCCACTCAGACCACACTGGTTCACATCACCGTCAACGTCGGCTACTGACCACTGGTTCAGCGTCAGGTAGGGGCGCTCCTCGTAGAGGTTATCGTAGGCCGTACCCTCGGCGGGGCGCTCCATGGGGCAGGTGGCGCGCTTGTACTTCATCACCAGCTTGGCGTTCTGTGGGCGACAGGGAGCAGCGCTTCCGTTGACGGTAATCACTACAGGCAGCGGAGCCTCAACGGTCTCCACACCACCGTCTATGACGCGCTTGATGGTAGCCTTGCCATCCTTTACTGAGAGCACCTCCTCAGCGTAGGTTACCTGGTTCAGTCCCAATTTCTGAGCCACCTGAGGACCCACCTGGGCGGTATCGCCGTCGATAGCCTGACGACCACCGATTACGATGTCTACATCGCCTATCTTCTTGATGGCGGTTGCCAGCGCGTATGATGTAGCAAGGGTGTCGGCACCTGCAAACAAGCGGTCGGTCAGCAACCAACCGGTATCAGCGCCACGATAGAGTCCCTGACGGATAATCTCGCCTGCACGTGGAGCTGCTCCTTCAGGCGAAGGGCCTGCTCCAGGGCATTCAAATCTTCTGGATTGAAGATGGCGGGCAGGGCAGCACGGTTGACAGTGCCTTCAGCAGTCATAGCGTCCTTACCCACATTTCTTGTGTCGGGTACCTGCTTAGCAAGTACTACAATTTTTAATGCCATATTATAAATAATGTGTAAAAATAATATCGTTTTGCAAAATCGGGTGCAAAGGTACTACTTTTTGCGCACACAACCAAAAAAAATGCACAAAAACCACCCTGATGTGCACACATCGGCTGTTTTGTGCATTGCATGTTTCCACTCTCCACGCAGCTCAATGCTTGTCGTAGGCGTGGTGAGGATAGTCGGTGGTAAAGTGTAGTCCGCGACACTCCTTGCGCTCCAGAGCCCAGCGGGTAATGAGGTATCCCACATTAATCATGTTTCTCAACTCACAGATGTCGCGGCTGGCCTTGACGCGCTTAAACAGGCGCTCAGTCTCTTCATAGAGCATGTCCAGACGGTCCCAAGCGCGGTGCAGTCGCAGGTCTGAGCGTACAATGCCGACATAGTTTGACATAATCTGGTTTACCTCTTTCACGCTCTGGGTTATCAGCACCTTCTCCTCATTGGTCATGGTACCCTCGTCATTCCACTCCGGTACTTGCTCGTTCCAGTCATACTGGTCAACGTGTTCCAGCGAGTGGCGGGCAGCTGTCTCTGCATACACCACGGCTTCTATCAGCGAATTGGAGGCCAGTCGGTTGCCGCCGTGCAGTCCGGTACACGAACACTCGCCCAGGGCGTACAGCCGCTCTATGCTCGACTGTCCGTTCAGGTCGACCTTGATACCGCCACACATGTAGTGGGCCGCCGGACGAACAGGGATGTAGTCCTGCGTGATGTCGATGCCAATGCTCAGACACTTCTGGTAGATGTTCGGGAAGTGGTGGCGCGTCTCCTCAGCGTCTTTATGAGTGACGTCCAGACAGACGTGGTCCAGACCATGTATCTTCATTTCCTTGTCGATGGCTCGCGCCACGATGTCTCGTGGTGCCAGCGACAGGCGTTTGTCGTATTTCTCCATGAAGGTCTCGCCATTGGGCAGTTTCAGCACGCCGCCATAGCCACGCATGGCCTCGGTAATGAGGTAGGCGGGATGCGTCTCGTTGGGATTGTGCAGCACCGTGGGGTGAAACTGCACAAACTCCATATCGGCCACAGTAGCCTTGGCACGATAAGCCATGGCAATACCGTCTCCCGTAGCGATGACGGGGTTCGAAGTAGTCAGGTAGACGGCTCCGCAGCCACCCGTACACAGCACGGTAACCTTGGCCAGGTAGGTATCCACCTTCTGCGTTTCCGGATTCAGCACGTAGGCGCCATAGCAGCGGATGTGGGGAGAACGGCGGGTAACACGCACGCCCAGATGGTGCTGGGTAATGATTTCTACGGCAAAGTGTTGCTCCTTGATGTCAATGTCGGGACACTGGCGCACAGCTGCCATCAGTCCACGCTGTATCTCGGCACCCGTATCGTCGGCATGGTGCAGTATGCGGAACTCTGAGTGGCCACCCTCACGGTGCAGGTCGAAGTCGCCATTCTCCTTGCGGTCGAAGTTGACACCCCACTCCACCAGTTCCTTAATCTGACTGGGGGCCATCTTCACCACCTGCTCCACGGCCTGGCGGTCCGAGATGTAGTCACCCGCTATCATGGTGTCTTCGATGTGTTTGTCAAAGTTGTCCAACTCCAGATTGGTGACGGATGCCACACCGCCCTGGGCAAACGACGTATTGGCCTCGTCCAGTCCGGCCTTACAGATCATGCACACCTTACCTTTCTTTGCACGTGCCACTTTCAGCGCGTAGCTCATTCCGGCTACGCCGGCTCCTATTATCAGGAAATCGTATTTGTAAACCATGGTTTATCTTGTTACACGCTGCAAAAGTAGTAATAAAATCTGAAAATGCAAAACAATAAATAAAACTTATTCAGCGCCTCCTGCAAAATTTAAGTCCCATAAAGCTTACAGTTTCATATTTTTTTATTACTTTTGCAGCCGATTTTATACATAAAGCAACAAAAACATAACAGACTATGAGGAAATCATTACTTTTAGCATTTCTTTTCGCTGCGCTGACGACAGGTAGTGCCATGGCGCAGAAAGGTAAGTTGATTCAGCAGCCCAAGCAGAATGTGGCACAGTTGAAACGACAAACGGCAGACACACGTAGCGTGCTGCATCTGGCTGACGCCAACACCGTCGAGGGACTTTTCTCCCCCGCGAACAAACCCGCCACACGCCAATTCGCTTTTGGTGATGTGCGCAACCACACCAAGTTCTTTGGCATTCAGCGAGCCGCCGAGGAGCCGCTGCAAATGTTTGCCGTGGCACAGTCGTATCACTCCAACTACACCTTTGTTGCTGAGGGTGGCGACGTCTATACCTATAATATTAAGGTAACACGCGACGGCAACAAGGTGACGCTGGAGAACCTCTTCGACATGGAGGCGCAGAGCGCCGGTTCGTGGTCGGTCAGCAAAGACCTGCCCGTCGAGGGCGTCTATGACGAGGCCGCCAAGACCATCACCATTCCCTCAGGAACCGTTTGTGGTGACTACGGCGGTTTCTACGATGCCATCCTGAACGGCGGCGTGGTAAGCGAGAATGGCATACTGACCCCGTCGGCCGACATCGTCTTCGACGTAGAGGGCGACCTGGAGCGCATCACCGCACGTGAGGCCATAGCCGCCCAGTACACCTACGGCACCATCCGCATCTACAAGTCGTTCACCGCTGCCGTTGCAAAGGCTGACGAGGCCACGCTGCAGACCTTCAACAGCGACTTGCAGTTTGGCGAGACCTTCGTAGGCACTCCCGCCACGCGCACGGTTACGCTGATTAACACCGGCGGCAAGGATGCCGACTTCGTCATCGACCTCGAATCCGACGGCGACGCCTACAGCGTAGAGCCTGCAGCAGGCACCGTGCCTGCCGCCTCAACCCTCAACGTGGTGTTCACGCTGAAGCAGGACGCTGCCGCCGAGTATGAAGGTATTGCCACACTGACCTACGATGCCGGTACGTCGGAGAAAGACCTCGTCATCTCCATGCTCGGTACCGTCAAGGACTACCCCGACTACTCCGCCATCGTGAAGCAGGGCAACATCACGTTTAAGACCAATATCGAGTTTCCCTTCGAGATAGCCACCTTAGAGAATGGCACCGTCGTCGCACAGAGCGGTACGCACGGAGCCTACGGCACGTCGCAGCTTGACGCCATCATCACCGTTCCGGAGGGCAAGCTGGCCACCTTCAGCTGGAAGGGTATGAGCAACAATAGCAGCATCTGGTACCAGTGTGCCGGTGGCTACTTCATTGACGACATGAACACTGCTGCCGCCTCGTTCACAGGTCCGACGATGGACATGAGCGGCAAGGTGCAGCTGGCACCTGGCGAGCATGTGGTACGCTTCCAATACGACGGCTACTACTACACCGGACTGGAGGAGAACAAACTCTACGTCTACGACCTGGAGCTGACCACCGAGGACCTGCAGACCGACGCTGCCGAAGTGCTCACCCCGACTATCAACATGGGCAACTTCGTGCTGAAGCAGGAGAGCGTCAGCGCCACAGGCACCGTCCGACTGATGAACAAGGGTGCCAACGAATTGAAAATTACCGGTGTCGAGAGCAGCAATCCTGAGTTCAGCGTGCAGGCTCCGACTGAGGGTGCAGCTACAATGAAAGAGCTGACACTCGGTGTCGACTTCCTGGCTACCACGGCTGGCGAGAAGAAGTCTACGCTGACCATCCAGACCACGGCCGGCACGTTTACTGCCGAGGCAACAGCCGACGTGATGGAGATGCCCGACTTTGCCAGCATTGTCACCGAGGGTGCCGAACTGATGACCTTCGATACCAACGACAACTATCCCTTCATTGTCGAGAACGGCAAGGCCTGGAACAAGAACGCCGGCGAGCCTAACGATGTCAGCTCGCAGTCGTCGTTCACCGTCAAGTTCACCATCCCTGAGGGCAAGATTGGCTACTTCTCGTGGGATGGCGAAGCCTGGGGCGACCCTGTGGACTATTACAACTATGCCGCCGTCGAGATGACTGACGTTCCACGCCAGACGTCGGGTACCGCCTGCTACTACCAGAAAGGCAATGGTGCTGCAGCCGGTTCTGAGCAGATTGACGACTTCTGGAAGCAGTATCTGCAGTGTGTGGCCGGTGACCATACGTTCCGCTTTATCTACCAGAAGGGTGGCAACGGTGTCATTCCTGAGGGCGACAAGTTCGTTGTCAGCAACATCCGACTGGTGCTGGAAGACTTCCAGGACTACAACGCCGAGCTTGACCAGACCGAGGTAACCTTCAAGGAGACATACGTCGGCCCGCAGCGCTACACCACGGCCACCGTCAAGCTGAAGAACACTGGTGCGAAGCCCCTGTCTATTACCGACATTCCCGCTGCCGAACCTTTCTATGGCATCATTCCAGAAGGTTTCAACAATAACGCAACTTTCGGCAACTCCATCAGCGTAGAACTCTGGTTCTATCCCGGCCAGAAAGGTGAGTTCAGCAAGGACCTCACCATCAAGACCACGGCCGGTGACTTTGTAGTCCACTGCACCGGCTTGGCCAAGGACTACACCGACGAGGGCATCGTGCTGCAGGGCGACTTTGAGGACGACGCCTACGGCTGGAGCCTTTACGATGCCGACGGAGACGCCACCAACTGGAGCCTCGGCACCAACATGTGGGGCACCTACTACGAGGACGGCTGGTACACTCATAGTGGCGCACAGTGTCTGGCATCAGCCTCCGACTTGTACGCCCCCGACAACTGGACCTTCTCGCCCATCGTCAGCGTGCCGGCCAACGGTGCCGACCTAAGCTACTGGGTGGCTGCCTTCAGTCCCTACAACTGGCTGGAGCACTACAGCTTCTACATCACTGACGCCAACACATTCCAGACCAACACCGACCCTGCTGCCGCTGTTGAGGCCATCAAGGCTGGCGAAGCGCTGATAGAAGAGACCATGGAGGAGGCACAGGGCGCCCGCGACGGCTGGCTGGAGCGCACGTTCAGCCTCGACCAGTATGCCGGCAAGGACATCGTGCTCTGCTTCCGTCATCACAACACCACCGGACAGTACCTGCTGCGCCTTGACGACGTCATTGTGAAAAAGAAGTCAGGCGAGACCGCCATCCAGAGCATTGAGCAGGGCCAGCAGGCTACCAGCCGTGAGGTCTTCAACCTGTCAGGCATGCGCACCAACAACATCAACCATGGTCTGAACATCGTCCGCAAACAGTATGCCGACGGCACGGTGAAGACCTTCAAGGTAGTGAAATAAACCCCTAAAAAGCATGAGTAAAAAACTCCTATTCCTCACAATGGCATTGCTCACCCTCTGCGGGGTGGGCAATGCTCAGGTGACGTCAATGCCTATAGGCTATTGCGTCGGCGAACTGGGCAGCAACCCGTCGAACCTCGTGTCAACGACGAAGGACGACCAAATCAGTGCTGCCATCTTCGTACCACAAGACCAGGTGGCCGTCTTTGCCGGTAACCAGATTAAGGAAATCAAGGCTGGACTGGCCAGCAAGCTCAGCGTCACCGAGCTGACGGTATGGCTGCGCGCCGAACTGGACGGCAACAATCTTGCCTCGGCAACGGTGGCCGGTGCTGACCTGGTAAAGGGGTGGAACACCGTGACGCTCGACACCCCCTTTGACATCACTGCCCAGACCCCAGGCCTCTACATTGGCTACACCTATACGCAGAAGAACACGTCGAAGGCCGCTGCCGTGCTCGACTTTCCGCAGCCCAATGCCCTCTTTGCCAAGGTGGGCGCCACTGCCGAGTGGACCGACCTCAGCAGCCAGGGAACGCTGTCGATAGAGGCCATCGTCTATGGCGACAACATGCCAAAGTACAACCTTTCACTGCTGAACATGAAGCCCCAACCCGTCTATGTGGTTGACAAAGGGGTCATGGCAGTCGAGATGATGGTACGCAACGTTGCTTCAGCCACTATCACCGGCTTCGATGCCGTATGCCACATCGACGGCAGCGACGAGACGTTCACCGTCCATATCGACAAGACGCTGGCCTACAACCAGGTGGAGGTCATCGAGTTCACCATCCAGCCCACAACAGCCATCACCCCAGACTCGCCTGCCGAGCGCACGCTGACCGTCACCCTCGACAACCTCATCGAGGGTCAGGACGAGGCCATGAGCGACAACACCCTTGAGGCTACGTTCCAGGTGGTAGCCCACGACTTCACCCGCGTACCGCTCGTCGAGGAGTTTACCACTGAGAAGTGTACCAACTGTCCGCGCGTGGCAGCCTATCTGCACGCAATGATAGAGAACGAGGAGTTCAAGGGACGCTTCAACACCGTTGAGCACCACTCAGGCTACTACACCGACCAGTACACCATACAGGCCGACACCCAGTGGGAGTGGTTCTACGACAACGTCTATGCTCCGGCCATCATGCTCGACCGCGCCGCAGAGTTTGGCGACGCCAGCGGCACTGCCGTGTTCAATCCCGCCAGCCAGTTGGAGTTGGACGGATTCCTGCGTAAGGAACTGCTCAAGCCTGCCTTCGTCAGCCTGAAGATAGAGCCTCAGGTCGACGAGGAGAACCACCAGATAGTCGTCACCGTGAGTGGCGAGCGCTCGAAGCACGACCTCACCGTCAACCCCGCCCGCATCACCGTGATGCTGACCGAGACCAACCTTGTCACCACCAATCAGGCCGGCTATAGCGGCGAGTATGTCCACATCAACGTTGGGCGACGCGTCAATGCCACGTGGGGCGACGTCATCGAGTGGAACGGCGACACTTACAGCTATACCTGTACGCTGTTCTACAGTCCCGCCTACGTCATGGACAACCTCGGCATACTGGCCTTCATCCACGATGCCGACACCAACGACAAACTGTCGTGGGAGGTATGCAACAGCGCCGCTATACAGCTGAAGGACATCACCGCCGGCGTTGAAACCCTGTCTGCATCCACCCCGTCATCGGCTACCCACTACTACAACCTGCACGGCATCGAGACCGTCCAGCTCACCAGGGGCCTGACCATCGTTAGGCATGCCGACGGCCGCGTGCTGAAAGTCATGAAGTAACAGCCGGTTGACTGTTTGACACTCCTCCGCCCGCTTACCCCCATGGTAGGCGGGCGGAAGTACAAGGGCAGAATACGGAAATAAGAAGGTTTCCAATTGCCACCTATTAACAAAGCGATAATGCCGGATTTATGTATCACCGTCACGCCTAATGCACTATGTACAAGTGCGTTAAGTGTGACACTTGTTTTTCATTGTCCCGCTAACCCGCTGAAACGACTTGCGTGTAGCGCACGGATCTTATCTATCAAAGCAAATCAAAGCAAATTAAAACAAATCAAAATGAATAAAAACAAATGTTAAAACATAGATATTCCAATTCCCATAAACTACAGCAAGTCAGGCAACAACTTCCGCATCACAAAATTTGAGCATCACAGGAACATACTCATTATCAACGTGTTGCAAGACAGCCTTACCCGTCTCCGTATCAGCCCATCCCATCTCCATATCAGCCTGACCCATCTCCGTATCAGCCTTGCTCGTTTCGTGCGACGGCCGTCGCACATATTTTCGATGGCCGTCGCACATATTTTCGATGGCCGTCGCACATGTTTTCGACGGCTGTCGCACGTAACACGTCAGACTGAGATGGATGGTTGGTACACCCTCCGCGTAAATTCTCCGGATAATGTCTGGCCTATAGCTCCACCATATCTGCCCGCTACTTCTCCGCCTTTGTCCGACACTCCGCCGTCTCTGTCCGACACTCCGCCGTCTCTGTCCGACACATCACTGCCTCTGTCCGCTGAACGCCCAATCAATACCGTCAAAAACAAGTGTCACGCCTAACGCACTTGTACATAGTGCATTAGGCGTGACGGTGACATTTTTTTTTGCGATACAAGCACAGTAATAACAATAAAGGCTCCCCTGAATGGGAGCCTTTACTGAATCACGGAGACCCGTCCCCATGATTCTGGAACTGCTGCGGATAGGAAATTAGGTGATTATATAGGGAATAGTCCTGTTCGAGAATATTGATAAAAAACAGTAAGAACTGATGGTAAATCAAAAGAATTGTGTACCTTTGCGCAGACGATGATATGAAGACGTTCTACATAGTACATTAAGGCATTTACCAATTATACAAGGTTATGAGAAGAATTATGCAATGGTTGTTCGCCACCACTCTCGCTTGTTGCGCAAGTGTTTTCCCATCGTGCGGAAACGAGAATAGCGCCAAGGGGGAGAGCGACATCACGGTTGTTGACGGCAAGGTCGCAGAAATTGTTGAGCGCGGTAAGCTGCTGGTGGGTACCACGGGTGACTATCGTCCGTTGTCGTATGAAGAGGCCGACGGAACCTACTGGGGCTTCGGCATTGAGATGGCTGGGAAGATGGCAGAGCGGCTGGGCGTGAGCATCGAGTTTGTGCATACGTCGTGGCCCACGCTGACGGCCGATGTGCTGGCCGAGCCGCAGACCTTCGACTTCGCCATCGGCGGCATCACCATCACCGATGCCCGCAAGGAAACGATGATGATGTCGGACGGCTACCTGGCCAATGGTAAGACGATACTCTGTCGTGCTGACGAGGCAGACCGCTACCAGTCGCTCGCCGACATCGACAGGCCAGAGGTGCGCGTGATGGTGAATCCCGGTGGGCTGAACGAGAAGTTTGCCATCGAGAACCTTACCCATGCCACCGTCATCGTCCACCAGAAGAACGAGGAAATTCCCTCGCAGGTGGCCGAGGGCAAGGCCGACGTGATGATAACCGAAATCACCGAGGCTCCGTGGTACGTGCAGAATAACCCACGCCTGGCTGCCCCGCTCATCCATACGCCCTTCACCCACGGCCAGATTGGAGTGCTGATGCGCAAGGGACAGGACGACCTACTTGCCTTGGTCAACAGCGTCATCGCCCAGATGAAGGCCGACGGTACGCTGCGTAGACTGCACGAGAAATACGGGCTGGTGTACGCATACGAATAACAAATACTTCACGAATATTTTGCATGTTTAGAAATTTATGTATATCTTTGCAGCATGAGTAAACACGATACGTATTAAACTAGAAGATTTGTAAGTATTGTATACCGTAGGAGCATGAAAGTGGACATCCATACTGGCACCACCTCGCTACCCTCTCTGCCTGAGGGCAGCTACTTCCACAGTCGCGAACTGATGGAGCTCTGTCTGCGGACGCCACACCACAAGCCCTACATGGCCGTGGTCACAGATGATGACGGGAAGGTGGTGGCCTGCCTGCTGGCCATTGAACGCTACCGCACCTCCTGGCTGCCAGCCCAGCTGCATAGACAGGTACGCATATTGGGAGAAGGCGTCTACACCGTAAGCACGAACACGGAAACAGACAAAGAAAAGGACATGGGAAATGGGCGCAGCAACCACTGGTCAAAGAACGTGCTATTCTCCATGATGCTGGATGCCCTGACACGCAAGCTCAGCGGGCGGTCCATATATATAGAGGTGAGCCACCTGTCACAGAAAATGTTTGGCTACGCCCCACTCCGGGCAGCAGGATTCTTTCCCGTACGCTGGATGAGCGTACACAACTCGCTACACTCCAGGACACCTGAGGAACGCATCACGCAACGCCAATTGGAACACGTGACGGCAGCAGAGAAACGAGGAGCAGAAACACACCAGATAAAAAGCGACGAGGACTTCAAGGCCTTCTCCAAACTGATGCGCCGCCACCACTGGCTGAAGGTGCGCCGCTTCCTGCCCAACATACAGTTTTTCAAGGGCATGATGGAGGGTGGCCACTGCCGTCTATTGCTGACCACGTATAAGGATAGGGCCGTGGGTTGTACAGCGACGGTCTATTCAGAAGGCGATGCATACCTGTGGTTCTCAGCGTCGCGCCGCAAGAGTTACGCAACGCTGCATCCTAACGCAGTCACATTTTGGAACACCATACGCCAGGCTCACCAGGATGGGTGTCAGCATATCCGCTTCATGGACGTAGGCCTGCCCTTCCGCCGCAACCCCTACCGTGACTTCATTCTCAGTTTTGGCGGCAAGGAGGTGAGCACATTGCGTTGGTTTCGCATCAACATTCGCTGGATGAACCGACTGGCGTCGTGGCTATGGAGAGAGTAACAAGTGAAGAGTGTGGCAAAAAGGTATAATAAACAGCGAGTTTTTGCGTTATTATAGACAATGAACGCAAAAAAAATACAGCTAATTGCTATATACTTGCTCCTGGCAATGGGTGTCAGAGCACAACAGTTTACGCTCTCCGGTAAGGTGAGCGACCAGGATGGCAATGCCATAGAACTGGCTACAGTCTCGTGTCTGGAACAGGGAGCCATGACGATGGCTAACCTGAAAGGCGAATACTCGCTGAAACTGCAGTCGAAAGATTCCGTAGTCATCAGGTTCTCCATGGTGGGATACCAGACGAAAACCCGCGTGCTGCGCCGACCTCGCGGCGACCAGAAGATGCTGGTGCAACTGGCACCCATGGAGGCACTAAAGGAAGTGGTGGTAACAGAGCGGCGCCGACAGACTACAGGGACAGAGCAGCTGGACGTCAAGAACATACGTCAGACACCATCGACGACGGGAAACGCTGTGGAAGAATTGGTGCAGCAGCAAGCCGGCGTGTCAACGCACAACGAACTATCGTCACAATATAACGTCCGTGGCGGTTCGTTCGACGAGAACTCCGTATATATCAACAACGTAGAAGTCTACCGCCCGCTACTCATCCGTTCAGGACAGCAGGAAGGCCTCAGCGTCATCAATTCGGACATGGTAGAGCGGATTGGATTCAGCAGCGGTGGTTTCGAAGCGAAATACGGCGACAAGATGTCCAGTGCACTTGACATCCATTACCGTCGCCCCACCCGTTTCGAAGGCAATGCTCAGGCATCGCTGCTGGGTGGCGGCATCTATGTAGGCTATGCCAGCCAGCAAAAAGTCACCACGTACGACCAGCAGTCCGTGGCCAAATTCACCATGTCGCACGGACTGCGCTACAAGACGTCACGCTACCTGCTGGGCTCGCTGGAGACAAAGGGTGAATACGACCCCAACTTCCTGGACTACCAGACGTACATCACCTACCAGCCCAACGAGCGGTGGTCGCTGGACATCATCGGCAACATCTCGGAAAACCGCTATAATTTCCAGCCCACGGACCGTGAGACATCGTTTGGCACCATGCAGAACGTGAAGACCTTCAAGGTATACTTCGACGGTCAGGAGCGCGACATCTTCCGCACGCTATTTGGCACGGCAAGACTGACGCGCCACTTTGGGAAAAACAGTAAGGTGAGCCTGCTCTACTCTGCCTTCCACACCAAGGAGCAGGAGACCTATGACATTCAGGGACAATACTGGCTGGACGATGCACAGACACAAGAACAGTTGGGCGTGGGCACCTACATGGAGCATGCCCGCAACTACCTGACAGCCAACGTACACAGTCTGAAACTAATGGCCAACCACAAAGCAGGGCGCCACGACTGGGAGGCTGGCGTCACCGTGAAGTGGGAGAAGATAGAAGAGAAAAGCCGTGAGTACGAGATGCGCGACAGCAGCGGCTATTCCATACCCCATCAGGCTGACCGCCTGGACATGATATACTCGCTGGCTTCGGAGAACGACATGCGGTCCACACGCATAGAGGGCTACGTGCAAGACACATACCGCATGGAAACTGGTGGCGAAAAGCCCTGGCACCTGACGCTGAACTACGGACTGCGCATGGCCAACTGGAGCTACAACAAAGAGACCATCGTCTCACCACGCATCTCGCTGGCTGCCATTCCGTCATGGAACGAGGATATGACGTTCAGACTGGCTGCAGGACTCTACTATCAGGCGCCATTCTATAAGGAACTGCGCGACACGACAACACGAAACGGACAAACGGTGGTAACACTGAACCAGAAGATAAAAAGCCAGCGCTCAATACACATCGTAGGAGCCTTCGACTATCGTTTCCGCATGATGGAACGCCCCTTCCGCTTCACGGCGGAAGCTTACTACAAGTTGATGGACAATCTGGTGCCCTACAACGTGCAGAACATGAAGGTGGTATACTACGGCGAGAACATGGCGAAAGGGTATGCCGCAGGCCTGGACCTGAAACTCTATGGAGAATTTGTACCAGGCACCGACTCGTGGATTACACTGAGCATCATGTCGACACGACAGACCATCAACGGCGTCAGCGTACCCATGCCTACTGACCAGCGGTGGGGTGTCAACCTGCACTTCACCGATTACTTCCCCGGAACGGAACGCTGGAAGATGACGCTCAGGCTGGCCTATGCCGACGGACTGCCCTTCGGTGCCCCCCACCGTGGACTGGAGTACCAGCAGTTCCGCGCACCAGCCTACAAGCGTGCCGATATAGGTATGAGTTTTCTGGCCATTGGCAAGCCTGACGCTACGCCATCGCTGCGCCATCCTCGTGTGTGGCTGGGCATAGACGGGCTGAACATCTTCGGCATCTCTAATGTCAACAGCTATTACTGGGTGACCGACGTCACCAACCACCAGTATGCCGTGCCCAACTATCTGACAGGGCGGCAAATCAACGGGAAAGTCATCGTAGAGTTTTAATAATGCTTAATAATTTGATGTTTAATCTTTTATGTGTAAAATTCTTAGTATCTTTGCATGTCAAAATTTGATAAAACATCTTAATAATTAAGTAATATGAAGATTTCTCACATTGAGCATCTGGGCATTGCCGTCCAGAGCATTGAGGAAAGCCTGCCGTTCTTTACGGACGTATTGGGCTTGGAGTGTTATGCAACAGAAGTCGTTGAGGACCAGAAAGTGAAGACAGCCTTCCTGAAGTGTGGCGAAGTAAAGTTAGAACTGCTGGAACCCACAAGCCCTGAGAGCACTATCCAGAAATGGCTGGACAAAGGCAACAAAGGTGTTCACCACGTGGCTTTCTGCATAGAGGATGGCGTGGCCAACGCACTGGCAGAGGTTTCAGAGAAGGGCGTACGCCTGATTGACCAGCAGCCCCGTAAGGGTGCCGAGGGCTTGAACATTGCTTTCCTGCATCCCAAATCAACAGCCGGAGTACTGACCGAGTTGTGCGAACACCCGGAATAATCCGAACAGTAATAACGAAAACATACAATATCGAAAAGAAAACAAAATGAGCAAGCAATTAGAAAAGATTAAGCAACTCATCGAGAAACGCGAACAGGCTCGTCTCGGTGGTGGCGAGAAGGCCATACAGAAACAGCACGACAAAGGTAAGTACACTGCCCGTGAGCGTATAGAAATGTTGCTGGACAAGGGTTCGTTCGAAGAGTACGACATGTTCAAGGAGCACCGCTGCCACAACTTCGGCATGGAGAAGAAAAACTTCCTGGGCGACGGTGTGGTAGCCGGTTCAGGAACTATTGACGGGCGCTTGGTATTCATCTTCGCACAGGACTTCACCGTACATGCCGGTTCACTGTCAGAAACCATGTCACAGAAGATTTGCAAGGTGATGGATATGGCCATGAAGATGGGTGCACCTGTCATCGGCATCAACGACTCAGGCGGTGCCCGTATCCAGGAAGGCATCAACGCCCTGGCCGGCTACGCAGAGATTTTCGAGCGCAACATCCTGGCATCGGGTGTGATTCCGCAGATTTCAGGTATCTTTGGCCCCTGTGCCGGTGGTGCTGTCTACAGTCCTGCTCTGACCGACTTCACCCTGATGATGGAAGGCACGTCATACATGTTCCTGACAGGTCCGAAAGTGGTGAAGACCGTTACTGGCGAGGACATTGACCAGGAGCATCTGGGCGGTGCATCAGTACATGCCTCGAAGTCGGGTGTTACCCACTTCACCGCCAAGACAGAGGAAGAGGCTGTAGAGATGTTGAAGACACTGCTCTCCTACATTCCTTCCAACAACATGGAGCTGGCTCCTCGCAAGAAGTGCGATGACCCCATTGACCGCTTGGAGGACTCGCTGAACGAGATTATCCCTGAGAACCCCAACGAGGCATACGATATGTACAAGGTTATCTCGGCCATTACCGACGACCACGAGTTCTTCGAGGTACAGCCTAAGTTTGCCAAAAACATCATCGTAGGTTTTGCCCGCTTCAACGGCCAGTCAGTAGGTATCGTGGCTAACCAGCCCTCATGCTACGCTGGTGTGCTGGACGTTAACGCCTCTCGCAAGGGTGCCCGTTTCGTACGCTTCTGCGACGCCTTCAATATTCCTATCGTTTCACTCGTCGACGTACCAGGATTCCTGCCCGGCACTGGCCAGGAGTACAATGCCGTCATCCTGCACGGCGCACAGCTACTCTATGCATACGGCGAGGCTACCGTTCCCAAGATTACCGTTACGCTGCGTAAGTCATACGGTGGTTCACACATCGTAATGGGCTCTAAGCAGTTGCACACCGACCTGAACTATGCATGGCCCTCTGCAGAGATTGCCGTGATGGGTGCCTCTGGTGCTGCTGCCGTGCTCTATGCCAAGGAAGCCAAGGCTAAGAAGGAGGCTGGCGAGGATGTCAAGGCATTCATTGCCGAGAAGGAGGAAGAGTACAACGAACTCTTCGCTAATCCTTACCAGGCTGCCAAGTACGGCTATATCGACGACGTCATCGAACCGCGCAACACACGTTTCCGCATCTGCCGTGGACTGGCTCAGTTGGCCACCAAGCGCGACTCGCTGCCCGCTAAGAAGCATGGTAACATTCCAATGTAATACTTCGAGACATCGAAATAACGAAATAACGAAACATCGAAAAGCATGAAGAACGAAGTTTATGCAGCCATTGCTATGGCTCTCTATGAGTTCAAGGGTAATAACGTTCACGACAAGGAGCCTGGCATCATCACCATCAGCGAGAAGCAGACTCAGTGGAACGGCTATGCCCAGACAATGACTGCCCACCCTTAAAAATATCTATCATGAAGAAAGAGTATAAATACACCATCAATGGCAACCAATACAATGTGACCATTGGAGACATCGAAGATACCATAGCCACTGTCAACGTCAATGGCGAGGAATACAAAGTGGAATGGGAACCCGAACCAGAACCTGAAAAGAAGGTGGTAGTTCGAAAGCCCGCTGCAGAGCCGACAGAAAGCACTGCTGACAGCAGCTCATCCTCAGCAAGCGTAAACACCAACAATGCCGTGAAGGCTCCGCTGCCCGGCGTCATCACCTCTATCGAGGTTGCCGTAGGCGACGAAGTAAAGGTTGGCGACACCCTGCTGGTGCTGGAGGCCATGAAGATGGCTAACAACATTGAGGCCGAAAAGGATGGTAAGGTAACTGCCATCTGTGTAAAGCCCGGTCAGAGCGTCATGGAAGACGACGCCCTGGTGGTCATCGAGTAAGCTCTTGGCTCATAGCAACAAACAAGCCGCTCAGCATTGAGCGGCTTGTTATGTTTATTACTAGTTGATTACAATCTGTTGCCTTCTTGGGGGAATACCACGGTAGGCTTGAACGTCTTGGCCTCCTCAAAGTCCATCAAGGCATAAGAGATGATGATACACACATCGCCTACCTGAACCTTACGGGCAGCAGCACCGTTCAGACAGATACAGCCAGAGCCACGCTCACCTTTTATGATATAGGTCTCAAAACGCTCACCATTGTTGTTGTCCACTATCTGAACCTTCTCGCCCGCAATCATGTTGGCAGCGTCCATCAAGTCTTCGTCAATGGTAATACTACCCATGTAGTTGAGGTTGGCCTCGGTAACCGTTACACAGTGCAACTTCGATTTCAATACCTGTATCATCATACAGCCTTGTATTTAATATGGTCAATTAAACGAATCGGAGTCTTGCCACAGTAAACGGTAATGCAGCCCACCACATACGGAGTGTCATTCCAATCAGTAATGTCCTGCAACGTATTGCCGTCAACAATAGAGAAGTACTCTACTTCCAAGCCGTCAACGGCATTGATATCACCGACGACCTTGTCGTGCGTTTCCTGAACAGTATGCGTCTTGGCATAGGACAGACTGTCTTTCAGTGCCTTGTAGATGGCAGGGGCTATGGCACGTTCATCCGGAGCGAGCAGCGTATTGCGACTACTGCGGGCCAAACCGTCAGCATCGCGCACAATGTCGCATTCCACTATCTGGACATCTATGCGCAAGTCTTTCACCATCGCTTTGATTACGGCTATCTGCTGCCAGTCTTTTTCACCAAAATAGGCTCTGTCTGGCTTGACAATATAAAACAGACGGCTCACCACCTGACAGACTCCATTGAAATGGCCTGGGCGATGGGCACCCTCCATAACCGTGGACACAGGAGGATATTCGAAATGGCGCTTATCGGGTGTTGGATACATCTCTTCCACACTGGGAGCCAGCACATAGTCGGCACCACACTCGTCCAACAGTTTGCAGTCTGCATCAAGTGTGCGAGGATAGTTTTTCAGGTCGTTCTTGTCATTAAACTGTGTCGGATTGACAAATACCGACACCACTGTTATCCCATTTTCCTTCACACTACGGCGCACCAACGAAGCGTGCCCTTCATGCAGAGCTCCCATAGTTGGTACAAGACCGATTTCTTTTCCTTGCTTACGATCTTCAAACAACTGGTTTTGAAGATCCACAATCTTATAAAATACTTTCATTCTAACTGATAGTGTTCAAAATCGGGTGCAAAATAACAACATTTTTGCCAAATAAGAAAGAAATAAAGTAAAAATATGCCAAAAACGAGGCTAAAAAATCTAAAATGTGCACATTTTTGCCGTTTTGTGAGTATTTTTTCGTATCTTTGCATGGATAAAATCATACCATATGGCAAAGAAGATTCTATTCATCAATCAGGAAATCGTTCCTTATGTACCAGACAGCAACCTCTCGCTGATGGGTAAGGCACTGCCACAGGCAATGCAGGATGGTGGGCACGAAATACGCACATTCATGCCCAAATGGGGTATTATCAATGAGCGTCGCGGACAACTCCACGAGGTGATACGCCTGTCAGGTATGAACCTGATTATAGACGACACAGACCATCCCCTGATTATCAAAGTAGCCACTATTGTCGGCACACGCATACAGGTATACTTCATTGACAATGAGGACTACTTCTCCAAGCGCAAAATGGAACAGGACGAGAATGGCAAAGACTATGCCGACAATGGCGAGCGGGCCATCTTCTTTGCGCGTGGCGTACTGGAAACGGTGAAGAAGCTGCGCTGGGTTCCCGACATCATCCACGTACAAGGTTGGATGAGCGCCGTTGTGCCTTTGTATATCAAGACAGCCTACCACGAAGAGCCTTCTTTTGCAGACACAAAAGTAGTCACCTCGCTCTTCCCCCAAACCATCACTTCTGACTTTGGCGACAATTTCAAGAGGTGCGTTGAATTCCGCGATGTGACCATCGATACATTGAAGAAATACAACGACCGCTTTGACTTCAACGAATTGAACAAAATGGCCATTGACTATAGTGACGGCGTTATTGCAGCCCACCAGGACGTCAATCCCGAACTGCTGAAATATGCCGCAGCCAACAACATTCCTCTGCTGGAATATCCTGGAGAAGACTTCCACAGCGCTTACGAGGAATTTTACGAAAAGATATAAGTTTGATTAAGGAAAAGAAATGAAAAATTGGATAATGGTCGGGATAGCGCTACTTACTGCGGCTATCTCGTCGTGCAGTGAAGACACCTCAAACCTGGGATACTCGCTGACCAGCGATGTTGACAGGTTTTCCATTGAGACTGATACATTTGACATTACCACACGCTCCATAGCTGCTGGGGCAGTGTTGTCACGCAATGCCTACTCCTACCTTGGACGCATCAAGGACCCGGAGACCAATACGTATATCAAGTGCGACTACACTACGCAGTTTTCGCTGCTGGAGTCAGAGGCCGATGGTCTCTTCAGAAAAAGTGAGACCATCGTCAGCCGTGACGAGAACGGACTGCCCATAGTAGACTCCTGCTATGTTCATATCATGATTAATAGTTACCAGGGCGACTCCCTTGCTGCCATGAAACTCTCGCTCATGGAACTCGACACGCCCATGAAGAGTACCGACGCCATCTACACGGATTTCAATCCCGAAAGTGCCGGCATCGTTCGCACTGGCAATGGAGCAGTGAAAAGCGACAAGGTATATTCCGCCAGCGACCTGACGCTTAGCGACAGCGTACGCAACATCTACCGCTCCGGAAGCTACTATGCCTATATCAAAGTGCCACTCAACAAAGAGTACATTGACAGGGATGGCAACAAGTACAACAACTATGGAACGTACATCATGCGTAAATACTACGAGAGTCCGTCACTCTTCAAGAACTTCAACACCTTCATACGCAACATCTGTCCGGGATTCTACGTCAAATCGGAAGACGGCCAGGGACTCATCATTGAAGTAGCCTTTACGCAGATTAACATGTACTACCGCTACAAGTCTGACGAGACTACGCTGGGAGCTACTTGTACGCTGAACTCCACCGACGAGGTGCTGAAAGCAACACACGTGAGCTACGACCAAAGCGGCATTGACAAACTGGTAGCCAACGACACTTGTACCTATCTGAAAACGCCCGCCGGCATCTATACGGAAGTGACACTGCCCATTGACGACATCAAGAAAGGTCACGAAAACGACACCCTCACCTCGGCAAAGGTAACGTTCAGCCGCATGAGAGCCCGCAACAACGCTTCCGAGGTTATTCTGGAGGAACCCACCAGCGTATTGCTCATCGAGTTGGACAGCCTGTACAACTTCTTCGAAAACAATGGCTCGCCCGACAATCTATCAGCCTTTCTCGCAACCTACAACAGTTCGCAGAAGACGTATAGCTTCAACAATCTCTCATCCCTCGTCAACCGCATGTATGCACGTAAAGGCAAGTCGGTGAATTGGAACAAAGCAGTGCTGATACCCGTCGAAGTACAGACCTCAACCACCTCGACGACAACCACCACTTCAGGCATTGCCAACGAGATGAACGTGAACAGCATACGCTTGGTGGGCGGTACTGCTAACAGGCATGCCCCCATACGTATGAGCGTCATCTATAACGTCAACAAATAGCAGAAAAGAATGGCTGACAATTTCTTAGAAAAGCACTACGAAGAATACGTAGCTCGCAAGGCAGCCTATCTCCGCAAGAAGAAACATCTGCCAAAACTGAAGTCTCGCCTTCCGGAACGACCGGAAGACGAGGCTTTATAAATTTGGTAATGCCGGAATCACGAAATAATCGTGTATTTCGCGAACTTCAGCAACAGTTGCTTAGTGCCGGCATTGCGGAAGTCTACCGTTGCCTTCGTATTCTCGCCCGTGCCCTCTACCTTGACAACAATGCCAATGCCAAAACGCTGATGCTCTATCACGTTGCCCTCGCGCAAACCAATATTACCAATGGCCGACTGCGGACGGGGTGTCTCCTTGCGTACCGGTATCAGCCGTGGCTTCACGTCGGCAATAAATTGGGTGGCTACGGAGCGCGGATTCTGCACCGGACGGTGATAGCTGTTTGCTGCTATTCCGGAGATACCGGCTCCACCCTCTACTCTCAACAGGCGCGGGTCTATATCCTTGATAAAGCGCGACGGTGTATCGTACTCCATCTTACCATAGCGAAAGCGGTTTTGCGCACACGTCAGGATACAGTGCCGCTCAGCACGCGTAATAGCTACATACAGCAGGCGCCGCTCCTCCTCCAGTTCACGCATGGAACCGGTGCACATCGGTGACGGGAAGATGTTCTCCTCCAATCCGACGACGAAAACCGTAGGAAACTCCAAGCCCTTGGCAGCGTGTATCGTCATCAGCGTCACCTTGGGCTGGTCTTCGTCACCTTCGCTATCGAGATCGGTTAGCAGAGCCACCTCTTGCAGGAAGTCACTCAATAAGGTGTTCTCACCCTGGTCTTCCTCTTTACGACTTTCTACAAAATCTTGCATGCCACCCAAGAACTCCTCCAGATTCTCCTGCCGCGACAAGTCCTCTGGATTGTTGGAACTGTAGATGTCCCGGCTGATGCCACTCTCCATGATGATGGAGTGGCCAAGGCTATAGGCATCCTCCACGGCCATGCGCTCCGCCCACCCGTTGACGAGGTTCTTAAAGGCTTCCAACTTGCCCAGTGTGCCCTTGGCCAGTTTCAGGTCGAAGACAATAGGCTGTTGGATGACATCCCACAGGCTAACATGGTGCAGGTTGGCCGTCTCAACTATCTTGGCTACCGTCGTGTCGCCAATGCCTCGTGCCGGGTAGTTGATGATGCGGCGCAGTGCCTCTTCATCATTGGGGTTGGCCACCACGCGGAAATAGGCAATGACGTCCTTGATTTCCTTGCGCTGATAGAAACTCAGTCCGCCATAGATGCGATATGGTATACCGTCCTTGCGCATCTGTTCCTCAAACGAGCGACTCTGCGCATTGGTGCGGTAGAGAATGGCAAAATCACCATACGAGGCCCCGTCTTGCCTGCTGATACGTTTGATGTCGTTACACACGATGATGGCTTCCTCTCTATCGCTGTAGGCGGGTTTCAGAGTCAGACACTCGCCCTCCTCATTCTCGCTGAAGACGTCCTTGTGAATCTGTCGCTCGTTCTTGCGTATCAGGCTGTTGGCAGCCTGTACGATGAGCTGCGTGGAACGGTAGTTCTGCTCCAGTTTGAAAAGGCGGGTACCCTGCTGATACTTCTTTTGGAAATCCAGGATATTGTCTATATTGGCACCGCGGAAGCTGTAGATGCTCTGTGCATCGTCGCCCACCACGCAGACGCGTCCATGCTGCTGAGTCAACTGCAACACAATCTCCTGCTGTGCGAAGTTGGTGTCCTGGTACTCGTCTACCAGCACATACTGGAACCGCTCCACATACTTCTGGCAGATATCGTCGTAGCGTTTGAACAGCAGGTAGGTCTGCACCAACAGGTCGTCGAAGTCCATAGCGTTAGCCTGGCGGCAGCGCTCCACGTACCTATTATAAATAGCACCCACCTGTGGGTGTCTCTTCTGTGCGTCGTCAGCAGCCCACGAGCTCACCATGTACTGCTGGGGCATGAGCAGGTGGTTCTTGGCCATCGAGATGCGGTCGGCCACGCTGGATGGTTTGTACGCTTTGTCGTCAAGCTGCATCTCCTTGATAATGCTCTTCACCAAAGAGCGGGAGTCTGCCTGGTCATAGATGGTGAAGTTGGCGCTGAACCCGATAGTCTCAGCCTCCGCCCGAAGTATGCGCGCAAAGACCGAGTGGAAGGTACCCATCTGCAGATAGCGGGCCTGCTCGTGGCCCACCAGTCGGCCTATGCGCTCTTTCATCTCGCGCGCCGCCTTGTTGGTAAAGGTCAATGCCAAGATATTCCATGGAGCCAGTCTGTGGTGGGCCAGCAGATAGGCTATCTTGTAGGTCAGCACACGCGTCTTACCGGAACCGGCACCGGCTATCACCAGTTGCGGACCGCCGCAGTATTCCACTGCCTCGCGTTGGCTGTCGTTCAATTGTTCCAGCAGGCTGTCGTCTGTTATCTCATTTATTCCCATAGAAAGTCGTATAAACTCTGCAAAATTACAAAAAAATCTTCAAATAAGCTGAAAACAGCAAAGAAATTCGTACCTTTGCCACGCAATGAGTTTTACGACAACGATACTGGAGTGGTTTAGGGCTAATGGCCGGGCTCTTCCGTGGCGCGAGACGCGGAGTGCATATGCCATCTGGTTATCGGAAATCATACTTCAACAGACACGCATAGAACAGGGACTCCCCTACTGGCAACGCTTCATGAAGCGATGGCCTACGGTGGAGGCACTGGCAAGTGCCACGGAGGACGACGTGCTGCGCCAGTGGCAGGGGCTGGGCTACTACAGCCGGGCACGCAACCTGCATACTGCTGCCAAGCAGGTGGTGGCGATGGGTGGTTTTCCCAACCTTCGACCTGCCTGCGGCTGTTGTCGACGGCAACGTCTATCGTGTATTGGCCCGCCACTACGGAATATCGACTCCCATTAACACGACAGAGGGGAAGAGGGAGTTTACGCAATTGGCACAGTCACTGCTACCACCACAGCAGGCTTCTGCATTCAACCAGGCCATGATGGATTTTGGCGCCATACAGTGTACGCCCACCTCGCCGCGTTGCGAGCAATGTCCGTTGGCAGAAAGTTGTGTGGCACTGCGCGAAGGACACATCAATGTGTTGCCCGCGAAGCTGAAGACGCTGAAGGTCAAGGAGCGCCAGCTGACCTACATTTATATTAGGTATAACGGCCAGACAGCCATCCACCGCCGGCCTGCGGGCGACATCTGGCAGGGACTCTACGAACCATGGCTGACCGAACAGGTGCCAGAGGGCGCCACGCTGCTACGCCAGGGGGTGAAGCACGTGCTGACACACCGCATCCTCTATGCAGACTTCTGGCTGTGGGAACCAGCCAAAGAGCCGCCACTGCCTGCCAGCTATTTCTGGATACGGGAAGAGGAGATAGCCAACTATGGTGTGCCGCGACTCATAGAACTATTATTAGAATCACTAAACACTTAACGAAACTATATGATAAACATCGCCATCTTTGTGTCGGGCAGCGGCACGAACTGTGAAAACCTCATCAGATACTTCAAGGGCTCTGCACGCGTCCATTGTGCCTTGGTGGTCAGCAACAAACCTGACGCCCTAGCGCTGGAGCGTGCCAAGCGTTTGGACGTGCCCACGGCCGTAGCCACCAAACCGGAACTGAACGACGAGCAGGTAATGATGCCCCTGCTGCTGCAGTACGACATCCGGTTCATCGTGCTGGCTGGCTTTCTGCCCTTGGTGCCTAACTTCCTGGTTGAGGCCTTCCCGCGCCGCATCGTCAACATCCACCCAGCCCTGTTGCCCAAATATGGCGGCAAGGGCATGTGGGGACACCACGTCCACGAGGCGGTAAAGGCTGCTGGCGAGACAGAGACGGGCATGACGGTGCATTACGTCACTCCCGTCTGTGACTCTGGCGAGATTATAGCCCACCGACGACACCGCTGACGACATAGCGCGGAAAGAGCACCAACTGGAGATGGAACACTTCCCGCGCATCGTGGAACAGGTCATCGACGAGACGTTCTATAATACTTGAGTGTCTCCTCTGCCTTCCCCATCATCTCTGTGAGTTGGGGCGTCGGATTCTGTTCCCGACGGGCAAGGTCGAGAAAGTGCTGATAGTAGCGTTCCGCCTGCTCGTCATCCTTGAGAAGGTAATAGTAGGCATTGGCAATATTATAATAGGTGGCGACAGACGACGGGTTGTAGTCAAGATGTCGCTTCCACGCATTTACGGCTTCAGGATAGCGGTGGGTCAGATAGTAGCCTTCGCCTTGAGAAAGGGTGATAGCCTTCATGGTGGTGGTGTCTGGCTTCAGGAGTTCAAGGGCAAGTTCGTGGGCTTTCAGTCCCTCTTCGTAGCGCTGCGTATCAATACAGACAACCCCCAGACGATAGGCACAGCCTGCATGCTGCATCTGGCTGAGCAGCAGTGCACGGCTAAGACAGTCGTAGGCTCGCTCCAGATTGCCAGTCTGCGAATGGCTCATACCCGCTGAATACAGGGTGTTAAAGGTAGAGTCGCCCTGCTCCAGCAAATGGTCATACATCATGGCTGCGGCGGTGAAGTCACGATTCATAAACCACGCATCAGCCAACGCCCTGTTGACAAGAATGTTCGTGGAGTCCTTCAGACTATACTTCAGTCCACAGATGATGCCTTTCTGCGGCTGGTCACTTCTGGCATAGGCTATCGTGAGCCCTGCCACCACCTCGCCATCCATCGGATAGTGTTCAAGCAAGCGGCTTGCCCAATACATATAGGAGTCGACATCGCCTTGTTGCCTATAGCTGTTGGCCAGCTGCCGAAAGGCATCGTGCGTCAGACTGTCCTCGGGCATGTTCTTCAGCAGTTCCGTGGTCTGCCGATAGTTGGCACGCTTATACTGACAATCTGCCAACTTCAGCCGAATCTGACGGGGAACACGGTCCTCTGGCACGTAAGGCTTCGACATGCTGAAATCGGCATCCATCGAGAAACGCGTGACACCTTGAGCTTGTGCCTGATTGTATGCCTGCTGATAGTATTTCAAAGCCCCGAAGGTATTATACTGCAGCATCAAACTGTCACCCCGCTGCACCAGCAGGGCCAGCGAGTCAAGAGCCTCGCCCCTTGCGGCGGAAACCGCTAAGAGGGCGAGGATGAACATGAATGATAACCTGTTCATATTAAAACGAGAGAGTGTGTTTATTCTTTCTTCTGCTTCATCTTGACAATGATGCGGCCCTTGCCCTGGCCATCCTTGGGCTTCTGGACGTCCATGCTTTCAATGTTGGCAGGGGTGATGGTTTTCAGTGTTTCAATGTCCACCAACTTGCCATCTACCTCAATGTCATACTCATTGGTGTTGAAGGTGCCGCCCTCGGTCATCTTCTTTGGGCCATCGTCCTGCAACATAAAGGAAACGGGCACAGCGTACTTGACACGGACCACCTTGCCGTTCTGTCGGCCGGGCACCCAGTTTGGCATGGCGTTGATGACGCGCACGGCCTCAGCGTCCAGCAACGGCGATACGGACTTGACGACCTCGGTTCCTGAGATGCTGCCGTCTTTCTCTACCACAAAAGTAAGGATGACACGTCCCTGAACACCTGCCTTATGAGCTGCCTTAGGATAGCGTATATTCGCGGCAAGATACTCAAGCAGCGCAGACGAGCCGCCAGGGAACTGGGGCATCTCTTCGACGACGTCGAAGGCTCGATCCTTCTTTTGGTCAACCTTCAATGGATTAGGCATTTCTACAGGCTCTACTTGCTGCGGCTGTGCAGGGGGCGCCACCACGACAAGCTCATTGACAGTATCTGTCTTGACGGTCGTGTTCTTTTTGCCCTTCTTGATAATCTTTTTCTGAGGCTGCTGATAGACATAGTCATAGACGGTCTCAGCATTCAGAGCGAGGGCAACACCTACGATAGGTATGAGGGCAAGCAATTTCAAGAAACTGCTGCGCGGTGATTTCTTAGCAATGGAGTACCCGCCAATGCTTGCGGCCTTGGTGATTAACAGATATTGATATTGACGCGCGTTAATCCCTTGAGAGAGTACTGCACCGTCGGCCTCGTACTCATGGATGGCGCGCAGGTCCTGGCGCAGCATCCACATGGCAGGGTTGAACCACTGCAGGGCGGTGAGAAGGTCCACGAGGAGTACGTCGCACGAATGGTGCTGGCGGATGTGTCCCCGTTCATGGGCGAGTACGGCAGCTTCATGAGCCTCGTAGTCGCTATGGTTCAT
This sequence comes from uncultured Bacteroidales bacterium, assembly GCA_902760315.1. Classification (GTDB taxonomy): domain Bacteria; phylum Bacteroidota; class Bacteroidia; order Bacteroidales; family Bacteroidaceae; genus Prevotella. The sequence goes on along the minus strand of CACWFV010000037.1, from coordinate 17,561 downwards.
GACAATATACGAACAGAAGCTGAATGGCGGCACGTCACCGTGAACCACGCAAAGCGTGGTACCGTCAGCCTGCGGATAACGCTCGCTGCGACGTACCAGCATCAGGACTCTCCAAACAGACAACAAGGTATGACCCAGCGTAGCCAGTACACCTATTATATATAGAATAGGTATAACCGTCTGCCACAAGGGTGTCGTGCAGTCCTCTTCCAGCACCGCTGGCTGTAAAGCACCCACAGACACGGCAGGCACGCCATCGAGCACTACCGTCTGATGTGTCGTGATGACACACAGTGGCAATACAAACGACAGCAGAGCCGTCGACAGCAGTACTATGCGGTTGACCCGATGGAAGGTCTCCTTCGAGAGTAACAAGCGGTAGAACATGTAGAATACGACGATGAGTACCGCTACCTTGGCGTCATAAATCAGAAAGTCTGTCATTGCACAATGGACTATTTACAATTTGACTATTTGCTACTTTCTATTTGGTCAATGAGTTCTTTCAGCTCGTCTACGCTGATCTTTTCTTCTTTGACAAACGAGGAGACAGCACTGAGATAGGAATCGTTGAAGTAATTCTTGATGACACCCGCAATCGACGAGCGACCATACTCCTTCTCCGACACCAACGGATAGTACTGATAGCTGTTGCCAAACTGCTTATGGGCCAGATAGCCCTCACGCTCCAAGATACGAACAATGGTAGAGAGCGTATTGAAGTGTGGACGGGGCTCGGCGTAGTGCTCCTGCAACTCGCGGACAAACATAGCTCCGTGCTGCCAGTACAGATCCATGATTTCCTTTTCCTTGTTGGTCAGTTTCTTCATTCCATTCTGTTTTAAATTAAACTTTTATTTGCGTCAATTATCAATATCTGCTGCAAAGTAACTAAAAGTTTTCGTTATTCATAACTAATCCTTTTAGTTTTTAAACTATTTTAAGTAGTTTCTGTAGTTGTTAACTATTGTTTCAGCCCATTATTCATCGAATTTACACCAATATATCTATAAGAATGCAAAAAAATTAGTACCTTTGCCGCAGAATTACAAAAAACAACAACCAGTATTAATGATGAAAAAATATGTAATGTGGATACTGGCTGCCTGTCTGACAGTTTGCAGCCCCGCTGTAATGACATCATGCAGCAGTACCAACGATGTAGAGTCACCTGCTAAGAAGAATTATTTCGCCTCATGGAACGAGTGCGACGCTCTGTCGGCACTGAAACTGTATGTGGAAGAGGTAACGAATCCCCAATCGGCTAACTTTATCAAAGAAGAAGACCGCATTGCCACCTTCGACATGGACGGCACCTTCGTGGGCGAGCTATACCCTAGCTATTTTGAATACAACATGCTGGAGTACCGCGTATTGGACGACCCCACTTATCGCGACAAGGCTCCTGAGGACGTGCGCGAGGCTGCCCAAAACATCAGAGACTTCGTACGCAATGGGAAAGCACTGCCCAGCGGTTTTGACATGATTCATGCTTATGCTGCCGCGAAAGCCTATGCAGGAATGACGTTGGCTGAATTTGACACCTACGTGAAAGACTATGCCGCCAAACCTGCCAACGGATTCACAGGAATGACGTATGGAGAGGCCATCTACCAACCCATGCGCGAGGTGTTTGAATACCTGAAGGACAATGGCTTCACTCTTTATGTGGTGTCCGGCTCCGACCGCTTCATCTGCCGCGCACTGGTTGAGCCACTCGGTATTGCTCCCAACAGAGTCATCGGTATGGACGTGAAACTGGCATCCACCAAGCAGGGAGACACCCCTGGTGTGAACTTCACCATGGGAAAAGAAGACTATCTGATACGTACGGACGAACTGATTATCAAGAATCTGAAGACCAACAAGGTACTGCAGATTGCACAGGAAATAGGCAAGGTGCCTGTACTCTCGTTTGGCAACAGCGGTGGCGACCAGGCTATGCACAACTACTGCCTCAGCAACAGCAAGTATAAGAGCGCTGCCTTCATGCTGGTTGCCGACGATGAGGAGCGCGACCACGCCAACCGTGAGAAAGCGCTCAAACTGGCTACTCAGTGGAAAGAAGCCGGCTACTACGTCATCTCCATGAAAGACGATTTCCGTACCATCTACGGCAGCAACGTCAAGAAGGTGGACTTCGTTTTCTAAAAGCCCATTGTATTCATCACGGGCAACAATCCATTTGTCTTCAAGTTGTTACGTCTCGCAGCCGACACGTTACTTCTCACGGCCGTCAGGTTACAACACACAAGAATAAAGAGTGCACGGAAAAGAGAAGAGTGGCTTCCTTTTCCGTGCAGCACTTATAAGTTTATTGTCCAGAGAACTCGCTTACAGGTGGGCCAGTTCGATGACCTTGTCGACAGCGGCGCTTAGTCCGTCGACATTCTTACCACCGGCCTGGGCGAAGTGAGGCTGGCCGCCACCGCCGCCCTGGATGAGTTTGGCAGCCTCGCGCACCATCTGACCAGCGTTCAGTCCGTGGTCGCTGACCATGTCGTCGCTCATCATGATAGAGAGCTGGGGCTTCTGGTTGTCGTGTGTGCCCAGTACGCAGAGCAGCGAGCCCTGGACGGCGGCACGAATCTTGAAGGCCAGGTCCTTGGCAGCAGCGGGCGACATCGGTATGACGCTGGTAACCACCTTTACGCCGTTAACCTCGCGAGCCTGCTCGACGAGTGTCTTGGCAGCACGCTCGACGGCCTGTGCCTGGAAGCCTTCTATCTCTTTCTTCATGTGGTCGTGCTCCTCGATATACTTCTGGATAACGCCCTGCAGATCCTTGGCATTGTTGAAGAAGGACTTCACGGTCTTCAGCGTATCCTCGATGTTGTAGAGCAGTTCCTCGCACTCCTTACCGGTACGGGCCTCAATACGGCGGATGCCGGCAGCGACGCTGCTCTCAGAGATAATCTTGAAGAAACCGATACGGCCTGTAGAGGTGGCATGGATACCACCACAGAGTTCGCACGACGGACCGAAGCGCATGACGCGCACCTTGTCGCCATACTTCTCGCCAAAGAGAGCTATGGCGCCCAACTTCTTGGCCTCGTCCATAGGCATGTCACGGTGCTCGTCGCGCGGCAGGTCCTGACGAATCATGTCGTTGACCATGCGCTCTACCTGACGGAGCTGCTCGTCGGTGACTTTCTCAAAGTGAGAGAAGTCGAAGCGCAGCACTTCGGGGCTGACAAACGAACCCTTCTGCTCCACGTGGTCGCCCAGCACCTGCTTCAAGGCATAGTCCAGCAGGTGGGTAGCGGTGTGGTTGGCAGCAGAGGCATCGCGCTTGTCGGTATCGACACAAGCCATGAACTGCGCCGACGGATCCTTGGGCAGTTGCTTGACAATGTGCACCGTCTGACCATTCTCGCGCTTGGAGTCGATGACCTCGATGGTATCGTTCTCGGAAACGAGCACACCCTGGTCGCCCACCTGACCACCCATCTCACCATAAAATGGAGTGGCAGAGAGCACCACCTCGTAGAACTCGTTCTTCTTTTGGGTCACCTTGCGGTAGCGCAGTATCTGGCACTCATACTCAGAGTAATCGTAGCCAACAAACTGCTGCTCGCCGGGCTTCAGTTCTACCCAGTCGCTGTTCTCAACGGCAGCGGCATTGGTTGAACTGCTCCTCGTCGACGGTGAAGCCATTCTCACGACAGATAAGCTCAGTCAGGTCGAGCGGGAAACCATAGGTATCAAACAGGCGGAAAGCCTGAACGCCGTCCAACTGGTTCTTGCCCTGAGCCTTGAGGTCGGCCATGGCCTTGTCGAGCATGGAGATACCCTTGTCGAGGGTACGTAGGAATGAGTCTTCCTCCTCCTTGATGACCTTGGTGATGAGCTGCTGCTGGGCCTTCAACTCAGGGAAGGCATCGCCCATCTCGTGAACGAGTGTGGGCACGAGCTGATAGAGGAAGCCATCCTTCTGGCCAAGGAAGGTGTAGGCATAGCGCACGGCACGACGCAGAATACGGCGAATGACATAGCCGGCCTTGGCATTGCTGGGCAGCTGGCCGTCGGCAATGGAGAACGAGACAGCACGCAGGTGGTCGGCACAGACGCGCATGGCGACGTCGGTTTCTTCCTTCTGGCCGTACTTCAGACCGCAGATCTGCTCCTCTGCCTTGATGATGGGCTGGAAAATGTCGGTATCGTAGTTAGAGTGTTTGCCCTGCAGCATGCGCACCAGGCGCTCAAAGCCCATACCCGTGTCGATGACGTTCATGGCCAACTTCTCAAGCGAGCCGTCGGCCTTGCGGTTGAACTGCATGAACACCAGGTTCCAGATTTCGATGACCTGCGGGTCGTCCATGTTGACAAGTTCGCGACCGGGCTTCTTGGCCTTTTCCTCAGGAGTACGGCTGTCGACGTGAATCTCCGAGCAGGGGCCACAGGGTCCCGTGTCGCCCATCTCCCAGAAGTTGTCGTGCTTGTTGCCGTTGATAATGTGGTCGGCGGGCACATGCTTCAGCCAGTACTGCTCTGCCTCGTCGTCACGCTCCAGCCCCTCGGCAGGGTCGCCCTCGAAGACGGTAACATAGAGGTCGGCTGGATTCAGCTTCAGCACGTCTACCAGATATTCCCAAGCCATGTCGATGGCGCCCTCCTTGAAGTAGTCGCCAAACGACCAGTTGCCCAGCATCTCGAACATGGTGTGGTGGTAGGTGTCGTGACCAACCTCCTCCAGGTCATTGTGCTTGCCACTGACGCGCAGACATTTCTGGGTGTCAGCACGACGGCGCGGCTCAGGGTCGCGCGTACCTAATATAATATCTTTCCACTGGTTCATACCCGCGTTGGTGAACATCAGCGTGGGGTCGTCCTTAATAACCATTGGTGCAGAAGGCACAATGGTGTGCTGCTTCGACTCAAAGAACTTCTTGAATGAGTCACGAATCTCGTTTGCTGTCATCATTTTAATTTACTATTTGACGATTTACTTGTTTACTATTCATTAGGGCGAAGCCCGTTATCGCATCTTCCAACAGCCCTCCACCTGAACCATCGGTACAGCGACTTCTTCCTGCGTTGAGTCTCCGTATGACAACAACAGGAAGGCGTAGGTCAGCTGAAGCGTAGAATCCATGCGCCCTACATTAGGCGAAATGGCTACAGCGCGCAGGCCGTCGTGCCGCTGCTGCATGTCCTCAAGATACTGCTTGCCGGCCTCCAGCAGTTGCTTGCGATAGTCTTCGGGCATCTCGGCGTAGGTGGCCTTACCCTCCAGGAAACCATCCGGGTAGCCGTCGAGCAGACGCTGGTAATAGCCTTGAGCGGCCTCGGCAGCCTGTTGCTCAGGACTGACTTCGTGGCATGCTGCCACAAGCGTCAAGGCTGTCAGTCCCATGACGACTATCGCTGCCCTGTTCATTTCTGTCGGATAAACACGTTGATGGGTGTTCCGGTCAGCGTCCAGTTGTCACGCATCTTGTTCTCCAGGAAGCGGCGGTAGGCCTCCTTGACATACTGCGGCAGATTGGCATAGAACACGAAGGTGGGTATCTGGGTGTCAGGCACCTGCGAAACATATTTTATCTTGATGTACTTACCCTTGATGCTGGGTGGTGGCGTCTGCTCAATGATGGGCAGCATGACCTCGTTCAGCTTGGAAGTACCTATCTTTATCTTACGGTTCAAATAGACCTGCTTGGCCGTTTCCAGCACTTTGAAGATGCGTTGCTTGGTTAGTGCAGACGCAAAAATGATGGGGAAGTCGACAAACGGAGCCATGCGCTGGCGGATGGCGGTCTCGAAGGTTTTGATAGCTACCTGCGACTTGTCTTCCACCAAGTCCCACTTGTTGACGACCACCACCAGCGACTTGTTATTCTTCTGAATGAGCTGGAAAATGTTCATGTCTTGGGCCTCTATACCGCGCGTGGCGTCAATCATCAAAATGCAGACATCGCTGTTCTCGATGGCTCGGATGGAGCGCATGACGGAGTAGAACTCAAGGTCTTCCGTTACCTTGTTCTTACGGCGAATACCGGCGGTGTCGACCAGGTAGAAGTCGAAGCCGAACTTGTCGTACTTGGTATAGATGCTGTCGCGCGTCGTGCCGGCAATGTCTGTCACGATGTTGCGGTCCTCGCCGATAAAGGCATTGATGATGCTCGACTTGCCGGCATTCGGACGGCCCACCACAGCGAAGCGTGGAGTATTGTCGTCAATGTCGGAAGCGTCGGCCACGGGGAGTTTCGACAGCACATAGTCCAGCAAGTCGCCCGTGCCGGAACCGGTGGCGGCGCTGACACAGAAAGGGTCGCCCAGTCCGAGCTTATAAAACTCGTACTGTCCGTAGAGGTCTTTGCCGTCGTCTGCTTTGTTGGCCACAAGCACAACAGGCAGTTTGGAACGCCGCAGGATGAGTGCTACGTCCTCGTCAAGGTCGGTCAGTCCATTCTTGATATCTACCAAGAACAGCACCAGGTCAGCCTCTTCTGTGGCTACTATCACCTGCTTGCGTATCTCCTCTTCGAAGACATCGTCAGAGTTGACCACCCAGCCGCCGGTGTCGACCACCGAAAACTCGCGGCCATTCCACTCACACTTGCCGTACTGACGGTCACGGGTGGTGCCGGCCTCGTCGCTGACAATGGCACGACGACTATTGGTCAGCCGGTTAAATAGGGTCGACTTACCCACATTGGGGCGTCCTACTATCGCTACTAAGTTTGCCATAACTTCTCTCGTTTTTTCTGGGGTTTCCTACTATCCCGTAGTTAATCCAGATTATATCCAAAAATATTCAGTTCCTTGTCTGAACTGCGCCAATCCTTATCAACCTTCACAAAGGTCTCCAGATAGATGGGTTTGCCGAAGAATTTCTCAAGTGCCTTACGCGACTCTGTAGAAACTTTCTTCAGCGCTATGCCCTGATGTCCGATGATGATGCCTTTCTGCGAGTCGCGTTCCACATAGATGACGGCGTTGATGCGGATGGTTTTCTCCGTCTCCTTGAAACTCTCCACGCGCACCTCTACTGAGTAGGGTATCTCCTTGTCGTAATAGAGCAATATCTTCTCGCGGATAATCTCCGAGACAAAGAAGCGTGCGGGTTTGTCCGTCAGCTGGTCCTTATCAAAAAACGGCGGCGAGTCGGGCAACAGTTCCTTGATGCGCCTCAGCAGCATGTCGATGCCAAACTTGTTCTTGGCAGAGATGGGCAGTATCTCGGCATTGGGCAGCAGTCCGTGCCACTTCTCCACAATATCGCCCAACGTCTTCTGGTCGCTTTCGTCAATCTTGTTGATAAGCAACAAGACGGGGATGTCCATCTTCTGCACCTTCTCCAGAAAGTCCATGTTCTTCTCTGGATTCTCTACTACGTCGGTGACGTAGAGCAGTATATCAGCGTCCTGAAGGGCTGACTCCGAGAAGGCCAGCATAGACTCCTGCAGCTTGTAGTTGGGTTTCAGCACACCTGGTGTGTCACTGAACACAATCTGCATGTCAGGGGTATTGACAATACCCATGATGCGGTGGCGCGTAGTCTGGGCCTTGAACGTAGCAATCGAAATACGCTCACCAACCAACTGGTTCATGAGCGTACTTTTACCTACATTGGGATTACCTACTATATTTACGAATCCTGCTTTATGCATGGTCTTGCTTTTTGCTTTTGCATAGCCAATGGCCAACAGCTACTTGTTGCCTCCATCATAAGCCCACTTGTAATAGCTGGCTCCATGAACGAAACCGGCACCGAAGGCGGTCATAATGATGTTGTCACCCTTCTTCAGCTTGTGCTCGTTTTCCCAAAGTGCCAAGGGAATAGTAGCCGCTGAAGTGTTACCGTAATGCTCGATATTGACCATCACCTGCTCCATAGGTAGCTCCAGTCGCTTGGCCACAGCCTCGATAATGCGCAGATTAGCCTGGTGAGGAACCACCCATGCAATGTTGTCCTTGTTCAGGTTGTTACGCTCGGCAATCAGAGCGCAGTCGTCGCTCATGTTGGTCACGGCATAGCGGAACACGGTGCGACCTTCCTGATAGAGGTAGTGCAGACGGTGGTCCACTGTGAAGTGGCTGGGGGGGCTGACAGAACCGCCAGCCTTCATGTGGAGGAAGGGCAAGCCCTTGCCGTCGGCACGGAAGTAGGAGTCTATCACACCGATATTCTCTTCCTCGGTGGCTTCCACTAGTACAGCGGCAGCACCGTCGCCAAACAGCGGACAGGTAGCACGGTCTTTATAGTCGGTGACAGACGACATTTTGTCGGCACCAATTACAATAATTTTCTTGTAGCGGCCGGACTGAACCATAGAGCCCGCCACATCGAGAGCATAGAGGAATCCACAGCAAGCGCCCCAGAAGTCGAACGCAAAAGCATTCTCTGGCCGTGGAAGGAAACTTATAATCAGCCGTCGATGTGGCAACAATGACAGCGTCTATCGTATCAGGATCTGCACCTGTCTTCTGCATCAGCTGCTTGGCAGCCTTGCGAGCCATATAGCTGGTGCCGAGGCCTTCCTCGGCCAGGATGCGGCGTTCCTTAATACCTACACGCGTCATAATCCACTCGTCATTGGTGTCTACCATGCGCGACAGTTCCTCGTTGTTTAGGACGTAGTCGGGCACGTAGCCACCAATACCGGTGATTATCGCATTGATATTACTCATTACTCAGCGGCTTCGTCCATTACAATAGCAATCTTGCCACGATAGTAGCCACAGCTGGGGCATACGGTGTGGTAGATGTGGTAAGCGCCACAGTTGGGGCATACTGCCAATGTGGGAGCTACAGCCTTGTCATGGGTACGACGCTTTGCGGTACGAGTGTTCGATTGTCTTCTTTTAGGATGTGCCATAATTCTATTACCTTTTTAAATTTTTAAACTTTTAAATTCTTTAGTTTCTCCCAGCGCGGGTCAACGACCGTCTCTGCCTCCCGCTTCGGACAGCGCCGCTCAGCTCTTCCAGCTTCTGCGTCATCGCACTATTGCATTTTCCAGGTGCATGAACGTGCTTGATGGGTATGGCCAGCATCGCAAACTCATAGATGAACCACGACAGGTCGAGCATTCCTTCGTTCTCGTCAATGGTCACGGTGTCATCGTCATCGCTGTATGTGTCGCCCAACTTGACCACCAGCTGGTTGTCGGCCTCTATCGGCTGCTCCATGTCGTCAAGACAACGGTCGCAGCTGACGGTTACGACACCCGTGGTATGGAACTGGAGTTCGAAAAAGCCGGTCATCTTGCGTATAGACACCGACACGTGCAAGGCTCCATGCTCCAACTGTGAGCCGTCCAGAGCACTGAAATAATGGTCGCCAAGGTCGTATTCCAAAACCATTGACGGCTCGGTCATACCTTTCAGATCTATCTTCAATTGCTCCAAACTACACATAATCACACTTTTGGCCTGCAAAGGTACGAAGTTTTTTTCATATATTCACAATATATTAGTGTTTTTTTACATTCTAATTGTTAATATTCCCAAACTCTTTCGGCAATACACTTTTTTTTTGTACTTTTGCCAGCCAACACGAAATACAAACAATGGTATGTCAAACAATAACTCTTTAATAGGTTCCAAAATCAAGGGAATCAGAGAAACGAAGAATCTCAGCATAGAGGAAATTGCTGAGCGTAGCGGACTGTCCGCAGAGCAAATCAATAGTATTGAGAACGACGTCAACCTGCCCTCACTGGGGCCGCTGATTAAGATAGCCCGTGCACTGGGCGTCCGTCTGGGAACATTCATGGACGACAGCGACGCCCTAGGGCCCATCGTCACCCGTGCCAAGGACCGCGAGGCCGAGAGCAGCATCAGCTTCAGCAATGGCGCCACCGACGCCCGCAAGCACATGGAGTATCACCCGCTGGCACAGCAAAAGGCGGGGCGCCACATGGAGCCATTCATTATCGACATCAACCCAGAGGAGAGTCCTGAGTTCCAACTATCGGCCCACGAGGGCGAGGAGTTCATCTACGTCATGCAGGGCGAGATAGAAATCGTCTATGGCAAGGAGACCTATAGCCTGCACGAGGGCGACAGCATCTACTACGACTCCATCGTCAAGCACCACGTGCATGGAGCACCGGGCAAGAGCGCAAAGATACTGGCTGTAGTGTATATTCCTTTTTAATAAATAAGATGAGCAACGCAAGACTTGACATGGCGGGCAGGCCATTGCCCGACAGAACATATCCTGCCGAGACAGGCAGCGCGGGCTACAAACTCCATGAGTGGACGCTCGGACAATGGCTGGAGCACTGGGCCGAGACGACGCCCGACAAGGAATACATCGTCTATAGTGACCGCAACCTGCGATTTACCTGGAGCACCTTCAACCAGCGTGTGGACAACCTGGCCAAGGGCCTCATCAGCATTGGCGTGAAGAAGGGCTCCAACGTGGGCATCTGGGCCACCAACGTACCAGACTGGCTGACATTCCTCTACGCCACGGCCAAGATAGGTGCCGTGCTGGTGACGGTGAACACCAACTATAAGCAGAACGAGCTGGAGTATCTCTGCAAAGACTCTGACATGGAGGTGCTCTGCATTACCGACGGCACATGGGACTGCAACTACGTGGACATGACCTACACCATGCTGCCTGAGCTGAAGACGTGTGAGCGCGGCCACCTGAACTCGGAGCGTTTCCCGCATCTGAAGAACGTGGTATATATAGGTATGGAGAAGTACCGCGGCATGTACAACACGGCCGAACTGCTGCTGCTGGGACAGAACATCGAGGACGACACGCTCAACGAGATGAAAAAACAGGTCAGCTGCCATGACGTCTGCAACATGCAGTACACCAGCGGCACGACGGGATTTCCCAAGGGTGTCATGCTGACGCACTACGGCATCTCAAACGATGGCTACTTCACGGGCGAGAACATGGGATTTACGCAGGACGACAAACTCTGCGTCTGCGTGCCGCTGTTCCACTGCTTCGGCGTGGTGCTGGCCACGATGAACTGTCTGACGCACGGCTGCACGGAGGTGATGGTTGAGAAGTTCGACCCGCTGGTGGTGCTGGCCTCTATACATAAAGAAAGGTGTACGGCGGTCTATGGCGTACCCACCATGTTTATTGCCGAACTGAACCACCCGATGTTCGATATGTTCGACCTCTCCTGCCTGCGCACCGGCATCATGGCGGGCTCGCTCTGTCCGGTGGAACTGATGAAGCAGGTCTCGGAGAAGATGTACATGACCATTACCAGCGTCTACGGACTCACCGAGTCGTCGCCGGGAATGACGCAGACTTGTCTGAACGACACCTTCGAGCAGCGCTGCACCACCGTAGGACGCGACTATCCGTTTGTTGACGTCAAGGTGCTGGACCCGGAGACAGGCGAGGAGTGCCCCGTGGGCGTGCAGGGCGAGATGTGCTGCAAGGGCTTCAACGTCATGAAGGGCTACTACAAGAACCCGCAGGCAACGGCCGAGGTCATCGACAAGAATGGCTATCTGCACTCCGGCGACCTGGGCGTCAAGGACGAGCAGGGCTTCTATCGCATCACAGGACGCATTAAGGACATGATTATACGTGGCGGCGAGAACATCTATCCGCGCGAGATTGAGGAGTTTCTCTACCACATGCCGGGCATTCGCGACGTACAAGTGGCTGCCGTTCCGTCGAAGAAATACGGCGAGGCCGTGGGTGCGTTCATCATCCTGGAGGAAGGCGTCACGATGACACCTGAGGACGTGCAGCTGTTCTGCCGTGGCAAGATAGCACGCTACAAGATACCCAAGTACGTATTCTTTATCAAGGAGTTCCCACTGACAGGCTCTGGCAAAATCCAGAAGTTCAAACTGAAGGAAATGAGTCTGAAGCTCTGCGAGGAGCAGGGAATTGAAGTAGTATAAAGCTAACAGCCAACAGCTAATAGCTAACAGCCAAGAGCTAACAGCCCTTTGGCATCTCAATACGGAAGGTCGTACCTTTGCCAATCTCTGACTGTTTGACAAAGATACGGCCTTTATGATACTCTTCAACGATACGCTTTGCCAGCGAGAGTCCAAGTCCCCACCCTCTCTTCTTCGTGGTGAAGCCAGGAGTAAACACGCTGTTGATATCTTTTTTCTTGATGCCCTTACCGGTATCCTGAACCTCTATCACCACGCGGTGTTCCTCGTCCGTCAAGGTCAGCGTAATAGTACCCTTGCCCTCCATGGCATCTACGGCGTTCTTACAGAGATTCTCCACCACCCACTCAAACAGCGAGGCGTTCATCTTCAATATCACCTCATGGTCAGGCATGCGGCGTATCATCTGCACCTGGTTCGAAGTACGGCGATCCATATAGTCTACCACGTGGTCAAGTACACTATTCATCGATGCCTCCACAGGCTCAGGCAGCGACCCTATCTTCGAGAAACGGTCGGCAATCAGCTGCAGGCGCTTCACGTCTTTGTCCATCTCCGGCAGCAGGTCGTCGTCGGGATATTGCTCCTTGAGCATCTCTACCCACGCCATCAGGCTCGACACTGGGGTGCCCAACTGGTGGGCCGTCTCCTTCGACAGCCCCACCCACACCTTATTCTGCTCGGCACGCTTGGAGGATAGCAGGGCAAAGATAGCCACCACCACGAATATCAGCACGATGCCTAACTGCACGTAGGGCCAGGCCTGCAGGCGCTTCAGCATGATGGACTCGTCGTAGCACACCAGCTGACTGTCAATACGAATCGTATCACCCGCCATAATCATGCTATGCGCATAGTCTTTCAGTTGGGTAGAATCGTCAATGTTACGGAAGTCGTATATGCTGCCGTCATCGTTCACCACAATAACAGGAATGGTATTATTACCCTCCATCACGCTGAGAACTAATGAGAGCGCCGGACCATCCTCCACTTCATTCAGCGTACGCAAGGCCTGAGCCCACACTTCCATGCGGTGGCGCTCTTCTATCGACAAGTCGCGCACCAGGAAATGCGACACCAGCAGCGACGCCACGGCAATAATCACCGCAGCCACCACCAACATGATTTTCACTTGTCTGATACGGTCAGTCCACTGCATACCTTATTATAACGCACGCGCAGGAGAAATATTGTATTGGGCGTTTCACTGTCATCATAAAGGCGTTACCACCTTAATTACTATATGATAAAAAACGGTTTTCAAAAAATATCCTTCACCTTCACCGCTGATGCGGAAAGTCCCTGTAAATAAAGGTTCGCGGGCGTTACCTGCGGGCGCGAAGGGTATGCAGAACCTTCACCCATCCTTCACCCGTCATTCGCCTGTCATGCGCGGGTGAAGGTTCGGTGAAGGATAGATGAAGGTTGAGACAGGGGTGATGGTGGGCGGAAAGCCTTTGTACACGGCATTTCCAGCCTCGTTGGTGAAGGTGAAGGTTATTTTTTGAAAAGTACTCGCAAGCGACGCACCCATGCGCATGTACATTATATATGCGCCAAAGACAGACTGCTCCCTCCGCGTATTAGCTTGTCCCACTGACAAGACAGCTGTAGCCGATGACGAGTTAGCTGTATACACGCAAAATTCTCTAGAGAATTTTGTGCGTATTAGCTGTTCCCACCAAAAAGTGGTACGACTTTTCAGAAAGTCCTACCACTTTTTCCCATATCAACTGTTCCCATTGCCATATCAGCTGTTCCCATCGCCGTATCAGCTATTCCCGTTGCAAGGAACGCCCATCCCGCGCACGCGAACCGCTTCCCTCAATCAGAGGTGAGTGACATCCCCTGCATATCAGCGGATTATATTTGCAGATATTAGATTCTGCATCGGAAAGTAGATTCTGCGTGGGCAAGTAGAAACACTATCTAAATATAATGTTGGTAATTAGAACAAACGTTGTCCTTGTTTAAGGCACTCGGATGGACAGATTCTCTTGATAATATACCACATGAATATTCCCCCAAGCAAGCCAGTAATATAAACTGTCAGGTTTATACCAATTATTAAAACGATGATGATTGTTGGCAATATTATACAAGCGCCAGCAGTCCCCATCAGGACGAATAACATTGCTACTATATTAGTCTTCGTTTTGTTTTTCTTCTTTGGTCGCTTTTTTATATCATCAATAAGAGTATCAATACCCTTTCCTATCCGATAGCCGTATAATCCCATGATTCCACCAGATGCACCTAACAACATCTCATGTGGATACAACAAAATAAACATAAGACCAACTGCTATTGATGTGCATATGAATACAATCCATAGCAACCACGAACGTAAAAGACCAGAATAAAAATAGACGAAAAGCGCAAAAAGCACCAGATTTACCGCAAGATGCCAGATACTTACGTGTACAAAAGAATAGGATATTAATCGCCAAAATTCGCATCGGTCGATACACAAATATTTAGAGATAGCTCCCCATTGTTGCATCTGTCCAAGATGTATTCCGCCATACACATCATTATATCCTCCTGCCAACATCATAAGAAAATAGCCTACAAAAAGTATAAATAATAATATATGAGGCCAATTGTTTCTATTACTAATATAAGCTATTGCCTGACTACGTTCTCGCTTAATTTCTTTATTGATGGATGATTGACTTCTATCTTTCTTGGCAAACAAGAAAACCAATAAGATGATAAATAAGCTCGCAAACATAGTAATGAACATCCATTTTAGTTCACGAATTATATTATCCTTGGTAGAGCTCATTAGATTCGTAAAAAACACAGGAGATTCTATTGGAATATTTATGTTGCGACAAGCATTCATAAATGCATCATAGTCCTCTGTTTTCGACATTATTCTTCTATAATATCCTTCCCCATGGGGAATAGCATGTGTTTTTATCTTCTCATCCAAAGATGAAAAAAAAGCAGCCCGTTTTTCGTTATCTTTCGGCGACATACAACAACTATTCAATGTATATCCCCAAAAGGCATTCTTTACATTTTTTATTTGAAAGGTTACAAAAACAACATGTTCAATCTCAGAATGTTGATATCTTCTTGGAATAACACGATATGTCATGAATACACCATGACGCGAAGTGTCTATCCCTACATTTTTTACATGGATATATTCCTCGCCACTCTGTATTGCATCATACATGGTAGCAAATTCTGCCATTGGATGCCGAAGTTCATGAGTTATTTCAGAAAGTATTAATGAGGGCAAAAGAACTCCTATCCCAAATATAGTATAAACAAATGAACGTGTATCATAATCATTTATAACTCTCACCCATCGGCGGACGAATAAAATACAAACAAATACACAAACAAAAAATAAGATAAATCTTAATTCAGACAATTGCCCTCCGAAATCTAGAAAATACGACAACAATCCTATTGTCGTAACTAATGCTACAAGATATGATACTATCATCATATAATTCCGTAGCCATTTTGATTTATTTATTTTTATATTCTCAAACACTGTGTTCTTTTTTAGTGGTATTCAGAATTAGCTGAAAAATTTACTCTCTTCCATACATAGAAAGAAGCTATACTTAGTTTATGAAGTAATTCTCAACAATTTTGGTACAAAAGTAATAAAAAAAATTGTTACCTAGCACATATTATTTACAAATAATCAATCTTCAATAGTAAATTATTCTCCCACTTTGAAGCCATCAAGGGACTGTTCCTTTGATTGCGCGGCTGCATGCAGGATTCACCAAACCATGCAGCAAAGTCGAAATACCCAACGTAGTGTTAAGATATTTCGACAATTTTTTTTGGCATTCTGACCATTATTCACTATCTTTGCAGGCATATAACATATTAACCTATTTTATTAACCATATAACTATAATAAGACAATGAAAAGACGACAAGTATTATTGCTGGTTGTGTTGGCACTAACAACCGCTTTCGTCAGTTGCTCAAAGGATACAAGCTATAGTAATCCGGTAAGCCCTGAGGAGAAAGCACATGATGCATTCAAACAGGCATTCATCTCTGAGTTTGGGGAACCAGACAGTAACCAAGACTGGGGATTTGAAACCAGCACAACGCGAAACACAGAGCGACGGGCTGCGCAGTCGAACGAACAACTACTGGCTCTGGGTGAGGACATTGTGAATCTCTCCATAGAAGACCTAATGGCTTCAGGATTCAAGCGTATTATTGCGGAAGACCTTACCGTCAGCCAAAACAGCGACTTTGACTATAACGACATCGTTTTTGATGCGAAATTGGTGCAGGAGGCTGATGATGAGGGCTACTCCACCTTCTATCTGATAGTAAGAGCTACTGGGGCCCATAAAAAGATATTCGTGGGAAGTACGGAGCCTGAGGCCGAAGGAGAGGGTTTTGAAGTGCACGAACTGTTCGGTGTAACACAAAAAGACTTCATTAACACCGTTAGTAAACCGAAGGAAGGTGAAAATGCCGCTGACTGGCGAAAAGACCATAATCCCGTATTCTATGCGTTGAAAGTAAAGAACACAAGTAACACCGCCCCTTCACTCATCGATATACCCATCTATGCCGAAGACAACCCACTGGCATTGACTGCAAAGAAAGGACAACCCGCTGAGAAACTGTGCGTAGACGTAGACTACAGCTGGGTAGTAGAGAAAGAGAAGATGCGCAACTGGTATCCTACCTTTATGCACTATGTCGTAGGTGAGGAACCGGAGCAATCATGGTGGCACACAACGTACTGGAGTGACGAAGAGGCACAGCCTGACGAATGGGGTACTGCCGTATATATGAACGTTGGCAGCAAACGCTATGTCATCACCTTTGAGCAGCAAGGCATGAAAGACGGCGTACTGAAATTCGCAACCGAAAAGCCAATCACCATCCGTGCATTCGAGATTGACAATAACAACACTCGCACACAGATAGACCTTGACGGACAGACTAACAAAATCAGTGTGTTATGTTCAGGCAACCACAGCCACTTCGCCAACTCCATCAACTATAGCAACACCAGCATGGATGCCACACTGGTAACACCGAATGCAGAAAAAACCATCATCCACGCTCCAGTAGAAATCACGCTGACAGTTGGAGGAAGCAAGGGCTCCGTTAAATCCACCATTAATATCTGGCCTACAAGTTACCTGTCAAGCCACATCTAAAAAGAAAGTTACATAAGAGTACGAAACACGGAAGAAGCCCTCTGAGTCAATAAGACTCTGGGGCTTCTTTCTATAGATCATACAAAAAAGGAAAGGTATTCCATCGGCAACAACATAACACGAAGAAGCCCTCAGTCATTTCTGACCAAGGGCTTCTCTCTACTTGAAAAAGTGGCGGCCTCCTACTCTCCCGCATTGCATTGCAGTACCATCGGCTTAACT
This sequence comes from uncultured Bacteroidales bacterium, assembly GCA_902760315.1. Classification (GTDB taxonomy): domain Bacteria; phylum Bacteroidota; class Bacteroidia; order Bacteroidales; family Bacteroidaceae; genus Prevotella. The sequence goes on along the minus strand of CACWFV010000037.1, from coordinate 330 downwards.
TCTCTGTTCGGAATGGGAAGAGGTGGGACCCCGCCGCAATAACCACCTGAATATCTTCGAATGCACAAATTATAATGCATAATGCTTAATGCTTAATGCATAATTGGCGTGCACCGTATAAGGTGACAATCTTCACAAGCAAGCTATAGATGTCGATTACTATCAACACCTGAAAGTATGACTGTTTCTGTGCGCAGCCCAATCATTAAGAATTAAGAATTAAGAATTGCACTGCGAAAGCGTTCGGGCAATTAGTAAGGCTCGGCTTTGACGTCACCGTCTTTACACCTGCCTCCTATCAACGTCCTCGTCTAGGACGACCCTCAATGG
>CACWFV010000036.1 GCA_902760315.1 uncultured Bacteroidales bacterium | reverse complement strand
GATAGTTTGAACCTTAGTTTTGCTGAGGTCGAGAGTAGCAATAGCTGTGCCTGCGAATGCACCGGCACCAATAGAAGTAACGTTGACAGCACCTTCCTTCAAGTCTGCGAAAGTCACAGTAGCCAGAGCTGTGCAGTTCTGGAAAGCATTTGCAGCTATGGTTTCCACTGTATTGGGGAAGATAACCTTTGTCAGAGCTTCATTCTTAACCGCTGCAGTCGTGCCAAAGAGGTTGCCGATAGTTTGAACCTTAGTTTTGCTGAGGTCGAGAGTAGCAATAGCTGTGCCTGCGAATGCACCGGCACCAATTGTTTGAGCAGCGTCAGCAGCCTCGAATGTGACAGTCTTCAGAGTTGTGCAGTTCAGGAAAGCATTCTCAACGATATTTGTCACTTTCTTTGAAAGCTTAACCTCCGTCAGAGTTGCATTCTTAACATCTGCAGTTGTTCCGAACAGGTTGACGATAGAGGTAATCTTGGTGTTCTTGCTGAGGTCGAGAGCCGTGATAGCTGTGCCCGTGAAAGCACCTTCTGCAATCGTAGTGAGATCTTCAGCTTCAGTGAAGTTTACAGTCGTAAGATTCTTACAGCCTGTGAAAGCAGACTCAATCTCAGTCAGATTTTTATTGAACGTCACTGAAGTAATAGTTGTGTTGTTCTTGAAAGCATTTTCAAGAACCTTTACAACCTTGTAAGTTTTTCCTTCAAAATCAACAGTTGCAGGGATTACCAAATCTTTTGCATCAGCTTCAGCAACACCATCTACAAAACTCAGAATCTCGGCTTTGGATTCAGTAGTGTAGCAATTGAATCGCAAAACTGTGTTTGCACCAATTTTGTCAGGACCTTGAGCCCAACCTGCCAGAGGCAAGATAGCCATCAAAAACAATAAAAGAAAATGTTTTCTCATACGTTTAAAATTTAGTTAATAAAAATTTATAAAGTGAATTAAAAATCTTCTTGTGAATTAAAACCAGGGGTGGGCTCGCTTGCTACACCTTATTAATATATATAAGCATTGGGAGGGACTGGCCGTACAACTGGCCTGAGGTCTCGCTCTACTGATGTAAGTTTTTAACGTGCCAACCCTCACACGAGCAGGCATTTCGGGAGCAAAGGTAAACAATTTTTGTGAAACAACAAAGGTTTTGCTGAAAAAATTATTAAATTAACACAAAAATTGCCGCTTAAACCATAGTTCGAAGAGGGGATCCGCCAAAACGATGCCACTCTCATCTGTGTCGATGATCTCACGATGAGTAAGGGTCTCTTTCAGTTTAACGAGATTGGAGCGGCTTCCTAAATCGAAAGTACTGGTAACTTCACGCTTGCCGAAGTCTTTATGGTGTCCATGGCAAATGGCTCGGATGAAGTTCAACTGGTAAGACGTAAGCGAAGACGTTTGTTCTACAAAGAGTGGAGACACCTGGGCAATAGTAGCCTCTATGCCTTCGTTTAATGATGTTTCCGTGACCTCGTTGTCAGATACGGCAAACACATTCCAGGCGAGTTGCTGCACATAGGATGAATAATTGTCGACGGTATGGCAAATCTTTTGAGCAAATTCCTCAGTGATGTGCTTGCCGGCTTTCTGAAAACGATCAACGATAAATGGTACCCATTTTTCTGTCGGTATTTTCTTGAGAAAGAACATATCACCAAATTGGTAAAAAGGCATGTTCCTGCTATAGAACAGATTCATCATTAAATGTTGCTTACTGCCAAACAGACAATAAGAAGTATGACGATGATGTTGCCACGAGCTACGTATAGTTTTCTGAATGGTGAGTGAGTCTGCCATCTCGCCTATCTGCTGGAATTCGTCAATACAAACTACGATTTTAATATTACGTTTCTCTGCTATCCTCTCAGGCAGATTCAAAATTTCTTCTGGCGTGTTCGTCTTGGACGATATGCCTAGAGAGAGTGCGAAGTCAGTATTGGGAATGGGGCTATAGATGATTTTCGGAGTAATGCTCATGATGAATTCCTTGGCAGTCTCTATCATCTTATCCGTTTGAGTTGCTGTAGCCTGGATAACAGATGAAGCAAACTTCTCGTAAAAGTCATACTCTGTTCTACAGTTATAGATATCTAAATAGACGGTTTTGACGTTGGGGGCATCTATTGTGGACATCACTTTCTTTACCAGTGAGGTCTTACCTATACGACGTGGAGATATCAAGATGGAATTGATTCCATTCTCAAAATTCAGTTTTAAACGCTTGGTTTCCAATTCACGGTCAGTAAAGTTCTCACCCTCTACCGACATGCCATAGACAAATGCTTTTCCCATAGTTCCTATCGTTTTTTCGAAGACAAAGATACAAAGACTAATTGATATTCACAAAAGAGTTGTACACAAAGTGGTGAACGTTATGAATATTTAACTAAACAATTAATTTACAAGAGAATAGAATGGCACAAACAATGTTCACCACTTGGTGTTACACCAAATGGTGAACATTATGGAAAGTAGCACTTACTTTACCTTGATACACATCTTGGTGAGGTCGTCGCTGGGCTCGGCATCGCCCACGAAGTCTTCTACGGCACGGTGGATGGTCTCGGAGGTCTGGCGGGCATCGCCCAGGTCCTGGCGCAGGAGGCTTTGCAGGCGGTCTTCGCCAAACTGCTCCTGGCGGATGTTCTCGGCCTCGTTGATGCCGTCGGTATAGACGAAGAGCGTCTTGCCGTGCATGTCGCTGACCTCCTCGCCCTCGTACTGCAGGTCGGGCCAGAGGCCGATGGGGGCGTTAGACTCCATGTGCATGTACTCGCCGTCGAGCAGTGGCGGATTGTGACCGGCATTGCAGAACTCCATGTGACCGGAGCGCAGGTCGATGAGTCCGATGAACATGGTGACGAACATGCCTTGGTCGTTGTCCTCGGCCAGCGCATGGTTCAGACGGTTGGCAATGGTGTCGGGCATGAGACGGCCATCGACCAGCGTACGGAACATGCGCGTCACCTCGGCCATGAAGAGGGCCGCGGGGACACCCTTGCCGCTGACGTCGCCGACGCAGAAGTAGAGCATGTCGTCGAGCAGGGCGTAGGCGTAGAGGTCGCCACCCACCTCACGGGCCGGCGTCATCATGGCATAGATGTCGACATCCTTGCGGTGGGGGAAGACGTGTGGCAGCATGCGGCGCTGGATGTCGCGGGCAATGCGCAGCTCGCTCTCGATGCGCGCCTTGGCCTTGGTGGTCACCTCCAGCTTGTCGTAGGCCTCGGTGAGTTTGCGGTTGGCCTCCCGCAGGCGGCGCATCTGGATGCGACGGCGGTAGATATAGAAGGAGAGGAACAGCAGCACGATGGCCGTGATGATGCTGCCGGCAGTGAGCAGCAGCCGGCTGTTGGCCAACTGGAGGTCCTTCATCTCGTTCTCGGCATAACTGATGGCGAGTTCGGTGTCGAACTCCGTCATCTGGGAACGCACCTCGGCAGACTGTATGGAGTCGGTGACGTGCTTGGTGCGCTTCTGCCAGTAGAGTGCCTGGCGGTAGTTGCCCATGTGCTCGTAGATGTCGGCCTTCTGTGCACAGCGGTTCTGCTTGTGGATGAGCTGTTCGGTGCGCTTCAGGGCCAGTTGCCACTGCTTGCGGTTCTTGGCGACGTAGACGTTGATGAGTTTGCCAAAGATGCCGCCCTGTCCGCCATAGTGCGCCATGAGCTGCTGGCGCTCGTGGTAGGCCTGTTCGAAGCCAAGGCTGTCGCCCTGGTTGTAGCGCACGAAACACTTGTAGGTCCAGGCCGTAATCTGGTTCATGGGCAGCACGCCGGGTTCGTCGAGTGCTTTGCGGGCGTTGAGTTGAACGGTTTCATAGTCCTTCTTGCGGAGCGCTATCTCGCAGAGTCCGAGGTAGCAGGGCGCCGCACTCTCGTCGGGGAAATACTTCTCCTTGAGTTCGATGGCCTGGCGCAGACTCTTCTCGGCCAGTTCGTCGTTGCCCGACATGTTGCGGATGGCGCCCAGCGCATAGGTAGCAAAGTACATGCCGATGTTGCTCTTGCGGTCCTTGGCGTGGTGGTAGATGGCATGGGCCAGCTTGACACCATCCTTGCGGTTGACATACTCGAACATATAGATGGCTTCGTAGGCACAGGTCTGGTAATAGGTCTTGTCGTAGCCTTTGTTCTCGGTGAGTTTCTTCACCTGCTTGACGGTGGCAAAGAAGCGGTCGGTCTGGCGCGAACTGTAGTAGCGATAGGCGTTATCGGTAAGCCGCTGTACGTCGGGAGGCAGCGACTGTTCAGCACAAAGAGTGGTAAGACCTATAGTGAGCAGGACGAGTGTTAAAAGCAAGGAGCGTAGCAACGTTTTCATAGGACAGTCAGTATGGTCGATGGTTTTTGTTATAGCAAGGTAAGCGGTCAGTTAGTCATGGAGTATCAGCGCTGTCTGGGCGTTGACGCTGACGGCAGAACCGGTGAGCGTGGCAAGGCCCTGCTCGCGGATGACACCGTCGCGGCAGACGACGGTATAGGTGCCTTGCGGCACGGTGACAGTCTGCGGCTGGCGCGAGGCGTTGAGCACGACAATGATGTTGCGCCAGTCGTCGCGCCCGGCATAGTGCTTCAGCCGGTAAGCCACCACACCCTGAGGAGCGGGCAGGAACTCCAGATGACGGCGCACGAGGTCGGCACTGCCCAGGCGGAAGGCTGGATGATGGCGGCGCAGGCTGATGAGATGGCGGTAGTAGTCGAAGACGTGCGGATAACGCTGCAGGTTCTGCCAGTCGAGCCTGTTGATGCTGTCGGGCGACTCAAAGGAATTGTGGACGCCCTTCTTGTCGCGCAGCAGTTCCTCACCACTGAGCATGAAGGGCACACCCTGCGACGTGAAGACAGCCGTCTGAGCCAGGAGGTCGAGACGGATGAGTTCGTCGGGGGTGAGTCCAGGGATGCTGGCCTTCAGACGGTCAACGAGACACATGTCGTCGTGGCACGACACATATGCCATGAGCTGGGTAGGCTCCGTGGCCCAGGGCTCCTTGGCATAGTTGACCTGCGACATGTCGACTTGCGGATGGCGGATGCCACCGGCGATGCCAAACTTCAGCGACTCTTCGCAGTCGGGGGCGCCGCCCAGCCAGCCCGCCACGTGGTCGTCAGAGAAGGGACCGCGCAGGGCGTCGCGTAGCTCATCGGAGAAGGCGGCAATGCCCGGCATCTGTGGGATGTTGGCCTTCAGACCCAGCTGGTCGGCGGGCAGCGCACAGCTGCCGGCACTCCAGCCCTCGCCATAGATGAAGATGGTGGGGTCTATCTGGTCTACCATCTGGCGAATCTGATTCATGGTCTCGATGTCGTGGCAGCCCATGAGGTCGAAGCGGAAACCGTCGATGTGGTATTCCTCTATCCAGTACTTGACGGACTCCAGCATGAAGCGGCGCATCATGGGGCGCTCGGAGGCCGTCTCGTTGCCGCAGCCAGAGCCGTTGCTGTAGACCCACCCCTGCCCCTCTCCAAGGGAGGGGTTCTCAGATAGATTCAGACCAGACTCCCCTACCTTTGGGAGGGGTTGGGGGTGGGTTCTATAGTAGTAGTCGGGGAAGGTGCGCTGGAAGTTGGAGTGGGCGATGTCGTAGGTGTGGTTGTAGACGACATCGAGAATGACACGGATGCCAGCCTGGTGGAGGGCCTGCACCATCTGCTTGAACTCGCGGATGCGGGTGACGGGGTCGGCAGGATTGGTGGAATAAGAACCCTCCGGGACGTTGTAGTTGACGGGGTCGTAGCCCCAGTTATACTGCGGCTGGTCGAGGTGGGTCTCGTCGACGGAGCCGTAGTCGTAGCTGGGCAGTATGTGGACGGCATTGACGCCGAGGGCCTTCAGATGGCTGATGGCCCAGGGCTCGGTGAGTGCCAGGAACTTGCCGGGATAGCGGGCATCAGGGCGCGCTATGGAGAAGTCGCGGTGGTGCAACTCGTAGACGACGAGGTCGGCAGGCGACTTACAGACGGGGCGCCGGTCGTGCTGCCAGCCGTCGGGGTCGGTGGTGGCAAGGTCGATGATGTAACCCTCCTTGCCGTTGATGCCGACAGCCTTGGCAAAGACACCCGGCGTGTCGCCATGGCCGGTGTTGAAGACATAGGGCTGGCCCAGCAGGTCGCCACGGACGGTGGCCGTCCACAGACAGTCGCCGGCCTTGGTCATTTTCACACGTTTCTTCCCCACCCTCACATAGCACTTGGCATCGTTGGGGGCAAAGAGTTTGAACACGGTCTGCTGCGGCGAGTAGGTCATCTCGTCGAAGTGGAAGTCTTGGGCAGCAGCGAGGGCAGTCATCAGCAGACAGGCAGTCGTTGTCAGTATTTTTCTCATGTGGGTTATCGGGCTATCAGTGATACGGCGAAGCCACCACCGGGGGCTTCGGTCAGTTTGAGTACGTCGCCGGCCTTGACCACCCGCTTGGTGATGGTATAGGCCTGTGGATTTTTTTCGTAGTGTGCATCCTTGGCGTCGGCATAGATGGTGCAGTCGTACTTGCGCCCCTTGTCGAGGAAGTCGAGCCGGACGGTGGTCTTGTGACCCTGTTCGTCGCACTTGCCGCCCAGGAACCAGTTGTCGGTGCCTTTAGCCTTGCGCGCCACGGTGATGTAGTCGGCAGGCTCGGCCTCTAGATAGATGCTCTCGTCCCAGTCGCACGCCACGTCGCGGATGAACTGGAAGGCATCGTCGAAGCGCTCATAGTTCTCAGGCAGGTCGGCTGCCATCTGGAGCGGTGAGTACATGGTGAGGTAGAGTGCCAAGGAACCGGCCAGCGTGATGCGGGCCCACGAGGTGTTGTCGCTCCACTCAGAGAGGCGGGTGACGAAGATGCCGGGGGTATAGTCCATAGGACCGCCCTGCAAACGGGTAAAGGGCAGTATGCAGGTGTGGTCGGGACGTGAACCGCCAAAGGCTTCATACTCAGTGCCGCGCGCCGACTCGTTGCCCACGAGGTTGGGATAGGTGCGGCAGAGACCGGTGGGACGTGTGGCCTCGTGAGCGTTCACCATGATATGGTGCTTGGCAGCCTCTTTGACCACATAGAGGTAGTGATTGTTCATGGACTGCGAATAATGGTGGTCGCCACGGGGAATGATGTCGCCCACGTAACCCGTCTTCACAGCGTCGTAGCCGTACTTGTTCATCAACTTGAAGGCCTGCTCCAGGTGACGCTCGTAGTTCTGCGTGCTTGACGATGTCTCGTGGTGCATCAAGAGCTTGACACCCTTGGAGTGGGCATAGTCGTTGAGCATGCGGATGTCGAAGTCAGGATAGGGTGTCTGGAAGTCGAAGACGTCGCGTTTCCACATGTTGGCCCAGTCTTCCCAGCCTACATTCCAGCCTTCGACGAGTACCTGGTCGAGCCCGTTCTTGGCGGCGAAGTCGATGTAGCGCTTCACGTTCTCGTTGTTAGCCTTATGGGTGCCGTTGGGGGTTACCTTGTTCCAGTCTATCTTGTCCAGCTGGATGCTGGGGAAGTCGTTGGTGTAGTGCCATGAGCCGCGGCCCACAATCATCTCCCACCAGACACCGCAGTACTTCGTGGGGTGAATCCACGAGGTGTCGTCGAGCGCACACGGCTCGTTGAGGTTCAGAATGAGGTTGGATGAGAGCATGTCGCGGGCGTCGTCGCTGACCATGACGGTGCGCCAGGGAGACTGGCAGGGAGTCTGCATGCAGCCCTTCAAGCCGGTGGCGTCGGGGGTCAGGTGGCTGACGAAGGTAAAAGGCTGCGGCAGGGGGTAATCGGACACCGCCGGATGGGGGGTATAGCGATTGCTGGTCCCCTCCAGTTTCGTGGAGAGTGCCTTGGTGTCTGCATCGACCAGCTCCAGATGCATGGTGGCATAGTCCTGGCAAGCGGCCTCGTGGATGTTGATGTAGAGACTGCGCTGCTGGCCGTCGATGTCCATGGGGTCGGTCTTCATCTGGAGAGACGTCTGCACACCGGTGGGTGAGAAGACGGCGACACTGGAGTTGCCCCAGTTGACGGCATCATGGAAACGGGAACGGATTTCCGACAGTCTGCTCTCCTGTGTCTCCTGCTCCTGCGTGTCGTAGTCGCCGGGCAGCCACCACGCCTTGTGGTCGCCGGCCATGGAGAACTCAGAGTGTTCCTCGCGGATGAGGAAGTAGTTCAGCTCCGGCTGTTGGGGAAACTCATAGCGGAAACCGATGCCGTCGTCGTAGACACGGAAGCGGATAACAATCCAGCGGCGATGCTGGCGGGGCTGCAAGCGCTGGCCCGCCTTGGCAGCGGGCGGCGTGGTGCGCCACTGTTGCGACAGGGTGGCCGCATACTCGTTGTAGTGGTTGCGGATGTCGCGCGTCTCACCCCAGACGGGCTGCCACGTCTCGTCGAATGTGGAGGTTTCTTCTTTGTCCAGCGTGAAACCGTCCATGAGGTCGCGCTCGTCGAGTCCCATGGAGGCGTGCTTGTCCTTGGCCAACTCCAGACCGAGGTGAGAGGGGCGCACCACCTCCCTACCTTTATATAATAAGGTATAGGTGGGACGTCCGTCCTCTACGCTGAAGTTGAGCACGACATTGCCGTTGGGCGACTTGACTTCTGTGGCACTGACGACAGACGAGAAGAGCATTGAAAAGAACAGGAAACAGTATTTCATAACAGATTACTTACGTCCACTTTGATTGATGAGGGTCTTGATCTCGTTGTTATAGTCATCCTCGCGGAGCAGTTGCTCGATGGTGAGGTGCATGCGGTAGCGCCAATAGTGGCGGGGGTTAGCGGGAATGTTGATGCGCTCGGCATTGGCATCTGGCAGACGCAGACGCTCGTCGATGCTGAGCCAGTCTTGTAGCGACAAGAGGCAGAGCATGGAGGGCGACGTCAGGTGACGGCTGACGATGTCCTTGGCCAACCAGCCGGGCAGCGGATGCGGAGCAGCACCCCCACGATAGAGCATGGTGTTGTAGTAAGCCTGCGTGCGCTCCTCGTCTTCGTCCCACCACTGGCGCAGCGTGGGCATGTCGTGAGTGGAAATGGTGCATACCGAGCGGTAGGGATTGCGGCTGAGGTGGCCGAAACGTACCTTGTCGTCCTTAGGCATGGACTGTATCTCTAACGAGAGGATGCGCAACTCGTTCATCACCCAGGGCACGCAGTCGGGCACCATGCCCAGGTCCTCGGCACAGCAGAGCATGCGCGTGGCCTGCGTCAGACGGGGCAGTTTCTTCATGGCCTCCTGATACCAGAACTGGTTGTTGCGGCGGTAGAAGTAGTCGTTGTAGAGGTTGTTGAAGTTATACTTCTCAGCATCGTTCAACTTCTGGTAAGGAGCCTGGAACTGCACGGCAATGCGTGGATGCCAGCGGTCAGCACGCTTGTGGTCGACGAGGAAGAGATCGTCGTGGCCATAGATGCCATAGGACTCAATCTCCTCACGGCTCAGTCCGAGAGCGGGAGCAAACTGTCCTTCCAGTCCCGACTTCTCAGGCACTGGAATCTCCCAGATGCGGAAGAAGCCCAGCACGTGGTCAATGCGGTAGGCATCAAAGAACTGAGCCATCTTGCGGAAGCGGCGCACCCACCACTGACAGCCGTCCTTCAGCATCTCGTCCCAGTTGTAGGTGGGGAAGCCCCAGTTCTGGCCGTCGGCCGAGAAAGGATCGGGCGGTGCACCGGCCTGTCCGTTAAGGTTGAAGTATTTAGGTTCTACCCAAGCCTCGACACCGTCGCGTGAGATGCCGATGGGGATGTCGCCCTTCAGGATGACGCGATGGCTGCGGGCATACTCGTGAGCGGCATGCATCTGACGGTCCAGGTTATACTGCACATAGCACCAGAAGTCCTGCTGGCTGTCAGCCTTGGGTTTCTGGTTACGGACATCGTCGGGCCACTCCGAGAAGACGGCCGTGCCATACTTGTCGCGGTTGACGCAGAACTGGGCGTAAGGCACCAGCCACTCGCGGTTGTCGTCGTAGAACTGCTTGTAGTCCTTGGTGGCTTTGACGTGGCGCCACTCCTGCTGGAAGAGCTCGTGCAGATAGTCCATTTTGGCCTTGAACATGCGCTCGTAGTCTATCTGCGGCAGTGCGTTGAGTTCCTGGCGGATGGCCTCAAACTCGGCACGCTTGGCCTCGTCCTTGATGGCAGGCAACTGACGGAAGTCCGTGTACTGGGGATGAAGGGCGTAGATGCTGATGGAGTTATAGGGGTAGCTGTCCTGCCAGGTGCCCGTCATGTTGGTATCGTTGATGGGCAACACCTGCAGGATGCGCTGGTTGGTCTTGTTGACCCAGTCAACCATCATCTTCAAATCACCGAAGTCGCCCACGCCAAAGGAGCCCTCACTGCGCAGCGAGAAGATGGGGATGACGGTACCGGCGCCCTTCCAGGGATATACCGGCAGATAGACCTGCGACAGTTCATAGACCACCACCTCTTTGTCGGGGATGTCGGTCAGGGCTATGGTGCGGTTGCCGCCCTGTTCCCAAACGGGGTCTTCGATGCCCAGCATGACAAATTTGAACTCGAAGGTCTGCGTCAATGTGTCAGCGTCGAGGCTGACCACCCACTCGTGGTATTCGTGCTCGAACATGGGAATGGCCTTGCGGACATCCCAGTTGCCCAGCGCGTCGCCAGCACCCACAATGGCCAGCTGCTGGCCTATGCGCACCTGAGGGGCACGCACCTTCAGGCGCACGGTGCGCTGATATTCCGTGGCAGTGCTCATCTCGCGCTGGTTGACCATGATGCAGTCGGTGAGTGCCGAACTGTACATATAGGCATCCTCAGGAATGTCTATCCAGTGGTCGTAGATGGTGTAGCGCACAGCTTTCTGTGCGGCAAACTCCAGGCGGTGGGGCTCGACGAGCCACTCGTGGCGCGCCTCTTCGTCGCCCCGCACCAGACTATAGTAATAGTCGATGAACGTGCCGGGTTTAGGGGTCTTGACCAGTTCTACATGCCAGTGGCAGGAGTCGGTGGTGAACATCTTGTAACGGGTCACCTTGCCTCCCTCCTCGGCGGGAAGTATATTCAGCACCAACTCTTCACCGAAGGTGGTCTGATATTCTACGTTGAACAATATTTTCATAGTAATTGTCAGGTTTAAGTGTTACATTATTTCTTATCATTGATGACTCCCACACACAGGGCACCGACACAGAGCAGCACGCCAGAGACAATCATCATCGTGGACTGATGGTGGCCCACCAGCGAGAGGACGAGTCCGCCACAGAGTGCTGCCACAATCTGGGGTATGCAGATGGTGCCGTTGAAGAGTCCCAGGTAGGCCCCCATGTGACCATAGCCCTGCAGGGCATTGGTGACGAAGGTGAACGGCATGGCAAGCATGGCTGCCCAGGCACAGCCGATGAGCAGGAAGGGAATGAACTGCAGGTACTGGTCGTGCAGGAAGGGTACCATGGCAAAGCCTACGCCACCGATGACGAGGCTGACGGCATAAGCCACCTTGGTATTCTTGAACTGGGGCAGGACGGCAGCCCACACCACAGAACCTATGGCCTGCACAGCAAAGAGCACGCCCACCCAGTTGCCGGCCTCTTGGAAGGGTTCGCTGACGGGGTCGGTGGTGTCCCAGACGACCTCGGCAACAGCACCGGTGGTGTAGTTCCACATATAGAGGAATGCCGCCCAACAGAAGAACTGCACCAGTCCCACCTTCCAGAAGGTGGAAGGAGCATGGCGGAGCAGCGTAATCCAGTTGGCACTCTCTTCTTTATCTGCCGAGACGGGGTTATACTCGGCATACTCCTGTGGCGGCCACTCCTTCACCTTCATGGTGGTATAGATGACGCAGAGTATGAGGATGGCGGCACCCAGATAGAACGACCAGATGACACTGTCGGGGATGACACCCTTCTCGGCAACGTTCTTGATGCCCACCCACGTCAGCACGAAGGGGAAAACAAAACCCACCACGCTGCCAGCGTTGCAGAGGAACGACTGGATACTATAGGCCTTGGCCTTCTGCTCTTCGTTGACCATGTCGCCCACCATCATCTTGAAGGGTTGCATGGCCATGTTGATGCTGGTGTCAAGAAACATCAAGGCTATGAGTCCGAAGAGCATAGCAGCACTCACGGTAAATCCGAACGAGCCGCTATTGGGCAATAGACACATGACGGCCACAGCTACTGCCGCACCTATAAATAAATAAGGTATACGACGTCCCCAGCGTGTCCATGTGCGGTCGCTCAGCGTACCAACAATGGGCTGCACCAGGATGCCCATCAGCGGGGGCAGTATCCAGAAGTAGCTCAGCGAGTGGGGGTCGGCGCCCAGCGTGGCAAAGATGCGCGAGATGTTAGCCGACTGCAAGGCATAGGCTATCTGCACGCCAAAGAATCCAAAACTGAGATTCCAGAGGCTCCAAAAGGGAAGATTCGGTTTTTGTTTCATCGTAACTTTTATCTATTAACTGTCAACTTTCAATTATCAATTGTCAATTATCAATTTTCAATTTTCAATTTTCAACTACTTCGTCGTTCCCCGCACCACCAGTTTGGTACGCACCACGCGCTTGACGACCTGGTCCGTGGCAATGTGGCCCTCTACCTGGTCTATCAGGATGGAGGCAGCCTCCTCGCCTACCCGCTTGCCGCGCTGCTCGACGGTGGTGAGCATAGGGTCGCAGGCCACGGCACGCTGTCCGTTGGTAAATCCGCAGATGGCAATATCGTCGGGCACGCGGAAGCCCATACGCTTGGCCGTATAGAGAATGCCAATGGCCGTATCGTCGTTGATGGCGAAGAAGGCATCCGGACCATCCTCACGCTGCAGCACTCCGGGGGTAATGACTTCCGCATCGGCACGGTTGTCGCAGATGTAGGTCAACGAGGCATCGTAGTGCAAGCCACGCTTTAGCATGGCATCCTTGTAACCATTGAAGCGGTTCTTCGATATCTCCATGGTCATGGCTGAACCATAGAAGGCAATGCGCGTGCAACCAGTCTCTATCAGATAGGTCACGGCATTGAAAGCACCCATATAGTCGTCTACCACCACGCGGCTGGCATTGATGCCCGTACAGATGCGGTCATAGAATACCAGGGGCAGTCCGGCGTCCTGCAACTTGGCAAAGTGGTCGTACTTCTGCGTATCCTTAGCCTGCGACACAATGATGCCGCACACCTTATTCTCGAAGAAAGACTGACAGATTTTCACCTCCCGCTCATAGCGCTCTTCGCTCTGTGCCACCATGATGCGGTAGCCTCGGCTGGAGGCTTCCTCCTCGATGCCGGCCAGTACGGTAGAAAAGTAGTAGTGAGCAAACTCAGGAATGATGACACCTATTATCTTCAGGGGCTGTTTCCGTGCATAACGCAACGACTCGGCAATGACGTTAGGTGTGAAGTCGTGCTCACGGGCATACTCCTGAATCATGGTACGACGCTCCTGTGATATGCGGGGCGAATTTTTCAGCGCACGCGACACCGTAGCCACCGAGACTCCAAGCTCGCGGGCTATGTCTTTCATTGTCAGAGGTGCTGTTTCTTTCATATTCCGGTTGGTAGTAAATGCCGAGTGACACATGATCACTCTGCAAAGTTATTGAAAAGATGAATACGTTGTTTTCTGTTTAACGCCTTTTATGGCGAAATGCGTATGCAAACGTTTGCATGTCTATAATAACGAATTTAACTGACAAATAGTATCAACGAATTGAAACAAATCTTAACTTTGCACCGAAAATCCTTTGTCATGCAAGTGTGCGGACAAAACTACTATAGACTCAATACATTATATATAATACTAACTTAATAAACAAATGATGAAGCAAGTAAACATTCGTATTCCGTTTAGGATGCTGGTCCTCATGCTGGGACTCTTCCTTTCGGTAGGTGCCTTTGCGCAAATCGACGTGAAAGGCCATGTGAAGGATGCTCAGGGCGAATCCGTCATCGGTGCTACCGTACGCGTGGTAGGCACTCAGACAGCTACCGTCACCGACTTCGACGGTAACTTCGCACTGAAGGCTAATCAGGGTGCCGACATCAGCGTCACGTACGTCGGCTATCAGGAAGTAACCGTGAAGGCTGCTGCCAACCTGGAAATTACATTACAGGAGGACGCAGCTGTTCTGAATGAAGTAGTCGTCATCGGTTATGGCCAGGTCAAGAAGAGCGACCTGACAGGTTCTGTTACCGCCTTGCGTCCTGACAGCAAGAACAAGGGTGTTGTTGTCAATGCCCAGGAGATGCTGGCTGGTAAGGTTGCTGGTGTCAACATTATTAGCAATAGTGGTGAGCCTGGCGCAGGTGCACAGATTCGTATTCGCGGCGGTTCATCACTGTCAGCTTCTAACGACCCGTTGATTGTTATCGACGGTCTGCCCATTGACAACAATGGTGTTGCCGGTGCTCCCAACATCCTGTCTACCATCAACCCACAGGATATTGAATCATTCAACGTACTGAAGGATGCCTCTGCTACTGCTATTTATGGTAGCCGCGGTTCTAACGGTGTTATTATCATTACCACCAAGAAAGGTCGCAAGGGCGCTCAGACGCCTCAGATTTCCTATGCTGGTAGTCTGACCATCAGCAAGAACATAAAGACCCTCGACGTGATGAACGGCGATCAGTTCCGCTCATACATTGAGAAACTTTACGGCACAGACCACGATGCATACCGTGCACTGGGTACAGCCAATACCGACTGGCAGGATCTGATATACCGCACAGCCGTTTCTCACGACCATAACCTGACAGTTACTGGTGCTGTGAAGAATCTGCCCTACCGCGTTTCTCTGGGTTATACCAACCAGCAGGGTACTCTGGAGACTTCAGACTTCAAGCGTGTTACTGCTTCGCTGAACCTGAACCCTTCGTTCTTTGAAGATCACCTGACACTGAACCTGAATGCCAAGGGCATGTATTCTCGTGCATCGTATGCCAACACGGGTGCCGTAGGTGCTGCCGTTAGCATGGACCCCACACAGGATCCCTACTCATTCACCTCTGTATATAGCAAGAACATGCTGGGCTCTGACCTTGACAGAACTCTTGCTAACTTCAATGGCTACTACCAGTGGACAGGTCCTGCTTCTTACAACGACAGCACATGGCCTTTCACTAAGTTCAAGGATGCTACCAGCAACCCATTGTCACTGCTCCACGAACAGAGCGATATTGCCCACAGCCGTTCATTTATCGGCAGCGCAGACATCGACTATAAGGTTCATGGTTTCGAGGATCTCCGTCTGCACATGACCTTAGGTCTCGATATCTCTAAGGGTCGCCAGCACCTGGATATGTCTTCGAGCTCTCCTGGCTCAGCTGGTAGTATCTACTACGGCAAGAATGGTTACTGGGAGAAGACCAAGCGCAACACTACATTCAGCGCTTACGCTCAATACTACAAAGACTTCAACAAGAACCACCATTTCGACATCATGGCCGGTTATGAGTGGCAGCGTTTCTGGAGCAGCGAGAAGACTGACAAGGCTCGCTACTATCCTGCAACCAATAAAATTTACTATCCTGGTGCTGAAGGTTTTGACACAGCCAAGAATGCTTACTACAAGACTGTTGGAGGCGATAAGCAGTACTTCCCCCTTTATGACGGTGAATTACAGAAGTACGACTATGAGTTTGCTGATGATAACAAGGTTTACAAGACTGAGCACTATCTGGTATCATTCTTCGGCCGTATGAACTATACGCTGATGGATCGCTACATGCTGACCGCTACAGTACGTGACGACGGTTCAAGCCGTTTCGCTGACCACTGGGCAGTATTCCCCTCTCTTGCTTTAGCATGGAAGATCAAGAACGAGAACTTCCTCAAGAACGTTGACGCACTGAGCGACCTGAAGCTTCGCCTCGGCTGGGGTAAGACTGGTCAGCAGGATGGTGTCTCTGACTATGGTTGGGTACACACCTACGACGTGAGCGTCGGTACCAACGGTCTCTATCCTATCGCCGGTCTTGACGGAACACTCTATCGTCCGGGCAACTACACAGACGATCTGAAGTGGGAAACCACTACTACCTACAACGTCGGTCTTGACTTCGGTTTCTTGAACCAGCGCCTGACCGCCAGTGTAGACTACTACTATCGTAAGACTACTGACCTGCTGAACTATGCCAAGGCTCCTGCTATGTCTGGTTACAAGAACATGATGTGGCAGAACATCGGTTCACTGAAGAATACTGGTATTGAGGCTTCTATCAGTTGGAAGGCTATCACCACTAAGGACTTCTTCTGGCAGTTGGATTACAACATTACTTATAATAAGAATGAGATTACTGACCTCGAAGGTGTATCAGACAACGGTAAACCCGTAGAGACTGGTCCTAACGCTGGTGGTGGTACGGCTAACTACGTACAGGCTCACCAGGTTGGCTATCCTGCTAACTCATTCTATGTTTACCAGCAGGTTTACGATGCCGACGGCATGCTTATCGAGAACTGCGTAGTAGACCGCAACGGTGATGGCGTGATTACTCCTGATGACCGTTACCTCTACAAGAGTCCCGCACCTCCTGTAACTATGGGCTTGGCTTCTCGCTTTGAGTACAAGAACTTCGACTTCAGCTTCTCTCTGCGTGCCAGCTTCGACAACTACGTCTTCAACGACGTGCTGCGCGGCTCAAGTAACGTAGGTGCCACTGGCGGATGGGTACAGAATGCCTATATGTCTAACCACCTCACCGATGCAATGGCTCGCAACTGGCAGACTTGGGAGCTGACAGCCAACCAGTCAGACTACTATGTTCGCAATGCGTCATTCCTCAAGTGCGACAACATCACACTGGGCTACTCATTCAACAACCTGTTCAAGTCAGGCAACTATCATGGCCTCAGCGGTCGTTTGTCTGTTGCTGCTTCAAACGTGTTTACTATCACCAAGTACGACGGTCTGGATCCTGAAATCAGCAATGGTGTAGACCAGAATATGTACCCACGTCCCTTCTCAGTCGTTGTTGGTCTGAATCTGAATTTCTAATTATAAGAACATAAAGTCATGAAGAATATATTCAAATACACATTGCCCGCAGCTGCTCTTGCTTTGGCACTGGGCATGACATCCTGCACCAAGGATTTGGACGTCGACCCCATCGACCCCAACCTTTCTACAGAAATGAATCTTGACGGTCTTTATCTGAAGTGCTATGCCAACCTGGCCCTTCCTGGAAACGGTGGAGCCAATGGCGACTCAGACATCGACGGTTATGATGGAGGTACAGCAGGTTTCATCCGCCAATTGTTTAACTCTAATGAGTTGCCTACCGATGAGTCTATCTGCTGCTGGGGTGACCCTGGTATTGCTGGTTTCAACTTCAACCAGTACGATGCCTCTCATCCTATGATGCACATGTACTACTATCGTCTTACCACTGGTATCAACTACTGTAACAGCTATATCAACGAGGTTGGCGAAAGCGGCGATGCCACGAGAGTTGCCGAGGTTCGTTTCCTACGTGCTCTTCAGTACTACATGTTGATGGATGCCTTTGGCAACATTCCTTTCACTACTACATTGGAGAAGCCCAACCAGATTTCACGTCAGGAGGCTTACAACTGGATTGAGAGCGAACTGCTGGCTGCAGAGCCAAACCTGATTGATGCCAAGGCCATGAAGTCTACCGATAAGGACTACGGTCGTGCTACTAAGGGTGCCGCATGGATGCTGCTGGCGCGTCTCTATCTGAACGCAGAGGTATACACTGGCACTCCCCAGTGGGATAAGGCTGCCCAGTATGCCAAGAAGGTTATCGATGCCAACTACCAGTTGAACACTGTCGGTACAGGCGTATGGACTGCTTACCAGATGCTGTTTATGGCTGACAACGGTGAGACAAACGCAGCCCTTGAGGCCGTCTTCCCCATTCTGCAGGATGGTTCAAACACCACCAGCTGGGGTGGCACTCTGTTCTGCATCGCCTCATGCTTCGACAAGGCCATGCACGCTAACCCCAGTGACGCTGCCGCCACCAACAACACCGACCAGGCATGGGGTGGCAACCGCGCACGTCCAGAGCTGATTCAGAAGTTCTTCCCATTGAACAATGCTCCTGAGGATGCACAGTCATACGATATGGCAGCTGCTGCCAATGACGACCGTGCACTGTTCTGCAGCGCTGGTCACACCCTGGATGTGGAGAAGGTTACTGAGTTCTCTAACGGTTACGGTGTAGCAAAGTGGACTAACTTCACCAGCACTGGTGCAGCAGCCAAGAATGCTTCGTTCCCCGATACCGACTTCTTCCTGTTCCGTCTGGCTGAGGCTTACCTCACCTATGCAGAGGCTACAGCACGCACCAACGGTGGCAAGACAACTACTGAGGGTACAGGTTATATCAACGACATTCGCAGCCGTGCTAACGCTTCTACTAGAAATGACAGCTATACACTCAATGACATCATCGACGAGTGGGCTCGCGAGTTCTACTATGAAGGCCGTCGTCGCGTTGACCTTATCCGCTTCGGACTCTATGGAGGCAACAACGACTACAAGTGGCAGTGGAAGGGCGGTGCCTACAATGGCACTAACTTCAGCAAGGATATGAATATCTACGCTATTCCTTCTAATGAGATTGCCACCAACAGCAACCTGCAACAGAATAATGGTTACAAATAAGCAACTCTAAAAGATTACAGACATGAAAAAGATTATAAAGTCCGCATTATTGGTACTCTGCAGCGTATGTCTCCTGACTGCATGTGAGGACGACCGCGACTCTAATCCAACCCTGCAGAAGCCTACTGACGGTTCATTGGTGCTCAACACACCAGCCATGACCAATACCGTCTGCGACCTGGCCAACTCGTCGGTTTTGAACTTCACACTGGCCAGCGTTCCTAACTACGGCGCTCCAGTATACACCAACTACGAGATGGAGGTGTCTATCAACCCAGACATGAAAGATGCTGAGGTGATTGCTACCACTTCATACACCAAGATAGAGGTCGACGCAGCCACTCTTGCTGCCATGCTGACCACGATGGAATCTGACAACGGTAAGACTGAGGCAGATTTCCCCATGGAGATTCCTGTATACTTCCGTGTACGTGCCAATGCTACCCAGTATGCCGGTAATGCCATTGACGGCTATGAGACAGTTTCTAACATTGTTTCACTGAACAAGGTTCACCTGCTCTACTCACTGCCTCCTGTTACCACTCCTGACCACCTGTATATTACTGGTAACTTCAATGGTTGGGATTGGAATACCTCACTGGCAGGCATACAGGTTCATAGTGCTCCACACATCTTCTGGCGCTTGGTATGGATTGACGATTCTGGTATCAAGTTCAATGCAGAAAAGGCATGGGACGGTGGCGAAGTTGGCTATAAAGGCATCAATAAGTCTGGCGACTTGGCTGACGAGATTATTGACAATGATGGCAACATTGCATCGTCTAAGCCAAGCTGGTATCTGATGATTATCACGACATCTGTCTCTGGTCGCGACATTGTTTACGACGTACAGTTCAATAAGCCTACCGTATGGTTGATTGGTCCTGTCACTCCATTGGCCAACTGGTCTGAACTTGAAGACGGCTGTGACTTCACTGTTCCTGCATCGAAGGATGCAAACTTCGTATCACCTGCCTTTGCAGGAGATGCTCCTGGAGGTGATGGAGATGGTGTACGTGCATACGTTAAGGTTCCTGGACACGACTGGTGGAAGTCAGAGTTTATGATTTATGATGGAAAGATTGAGTACCGTGGCATGGGCGATGACCAAAACAAAGCTGCCCCCGATGGATTTGGTTACCGTGTGAAAGGTGATACTGGTCAGAAACTCTACATGAACTTCTTTACTGGAACTGGTGAAATCAAGTAATAAATGATAATATACTTAAGAATATGAAAAAGTTAGCATTCTATATGTCCCTCATTGTTACAGGCCTGCTTATGGCAGCCTGTAACGAGGACTTCAAAGATTGGGCAATTCAGAAGACCTATCTGCCTGAAGACGCTATCACGATTCCTGGCTACACGGCTTCAGCTGCCAGTGCAGCAGGTATCGACCTCAATACTGAGACTGGTGAGACCGTACAGCTGATTAACCTCAGTGGCGCAGCACTTCCTGAAGGCTATCTGCTCAATGGTGTTCGAGCCTACATCATTCCTGCTGACGATGAGACGGCAGAACCCGTCGTTCTGAAAGCTGCCAATGCAGAGGGTTTCTTCTCTGTAGCTGATTTGCAGGAGACTGTTGTCAAGTTCTATGGTCCACGCCCCACTCCACGTACCTTCAAGGCTCACGTCTATGCTGATGCCATCAAAGATGGACAGAGTGCGCTGATTGACGCTGGAGAGATTAACATCATCCTGACTCCTATTGCTCCTCAGATTTCTGAGAACTACTATCTAGTAGGTGGTCCAAACGACTGGGGTGAGTCAGCAAAGAACAAGACTCTGAAGTTCAACCACAGCGGCAAGGATGTCTATGAGGATCCTATCTTCACTGTTGTATTCGCTGCTTCTGCTGGTGATACATGGTTTGCCATTGGCGACGATGAGGCTTGCGAGGCTATTGCCAACGATAATGACTGGTCTAAGCTCTACGGTACTACCAAGGGTAACGGCAACACCGATCCTGAGGGTACTCTCGATCGCCGTTTAAACCTGGCCGATGATGGTTCATTCTGCGTACCTGCTGGTGCTAAGTTTATCAAGGTTACTTTGAATATGATGGACCGTACTTATAAGATTGAGACTGTCAACATCTCTGACACCTATTATCTCATCGGTGGTCCTGGTGAATGGAATGCAGAGTCTGCAATGACCATGAAGTTCTCTCACAGCGACAAGAGCGTGTTTGACGATCCCGTATTCACCTATGTCCTTGCAAGTAGTGGTAGCGAGATGTGGTTCGCATTTGGCGATAAAGACGCTATCGATGCTGTTGCAGGAGGCACATGGAACCAACTGTTTGGTACTACTGGTGCCAGCGAGGATCTGAAGGGTAGCTTCGACCGTCGTTACAATTTGGACGGTGACCACTCATTCCATGTAGATGGTCAGGCTAAGTTCTACCGTTTCCAGATCAATGTCATGGAGATGACCTACGAGATTACACCGCTGAACTTCTCAGAATACTTCTACGAGATTGGTAACGAGAGTGGCTGGACAACAGCTCATGCACTCTATGGTGGCGCTGGCGACGGCAAGTACCTTGGCTACTACTATCTGGATGGTGAATTCAAGTTCAAGCCCAATGCAGACAACTGGGACGACGATCTGGAATATGTCAGCGGCGATGCAACGAGTGGCACTCTGACATCTGGCGGTGGTCCTAACTGCCCAGCCGCAGATGCAGGCTTCTACCAGATCAACCTTGACGCAGCTGCAATGAACTATAGCATCGTTAAGGTCAACAGCATCAGCATCATTGGTACCGTCAATGGTAACTGGGACACTGACACCGACCTCACTTACAACAAGGAGACAGGTGCTTGGGAGATTACCACTACCTTGGCTGCTGGTAACATGAAGTTCCGCATGAATCACGACTGGACCATCAGTTGGGGCGGTGCCAACGGCGATCCTGCTGCTTTCAACAACCTGACAGAATATAATGGTAAGGACCTGGCTGTTGAGGCTGGCACCTACAAGATTCAGCTCTTCATATCCTATGAGGGCAACAACAAGGTTGTCATGACAAAGCAATAAACGAACACACCTTTTATCTAACTATAAAGAAACACAACTCACAGGCGGGCACCCCACTCTACAGGCGGTGCCCGCCTTCTTTTTGTACATAGCATGCGATAGGGTGAGCGAAAATGCAATCGTTTGCATCATTCTTTCAAAACTATTCAACAGCATTGGAAAACGATGTATAAGTATTCTTTGTATCTTTGCAGCATCAAAACCTAAAAACGATCAAGACTTATGAAAAAACTTTTTTCGCTCATAGTTTGTACACTGGCAACGCTGTCCCTGTCTGCTCAGGGATGGCCTGCCCAATATGAAGGTGTCATGCTGCAGGGATTCTATTGGGATTCCTACTCACAGTCACAGTGGACAAAGTTAGAGAAGCAGGCCGACGAACTCTCCCAGTATTTCACACTGGTATGGCTGCCACAGAGCGGTAACTGCGGGGGGAAGTCGATGGGCTACGACGACCTCTATTGGTTTCCAGGCCACTACAACAGTTCGTTCGGCACGGAATCAGAGTTGCGCTCGCTCATCAGCACCTTCAAGCAGAAAGGCATCGGCACTATAGCCGACGTGGTCATCAACCACCGCCGCAACGTGTCTAACTGGGTAGACTTTCCCAAAGAGACCTACAACGGCGTGACCTACCAGCTGACGTCTACCGACATCTGTGCCAACGACGACGGCGGCAAGACCAAGACGTGGGCCACACAGAACGGCTACTCCCTATCGTCGAACAACGACACCGGCGAGGGCTGGGACGGCATGCGCGACCTGGACCACAAGAGCGAGAATGTGCAAAAGAGTGTCAAGGCCTATCTCAAGATGCTTCTCAACGACCTGGGTTATGTAGGTTTCCGCTACGACATGGTCAAGGGCTACAGCGGCCAGTACACCCAGCTCTATAACAACGACGCCCAGCCCCAGTTCTCCGTCGGCGAGTGCTGGGACGGCACCAACACCATCAAAAACTGGATTGAGGCCACCGGCCGCACCAGCGCCGCCTTCGACTTCCAGTTCCGCTACACCGTGCGCAACGCCGCCAACAACGGCAACTGGGCGCGCCTGGCACAGCAGAACGACGGCAACTGGCCACTCGTCAGCGCCAACTACCAGAGTGGCAACTACCGCCAGTATGCCGTCACCTTTGTCGAGAACCATGATACCGAGAAACGCAGCAATGCCGCTCAAGACCCGCTCAAGAAGGACACCCTGGCCGCCAACGCCTATCTGCTGGCCATGCCTGGCACGCCCTGCATCTTCCTGACACACTGGATAGACTGCAAGCAGAGCATCAAGGCCATGATTGACGTGCGCCGCTTTGCCGGTATCCAAAACACGAGCAGCTACAGCATCGTGCAGGCTAACAACAAGAACTATGCAGCGTTCTCGTCAGAGGGTTCCAAGAGCAAACTGCTCGTAGTGGTTGGCGACACCAAACTGTACACTCCCGAAAGTTCTTGGACGAAGGTGCTGGAGGGCTACCATTTTGCCTACTATCTGGACCAAAATGCCAATACAGCATGGGTAGACCTTGTACACAGAAGGCTACCTTGACTGCCGTTACCGCTACAGCTGGTGCACAACTGGTTTATACCACTGACGGCACAACTCCTACAGCCAACAGCACGAAGGTTGCAAGTGGCACCAAGATTGACATTGCCGGCAACATGACACTGAAGGTCGGCCTGCTTGTCGGTTCTACGGTCAGTGGCATTGTCACCCGCACCTATACGGAGCCTGCTCCCGTGGATAAGAAGACCATCGACATCTATGTCAACACCGACAAGGTGAGTTGGACGGCCGTTAATTTCTGGTCATGGGGTGGTGATGACAGTCACTCTCCTGTCAACAAGAACTGGCCTGGCGACAAGGTAACAGCAACAACGACCATTGGCGGCAAGCAGTGGTATAGCAAGCAGTTTACCATCAATGGCAACGACGACTTCGTCAACCTTGTATTCAGCACAGGCAGCGGCACCCCACAGACTGTTGACATCAACAACATCAAGAACACCACATTCTTCGAGATTTCCGACCAGCAAGAGAGTGGCAAGTACTTGGTCAACGATGTCACAGGCAGCTACACAGACATTCGTGAAATAAAAGCACAGATGGCAGAAGGCAGAAGTAGCATCTACGACCTGCAAGGCCGTCGTGTCAGCAATATGCAGCGCGGCATTTATATCGTCAACGGCAAAAAAGTGGTTATCAAATAAAATACCGTCGCTAAGGCTTCGCTATTTGTCAGAAAATGCTTATCTTTGCATACTCAAAACAAAGATAAGCATTATTTTTTTTCTCATCTATGGATATTACACAGCGATTCCTAAACTATACCAAGTTCGACACCCAGTCGGCTGAAGACAGCCAGACCGTGCCCAGCACCCCCAAGCAACTCCTCTTTGCCGAATACCTCAAGAAAGAACTGGAACACGAAGGCCTCAGCGACGTCGAACTCGACGACAAGGGCTATCTCTATGCCACCCTCAAGGCCAACACCAAGGGCGACATACCCACCATCGGCTTCATTTCCCACTACGACACCAGCCCCGACTGCAGCGGTGCCGACATCAAGCCCCAGATTATCCACGGCTACAGCGGCTCCGACATTCTGCTCTCCGAGGGCATCACCATGTCGCCCAAGAAATTTCCCGAACTGCTGCAGCATGTGGGCGAAGACCTCATCGTCACCGACGGCCACACGCTGCTCGGCGCCGACGACAAGGCCGGCATCGCCGAGATTATAGAGGCCATGGTCTACCTGCAGCAGCACCCCGACATCAAGCACGGCAAGATACGCATCGCCTTCAACCCCGACGAGGAGATAGGCATGGGCGCCCACCACTTCGACGTCCAGAAGTTCGGGTGCCAGTGGGCCTACACCATGGATGGCGGCGACGTCGGCGAGCTGGAGTACGAGAACTTCAACGCAGCCTCCGCCAAGGTCACCATCAAGGGCGTCAGCGTGCACCCCGGCTACGCCAAGGACAAGATGGTCAACGCCAACCGCCTGGCCACCGAGTTTGCCCAGCTGCTGCCCGCCGACGAAACGCCTGAACAGACCGAGGGCTACCAGGGCTTCTACCACCTGCTGTCCGTCACGTCCAACGTCGAGCAGGCCCGCCTCCACTACATCATCCGCGACCACGACGGCGAGCGCTTCGAGGACCGCAAGCGCTTCGTCCAGCGCTGTGCCGAGCAGATGAACGAGCGTTACGGGGCAGGCACCGTGGAGTGTGTCGTCACCGACCAGTATTACAACATGAAGGAGAAGATAGACCCCCAGATGCACGTCATCGACCTCGTGCTCAAGGCCATGCAAGACTGCGGCATCGCCCCCAAGGTCAAGCCCATCCGCGGCGGCACCGACGGCGCCCAACTGTCGTTCAAGGGGCTGCCCTGCCCCAACATCTTCGCCGGCGGCATCAACTTCCACGGCCCCTACGAGTTCGTGCCCATCCAGTCCATGGAGAAGGCCACCCGCCTCATCGTCAAGATCTGCCAGCTCACCGCCGACTACAACTCGTAAATTTTCAATTTTTCACCCTTTCACCTTTCCATGTCCGGACTTCCCCCCCTCATACAAGACCTGGCGCTCATGCTCATCGTGGCAGGCATCGTCACCATCATCTTCAAGCGCCTCAAGCAGCCCCTCGTGCTGGGCTACATCGTCGCCGGCTTCCTGGTGTCGCCCCACATGCCCTACACCGCCTCCGTCGCCGACACAGCCAACATCCACCTCTGGGCCGACATTGGCGTCATGTTCCTGCTGTTCTCGCTGGGACTCGACTTCTCGTTCAAGAAGATACTCCGCATGGGCGTCTCGCCCTTCATCTCCACCATGGCCATCATCTTCTCCATGTCCATGCTCGGCGTCTGCGTGGGCCACTCCTTCGGCTGGTCACGCATGGACTGCATCTTCCTGGGTGGCATGCTGGCCATGTCCTCCACCACCATCATCTATAAGGCCTTCGACGACCTCGGACTGCGCCAGCAGCAGTTTGCAGGCCTCGTCATGTCCGTACTCATCCTGGAAGATATCCTCGCCATCGTCATGATGGTCATGCTCAGCGCCATAGCCAGCGGCAACAGTCCCGACGGCAGCCAGATGCTGGAGTCCGTGGTCAAGATAGGCTTCTTCCTCATCCTGTGGCTCGTCGTGGGCATCTTTGCCATACCCATCTTCCTGCGCAGCGTGCGCCGCCAAATCAACAACGAGGTGCTGCTCATCGTCTCCCTCGGTCTCTGCTGCGCCATGGCCGTCTTCTCCACCAAGGTAGGCTTCTCGTCGGCCTTCGGTGCCTTCATCATGGGCAGCATCCTGGCCGAGACCATCGAGGCCGAGAAGATAGAGCAACTCGTCGAACCCGTCAAAAACCTCTTCGGCGCCATCTTCTTCGTCTCCGTCGGCATGCTCGTCGACCCCCAGATACTCATCAACTACGCCTGGCCCATCGCCACCCTCGTGCTCACCATCCTCATCGGCCAGGCCCTCTTCGGTTCCTTCTCCTTCATGCTGGCCGGCGAGAGTCTCAAGTCGGCCATGCGCTGCGGCTTCTCCATGGCCCAGATTGGCGAGTTCTCGTTCATCATCGCCTCGCTGGGTCTCTCCCTGGGCGTCATCAGCGACTTCCTCTACCCCGTCGTCGTCGCCGTGTCCGTCATCACCACCTTCCTCACCCCCTACATGATACGCCTGGCCACACCTGCCTACAACGCCCTGGAGCACCGCCTGCCCACGCGCCTCATACGCTCGCTCAACCAACTCTCCATGAGCCACCCCGACAGCCAGCAGCAGAGTGCCTGGCGACGACTGCTCACGCAGATGGCCCTCAACACCGTCGTCTACAGCATCCTCACCTCGGCCACCATCGCCCTCACCTTCACCTTCGTGCTGCCCTTCATGCGCAAGCTGCTGCCCGGCTGGACGCTCCACTGGTATGCCAACGCCATCACCGGCCTGCTCACCGTGCTGCTCATAGCCCCCTTCCTGCGCGCCATGGTGATGAAGAAAAACCACTCCGAAGAGTGGAAGCAACTGTGGCAGGAGAGCAACCGCAACCGCCTGCCGCTGCTCTTCACCATCCTTGTCAGGGTAATGATTGCCGTGGCCTTCATCTTCTACATCTGCAACTACCTGAGCCGCTTCAGCAATGCGCTGATGATTACCCTCGGCGTCGTCGTCGTGGCCCTCATCATCGTCTCGCGCACCATCAAGCGCCGCAGCATACTCCTGGAGCGCCTCTTCATCAACAACCTCCGCTCGCGCGACATCGAGGCCCAGATACAGGGCAAGAAGCGCCCCCTCTACGAAGGCAAGCTGCTCGACCGCGACATCCACATTGCCGAGTTCACCGTCCCCGCCAACTCGCAGTGGATGGGCCGCACGCTCAAGAACCTCAACCTCGGCCAGAAGTACGGCGTCCACGTCAGCAGCATCCTGCGCGGCGGCTGCCGGCTCAACATCCCCGACGGCGACTACCCCCTCTACCCCTACGACCGCCTGCAGGTCATTGGCAGCGACGACCAGATGGCCACCTTTGCCCACGCCTTGCAGACCGAAGTCATCGCCGAAGACCCCGACCTGGAACAGCGCCAGATGAAGTTGCGCCAGCTCATCATCTCCGCCGACAGTCCCTTCGTCGGCAAGACCCTCGTCGAGAGCGGCATCCGCAGCCGCTACAGCTGCATGGTCGTAGGCATCGAAGAGGGCAAGGAGAACCTCTCCCCCGTCCGTCCCAACCGCCGCTTCCAGGAGGGCGACATCCTCTGGATTGTGGGTGAAGAAGAGTCACTCAACGCCATCACCACAGCCTAAGCAGTATGCTGAAAATGGCCCTTAATGTGACATGTGACATGTGACATTGTGACAAATATGGTTAGCGGCTTGTTACTTCGTCGGTGCTGTCACCCCCTAAGAGGATGGCATCTTCTTCGTTGATGCCTGTGCTTATCACGTCTTCCAGGCTGTTGCTGAGCAGCGTAGTGCTGTATGTCAGCAGCACGATGGTGGCTTCTGGCTTGATATATTCCTTTTTCATGCTCAATTCTTCTCTCACTTAATCACGACCTTTTTACCGTTCACGATGTATAAGCCCTTTTTCAGCGTGGCTTTGCCACTATTCAATAACGACGACTGCATAACCCGGCGTCCTTGCAAGTCGTAGACCTCACTATTCACCATTCTCTCCTCACCATTGACAAGCGTCAGCGCTGTTGTCTCGCCGTCACCGAAGTTGATGGTGAAATCCGTCAATGGATGAGCAAGGCCATCGCCGTCGCCCAGCTTGAAGTAGGCGCGCTGGGCTCCGATGCTGACCTTACTCTTCGGGTAATACAGCTTGTTCGAGGCACCGAAGAAGAGGATGCTATTGTCTGCTTCCTCAAAGTGTGTGCTCTTGTAGGTGCCCAGGAAGCGCACGCGCTCGTCGGTCTTGACGTCAGTACGACCCTCTGTGTCGTAGCCCTTGCTGGCATAGAAAGCTGCCACCTTGGCCTTCATCTTTTCATATTTGTCTTCGCCCTGGCGGTCAGCGGCGGTAATGCCCATATCGGGAATGGTAACACCCAAGAAGGCTGGTTCCACGATGTTCTCTGCCGCAGCAGGCCATTTGATGATATAGGGCACGCCAGCCTGCAGCTCCGTTACCGCCTCGCCAAATGTCAGACTCAGCTTCTTGTTGCTGACGCTGGCTGCCGTCACGCTATGGGCTTCGCCGCCAGCAAGTGGCGAGTCGCTGAGGGTGACGTTGAAGGGCAGACACAGCGTGTTCCAGTCGCCGTCGCGGTACAGGGTGCGCTGCATTAGGAAAATGTCGTGCTTCTTGCCGTCGCCAGCCCATTCGCTCAGTGTCGTCCCATTATCGAAGTTGTCATCCAGCGGAGCAAGCTTGGGTTGCTGAGCCTCCTGATAGCTGTCGTTGAGCTTGACGAACAGACCGTTATAGCGGTAGGGGAACGGGTAGTCAAACGTGAAGTGGTAGTTCTCAGCCACGTCGGCCAGTCCGGGCAGGCGTCTCACGGTGTACTCGTCGGCAAACTCGTCGTCCGACTCCTCATCCTCTCCTATGGGAGCGGTCATCCTCAGGTCGGCCTTCCCGTCTCTGTTCAGGTCGATTAACCTGCTCTTGAGCGTCTCGTCGTAGTTCGTGTAGCCCAGCAGCGTAGACATCAGCATGTATTGCGTCTCGGTAATCACCACCACATCGTCCTCCTCCTCGGTCAGGTCCAGCACAAACTCCTCCTGCGGAGCGGTCTGCGTGGTCACCGTCACGTCGTCGGCAGGCATGATGAACGTGTAGTCGGTGTTGTCCGTGTTCGGTGTGGCCTCAATGGTGCCACCCTTCTTTTTCTTAATGGTGAAGCCCGACACGTACTGCCCTTCCGGCACGTCCCAGCCCCAGCTCAGCACCACCGTCTCGCGTTTGCGGGCACGATATATAGGTTCTGTTCCCTCAAAATAGTATGCTTCAGCAATGCCGTCGGTGGTGATGTCATAGAATCCATCTGGCGATGTCATGGCCAGGGTGAGGGCTTTGCTCTTTTTTCTTATGCCGGGGTCCTTAAATAGGTATCTTATCAGGCCTGTATCAAATTCGTCTGTTTCATCCTTATACTCCTTGCCGTTCACGGTGAGTATCTTATCCCCCGGTATGTTGATATAGAGATGGTCGCCCTTGAAATTATCGAATGCGTCCGCTCCGATTTTGGTTACGCTGGCGGGCAGGGTGCTGAAAGAGTTAAGAATACCAATAGTTTTATGTCTCTCGTCGTCCTTTAGGGAAAAGGCTTTAACTCCTATGGTGGTCAGCTGTGAGTCTTCGGCGAGGTTGACGGTAGCCAAGGAAAAACAATCACTAAAAGAATTTTCTCCTATGCTTGTTACGGGGAAAATTATAACTCTTTAGAAATCATTTTGTTACCTCGCTTCTATTCTGTCTCGTTATACACATTTCCAAAGAACGCTTCTTAGTGAGTGCAAAGATAATCATTTATTCTGTTACCACCAAAGAAATGGGCAGAAACTTAATATTTTTATAGGTTTTTGTTACCTTTTCCTTGGCTATTTTATGTCTTTTAGTTACCTGTTTCCATTTGGTAACGATTTCCTTTTTCTTACGATAGGTTCATTGTCCGTCCATTATCCCCACGGCAGACTGCTTCGTTATTGGGCTGTCCTTTTATTGCCGTAACATACTCTTGGGCAAGCCGAAGAGAATGCTATGGCAATGGAGCGACGAGAAGATAGCCTGCTAACTTCTCCTAATGTCACTCCTTTCGGACGGCCTCAATGACGGCAGTCTGTCGTGAGGAAAAGGCGGAGGTGGAAAGCATTCAGGCATCCGACATTCTGTATTTTGCTCATCCCACTGGTGTGAAGGGCGAGATACAGAGAGTTGGATGCTGGAGGGGGCAATCCCTGCCAAGAATGCGTTGGAAAGGCAGACGAGCAGGCTTGCCTACCTTTCCAATGCACACTTGTCTTTTGGGCTTGCTGTCCATGCTTTCTAATATCCTTTTGTTTATGCTGTCCATTTGACACAGAAGTCCATTTGGCACTAAACACGCTTTGTTTCCATTTTCTTTCCTGTCCTTGTCTATCCGTAGATGTTTTCCATTTCACGTATTTTGCTTTTGTAGAGGTATTTCAAGTTCCTCCAGTTACCTCATGGCCGACGGCTTCGTCGTTGGTGCTGTCCTTTTCTGCCATCTCATACTCTGGGGACAAGCCTCAGAGAATGACATGGCAGCGGATTGGCGAGAAGATAGC
>CACWFV010000035.1 GCA_902760315.1 uncultured Bacteroidales bacterium | reverse complement strand
GAGTCGATTTCCTCAGTCTGCAGGTAGTTCTTGGCGATGATTACATCACCCTTTCTTACGATGCTGCCTTTCCATGCGGTGAGTCCCATATTGGGTTGAGAGGCATCTGCACGACTGACTATCAATTCTGCCGCCGTCTGATGAGTGACGGCATAAAGCAGTTTGTTCTGCGTCTCTGCAAAGAACATCTGAGTTGCCTTGTCGCTCTTGTCATAGTCGCTACTGAGCGCAAACAGATCTCGTATCTTCTGATAGAATCGCTTCTCTGAAGCACGGATATCACGGATGCGGAGCAGCAATTCATCGAAGTAGTCTGGTCGTCCGTCCGGATTCTTCAGCCTTTCATCATCCATCGTAAATCCTTTCACCAGATATTCTGTCAGGTGTTCTGTTGCCCATTGACGGAATTGGGTGCCGCGAACACCCCGCACCCGATAGCCCACAGCTATAATCATCTCCAATGAGTAGAATACCACATTGTAATTCTTGCCATCAGCGGCAGTAGTCAAATATTGTTTGACAACTGAAACTTCGCTTAACTCCTTATCTTTCAGTATATTAGATATATGATGACTAATCAATTGTTTCGAGGTGGCAAAAAGTTCGGCCATCTGTTGCTGGTTCAACCAGATCTTGCCATCCTTGGCATAGAGGGCTACTGATGCACGTCCGTCAGCTGTGCGATAGATGATGATATTCTGCTGTTCGTCCATATCTTATCTATTCAAATACTTGTCGTAATATTGCTTGTTTCAAGGCGTCGCACTCCTGAGAAATCTTCTCGAAATTCGATTGCAGTTTCCAGGTCGTCGAGATATTTCAGGAACAGCATCCAAGACTTCTGTTCCAGATAGTCCAACTCACTACCACATCCCTGTTCTTTCCACAGAATTTGGTCGATAGCCTTAAATGTATTTTCGTATTTCATTAAGGGTTCTTTGTTTGCTATATATTGTTTATTGCACGTTGTTTTAGATAAAAAAATTCTTTGCAAATCCCCCACCATCATGTGGACTACAAAGGTACAATGTTCTGCGTTAATTTCAAAAAATAAAAAATAAACAAAAGTTAAAACAAAAAAACGAGCTGCTAAAACCACCTGCGCGCGGAGAGAGCATGCCACAGGGACAGGTGAGTGACATGTTGCAGAATCACGGGGCGGTTCTTTGATTCACAGCAATGATGCTCAGCCAGAAATAATGTGAGAAGTTTGGTGTTCTCAATTTTTTGTGGTATTTTTGCCTCCAGAAAATACAAAACGATCTAACTTAGTAACAGAATTTAAATATGACACATAGAGTATATTCTTACATTATTGCACTAATCGGTGTAATGTTTTTTATTTCGTGTAGCAACGCCGATAATTCTGATTTTATTCAGGAGAATAACGGCATGCCGCTGATAATACTCGACACCGACATCGGTTCTTCTACCGACGATCTGTTTGCTATGGAGATGCTATACCGCTACGAGGAACACGGACAATGCCGAATACTTGGTATGGTGGTAGACCGCGAAGGCGAACAGAACGCTGTGTTTACAGATGTGATGAATACGTACTTTGGCCATGGTGATGTGCCCATCGGACTGGTTCGTGATGGCATCGACAGCCCCAAGGTATGGATAGACTATGCACATGTGGCTGATATCAAGGATACCAACGGGCTGCCAATGTTTAAACGTTCCGTCGCAGATTATAGCACGCTACCCGATGGCTGGCAGCTATACCGTAAGCTCTTAGCCGCCCAGCCCGACCACTCGGTTAGCATCGTATGTACTGGTTTTGTAACCTGTCTGGCACAGCTGCTACAATCAGAAGGCGATGAATACTCGTCGCTCAACGGTGTAGAACTGGTACGCAAGAAGGTAAAGTGCATCTATCTGCAAGGCGGCGTTTTTGGCGAGGCTGAGGAACCCGACTTCAATTTTGCACAAGGAGCCAACTTCGCTCAAGAGTTCTTCAGCCTTTGGCCTACGGATGTTGATATGGTATTTTCGCCGATGGAGACAGGACAGGCGGTGGAGTACACGCCAGAACAGGTTATCAGCGATATATCCTATAAAACAAGTGTATATGAACTGCAACTGTAACACAGGCCAGCGTATGTGGGATGTGATGCCTACAGTTCAGGCTGTTGAGGGAGATGAACTCTTTACGCTCTCCGAACACGGCAATCTAACCGTCACCCCCGAATGTGTCACTATCTTTACAGTTTCAGCAGCCGGAC
Source organism: uncultured Bacteroidales bacterium (assembly GCA_902760315.1). GTDB lineage: Bacteria > Bacteroidota > Bacteroidia > Bacteroidales > Bacteroidaceae > Prevotella. The sequence goes on along the minus strand of CACWFV010000035.1, from coordinate 24,263 downwards.
ATTTCCGCTACCAGATGCCAGGCGACGCTGCTTGGGCTGCAGCCATGCTGGAGAAAATACGGATGTTCAATAAGATACATTAGATAACTGTTTAATGATGAAAAGACTAATTAATTGGGTGATGGCCGCCACCCGACCATTGGTGCTCACCATGGTCTTTTGCGTCGCAAGCATGTTCACAGCATGTACGTCATCTATTGCCGATAATCCTGCCGCTAATGATGATGGTCAGGCCCAAAAGGCACTCCTGGTCATTCTCGACGGATGGGGCATCGGCGATAAGAGCGAGGGTGACGTTATTTATCACACCCCCACGCCATACATCGACTATTTGACAGCCCATTATCCGCACAGCGAGTTGCAGGCTTCTGGTGAGTACGTGGGGCTTCCCGACGGACAGATGGGAAACTCGGAGACAGGACACCTTAATATTGGGGCTGGACGCGTAGTCTATCAGGACCTTGTGAAAATTAACCACGCCTGTGCCGACAACTCCATCGTAGAGAACCCCGAGGTCAAGTCGGCTTTCGGCTATGCAAAGGCTAACGGCAAGAGCGTTCATCTGATGGGCTTGACCTCCACTGGCGGCATACACTCATCATTCGCCCATCTGCTGAAGCTCATCGACATCGCCAAAACCTATGATATTGAAAACTGCTATGTACATTGCTTTATGGACGGTCGCGACACCGACCCAAGGTCGGGCAAGGGCTTTATCGCCGACTTGCAGCAGTACATGGATGAGGTTGGGGTAGGTGCAATCGCTTCTATCATTGGCCGTTACTACGCTATGGATCGCGATAAGCACTGGGATCGCATCAAACTGGCTTACGACTTGCTTGTACATGGTGAAGGGCGTCAGGTGACCGACATGGTGGAGGGCGTACAGTCGTGCTACGACTCCCATACGGAGGAGCATAAGAACACCGATGAGTTTATGGAACCGCTTGTTAACAGCAACGTCGACGGCTGCATCAAGGAGGGCGATGTGGTCATCTTCTTCAACTTCCGCAGCGACCGCGCCAAGGAGCTAACCATCGTGCTTACACAGGAGAATTTGACGGAGCAGGGCATGCAGACCATCCCCAATCTGCAATACTACTGCATGACGCCCTACGACGATAATTTTACTGGTGTACACATCCTTTTTCCAAAAGATAATCTGCATAACACGCTCGGCGAATATATCTCCAGCAAGGGTCTGAAACAGTTACACATTGCCGAGACTGAGAAATATGCCCACGTCACCTCGTTCATCAATGGCGGGCGTGAAGAGCCGTTCGAGGGCGAGGATCGCATCTTGGTGAACTCACCCCAGGTGGCTACCTACGATTTGAAACCCGAAATGTCAGCCCTCGAAGTGAAGGACAAACTTGTAGAGGCGCTCAAGAGCGGCAAGTACAACTGGATAGTGGTGAACTTTGCCAACAGCGATATGGTGGGCCATACAGGTGTTTATACTGCCATCGAAACTTCAGTGAAGACCATTGACAAGTGTTTGAGCGAAGTGGTGGAAACAGCCACGAAGATGGGCTACGAAACTATCATCACCGCCGATCACGGCAACGCAGATCATGCCCTCAATGCCGACGGAACGCCCAACACTACACACTCCGTCAATCCAGTTCCTTTCATCTATGTGACATCTAACAAGAACGCGAAGGTGCAAAACGGCGTCTTAGCCGACGTGGCTCCTTCCATTCTCCACATCATGGGACTGCAACAACCCGAGGAAATGACAGGCAAATGCCTTATCGACGACTAAATTGTAAGTTATCAAATTGTAAATACATAAGGTTTCCGAAAGTTTAAAATCTTATTAAAACGTGGTGGAAAATTTTCTGTTTTGACTGATTTTTTGTAATTTTGCGCCCACTAGCAATAAAGAAAACAAAAACCACCTGCGCGCGGAGAGAGAATGAAGAAGATTTGCCACTACATATCAGAGAACATGGCCTGGCTGGTGCTGGCTGCCGCTGTGCTGGCAATGGTGTTTCCGGGAGCGTTCCAACAGCTGCGCCCAACACTCATCAACTACTTGCTGGGAGTCGTCATGTTCGGCATGGGACTGACGCTGAACCTGAACGACTTCCGCATCGTCTTCAGCCGCCCCAAGGACGTAGCGCTGGGTTGTCTGGCGCAGTTTACCGTCATGCCGCTGCTGGCGTGGCTGCTGGCGCGGCTGTTCCAACTGGACGAGGCGCTGACGCTCGGCGTGGTGCTGGTGGGCTGCTGTCCGGGGGGCACGGCGTCCAACGTGATAACCTACCTGGCCAAGGGCGACCTGGCACTCTCGGTGGGCATGACAGGAGTCTCCACGCTGCTGGCTCCCGTGCTGACGCCGTTGTTGACGTGGGCCCTGGCGGGGAAGAGCATTCAGGTGGACATGGTCAGCATGTTTCTGAGCATACTGTGGGTGGTGATAGTGCCCATCGTTGCAGGACTGCTCATCAAGTGGATGTGGCCTAAGTTTACGGAGCGGGCTACGGACTACCTGCCGGCCTTCTCGTCGGTGGCCATTGCGTTCATCGTGAGCATCGTCATTGCCGCCAACGCCGACAAACTGACCAGGGGCGGACTATTGATAGTGGTGGTCGTCATGCTGCACAACGTCTGCGGACTGGCCCTTGGCTACCTGATAGGACTGCTGCTCAGACTGGCGGAGCCGAAGAAGCGGGCCATAGCCATCGAGGTGGGCATGCAGAACTCAGGACTGGCCAGCAGTCTGGCCACCATCCACTTTGCAGCCTACCCGCTGGCCACCATCCCCGGCGCCATCTTCAGCGTATGGCACAACCTGTCGGGGGCTACCGTGGCCTACCTGTTTAACAGGAAATCCGAAAATTTGTCTAAAGAAAGTATGTCCAAGAAATCGTTGTAAACTTGTAAAAAAGAGAGAAGAAGACTATGACACTATACCCCAAACTCATTATGGACGCACTGGCAACGGTGACGTATGCCGGTACGAAGAAGAACTTGGTAGAGAGCGGAATGGTGGCCGACCAGCCCGCCATCAATGGCAACAAGGTAACGGTGGTGCTGGAATTTCCACGCGACACGGACCCCTTCCTGAAGTCTACCGTCAAGGCTGCCGAGGCCGCCATCAAATATCATTGCGGCAAGGTGGCCGAGGCCGCCGGCGAAGTGGCTGACGTAGAAGTGGAGATACAGACGGAATTCAAGTCGAAGCCACGGCCGGAGGTGGGACAGCTGCTGCCGCAGGTGAAAAACATCATTGCCGTGAGCAGCGGCAAGGGCGGCGTGGGCAAATCGACCGTCTCGGCAAACCTGGCCATCGCCCTGGCGCGTCTGGGCTACAAGGTAGGACTGCTGGACTGCGACATCTTCGGGCCGTCCATGCCCAAGATGTTTCACCAGGAGGACGCCCGCCCCTACGCGGTAGAGGTGGACGGGCGCCAACTGATAGAGCCCATTGAAGCCTATGGCGTGAAGATGCTCTCGATAGGTTTCTTCGTCTCGCCCGACACGGCGACGCTGTGGCGTGGCGGCATGGCCACCAACGCCCTGAAGCAGTTGATAGCCGACGCCAACTGGGGCGAGCTGGACTACTTTATCCTGGACACGCCGCCGGGCACCAGCGACATTCACCTGACGCTGCTGCAGACGCTCAGCATCACGGGTGCCGTGATTGTGTCAACACCGCAGCAGGTGGCGCTGGCCGATGCGCGCAAAGGCATCGACATGTACCGCAACGAGAAGGTCAACGTGCCCATTTTGGGATTGGTGGAAAACATGGCTTGGTTTACGCCTGCCGAACTGCCAGAGAACAAATACTACATCTTCGGCAAAGAGGGCTGCAAACAGCTGGCCGAGGAGATGCAGGTGCCACTGCTGGCCCAGATACCGCTGGTGCAGGGCATCTGCGACAGCGGTGACAAGGGCGAGCCCGCGGCGCTGAGCAGCGACACGGCAACGGGGCTGGCCTTCATCAACCTGGCTCAGGCTGTGGTGACGGTGGTGAACCGCCGCAACAAGGAGCAGCCCAAGACGAAGATTGTAGGCGTGAAATAACTAATCGAATAAATATGAACAAACTACTTACTACCGCGGCAGCACTCATGGTGATGATCGCCGCACAAGCACAAAACTACGCGAAGTACTATCAGAACCTGCCCACAAAGGTGGAACAGGTGAGCCGCCCCGTCATTCCTGCCAACGAGGTGAAAATCAGCGAGGTGGGCGGCATCGGTGACGGCGTCACGCTGAACACTGAGGCCTTTGAGAACGGCATCAAGAAACTGCAGAAGATGGGGGGCGGCCGGCTGACGGTGACGCAGGGCGTCTGGCTGACAGGACCCATCCAGCTGAAGGACAACATCGAACTGCACCTGGAGAAGAACGCCATCATACTCATGTCGCCCGACAAGGCTCTCTACGTCAACCCTAAGTCTGCGAACAAGTGCTTCGCCGGCATCAGAGCCTCGAAGCGTAAGAACATAGCCATTACCGGCGAGGGCATCATCGACGGCAACGGCGACCACTGGCGCCCCGTGAAGCGCTCGAAGGTGAGCGACGTGGAGTGGAACAAATACAAAAAGGTCATCGGCGGCGTGGAGCGCGACGGCGGCAAATTGTGGTACCCGTGGGACGACCTGGGCGGCTACAAGAACATTGCCGAGACGCCGGAGGCTCAGGAGAAGCTGCGCAACGACCTGGTGCGCTTTGAAAACTGCGAAAACGTATTGGTGGAGGGCGTCACCATCCAGAACTCGCCCAAATTCCACCTGCACCCCTGCTACTCGAAAAACGTCATCGTGGACGGTGTCACCGTGCGCTGTCCGTGGAACGCCCAGAACGGCGACGCCATAGACTTCTCTGACGTCAACGTAGGACTCATTGTGAACAGCACGGTGGATGCCGGCGACGACGGACTCTGCATGAAGAGCGGCAACAACAAGCCCGACGCACCGGCCAACGGCTGTGCCGACATCGTCATCCAAGACAACACCGTCTTCCACGCCCACGGCGGTTTCGTGTTGGGAAGTGAAACCATTCAGGGCATGCAGCGCATCGTGGTGCGCAACAACCGCTTCAGCGGCACGGACACCGGACTGCGCTTCAAGAGCGGACTGGGTCGTGGCGGCAAGACGGAGCAGCTGTTTATTCAGGACATTGTGATGACGGACATCAAGGACGAGGCCATCGTCTTCCAGTGCGACTACCTGGACCGTCCGGCAGGCTCGGACCCCAATGCCGTACCTACCTTCACAGAGGAGCAGAAGAGGGTTGCGCCCTACTTCCAAGACATCCACATCAGCAACGTGGTATGCCACGGCGCCGCCACGGGCATCAAGGCCAGCGGCATATGGGGACTGGACAACGTACGCGACATTGATATCGAGAACAGCACCATCGTCTACCACGACAAAGACCAGCAGATTGACCCCAAGACGGCCAAACTCAAACTCACCAACGTCCGTCTGTTGTCCAGCAAGAAATAACCTAACCAATTATTATAACAATGAAAAAACTATTCCTTATCAGCCTCGCACTATTCACACTGACAGCTGTACAGGCTCAGTTGAAAGTAATTCCCACCCTGAAGAAGGGTATGGAAAAAGTGTATGAAACCAAGATGACGATGATTATGCCCGGACAACCTGCCATCAATTTAGTATCAGACACCAAGTACACAGTGAGCGACGCTACTACCGATGGTTACATCATCGACGTGGTAACCACTACCTTTAGCAGCGATGCCGCCAAGGACAACATTATTGGCCGGATTATGACTGCTGCCCAGGAGATGGTGAAGGACGTAAACATCCGCATAGCCACCGATAAGAATGGTAAGCCTGTAAAGATTGCCAACTACGAAGAGATGAGCAAGAAGGTCAACGAGCGCGGCAAGCTGATAATCAACAAGATTTACGAACTGGTGCCTAAAGCAAAAGAGATTCTTCCCGAGGATGCACTGAAGGAGCAACTCATGGAGAGCGTAGCAGAGGAATCCCTGCTTAAGAGCATGAGTGGAGCCAACAGTCCCCTATTGCTCTTCGGCAAGACCATCATGACGGGTGCACAGGAGGAAATTGTCAACGAGCAAGGTCTGAACATGAAGCGCATGTACTTTGTGAATGGTAAGGATGTAACCACCAACGCCACTCTGAATATGTCGAAAGAGCAGATTAAGAAGCTGCTTATTGCTCAGATTGGGAAGACGATGCCCGGACAAGCAGATGCAATCAAGGGACAAATTGACCAGCTGATGGAAAGTGGTGTGCTGAAACTTGACGCCAAGGAGACAACGACCTATAAGTTGCGGGACGATTTCTGGCCTCAGACATGGACTACCGAAACTTCCAATGAGGCTGCCGGTCAGGGAATCGTTACCAAGGTGACAACCGTACTAAAATAAAGATAGCTAATGGCAAAACAATAAAGGGAGTCAGTAGGCTCCCTTTATTGTAGTTATAGGTTAGAATGGAGTTTTCAGTATCTCACCCAGTGTCGGATGAATATGCACCATGTCCTGCAACTGGTTGACCGTAGTATCACGACACATCAGTACGCTGACTTCTTGCACTATATCTGCAGCATGGGCGCCAAAGGCGTGACAACCAAGGATGAGTCCATTGTCAGCGGAAGAAAACAGTTTGAGCATGCCATCGGTCTCGTTCATCGCCAGTGCCTTACCATTGGCACGCCAAAAAGCCTTATGGCATTCATAGTTGATTCCATGCTCCTTTAACAGGTCTTCGGTCGGGCCGACACAAGCAGCCTCAGGCTTGGTGAAGATGGCGGCAGGCATGATGTCGAAACGGATGCCGTCACGACGCCCTAAGATGTGATTGACAGCGCGGACAGCCTGCATCTCGGCAGCATGTGCCAGCATCTGTTTTCCATTGACATCACCAATGGCATAAATGCCTTTTACTGTTGTCTCAAAATTTTCATCAACCGTAATGCCCTTTCGCTCGTCGTATTCGAAACCTCCAGCTACTAAGTCAGACGGAATACGTGGCTTTCGACCTGTAGCCATCAGAATGACATCTGCATCGATATCTGCCACGTTCTCTACTGCTGTTTTCATCTTGAAGGTAATACCTTGTTTTTCCATCGTTTTACGCAGACGCTTGGCAATATCACTGTCAAGTGCAGGCAGACACTCCTTCAGATATTCAATGACTGTGACCTCCGAGCCAAAGCGGTTGAAGATGCTGGCAAACTCCATACCGACAACACCCGCACCAATGATGCAGAGCTTCTTAGGTAGGCTTTCAAGTTGCAGCAACCCCGTGCTGTCAACCACACGCGAATCATCAATCCCCGGAATGGGTAACCATTTGGTTTCAGAACCTGTGGCGATAATCGTATGCTTGGCAACAACAGTATCGCCACATACAGAAAATTCGCAAGGACTGACACTGGAGGCGTGACCGCGCAAAAGGGTAATGTTAGGATGAGAGAGAATGCTCTCTATCCCACTACGCAACTGTGGGATGACAGTTGTCATACGATAGCGGGCCTCAGTAAACGTAGCAGAATGCACATAGGTCTTGGTCGGAATACAGCCTACATTGAGACAAGTGCCCCCGACCTCGCCCTCTTCAGCAATAACTACTCGTAAACCTTGCTTGGCAGCATATTCAGCAGCGCGGTAACCACCAGGACCTGCGCCGATGACGATGATATCAGTTTTTGTCATTGACCATTTGCTTATAGGTTACTATCGGATGCTTGGCGGCCAGCACGTCGTCAACACGTCCTATAGGCGTGTTGTGCGGAGCAGTCTTGACCATTTCTGGGTCGTTTTTCGCTTCCTCAGCAATCTGGCGCATCACCTGAATGAAGCCGTCTATCGTCTCTTTCGACTCATTTTCCGTGGGTTCTATCATCAGTGACTCATGGAACAACAACGGAAAATAGATGGTGGGGGCATGGTAGCCATAGTCGAGCAGGCGCTTGGCCACGTCCATGGTGGTGACACCGGTGGATTTGTCCTTCAGTCCGTCGAAAACAAACTCGTGTTTGCAGAGTCCGCCAATAGGCAGCTCGTAGACATCCTTCAGTGACTCTTTGATATAGTTAGCATTCAGCGTAGCCAGCGGGCCTACCTGCTTGACATGCTGGTGGCCCAACGAGAGGATATAGACGTAGGCCTTGACCATGACTCCGAAGTTGCCGAAGAAAGCACCAATGCTGCCCAAGGACTGCTCGTAGGGGCCGGTCTCTACGTGGAACATGTCGTCGCGGAACACAACGCGAGGGGTTGGCAGGAAGGTCTCCAGCCCCTGGCGCACGCCAACAGGTCCGCTGCCCGGTCCGCCACCGCCATGAGGCGTGGAGAACGTCTTGTGCAGATTGATGTGCATGACGTCAAAACCCATATCGCCCGGCCGACAAACGCCCAGCATGGGATTCAGGTTGGCTCCGTCGTAGTACATCAGTGCGCCACAGTCATGCACCAGCCGTGTAATGTCGGGAATGGCATGTTCAAAGATGCCCAGCGTATTGGGGTTGGTCATCATCATGGCGGCAATGGTGTCAGCGCCCGCCGACTGAATGACCTGGCGCAGGTCGTCGACGTCCACCGTACCATCCGGGAGACTCCTGACCTCAACCACCTCCAAACCGCAGACTGCGGCAGAAGCAGGATTAGTGCCGTGTGCCGAGTCGGGGATGATGACCTTGGTGCGCTGCGTGTCGCCCCGGCTTTGGTGATAGGCACGGATGACCATCAGTCCCGTCAGTTCGCCATGAGCCCCGGCACAGGGGTTGAGCGTAAACTCGCTGAGCCCCGTCAATTCGGCCAGCGACTCTTGTAAGCGGAAGTACAACTCCAGGGCGTGTTGGCACGTGTCGGCGGGCTGCAGGGGGTGCAGACCCGTAAACATCTTCATGGCAGCTATCTCCTCGTTGATGAGGGGATTATACTTCATGGTACACGAACCCAACGGATAGAAGCCGTCATTGACGCCAAAGTTATTGTGGCTCAAGTTGGTATAGTGGCGCACCACGGTCAGTTCGTCACACTCCGGCAACAGCGGCTCCTGCTGACGGCAGACTGCTGGCGGCAACTCGCCAACAGAATGCTGGTAGGGGTTCTGCGGCAACGAGTATCCCTCACGTCCTGCTTTCGACAGTTCGAAAATCAGGTTTCCATATAGTTTGTTGTTCATGCGGCGTCCTCCCTGATTTGTTGAATGGTTTCTACCAGTTCGTCGATGTCCTCCTTGGAGCGCTGCTCGGTGACGGCCAGCATGATAGTGTGCTGGTCCAACTTGACACCGGCCATGTAGCCCGCATCCGCACATTCCGACAGCAATGCGTCGACATCGCCGTCGTAACAGACACAGAACTCGTTGAAGAACGGCTGCTGATACTTCAGCTTGAAATGGCCCGTCTGCTGCAGCTGCTCCAACAGGTAGTGGGCACCGCCATAGGACAGCTCAGCGGCCTGGCGAAGCCCCTGGCGCCCCATGACGCTCAGGTAGACAGTAACGTAGAGTGCCATGAGCGACTGGTTGGAACAGATGTTCGACGTGGCCTTCTGGCGACGGATATGCTGTTCGCGAGCCTGGAGCGTCAAGACGAAGGCTCGCTGGCCGCGGTTGTCGCGCGTCAGTCCGACTATGCGTCCCGGCATTTTGCGAATAAGCTTCTCCGTGCAGCACATGTAACCAATGCTGGGTCCACCAAAGGACATCGGGATGCCCAGCGACTGGCCGTCGCCCACGGCGATGTCGGCACCCCACTCGCCGGGCGTCTTCAGCACGGCAAGGTCGGCGGCAATGCTGTTGACGATGAACAGCGCATTGGCTTTGTGGACAGCATCGGCAAAACCCGAATAGTCTTCCACAATGCCGTAGTAGTTGGGCTGTTGCACCACAACACCGGCCACGCCACCCTGTTGCAGGCGCTCAGCAAGGCGCGGCAGGGAGGTCACTCCACCTTCTTCGGGAATCGACTCGATGTGTACTCCGTGATATTTGGCATATGTCTCGACAACACGGCTCACCTTGGGGTCGAGGGTGGCTGAAAGCAGTACCGTGTCAGCTTTCTTCGCATGGTTGAAAGCCATCAACACCGCCTCGGCAGTAGCTGTGGAACCATCGTACATGGAGGCATTGCTGATGTCCATGCCCGTCAGTTCGGCCATCATCGATTGGTATTCGAAGATGTAGTGCAGCGTACCCTGTGAAATCTCGGCTTGATAGGGTGTGTAGCTGGTCAGGAACTCTGACCGCTGGATGATATTCTGCACCACGGAGGGTGCGTAGTGGTCGTAGATGCCCGCTCCGGCAAATACCGTCAGCGGGTCGCCGGCGCCATAGTTGGCAATGCTGTCGAAGAGCCGCCGGATCTCCACCTCGCTCAGCGCCTCCGGCAGGTTGTACTCCTGACGGAAGCGGATGGACTCCGGAATGTCGGCATAGAGGGCGTCGAGGGAGTCGACACCTACCTTATCGAGCATGGCCTGCAGGTCGGCTTCGGTATGGGGAAAATACTTGTACATAGTTGAGAGTTGAGAGTTTTTTGACCTGAAGGTACAAAGCAACCAAAGGTCGATGAGAGAGTCAAACTACTTTTCGCAGAAGGCAGCATAGGCCTTTGCGTCCATCAGGTTGTCCAACTCCGCCTTGTCAGCCAGTTCCACCTTGATAATCCAGTTGGCGTAAGGGTCCTGGTTAATCAGCTCAGGCTGGTCTTCCAACGCCTCGTTGACTTCCACGACAACACCGCTGACGGGAGCTATCAGGTCGCTGGCAGCCTTGACGCTCTCTACGGCACCAAACTCTTCGCCAGCCGTTACCTCATCGTCAGCTTCCGGCATGTCTACATACACTACATTGCCCAGGGCGTGCTGTGCATAGTCGGTGATGCCAATAAATCCCATGTTGTCCTCGATGCGGACATACTCGTGCGACTCACTATAATAGAGTCCTTCCATTACTTTTGCCATAACGTTTTTATTTTTTATAGTTTTTATTGTAGAATTGTTTTTTCACTACCTTTCCGGCAAACACCTTCTTGCGGATTTGTACCTGCACCTCAGTGCCGAGTGTTGCATAGCGGCTGTCGACGAGTGCCATGCAGACACTCTTGTCCGTTGACAGCGTGTGGTAACCCGTCGTCACTTCGCCAATGGGTTCGCCTGCCATGTTAAGAACGGCATAGTCGTGGCGCGGAATGGCCTTGTCAGTCAGTTCTATGCCCACCAGTTTCCTGGCAGGGCCTTCTGCCTTCTGTCTGGCCAGCGCCTCCTTGCCGATGAATTCCTCTTTGTCGAGTTTCACAAACATGCCCAAACCGGCCATGATGGGAGTGATGCTCTCTGAGAGTTCGTCCCCGTAGAGCGGCAGTCCCACCTCAAAGCGCAGCGTGTCGCGACAACCCAGTCCACAGGGCTGTACGCCGGCCTCAACGAGTTTGTCCCAGCATTGGCGGATGTAGTCGTGCGAGGCGTAGATTTCAAATCCGTCCTCGCCGGTGTAGCCCGTCCGCGAGATGATAACATCGCCCACGGACTTGACGGTATAGAATGTCAGTTCGCGGCACGCCAAGCCCAGTACCTGCTCCACGGTGCGCTCCGCCTCCGGTCCCTGCACGGCAATCTGTCCGTAGTCGTCGCTACGGTTCCGAAGGTCGATGTCGAAGCCCTGCGCGTGCTGCTGCATCCAGTCCCAGTCTTTGTCGATGTTGGCGGCGTTGATGACGAGGAAGAAGTCGTCGTCTCCCATTTTATACACCAGCAGGTCGTCTACCGTGCCACCATCCTCATAGCACATCATACCATAATAGATTTTGCCTGTCGGAGCACCAGCTATATCGTTGGTAAAGATGTGCTGCACGTAGCTTTCGGCGTCGCGACCGCGTACGCTTACTTCACCCATGTGGCTGACATCAAACACGCCAACCCGCTGGCGCACGGCCTGATGTTCCTCGGCGATGCCCGAATACTGGATGGGCATGATGAAACCACCAAAGGGGGACATCAGCGCACCCAAGGCCACATGCTTGTCGTACAGACAGGTCTGCTTATCCAGCTTCTGAATTTCTTGTTCGTTTGTCATTAGTAAAGGTTATTTTTTTGTAAAGGTTATTTGTTAAACAGTTCTGTTTCTATTTTCTCTATCTCCGCCACGTCGCCGGCCGTCAGCATGCGCTCGCCGCTGCACAGCGTCCCGACGATGAGTTTCTTTACCTCCTCCAAAGTCAGCGTGGTATGCTCTTTCAACAGCGTGATGCGCTGGCGCACGCTCTCCACGCCGTGCTTGGCCAGTTTCTGCTCGTTGGGGGTAATGGCATGCAACATGTGCTGCATGTTCGTGTCGTAAAGTAGCGTACTGTGGACGATGCATCCGTGGGGAGTCACCCGGCAGGCCGTGCCGCAGACCTTGCGGTGGCCTATCAGGATGTCATTGTGGCTGGTGCCGGTAGCCTCAACACCCATTTTGCGCAATACCAGCAACACCATACCCACAAAGCGGTTGAAGGCAAAGCCCACCTGAGGTTCCCGCGTGACATAAGACAACATGAGGTTGTCGCGGTCGGCATAGACGCACCCTCCCCCACTCTTGCGGCGGAACAGGCGGATGCCGTGCGTCTGACAATAATCCCGGTTGACTTCGTTTTCCACTACCTGGTTGCGCCCATAGATGACGCTGGGCTCCACCTGCCACACGAAGAAAGCATCGTCCTGCAACTGCAGACGAGCCACCTGTTCCTCCATGGCGAGGAAGAAAGAGAGTTCTCTGACATCGTTTTTACCAGGTAGTGTAATGTTTAGCATAGAATGTTCAGGTCGGTAGTCGGAATGTTTCTGCAAATATATGAAGTTTTTATGTAACGTGCAAGAATTTTTGATTTTATTTTGCAGTTTAAGCATTTTGCAGTATCTTTGCACCTTATAAAAAGAAGTATATACTGATTTGGAAACACAGAATGAGGGGCTCTTGGCCCAAATACAATATCCGGCTGACCTGCGCAAGTTGAAGGTAGATCAGTTGCCTCAGGTGTGCCAGGAGCTCCGCGAAGACATTGTCAAGGAGCTCTCCGTCAATCCCGGCCACCTGGCATCTAGTTTGGGCGTTGCAGAAATCACGGTAGCCTTGCACTATGTTTACAACACACCAGAGGACCGCATCGTCTGGGATGTAGGCCATCAAGCCTATGGTCACAAGATACTGACCGGGCGCCGCGAGCAGTTCTGCACCAACCGCAAGCTGGGCGGCATACGTCCGTTTCCCTCTCCGCAGGAAAGCGAATATGACACGTTCATGTGCGGCCATGCGTCGAACAGCATCTCCGCGGCACTGGGCATGGCCGTTGCCGCCAAGATGGAAGGCAAAGACCGCCATGTTGTTGCCGTCATTGGCGACGGAGCCATGTCGGGCGGACTAGCCTTTGAGGGACTGAACAACGTAGCCTCCAGCGACAACGACTTGCTCATTATTCTCAACGACAACAACATGTCCATTGACCGTGCCGTAGGTGGCATGAAGGAGTACCTACTGTCACTGAACACCAACGAGACTTATAACGCGATGCGCTTCAAGGTGTCCAGCTGGTTGCGCAAGAAAGGACTGCTGGAGGACGACCGCCGCCGCGGACTGATACGTCTGACCAACGCGCTGAAGAGTGCCATCTCGCACCAGCAAAACGTCTTCGAGGGCATGGACATCCGCTACTTCGGACCCTTCGACGGCCATAACATCGGAGAACTGGTGCGCATCCTGCGACAGCTGAAAGACATGAAAGGTCCCAAGCTGTTGCACCTGCACACGCAGAAAGGCCACGGCTACGCCCCTGCCGAGAACGACGTCACTACATGGCACGCTCCCGGCAAGTTCGACCCAGAGACGGGCGAGCGCATCGTCAAAGATACTGAAGGCATGCCGCCCCGCTTCCAAGACGTCTTCGGAGAGACGCTGCTGGAACTGGCTCGGCAGAACAGCAAGATAGTGGGTGTGACACCCGCCATGCCGACAGGCTGCTCAATGAACATCATGATGAAAGCAATGCCGGAGCGCACCTTCGACGTGGGCATAGCCGAGGGGCACGCCATCACCTTCTCCGGCGGCATGGCCAAGGACGGTCTGCAACCCTTCTGCAACATCTACAGCGCCTTTGCCCAACGCGCTTACGACAACATCATCCACGACGTGGCCATACTGCGGCTGAACGTCGTCATCTGTCTGGACCGCGCCGGACTGGTGGGCGAAGACGGCCCCACGCACCATGGCGCCTTCGACTTGGCCGCCCTGCGCATAGTGCCCAATCTGACCATCGCCTCGCCCATGGACGAGTGCGAGTTGCGCCGGCTGATGTACACCGCCCAGTTGCCCGACAAAGGTCCCTTCGTCATCCGCTATCCGCGCGGCAACGGCTCCGTCGTAGACTGGCGCTGTCCGCTGGAAGAGATTCCCGTGGGCACGGGGCGCAAGCTGCGAGACGGCAGCGACGTGGCCGTCATCACCATTGGCCCCATCGGCGTCGACGCGGCAGCAGCCATCAGCCAGCTACGCGGAGCCGACGGCCAACCAGCCAGCATCGCCCACTACGACCTGCGCTTCCTGAAGCCCCTCGACGAACAGCTGCTCGACGAGATAGGCCGGCGGTTCTCGAAAATCGTCACCATAGAAGATGGCGTGCGCAACGGCGGCATGGGTTCTGCCGTTATGGAGTGGATGAACGACCACGGCTACCAGCCCTGCATCAAGCGCCTGGGACTGCCCGACCAGTTTGTGGAACACGGCAAGGTCAGCGAGTTGCACGCCATTGTCGGCATCGACCAAGAAAGCATCAAAGAAACCATTAACCAAATGCTCGCAGCTAAGAGCTAAGACGTATGAAAATCATCATTGGCGGAGCAGGTGCCGTAGGTACACACCTGGCGAAACTATTGTCAAAAGACCATCAAGACTGTGTCCTGATAGACGACGACATAGACCGGCTGAGCGGTCTGGAAAGCCGTTATGACATCATGACGCTCCACGGCTCGCCCACCAGCATCCAGACGCTGAAGGACGCCGGCGTGGAGCATGCAGACCTCTTTGTAGGTGTCACCCCGTCGGAGAGCGTCAACATGAATGCCTGCATGATAGCCCATGCGCTGGGCGCCAAGAAGACCGTGGCACGCATAGACAACTACGAGTATCTGGCTCCCTCGCTGAAGCCCTTCTTCGAACAGATGGGGCTCAACTCGCTCATCTACCCCGAAGTGCTCGCCGCCAAAGACATCAACAACGGTCTGAAGATGTCGTGGGTGCGCCAGCGCTGGGACGTCCACGGCGGCGCTCTCATCATGCTGGGCATTAAGTTGCGCGAGACCTGCGAAATCCTGAACCAGCCGCTGCGTACCCTCTGCGGACCTGACGACCCCTACCACATTGTAGCCATCAAGCGCGCTGACGAGACACTCATTCCCGGTGGTAACGACGAGTTGAGAGTCAACGACATCGCCTACTTCATGACCACCCGCGAATATATTCCCTACATTCGCAAAATTTCCGGCAAGGAGCACTATGCCGACGTGAAGAACGTCATCATCATGGGTGGCGGAAAGACATCGGCACGCGTGGCGCTGACGGCACCGGAATACATGAACATCAAGATCATCGAAATCAACGAGCAGCGCTGTGAACAGCTCAACGAACTACTCAACGACGTCAGCACCATGATTATCCACGGCGACGGCCGCGACTTGGGACTCCTGCAAGACGAGGGCATCCAGAACACGCAGGCCTTCGTAGCACTGACCGACAATGCTGAGACGAACATCCTGGCCTGTCTGACGGCCAAGCGCCTGGGCGTACGCAAGACCGTGGCCATGGTGGAAAACCTGGACTATGTGGAGATGGCCGAAAGCTTGGACATTGGTACCATCATCAACAAAAAGACGCTGGCCGCCGGCCACATCTACCAGATGATGCTCGACGCCGACGTCAGCAACGTGCGCTCGCTGATGATGGTTGACAGCGTCGTGGCCGAGTTTGTGGCTGCCGAAGGCTCGCGCGTGACGAAGAAAGCGGTCAAGGACCTGGGGTTGCCCTTCGGCGTGACCATTGGCGGACTGGTGCGCCACGACCAGGGCATTCTCGTCAACGGCAATACGCAGATAGAGGCCGGCGACTCTGTCATGGTGTTCTGTCACGAACAGAACCTGAAGAAAGTAGAGAAGTATTTTAAGGCCAACGTGTTATGGTAAACCTACGGCTGATATACAAGATTATCGGTTCGCTGCTCTTTCTGTTGGGTGCGCTGCTGCTCGTCTCGTGCGGCATTTCCGTCTATTACCAGGAGGACGACATGCTGGGCTTTCTCATCTCCGCCCTCTTCACCTTCTGTGCCGGCCTGGTACTGAAATACTTCGGCAACGACGCCAACAACACGCTGAGCCGCCGCGACTCCTACCTGCTGGTCAGCGTCACGTGGGTGGTGTTCAGTCTGTTCGGCATGCTGCCGTTCCTCATCAGCGGCTACATCACCAGCGTCACCAATGCCTTCTTCGAGACCATGTCAGGTTTCTCGACCACCGGCGCCACCATTCTTGACGATGTAGAATGGCTGCCCCACGCCACCCTCTACTGGCGCACGCAGACGCAATGGATTGGCGGGCTGGGAATCGTCTTCTTCACCATTGCCATTCTGCCCTCTATGGTGGGCAGCGGCAGCGTCAAGGTTTTCGCCGCCGAAGCCACGGGCCCCTTGCGCTCCAAGATGCACCCTCGGCTTTCAACCATGGCCAAGTGGATATGGACTGTCTACCTGGGTCTTACCGTTGCCTGCATACTGGCTTACTCGGCTGCCGGCATGGGTTGGTTTGACAGCATCAATTATGCCATGACCACCACCGCCACCGGAGGCTTTGCCACGCACAACGACTCGACGGCGTTTTTCCACTCGTCCACCATTGAGTATATTTCCATCGTCTTCCAGTTTCTGGCCGGCATCAACTTTATGACGCTCTACGCCAGCATTTTCAAGCTGAAGCCCCTGGCACTCTTCAAGAGCAGCGAGTTCAAGCTTTATGTCACCATCATCACCATTTCTACGCTTTGGATACTCTGCCTGCTCATGTCGCACAACGGCTACGGACTGGAGCGTGCCTTCCGCTCAGCGCTGTTCCAGGTGGTGTCGTTCATCACCACCACGGGTTTGTTCAACGACGACGCTGCCCGCTGGCCTCACATCACTTGGGTCATCCTGGGCTGTCTGATGTTTGTCGGAGCCTGTTCGGGTTCCACGACGGGCGGCTTCAAGTGTGTGCGTGCAGTGATGGTGATGAAGGTGCTGCGCAACGAGTTTCACAAGTTGTTGCACCCCAACGCCGTGCTGCCGGTGAAAATCAACGGTACGCCCGTCCCCCACGCACAGATCAACACGCTGCTGGCCTTTTTTGCCATTTTCACCATCATGGTGCTGCTTACGGCTGCGCTGATGGTAGCCTCTGGCATCGACGTCACCAATGCCGTTACCATTGCGCTGAGCTGCATCAGCAACGTAGGTCCCACGCTGGGCACGCAGATAGGTCCTGAGATGTCGTGGGCCGCGCTGCCGGACTACGTCAAGTGGCTCTGCTCGTTCCTCATGCTCGTGGGTCGTCTGGAGATTATGTCCGTACTCATACTCTTCACGCGCGCTTTCTGGCGTGACAACTGACAACAAGAAACGAAGTATAATAGTTTGGTAAAAACATATTAGATAGGAAACATACAAATGAACTACTACAAATTCACACCATTACAGAAAACACTCATCTGGGGCACGGAGAGCTGGCAACTGTCAGGCGTTGAGGGCAGCGAGACCACTACCGACGGTGGACTGACGCTGAACCAATTGGTGCTCCAGGAGCAGGGACGACTGCTGGGGGCGTCGAACTACCAGCGCTTCGGCAACGAGTTTCCGCTGCTCATCAAGTTTATCGATGCCCACCAGAACTTGAGCATCCAGGTACACCCCAACGACGAGGTAGCCCAGCGCCACGGCAAGCCTCACGGAAAGACCGAGATGTGGTACGTCATGGACTCCGCACCCGGTGCCACGCTCTATAACGGACTGAAAATGCGGCTGACGCCTCAGGAGTATGAGCGGATGGTAGAGGGCGACACCATCTGCGACGCGCTGGCCCAGTATACAGTCCAGGAGGGCGACTGCTTCTTCATTCCCGCCGGTCGCATCCATGCCATTGGTGCCGGCTGCTATCTGACCGAGATTCAGCAGACCAGCGACGTGACCTACCGCATCTACGACTACAAGCGACGCGACAAGGACGGCAACCTGCGCCAGCTGCACACCAAGGAGGCTGCCGAGAGCATCGACTACTCGGTACTCGACGACTACCGCCAGCACTACGACGCTCGCCAGAACGAGGGTCAGCAACTGATATCCTGTCCATACTTCACCACGGCCGTCTACGACCTGACGGAGCCCATGACCATCGATTACTCCGAGCTGGACTCTTTTGTAGCCCTTATCGGTCTGAAAGGGGAAGGTCTGTTGAGTATTGACGGTGACGAGGTGGTGCTACATGCCGGCGAGACCATCCTGCTGCCAGCCTTCGTCAAGGAGGTAAACATCAGCGGTACGGTCAAGTTTCTGGAGACTTACGTTCTGTCGTAAGATAGCGCTCCACATCCTGCTGTATGCGGCGGTACTGTTCGGACTGCTTGTAGCCCGTATTCTTTTTCAGCATCTGACGGATGTCCTGCAACGAGTGTTCGTAGCAGGACATTTCGTTGCGGCGCTGTTCGTGGTGGACGGCTGTGTGGCAAATTTCCTCCTGTCGCTCCATGCGCAGCCGGTTGCACACCTTATTTAATATAGGCACGACGACATTGTCGAACAGGTGGTGGCCCTGGATGTAGAGATAGGTCGTCTGCGGCACGACGCCCAACTGTCGGACGCTGTCTTTGGTACTGAGATAGTCGGCCTTGGCGTCGGGAAACTCCTGCTGCAGCTGTTTCACCTTGCGCCCCACTTTGGAGCGCAGATGGGCCAGCGAGGGCAGCGGGTCGAAGACGTTGAAGCCACCGAGGTCGATGACGCGTGCGAAGTCGGTCATCGTGAAGCGGTTGTAGTTGCCCGTGCGGTAAGCCCACACGCTCCAGACGAACAGCGGGAAGATGGCCTCGCTGTACTGCGTCAGGAAGTCCTGAAAGTCGAAGATGCGGTGGTCGTTGAGCGTGACGCTGACGCAAACCTCGTGGAGCGAGGGCGCGTAGCATTGCATGTTCTCGATGGAGTATGCGTAGGTGTGGAACACGTAGCTGCTCTCGGTCACGCGGCGCGACTGGGTGGTGGCTCCCTGCAGCAGGTAGTCGTAGTCGGCATCGACACAGGCTATCATGTCGGGGCCTACGTTCTTGCCAACGAAGTTCATCAGCACCGACTTTTTGCCGCGCTCCAACCGCTGGTGCGAGGGCAGCATGACCTCAAAGTAGCGCCGGTCGTCCTCGAAACTTGACAGTACGGTGCGCCAGAAGTAGATGTCGTCGTAGCTTTCCACGTAGGCCACGATGCGCCGGCGGGCTTTCTTCGACGCCAGCTGGTTGGCAGCCTCGAAGTAGCGATTGGTGATGTAACCCTGCAACCCACCTCTAGCCCCTCCCAAAGGGAGGGGATTTTGATTTGTTTTCCCATGAGTAGTATCTCTCATATTAAATTGGGGGGTAAGTAGTGTTACGCTATTCTATTCCCCCTCCCATAGGGAGGGGCTAGGGGGTGGGTACTGTAATGTCGCTTACCTCAGTCACCTTGTCCATCCAGCCGTTCATGATGACGGCCGGCGAGTGGGTGGTCAGTATCACCTGTACCCGCGGGTTCAGCTCCACCACCAGGTCGATGAGTTGTTTCTGCCACTCTATGTGCAGGCTGACCTCCGGTTCGTCCATGAAGAGCACGTAGGGCTGCTGGTCTTCCACCAGCACGGTGAGCAGGATGGCCAGTATCTGCTTTTCGCCGCTGGACAGTTGGTAGGGCACCAGCGTCTCGCCAATCTGCGAGAAGCGTATCTCGTTTTCCGTGCGCACTATCTTCTTGCCCGTCTCGGCAAAGAGTTCGTCGACGATGTCCTGAAAGCGGGTCTTGGGTTTCGAGAGTTCCTGGGCAGCCTGGGCGCGTCCTTCCTGCAGGGCGCTGATGATGCGGTTGCCAATGTTCACCTGGTAGTCTAGGTACTTGCGCTGCAGGTGGTAGAGCTGGAAGTCGAGTGCCGACGAGATGCGCGCGTCCACCATGCTCATGGTCTCGTTGTCGAGCATGGGCGAGTCCATGGAACGTATGACGTCGTATCGTATGTGTGTGGCGTCGGTGGGCTGTACGGTCAGGTGGACGCCCCTGAGCAGGTGGTTCTGCAGGTCGCCGTTGGTATTGAGGCTGCGCAGCACTTTGTTCAGTATGGTCGACTTTCCGACGCCGTTGATGCCGCTCAGGATGTTGACGTGCTGGTCGAGTTGCCAGACGATGTGCTTCTTGCCGCTCCAGAGTGCGTCAATCTCGATGGTGCTGATGTAGTCAGCGTATTTCATAGGCCTCAGTCGTTGTGTTTTCGGTGTATGCTAAGCGCGGGGGCAGGCGGGATGTTTACTCCCTGTCTCCCCGCTGCTTGTTCCAGAAATCTTCCAGCTGCAGCTCGAATATCAGCGTGCTGTAGGCCGGTATCGAGGTGCGTGCCGTAGCGCCGTAGCCCAACTGGTAGGGAATGTAGATGCGCCAGCGGTCGCCACGGTGCATGTGCATCAGGGCTGTGGAGAAACCGTTCACCAGCCCCCTGACGGTAAATTTCGACGGGGTGGCCGTGACGGGGTCGAAGTTGCCGGCGTAGCTGCTGTCGAAGACGTAGCCCAGCGGGTAGCTCTGCGATGGCAGCAGTCGCCCCCGGTAGTGCACGGCTACGGAGTCCGTCAGCAGGGGCGAGGTGGTGCCGGTTCCCTCAGCCAGTTTCTCGGCCACGACATAGTCGCTATATAGCGGTTCGTAGCCTACGTCGGCCAGCGTGTAACTCTTCATCAGCGCCCAGGTAGCGTTCTGGCCTTGGTCGGCCAGCGGCTTGGTCTGGGCCACCAGCTGGCTGAAGAAGGCGTCGTTGGTGGTCTGCCAGTCGGCGTATTCTTCTACGGTGTCGTCTTCTTCCTTGCACGACGCCAGAGCCAGCACAGCCAGCAGTCCCCAGATGATGTTTCTGAACTTCATTTGCGTTAACGGTTGTTGTTTACTGTAGTTTCTTCAACAGGCTGACAATGCTCACCTTGTCTTCGATGATGGCGTTCAGTTGGCTGATGTCGACGCGCTCCTGCTGCATGGTGTCGCGGTGGCGCAGGGTGACCTTGCCGTCCTGGAGCGTATCGTGGTCGACGGTGACGCAGTAGGGCGTGCCAATGGCATCCTGTCGGCGGTAGCGCTTGCCGATGGAGTCTTTCTCGTCGTACTGGCAGTTGAAGTGGAACTTCAGCTGGTCTATGATTTCGCGGGCCTTTTCGGGCAGTCCGTCTTTCTTCACCAGCGGCATGACGGCACACTTCACGGGTGCCAGGGCGTCGGGCAGCCTGAGCACCACGCGTGTCTCGCCGTTGTCGAGTTTCTCTTCGCAGTAGGCGTGGCACATGATAGAGAGGAACATGCGGTCCACGCCGATGGAGGTCTCGATGACGTACGGTGTGTAGCTCTCGTTGGTGGCTGGGTCGAAGTACTTGATGGACTTGCCTGAGTACTTCTCGTGCTGCGACAGGTCGAAGTTGGTGCGCGAGTGGATGCCCTCGACCTCTTTGAATCCGAATGGCATCTTGAACTCGATGTCGGTGGCGGCGTTGGCGTAGTGGGCCAGCTTGTCGTGGTCGTGGAAGCGGTAGTTCTCAGCACCGAAGCCCAGTGCCAGGTGCCACTTCATACGGGTCTCCTTCCACTTGGGGAACCACTCCAGCTCCGTACCAGGCTGTACGAAGAACTGCATCTCCATCTGTTCGAACTCGCGCATGCGGAAGATGAACTGGCGTGCCACGATCTCGTTGCGGAAAGCCTTACCAATCTGGGCTATGCCGAAGGGTATCTTCATGCGTCCTGTCTTCTGCACGTTCAAGTAGTTGACGAAGATGCCCTGTGCGGTCTCCGGGCGCAGGTACACCTTCATGGAGGCGTCGGCCGAGGCGCCCATCTCGGTGGCGAACATCAGGTTGAACTGGCGCACGTCGGTCCAATTCTTGGTACCGCTGATGGGGTCCACGATTTCCTCGTCCAGTATGATTTGCTTCAGCGCCTCCAAGTCGGGGCCCTGCATGGCGGCGGCGTAGCGCTGGTGCAGCGTGTCACGCTTCTGCTTGGTTTCCCTGACACGCTCCGACGTCTCCATGTACTTCTGCTCGTCAAACGAGTCGCCGAAGCGCTTGCGGGCCTTCTCGACCTCCTTCTGTATCTTCTCGTCGTACTTGGCTATCTGGTCCTCGATGAGCACGTCGGCGCGGTAGCGCTTCTTCGAGTCGCGGTTGTCAATCAGCGGGTCGTTGAAGGCATCCACGTGGCCCGATGCTTTCCAGATGGTGGGATGCATGAAGATGGCCGAGTCGATGCCCACGATGTTCTCGTGCAGCATGGTCATGGCCTTCCACCAGTATTGCTTAATGTTGTTCTTCAACTCCACGCCGTTCTGTCCGTAGTCGTAGACGGCGCCCAGTCCGTCGTAAATCTCACTGGAGGGGAATACGAAGCCATACTCCTTGCAGTGGCTCACGATTTTCTTAAATACATCTTCTTGTGCCATTGTTTTTTCGTTCTTTTGCTTTTATCCTTATTATATTTTGTGCAAAGGTACAAATAAATTAAATAATGTGGGCCAAAAATTAAGCATTATTATGTATTCTTTGGGCTATTAACCCCGAAAAGCGGTCCCAGCAGGGCGCAAATGGCCTCCAGCTGGCGGCGATCGGTGTCGTCGAAGGTGGCCACTTGACGGCTGTCAATGTCGAGCACGGCAACCACGCTGCCCTCAGGCGACTTGACGGGCACCACGATTTCCGAGCGCGACAGACTGCTACAGGCTATGTGACCGGGAAACTGCTCCACATCGGCCACCACCACCGTCTCCTGCCGCTGCCAGGCCGTGCCGCAGACGCCGCGGCCGTAGCCTATGTGCATGCAGGCCACGGGGCCCTGAAAGGGTCCCAGCAGCAGTTCACGGCCTGCCACACGGTAGAATCCTGTCCACAGGAACCCCATCGTCTCTTGTATGGCGGCCGTCACGTTGGCCATGACGCCCACCCAGTCGGTCTCGCCCTCCAAGAGGGCCTTGATCTGCTCTGTCAGCAGTTTGTACTTCTCTTCTTTTTCCATCTTGAGTTGATAATGTTCTGCTATTTGCCTACAAAAATAGAAATATTATTTGAAACCACAAAATAAAATAACTGAAAATCAGCGTCAAAATGGCCTTTCCGATGGCAAAAAGTGGCTGCAGCAAGGGGCAACTGTCCAACATCCAGGGGCCATCAAAAAGAAGGCGGGTCGGTTCTCTCTAAAAGAAGGCGGGTCGGTTCTCTCTTATCCACTTTAAGAAGATTGTATTGATCATGAAGCGCAGCAATGAACAATTGTTGCGCTTTTTTCTTGTTATTGTTTGGACGTTTCTTTTGTGTTAACCCCTAAAAAAACGAGTTCAAGACTGTCAGACTGACAAAACACCGATGTGCAGGGCATTTGCAGTCTTTTTGGAGACTGACAAGACTGACAGGAGACTGACAGAATATTAACAGCATTGACGAATATTTTAACGCAGAAATACATATTTATACCGCAAATTACGCGTTTTTGAGCTCCATTTAGAACTAACAAGAAGTCAAGATAGCTACTTTTCTTTAATTATCAGTTACTTACGCAAGAAATTCTCTAGAGAATTTTGCGTATATACAGCTGATAATGGAGAAATTCTCTAGAGAATTTGTCATTTATACAGCTATTACGTGGCAGAAGACTGTCAGTCTCCTGTCAGTCTTGACACTCTCTAAAAAGACTGCAAATGCCATGCACATCGGTGTTTTGTCAGTTTGACAGTCTTCTTTACATTTTTAACGACCTTGTTTTACAAAAACGTTATAAATATGCAGGAACAGAATGCACACAACTTTTTCTAAAAAAAATTGCCGTTCTGACTTAATAATTTGGGCGTTGCTGCGTATTATATATGTATGACACAGTCAGAATTCGAACATATTGCCCAAGAGTTAAGGTCGCAGATGCTGAAAGTGGCGCTGGACTTCTTCGGATCACAGGACGATGCCGAGGATGTGGCACAGGACGCGATGGTGCAGCTG
>CACWFV010000034.1 GCA_902760315.1 uncultured Bacteroidales bacterium | reverse complement strand
CACCGTTTGAACTGTATTGTCACTGAATGTTAGACAAACTGTTAGGTTGCCTTTATTCTCAGCCTTAATGATATGAAGTCTTTCCATAATGTATATCCTAATAGTATGTCATGGGCAAAGATACAAACTAATGGGCAAACTGCCAAATAATTGCGGAGTTTTCTTTGAAAATGTGGCCAGGTGAGCTCTGGAAAGATGAAATAAGGGAAGGGAGGTATGATAGAGAATACGTAAGGAGAAGCAAGCTTTGCATTTCCACTTGACTAAAGCGTTCTATGAAATATTGGTTTTTGAAAAAATGCTTTCACTTTCACAGTGAGTGCTGAAAGTGCCTGTATATAGGCGGACAGGCCTTGCGAGTACCTGCATGGGTGCGGCGGTGCTTCTCATTATTTGTTGCTGTTGTAAGATGGAGGGTACAGAAACGAAAAGAGGCAGCCTGCTTACCCTCACGGGCCGGGCTGCCAAAGTGAATAAAAAAATGTAAGTTTTTAAAAAAGCCGATGCCCTCTATTGCCGGGCACGGTCACTGTTGATGAGTTGCAGAAGCTTGTCGACAGCTTCTGACTCAGGGATGTTCTTCTCTATGCACTCCTTCTGGCGGTAGAGGCTGATCTTGCCACGGCCGGCACCGACGTAGCCGTAGTCAGCATCGGCCATCTCGCCGGGACCGTTGACGATGCAACCCATGATGCCTATCTTGAGTCCCGCCAAGTGGCTGGTGGCCGCCTTGATGCGGGCAATGGTCTCTTGCAGGTTGTAGAGCGTGCGCCCGCAGCCCGGACAGGAGATGTACTCCGTCTTGGTGAACTTGATGCGGGCAGCCTGGAGGATGGCGTCGGCCAGGGCGACAGACTGCTCACTGGACAATAGCGACGACTGAATAGTCAGCTTCGTGGCCTTGCGGTCAATGAGCAGGGCGCCCACGGCCATGGCCGCCTTCAGCTGTAGCGTCTCGTAGTCAGGGGCCTCCAGTTGCAGGGCGATGGTGTCGTCGTGGATGGTGGCTTCAGCCTGCTGGCGCAGTAGGGTGCACTCAGGAATGAGGTCTACCAGCTTGCGGGCCACGGGAATCTCACACTCAGGCTCCTCGGACAGCGAGACGCGGATGGTGTCGCCAATGCCCTCGGTGAGCAGGGCGCCAATGCCCACTGCCGACTTGATGCGGCCGTCCTCGCCCTCGCCAGCCTCCGTGACGCCGAGGTGGAGCGGATAGTGCATGTCCTCGCGGTCCATGGTGGCTACCAGCAGGCGTACGGTAGTCACCATGACGACGGTGTTAGAGGCCTTGATGGAGATGACCACGTCGTCGAACTGTTCGCGACGGAAGATGCGCAGAAACTCCATGCAACTCTCGACGATGCCTGCCGGCGTGTCGCCATAGCGCGACATGATGCGGTCAGACAGCGAGCCGTGGTTGACCCCGATGCGCACGGCGGTATGGTGCTCCTTACAGATATTAATAAAAGGTACGAGCTTGGCCTCAATCTTCTTCAACTCCTCCTGATATTCCTCGTCGGTATACTCCAGGTGCTTGAATGTGCGGCCAGGGTCAACATAGTTGCCGGGATTGATGCGCACCTTCTCGCAATACTGCGCTGCCACGTCGGCCGTGTGAGCCGTGAAGTGGACGTCGGCCACCAGCGGCTGCAGGTAGCCATCGGCCTTCAGGCGCGCGGAGATGTTCTGCATGTTCTCAGCCTCGCGCGTGCCCTGGGTGGTGAAGCGCACCAGTTCGCCGCCAGCGTCGATGATGCGCTTGGCCTGAGCCACGCAGCCCTCCGTGTCGTTGGTGTCGACGGTAGCCATCGACTGGATGCGTATGGGGTTAGAGCCGCCAATAGCGATGTTGCCCACGTGGGCTATTATCGTTTTTCTTCTCATGGGTTTGATGGGTCTAATGGGGTTAATGGGCTTAGTTGGTTTTGAAGTTGTATTTCACCTCTGCTAATTCCTTGTTAGCCTTCTCAATCTTTGTTTTCAGTCCCGCCTTGTAGTCGGCCAGCCGCTGCGCAATGGTCTCGTCGCTGAGAGCCAGCATCTCTGCGGCCAGTATAGCGGCATTCTGCGCACCGTTGACCCCCACGGTAGCCACGGGGATGCCCGGTGGCATCTGGATGATGGAGAGCATGGCGTCGAGACCGTCGAGCATGCCCTTGATGGGTACGCCGATGACGGGGAGGGTGGTGGAGGCAGCAA
The DNA here is from genome assembly GCA_902760315.1 of uncultured Bacteroidales bacterium. Classification (GTDB taxonomy): domain Bacteria; phylum Bacteroidota; class Bacteroidia; order Bacteroidales; family Bacteroidaceae; genus Prevotella. The sequence goes on along the minus strand of CACWFV010000034.1, from coordinate 23,603 downwards.
TGACGCCGGGCAGGGCGGCAGCCATGCCTGCGGCAGCGATGATGACCTTCAGACCGCGCGCCTTGGCGCCGTGGGCGAAGTCTTCGACGGCCTCTGGTGTGCGGTGTGCGGAGAGGGCGTTGACCTCAAAGGGAATCTGCAGCTCGTCGAGCTGCTTACAAGCTTTTTCCATGATGGGCAGGTCGCTGGTGCTGCCCATGATAATGCTGACAAGGGGTTTCATGTTGTTTTCTCTTTATTTATTTTTTTTTCGGTATTTCGGTATTTCGGTATTTCGGGAAACCGGGGTTGCGGTATTTCGGTATTTCGGGAAACCGGGTTGCGGTATTTCGGCATTTCGGGAAACCGGGGTTGCGGTATTTCGGTATTTCGGGAAACCGGGGTTGCGGTATTTCGGGGTTCCTTTACAGGAACAGGATGGCGACGGCTGCGCAGAGGAATCCGACCAGGAAGCCGCTGACGACCTGAGCCAGGCTGTGCTGGCGCAGAATCATGCGGCTAGTGCCTACCATGCCGGCGACGATGAATACTAGGCAGAGCCACCAGACGGGGTTGAAGCCCAGATACTCGGCAAAGGCGAAGAGCGCACCTGCCACGCCACCGATGGCCGCCGTGTGGGTGGATATCTTCCACCAGACGTTGACCAGCGCACAGACTATCTGTACCAGCAGGGCTGCCACCACGATGGCTCCCATGAAGTGAGGCATGTGGAGGCGCGACATGAGGTAGACGCAGGTGAAGTAGCAGAGGATGGAGATGACGTAGGGCACCATGCGTCGCTCGCGGTGGCCCAGTTCGATGAGGTTCCAGCCCTGGTAGCGGCGGTAGAGGTGGATCATCACCGTAGGCATCAGGATGGTAAACAGATAGACCATGGTGAGTACCTGCAGCTTGTATGACCAGGGGAAGATGCTCAGGTAGCTGAACGAGAAGAGTGCCGCCAGTCCCACGAAGGGCAGGTAGAAGGGGGTGAAGAGCAGGCTCATGATGCGTGCTGCCAGTATGATTTTTTTCTCTCGTCTCATGTCTTGTGTTAAGAACTAAATATGCTATTTCCTCATTTGGGTTTAAAACGTCTTGATGCTATTTCCTCATACGGGCTACAGGGATGCCCATCTGTTCGCGGTATTTTGCCACCGTGCGCCGGGCTATGGGGTAGCCCTTCTCGGCCAGCAGCGTCTTCAGCGCGTCGTCGCTCAGCGGTTTGCGCTTGTCCTCAGCCTCGATGATGTCGCGCAGGACGGTCTTGATGCGGCGTGTGGATAGTTCCTCGCCGTCGGACGTCTTGTAGCTGTCGCTGAAGAAGTAGCGCAGCGGGAAGGTGCCCCAGCGCGTCTGGGCGTATTTGGAGTTGGAGACGCGCGATATGGTGCTCAGCGCCAGTCCGGTCTTCGCGGCAATATCCTTCAGGATCATGGGGCGCAGCGATGCCTCGTCGCCATCCTCAAAGAAGCGGTGCTGCCACTGGATGATGGCGTGCATGGTGACGGCCAGCGTGTGGCGGCGCACGCGGATGGCCTCGATGAAGCCCTGTGCGGCATCCACCTTTTTCTTGGTATAGAGCAGGGCCTCCTTCATCTGTCGGCTCAGGTTCTCCTTGCCGGTCTGGTAGGCCTTGAGCGTGTCGGTAAACGACTGCGACACGTGCAGGTCAGGAATGTCGCCGCTGTTGAGCGAGAACGTCACCGTGCCGTCGTCCTGTGTGTCGACGATGAAGTCGGGCGTAATCTGCTGGATGCTGCGCCCGACGACCTCGCCCAGCGCCGTGCCCGGTTTGGGGTTGAGCTTGCGCAACTCGCTGATGAGCGCGTCCGTCTGGATGTCAGAGAGCTGTAGCATCTGTTGCAGACGGTTCCAGTGCTTCTTGGTAAACAGTTCGAAGTAGTCCTCCACGGTACGTGTCATCAGTTCCTTCAGGTGTGACGGCTCGCGGCGCTGAATCTGCAGCAGCAGACACTCCTGCAGCGTGCGGGCACCGATACCGGCAGGGTCGAGTTCCTGGAGTTTGAAGAGCACTTGCTCTATCTGCTGCTCGGTGACATCTATATTATGGTAGATGGCCAACTCGTCGGCAATGCTGTGCAGCGGTTTGCGCAACAGTCCGTCTTCGTCGAGCGAGCCGATGAGATACTCCATAATGGACTGTTCCTCGTCGGAGAGTTCGAGAAGCCTCATTTGTTCCGTCAGCTGGTCGTAGAACGACTGCGACTGGTTGTAGTCCATGCTTTCGCGCTCCTGCTGGCTGTTGTAGCCAGCGGTATAGACGGGTAACTCCTCGTCGTCACGTCCCAGCGACTCCAGGGCGTCGTCGAAAGCCGACTGGCGCTCCTCCTGTTCGTAGTTGTCTTCGGTAGTGTCCTGGCGGTCTGTGGCGTCGGCGGTGTCCGGCATCGTCTCCGGGCCATCCTCTTCCGTCGACGGCTCCAAAGCAGGGTTGTCGTCCAACTCTGCCGTAATGCGCTCCATGAGTTGCGTAATGGGCAACTCAATGAGCTGCGTCTGCAACAGCTGCTGCTGCGTAATGGTCTGCGTCAGTTTCTGCTGTTGCGCCAGTCGTTGTTCCTGTATCTGCTCCTGTGCCATAAACAGCTGCAAAGGTACGAAAAAAATATGGATGTAAGGCGTTTTCTCTTCAAATTATTTGAAGTAGTCTTTCAACTGCTCGGCATAGGCGGCCAGTTGGCGCGTGTCCATGTTGCCATAGCGCTGCCAAATCTGGTGGCAGGGCAGCAGTAGCGGACTGATGACGACGTCGTGGCGGTTCAGGTAGGGGTCGCAGTGCTGGAAGACGTCCAGTACGTCGACCACCAGATCTGTGGGGATGCGCATGAGTCGTGCCAACTCCTGCACCTCAGGCGTCTCGGCCACCATGGTGACAGGCGTCAGTCGGAAGTATTGGTCCAGAATCAGTATCAGCATGACGGGTGTCAGCCGTTCGTCCTCGGCCAGCGGGCGGAAGTCGCGCTCAAAAGTCTCTTCGACCTCCACCCCCTCGTAGAACCCACCGGCACTGTTGAATCCCATCATGTTGCGCAGCAGTTGTACGGCCCGCGTCAGTCGTTTGGGGTTGCGGCTGTAGTCCTGCCAGATGCGCTCAATGCGCGGCGTCTCCAGATTGGCTATCTCGCACATCCTGGCAAAGAGCTGTTTGGGATGGATGTGCAGTTCAATGGCCAATTCCACCATTTGCCGACTATAAACCGGCTTTACGCCGACGGGCTTGCGCAGGTAAAGCTGCATGAGCAGCAGCCAGTAGTCGTCGTGCCATAACTGATTTTTAGCCATGTTCTTCCTGTTTAATAGTACTTTCGTTGTGCAAATATACAAAAAAATTGTAATAAACGTATGGCCTTTCATTATTTTTTGCTAAATTTGCAGACGGATATAGGTGAATATTATGAAAAAGTGGCTATTGGCGGCTGTCATCACCCTGCTCATCACTCCTCTATACGGACAGACCGCATACAATGAAATACACTACAACCACCTGAAATCGGCCAGTAATTACATGGCCTACCCAGGTCCGGTGCAACAAGAGTTGACGCCTGCCCCACGTGGCTACAAACCCTTCTACCTCAGCCACTACGGGCGTCATGGCTCCCGCTATCACAGTAAGCCAAGCACCTATAACGCACCCTATCTGACGCTGCTTAAGGCCGACAGCCTGGGCAAGCTGACCACCATCGGCAAGGACATCATGCGCCGCCTGGACGTCATTCGCCACGATGCCGAGAACCACTGGGGCGACCTGACCGAACTGGGAGCCCGCCAGCAACAGGACATAGCCCGCCGCATGTTTGAGCGCTTCCCGGAATTGTTTCAGGGACATACCGAAGTGGATGCACGCAGCACGGGCGTGGGTCGCTGCGTGCTGTCCATGGAGTATGCAATGGTGGAGCTGCTCAGGCTGAATCCCGAATTAAGCATTCACATGAACGCCACCCACCGCGACATGAGCTATCTGAACCTGCAGGACAAGGAACTCTTCAATCTTCGCAAGACCCAGAAGGCGATACAGGCCTTTATGGACTTTAGGGATAAGAATAACGATTTTAGCCATCTGATGCGTACCCTCTTTAATGACAGCAGCTACGTCCGGGAGCACATCCGCCCCTTTGATTTTGCCGAACAGCTGATGCTGGTGGCTGCCATCATGCAGAATGTGGAGCTGGGCAAGAAAATAACACTCTACGACGTCTTTACCCCCGACGAGGCCTATCGCATCTGGGAGGTGGGCAACGCCTACTGGTACATAGGGTGGGGAGCCAGTCCCGCCACGGATAGCAAGATGCCCTACGTGCAGCGCAACCTGCTGCGGAAAATCATTGAGCAGGCCGACAGTTGCATCCAGTTGCCAACGACCAGCGTACATCTGCGCTATGGCCACGAGACCGTCTTGCTGCCCCTGCTCTGCCTGCTGGATGTCAATGGTTTCGGACTGGTCACTGACGACCTGGCCCATCTGGACGCCAAGGGCTGGATAAACCACAAAGCCTTCCCGATGGGTGCCAACGTGCAGTTTGTCTTCTACCGCAAGAACGACAAAGACCGCGACCCGCTGTTCAAAGTGCTCCTGAACGAAAACGAGGCTACGCTGCCGCTGAAGAGTGTCAGCGGTCCCTACTACCGTTGGAGCGACTTCCGTACCTATTATTTAAAAAAGCTTGATGCCTATGAGAACTGACCCCATGCGACGCCCCTTATTGCTCGTCGCCCTCATGGTGTGGCTGGGCTGCCGGCAAGGTCTGGCGCAGTCTGTCTTCTCCATCATTGACGGCGACCGCAATTTTGCCGCCGGTTGCTACGGCATCTATCCCGACAGCCATCTGCCCAAGCTGACGCCAGCCCCCAAGGGCTACAAACCATTCTATATCAGCCACTACGGTCGCCATGGCTCCCGCTATCTGAACGACATAAAGGCTTTCTACACGCCCTATCAGACACTCTTGGCCGCCGACTCTCTTGGTAAGTTGACTCCTCAGGGGCAGGTGGCACTGCACGAGATGCGCCTGAACATCGACGATGCGGAAGACCGCTGGGGTGACCTGACCGGTGTCGGCAAGGAGCAGCAGCGAGGCATCGTGCGCCGCATGTCACGCAATTTCCCTGAAGTGTTTCGCCACGGCGGGTTTGTCGATGCCTACAGCACCATCGTCACCCGTTGCGCACTGTCGATGGGTACGTCGGTGCTGGAATTGGTGAGGGAATATCCCGACCTGGAAGTCACGATGAACAACAGCTACAGCAACATGTGGTATATGAACCGTCAGGACAAGTCGCTGCGCGACAGTGCCATGACGCAGCGCGTCAAGACCGTCTTCGACGAATTTGTTGACAAGCACGGGCGCAACGACCGGCTCATAGCGCTGCTCTTTAACGACAGCGCCTATGTTAGCCAACACGTCAGCAAGATGTGGACGGCCTATTACCTGCTGAAGGCAGCGCTCATCCAGCCCAACACCCATAGGCGTGAAAATGTCAACCCCCTGTTGCAGATGTTCTCCAGTGAAGACTACCACATGTTCTGGAAGATCGAAAACGCCTGGAGCTATATCCGTTCAGGGTTCTGCGAGCTGAATGGCGCCCTGCAACCCTATCTGCAATGCTACCTGTTGCGACAGATGATTAGCGAAGCCGACAGCATCATCCAAAGTCGGAAGCATGGCGCGTCGCTGCGCTTCGGCCACGAGACGGTCTTGCTGCCATTGGTCTGCCTGATGGGTATCAACGGCTACGACTACCGCACTGCTGATCTGGACAGTCTGGAGAGCAAGGGGTGGTGGGCAAGTAGTGTCTGTCCCATGTCAGGCAATCTGCAGATCGTCTTCTATCGCAAGAACGACACCGACCGCGAGCTCCTCGTCAAGGTGCTGCTCAACGAAAAAGAGGCCCGGTTGCCCTTGCCGAGCGACCTGGCCCCCTATTACCGTTGGAGTGATTTCCGTGAATATTATCTGAAGAGAGTGGCCGAAGGCGAGTCAGCCCTTGGCGTTAAACGCTAAAGCATAGACGCGCATCTGCTTGACCATGGCCAGCAGTCCATTGCTGCGCGTGGGCGAGAGGTGCTCTTTCAGTCCGATTCGCTCAATGAAGTAGAGGTCGGCATCCAGTATCTCTTGCGGGGTATGACCCGACAGCACGCGGATGAGCAGTGCCACAATGCCCTTGACGATGAGTGCGTCGCTCTCGGCGGTGAAGTTGATTTTGCCGTCCACGTAGTCAGCCTGTAGCCATACCCTGCTCTGGCAACCGTCAATGAGGTTGCTTTCTACTTTGTACTGCTCGTCCAGCGGTTGTTGTTCGTTGCCCAGGTCAATGAGCAGCTGGTACTTGTCCATCCAGTCGTCAAAACCGGAGAACTCTTCGATGATCTCGTCTTGTATTTCGTTGATTGTCATTGTTGGTTGTTGTTTTCAATGTTTTCGGTGTTTTTTTCCGGCGGTGTTCCGGCATTCCGGGGTTTCGGTATTCCGGCATTTCGGCATTTCGGTGTTTCGGTATTCCGGTGTTTCGGTGTTTCGGTGTTTCGGTATTCCGGTGTTTCGGTTATCCCACCTTAATAATTTTAAACAGCTTGTCGCTGGGGCGCACCTTCTCCGGCACCTTGATGCTGACGCGGGTGCCTTGCTGGGCAGTCTGTACGGCTTGTGTGTCGTCGTGAATCTCGTCGACGGTGACGTACAGCGCTCCCGTTGTCGGCCCGGTGATGAGCATCTTGTCGCCCACGCTGAATGTGTCGGCCTCGACGGTAAACTCGGCAACGCCCAGTCTGGAGAAATACTTCACACCCTTACCGATATACTGCTTGCGCTCGGTGGCGTTAGAGCCGTAGTTGGAGTTCCACTCCCCTAACAGCTGTCCCTGGTAGTAGCCGTCCCAGAAGCCGCGGTTGAAGACCGTTGCCAGGCGCTCGTCCCAGCGGTCTTTCTTCTCTTCCGTGAAGGTGCCGTCCAGTACACTTTGTATGGCCTCTTTATAGCACTGCACCACCGTCAGCACATACTCCGGACCGCGGGCACGACCTTCTATCTTGAATACCCTGACGCCGGCCTGCATCATGCGGTCAATGAAGCGGATGGTCTTCAAGTCCTTGGGCGACATGATGTACTTGTTGTCAATCTCCAGTTCCGTACCCGTCTCGCGGTCGGTGACGATGTAGCTGCGGCGGCAAATCTGCATGCAGGCACCGCGGTTGGCTGAGCGTCCGGTGTTGTCAAGACTCAAGTAGCACTTGCCGCTGACGGCCATGCACAGCGCACCATGGCAGAACATCTCGATGCGCACCAGTTGGCCAGAGGGTCCCGTGATGTGCTGCTCCTCTATCTGGCGGTAGATGTCGGCCACCTGCTCCATCTTCAGCTCGCGGGCCAGCACCACAACGTCGGCAAACTGCGCATAGAACTTCAGCGCCTCGATATTCGATATGTTCAGCTGTGTGGAGAGGTGTACCTCCATGCCCACCTTGCGGCAGTAGGTCATCACGGCAATGTCGCAGGCAATGACTGCCGTAATCCGTGCTTCCACGGCAGCATCCACTATCTGGTGCATGGTCTCGATGTCCTCGCCATAGATAATGGTGTTCACCGTGAGGTAGGTCTTGACCCCCGCCTCGTTGCAGGTGGCAGCTATCTCGCGCAAGTCATCGATGGTGAAGTGGTTGGCGGAGTGGGAGCGCATGTTCAGTTGTTCCACTCCGAAATACACCGACCCCGCACCGGCCTTCAGCGCTGCTGCCAGCGAGTCGCGCGAGCCTACCGGGGCCATGATTTCATAATCTGATGTCTGATTCATGGCTGCAAAATTACAAAGAACTCAGCAAATAGCCAAATTTTGCAAACGTTTACGGAGCATTTTGGCATGATAATGATATAGAATTGGAAAATAACTGCTATTTTTGCAGCGTAAAACCAAAACGAAGGATTACCAAATGGTCAAACAATACCTGTTCAGTCTCATTTTGACACTGTTCGCCCTCTCCACAAATGCTGCTGTCACCATCAGTGAGGCGGCAGGTTGGTTTGAAAGTGCCTACGTTACGTGGCAGAAGGTAGCAGGTATGGATTATCATGTCTACGTCGCCCCCGCCGGTACTGAGCAGTGGACGCAGCTCGACAGCCCGTTGGTGCGCGAATATCCGGCCTACGGTCGTGCTGATGCGCTGGGGCTGAAGGCCGGCAGCTATCAGCTGAAGGTTGTTCCCGTGCAGGGCGGCACCGAGCTTGTGGCCGATGCTACTACCACGGACGCTGTTGAGGTAAAAGCCCACGACCGTTCCGGTTTTGCCCATGTAGGTGTGACTGACGGCATTGGTGCCTACAAGAACGACGGTATGCTGAAAGACAATGCCAAGGTGCTCTACGTCTGGGCCGGCAATGCCAAGACCGTTACCTGCGACGTCGTCACCAACGGCAAGGGCGGCAAAACCACCGGCAAGGGACTGCAAGACATTGTCACCCTCTACCAGAAAGGCTACGACCTGACACCGTTGGCCATCCGCCTCGTCGGTACCATCAGTGCCGCCGACATGGACCGCTTCGACTCCTCAGCCGAAGGTCTACAGATTAAAGGAAAGAAGAACTACTCCCCCGTACCCATTACTATAGAGGGTGTTGGCTGCGATGCCACCATCTACGGCTTTGGCATCCTCTGCCGCAACGCTTCCAACGTAGAGTTCCGCAATTTTGCCATCATGCTGTGCATGGACGACTGCTTGTCCATGGACACCGGCAATTCCAACATCTGGGTTCACAACATGGACTTCTTCTATGGCAAGTCAGGCAGCGACAGCGACCAGGTGAAGGGCGACGGTACGGTAGATATCAAGGGAAAGTCGATGAACGTCACCGTCAGCTACAATCACTTCTTTGACTGTGGCAAGACCAGTCTCGGCGGTATGAAGAGCGAGACCACTGACTGCTGGATGTCTTACCATCACAACTGGTTTGACCATTCCGACTCTCGCCATCCGCGCATCCGCACCGCTTTCTACCACGTCTACAACAACTACTTCGACGGCGTGTCCAAATATGGTGTGGGCGTCACCTACGGCGGTTCTGCTTTCGTTGAGGCCAACTACTTCCGCAACACCAAGTATCCGATGCTGATTTCCCGACAGGGCACCGACGCCGAAGGCAATGGCACCTTCTCCGGTGAGACGGGTGGCGTCATAAAAGCCTATAATAATAAGGTGGAATCAGCACGCAAGCTGAAATACTATACCGAGGGCCAGACCGACGGTGACTGGGACGCCGTACTCGTCAGCGACCGCAACGCCACGGTAGCTGCCACAGCCTTCTCAGGTGGCACACCCTATAACAACGAGGCCGACGAGAAGGCTCGCACCACCTATATAGAAAACAAGATAGACGATCCCGCTGACGTGGAGTCCGTCGTCAAGGACGTCTACGGAGCTGGCCGTCTGCAGCATGGCGACTTCCACTGGACCTTTGACAACGCCCAGCAAGACGATAACGCAGACATCATTCCCGAACTGAAGACAGCCCTGCAGAACTACAAGTCTCAGCTGGTGGGATTCTTCGGTGGCGGTGAAACTGGCTTGACAGCGCTCACCGTCAGTTACCGGCAAGACGACCGCTTCTACGATTTGGCCGGTCGTCGCATCACAGCTCCGCATACAGGTAATATATATATCCAGAATGGTAAAAGGATTGTCGTGAAGAGATAATACTATTTAGACAAACTAACTACTAAGACGAAGGCGGATGGGACGTGATGTCCCGTCCGTTTTTTTGATGCTCCGTTTGTGGATATGGAAAATATTTTGTACTTTTGCACGCATGAAGATGAAAACAATAGGCTGCCTGTTGGTCGGGCTGCTGCTGGTGACCGCATGCCACGACACGGCCGAGGACCATACCTTTACCCACGAGTTGCTACTGCCCATGACACCTGTCAAGGACCAGGGGAAGAGTGAACTCTGCTGGGCCTACGCTATGTTGGCTACCATCGAGACAGAACACCTGCTGCGCGGCGACTCCGTCAATCTGTCTGCTCAGTATCTGGGACGTATGCTGCCACGCTACCAAAGACAGGTGCTTGTCCGCCAGGGACAGGGTGCTGCCGAACAGTCGTCAGCCCACTCGCAGCGTGCCATGGGACAGACGGCCCTCAACCTGCTCCAGCGCTATGGCGTGGTAGGCTATGAGGTGATGCCCGACGATGCTACCAGCGAACTGCCTACGCCGAAGAATGTCTTCATGCTTGGCGCCAAGTACACTCCCCTGGAGTTTGCCCACTCCGTCTGTGCTCCCGGTGAATATGTCAGCCTGACCAGTTTTCCTGATTCACCTTATTATAAACGAATCGATGTGCCCATTCCTGACAATTGGGAGCACAACCAACTGCTGAACATTCCGCCCGACACGCTGCGCCACCGCGTCAACCGTGCCCTGCGCCACCGCCATCCCGTTTGTTGGGAGAGTCGCGGTCATGCCATGGCCATCGTTGGCTTGGCACACGACGAGAACCACCATAACTACTATGTGCTGAAGAACTCATGGGGTGCGCGCCGGTCTCATGGCGGTCTGGTCTATATGTCTGCCCGTCGCCTTTGGCGCGACGTCGTTGCTGTCTACATGACCCGTGATGCTTACGAGGGCAAGGGACAGTAGCTGCTGATAACTTACACCGTCCAAATGCTATTTTGTTGATGATAATAGCCTGTGAGTCATTTTTTTTTAGTATCTTTGCACCCATATAAGAAACAACAATACGATATGATACAATCAATGACGGGCTACGGCAAGACTGTCGTGGCCTTTGAAGAGAAAAAAATCCATGTGGAAATCAAGTCGCTCAACTCCAAGCAGTTGGACCTGTCGACACGTATTGCCCCGCTCTACCGTGAGAAGGAGATGGAGATACGCCAGCTGATAGCCGAGCGCGTCGTCAGGGGAAAAGTGGAATTCAACATCTGGATAGAGAAGGATGCCGGTGCCGAGGCTTCACAGGTGAACAAGGCACTGATGGACAACTACTACCAGCAGCTGAAGGACTTTGCCCAAGAACACCAGCTGTCGGACACCGACTGGATGTCGCTGCTGGTGCGCATGCCCGACGTGATGACGAAGACCGAGGTGGAACTGCTTGGCGACGAGGAGTGGCAAGTGGTACGCCAGGGTGTGGAGCAGGCCGTGCAGGAACTGGTAGACTTCCGTACCCAGGAAGGTGCCGCTCTGGAGAAGAAGTTTGCTGAGAAGATAGACAACATCGAACAGCTGCTGGCCTCGATAGAGCCTTATGAAAAGTCGCGCGTGGAGAAGATCCGCAGTCGCATCGTCGACGGACTGAAGCAGATTCCAGAGGCAGAGTATGACAAGAACCGCCTGGAGCAGGAACTGATATACTATATCGAGAAGCTGGACATCAGCGAGGAGAAGCAGCGTCTGACCAACCACTTGAAGTATTTCCGCGAGACGATGGCCGACCAACCCGGCCAAGGCAAGAAACTGGGCTTCATCGCTCAGGAAATGGGACGCGAAATCAATACCACCGGCTCGAAGTCGAACCAGGCCGAGATGCAGAACATCGTAGTGAAGATGAAGGACGAGCTGGAGCAGATTAAGGAACAAGTGTTGAACGCACTGTAGGAGAGCGAATATGAAAGGCAAAATGTTGATAGTCAGTGCCCCCAGTGGTAGCGGCAAGAGCACCATTGTGCAGTGGCTGATGAAGGAGCATCCGGAGTTGAAGCTCTATTTCTCGATATCGTGTACATCGCGTGCTCCTCGTGGCACGGAGCAGAATGGCGTGGAGTACTTCTTCCTGACGCCGGAGGAGTTTCGTGCGAAGATACAGAACGACGAGTTTCTGGAATATGAAGAGGTATATACAGACCGCTTCTATGGAACACTGAAGCAGCAGGTTGAGAACCAGCGCTGCCAAGGACAGAACGTCGTGTTCGACGTGGATGTGAAGGGAGGCGTGAACATCAAGAAATACTATGGTGATGAGGCACTGAGTCTGTTTATCCAGCCTCCCTCTGTGGAGGAGCTGCGCAAGCGTCTAGTAGGTCGTGCCACTGATACTGCCGAGGCTATCGAAGAACGTCTGGCCAAGGCTGAGTATGAGCTGACCTTTGCGCCCCAGTTTGACAAAGTCATTGTCAATGACGACTTGGAGACTGCCAAGCAGGAGGCACTGCAGGTAGTGAAAGATTTCCTTGGATGAAGAAGATAGGTCTCTTCGGCGGTTCGTTCAACCCTATTCATGTAGGACACGTGGCGCTGGCTCAGGCGGCACTGAAGGCGTGTGGGTTGGACGAGGTGTGGCTGATGGTATCGCCGCAGAATCCGCTGAAGAGGAATATGGCACTGTTGGACGACCAGTTGCGACTGGAGATGGTCCAGAAGGCACTGGAGGGTGTTAAGGGCGTGAAGGCCTCAGACTACGAGATGCACCTGCCCAAGCCCAGCTATACGTGGCACACGTTGCAGGCACTCCAGAAAGATTATCCTGACCATCGCTTCACGCTGCTGATTGGTGGCGACAACTGGGCACACTTCCAGCGGTGGTATCACTGGCAGGACATCCTGCGCACCAGTGATGTCGCTGTCTATCCACGTGAGGGCTATGCCGGCACCTTCAGCGCACCGCTTGTCAACGTGTCGAGTAGCGAGATACGGCGTAGAGTCAGAGCAGGAGAGAGTATCGTGGGACTGGTGCCGGAGTGCATAGTCCCCCAAGTAGAGAGATATTATGGCAGAGGGTAGCTTGTTGTTAGTTCCTTCCGGTGGCTTGGCCAACAGGATGCGAGCCATTGCCTCGGCTTACCAGACGTGTAAGTCGGTAGGCAACGACTTGCAGGTGGTGTGGTTTCAAGGTTGGGGCATGCACGCAAGCTTTGGCGACTTGTTTGAACCGATAGCTGCCGACGGACTGACGCTGCGCGAAGCCACGTGGTGGGACTATCTGCTGAACGACCGCCCGCGCCGCCACAACCTGTGGCTGCCCTGGTTGCCCCAACAGCTCTATTATAAAAGAGGTGTCATCAACGAGTTGCAGGTGGCGGCACTGCGTGACAGTGGCTTCTGCTTTGACGAGTGGCTGCGCGGCCACCACCGCTATATGAGCTGCTACGACGAGTTTGGCAGGGTGGCTGATGAGAGCTACGCCCGCCTGTTCCGTCCCAACAAGGAGGTGATGGCGCTGGTCAGAGCCAACGAGTCGTACTTCAGCGGCTACACCATCGGCATGCACATACGTCGTACTGACAACATAGATTCCATCCGGCGCAGTCCGCTGGAACTGTTTTTAGAGGCTGCCCGCCAGGAACTGGCCGAGCACACCGAACTGACGATATTCCTGGCCACAGACAGCGAGGAGGTGAAAACCGTGATGCGCAGCGAGTTTGCCGGCCGTGTGGTGACCTCTGACCACGAAGCATCACGCGACAGCGTAGCGGGCATTCGTGAAGGACTGGCCGACATGTGGACACTGTCACGTACCCAGCGCATCTATGGTTCGGCAGGTAGCAGTTTCTCAGTGATGGCAGCGCGGGTTGGTGGAGTGCCATTGCATATATTGGAAAGGAGGAGCGACGTATGAAGATATCCGTCCTTGTACCCATCTATGGCGTAGCACAGTATATCGAGGCGTGTGCCGTCTCGCTGTTCGAACAGACCTACGACGACCTGGAATATGTCTTTGTGGACGACTGTTCGCCGGACGCCAGTGTCAGCATATTGGAAGAAGTGGCTAAGCGCTATCCCCAACGGCAGACACAGATGCGTATCATCCGCCATGAGCGTAACCGAGGACTGGGAGCAGCACGCGCCACGGCGTTGGCTGCTGCCACGGGCAATTTCGTGATGGTGGTGGACAGCGACGACGTGGTGCCGACAAATGCTGTCAGTACGCTGTACAGCCGCCAGCAGGAAACCGGTGCCGATATGGTGGACGGAGCTTTCTGTCTGCTGCGCCCGTCAGGAACGTCGGCTCCGCAGCAGCCCTATCATGGAGACAAGGAACAGATGCTGCGGCTGATGCTGTTGCAGAACACCGTCTCTCATCAGTTGTGGGGCCGTCTGGTGCGCCGCAGCGTCTATACGGACAACGACATCAACTCTATAGAGGGCATCAACCTGGCCGAGGACTATGCCGTCATGCCACGGCTGCTGTTCTGTGCTTCACGGGCTTATACTGACGAGGTGGTGTACTACTACCGCATCAATGAGCAGAGCACGTTTGCCGACAATCTGACGCGGCGACACATCCTGTCGTTCCTGAAAGCCAACGCTGCCGTATGTCGCTTTATCACCGAGCACGATGCGAAGCGCCAATACCGGCATGCACTGGCCATCGGCATGTTGCGCACGTTCTATGCCGCAGGGAAGACCGGCATGCGGGTGGATGAAATTGCTGAGATGTGTGACTATCAGCCAGGACTGTTTGTCAGATTATTGACAAGACCGACCTTGCTGCCCGTGCTCAAGTGGGTGTACTTAGTGGAAAAACGGCTCTACAGAATGACCATCAGCAGGTCTTTTTGCTGAAATAGCGGATGCACTCGTCCAGTATCTTTATCTTGGCTGCCTTCATCACGGCGAAATAGAGCAGGGCGGCCAGAACGATGCGGGAAATCAGTAATAGGGGTAGACTATCAATAGTAATTGTTATGAAATACGTGGCAGCCATCACTGCCAAGGCTGCCAGCATGAAGGGCATGGTGTCGAGCAACAGGTGCCAGAAGCGTAGTCCGATGAGCCTACGGGCTATCAGTTGCCACACCAGCAGCCAGCCGATGGTGAAAGCAGTATAGGCGTACACGATGACCATGATGCCATAGCGGGAGAGCAGGAGCACGATGGCCAGCTGAGCTACAATCTGGGCGATGTTGCACCACATGTACAGGTCGGAACGGCGGTTGCTGATGGCCAGGTTCTGATAGAGCGTATAGAACGGCAGGAAGGCACCGCCCACGCAGAGTATCTGCAGTAGGGGAATGGCGTCGGCCCACTTGTCTTTCAGCAGACAGAGTATGAATTCACGGCTGACCAGCGACAGTCCGAAGAGGGCGGGGAAAGAGAGGAAGGCCGTCAGTCGCAGCATCTTGCGGAAGATGCGGAGTTCGCGCTCGCGCTCGTCCTCGACGGATACCAAGACGGTCTGGGCCACCTGTCCCAGCGTGTTGGAGATAGTGCTGCTGGCCATGGTGTTCCACTTGTTAGCCTGCGAGTAGTTGCCGACGGTATTGATGTGGAACAAGTGACCGAAGATGAACGTCAGCAGGTGCTGGCTCAAGGTGTTGATGATGTTGGTGAACAGTATCTTCACGCTGAAGCGGAACATGCGCTTCACGGGACCCATGTCGATGTGAAGGGACGGGCGCCAGTCGGCATAGTAATAGCGACCGGCGTTGAGCACGGTGATGTAGACTACCTGCTGCCATGCCAGACTCCAATAAGCTTTGTCCAAGAAGGCCAGCAGCAGACCGACGCTGCCTGACACCACCAGGGCCAGGACGCTGCTGATGGCTATCTCGCGCTGCATCATGTTTTTCACCATGTAGGCATTCTGTGCGATGCCGAACGATGAGATAACGAAACTCAAGAAAACAAAGCGCGACACGCCGACCAGCACCGGCTGGTGGAAATACCATGCTATCAGTGGTGCACAACAGAACAAAATGGCATAGAGCACGAGGCTCACCGTGGTGTTAAACCAGAAGACGGAGTTGTAGTCGTTGGCCGTGGGTTGCTTCAGGTTGATAAGCCCCTGCGTGAAGCCGCTGGCCTGGAGACAACCGGCAATGGCGGTGAAGATGGTCAGCACGCCGACAATGCCATAGTCGCCGGGCAGCAGCATGCGTGCCAGGAAGATGCCGATAACTAGGTTCAGCAGCTGTGTCATGCCGCTGTTCACAGCACTCCACACCAGTCCCTGGGCAGTCTTTTCTTTCAGTGTCTTTGCCATTGCAAGTGCAAAAGTACGAAGAATATTTTGAACTTAAAAGATTTCTTCGTAATTTTGCACACAATATGGAAAACAATGTAGTAAAAAAGCCTCGTCTGGAGTGGCTCGACGCCCTGAGAGGCTTTACCATGATTCTGGTGGTTGCTAACCATGTGGCAGGTATGGGATTCGGTGAGACGTGGAAGGGGTCTTCCTGCATGCCCTTCCTGGTGCTGTTTCGCATGCCGCTATTCTTCTTTGTCAGCGGATTCCTGGCATACAAGGCTGCCCAGGTGTGGAACCTTAGCAATCTGGGTGGACTGCTGTGGAAGAAGATTAAGGTGCAGACCATACCGACCATCGTGTTCTTCTTCCTGGCCATGGCCATCCTGAAGCCTCACTTCTGGCCGGCAGTGGAGGAGGCACTGCAACTGCCTACGAAGGGTGGCTATTGGTTTACCATCGTGCTGCTCTACATGTTTGTGGTGTACTACCTCTTCGCCTACCTGGAGAGCAAGCTGAGGTGGAAATCGTGGATTCCCATCACGCTGCTCTTCGTGGCGTCGCTGGCGCTCTATGAGACGTGCTACCTGCCGCGCTATTTCGACTGGGCTGCCGGACACCGTGGCGTGAAGAGCGAACTCTACTATTTCCTGCGCCAAAGCAGTCTGATACAGCTCATGCTCTATTTCCCGTTCTTCATCTTCGGCAACATCGTGCACCGCTATTGGGACAAGGCTCAGAAGGTGATGGACTCGAAGTGGTTCTTCCCCATACTGGTTGTCGTCATCGTACTGGCTACGCTGGACGCGCTGAAGTGGCATACGTTGCGCATGGCATGGGCCAACCTGCCGCAAACCGTTGCCAAGTTCGGACTGTTGACGATTACCTTTATGTATTTCCGCTACTATCAGCAGTATTTTACCAAGTTTACCGCCATCGGTGCATCGCTGCAGTATATTGGCCGGCGCACGCTGGATATCTATCTCATTCACTTCCTGTTCATGCCCGACGTGCCGCAGATTGGTGAGTATTTCCAGGCCCACAGTTCTAACTTTGTCATTGACCTGATGCTGTCTGTCCTGATGGCACTGGTCATCATCGGTTTCTGCATCATCTTCTCCAACATCCTGCGCATCAGCCCGTTCTTCAAGAAGTGGCTGTTCGGACGAAAATAGTTGCCATGAAAGAGCTGACACCGGAGGAACAACCACGCTGGAACAGCATCATCAATGGGGTGCTGCGCCAGTTTATTGAAATATGCAGGGAGCACTCGCTGACCTACTTCTGCTGTGGCGGCACGGCGATTGGTGCGGTGCGCCATCACGCCATGATACCCTGGGACGACGACATCGACGTCTTCATGCCGCGCCCTGACTATGACCGCTTTGTCGAGTTGGCCAGTCGCCAGTTGCCCGACGGACTGGAACTGGTGACGCCGTACAGCAAGCAGGACTACCCGTTGTATTTCGTCAAACTCTGCGACAGCCATACCACCTTGCAGGAGGAAGAGGAGGTGCCGTGTGTCGTCGGGCTCTACATTGACATATTCCCTATTGACGGCGCACCCGACGACATCGAACAGGCACGAGCCATGGAACGCCGTTTCACTAAGACAAAGCATAAGCTGGAGGCCGTCTCGTCACACGTATCGTTTGCAGACTATCTGTTGCTGCTCACTCAACCCAAAGAGTGGGGTCGCTTTGTGCGTAAGACCATGGCTTTCTTCTGCCGCTACGCTTACCGTCAGCGCCTCTTGCGCCAGATGGAGCGTATCTGCCGGCAGTATGACTATGCTGACGCTACGCTTGTGGCTGTCTATTGCGGTTCTTACGGTCCCAAGGAGGTGTTTCCGAAGGCGTGGCTTCAGAGCCAGGTGATGTTCCCCTACGAGGATATGGAGGTGGCGCTGCCATCGGGCTACGACAACTATCTGCGCCAGTACTACGGCGACTACATGCAGCTGCCTCCTGAGGAGAAGCGCGTCAGCCACCACCTGAAGGCTTACTATAATCTCTATGAGCGTGAGAGTGATGAGGCTGTGCGCAAGATGGTCCGCAAGAGTTAGCGCATGGCCTCAATGGTGTGGCGCAGTCCGTCGTCGATAGTGAAGAGGGGGCGCCAACCTAATGACTCCAATTTTTCTGTTGAGAAGACGGCGCGGCTGATGGGCGTGGTATTGCCGTCGTCGCGGATGTCCATTACTACTTTCTTTCCCGCTATCGCGGCTATCTTCTCGGCCAACTGGCGGATGGTAATGTTCGATTCCTCGTGGGCAATGTTATAGGCTTCGCCGCGTTGTCCCTTGGCTAATAGTAACAAGAGGGCGGCCGCACAGTCGGCGACGTAGATCCAGGAACGGTATTGCTGGCCAAGACTCTTCATGACAATATCCTCGCCGCGCAGCACGTTGCGGATGAACTGGGCATAGACGCGGTTGTCGCTCTCGGTGAAGTAGGGACCGTAGGTGTGGCAGGGACGGGCAATGACAATGTCGGCACCATACTCCTGGCAGTAGGCGGCACACAGAGTCTCTGCGGCACGTTTTGACGACGGGTAGCAGGAGCGCGGAGAGAGTATGTCGACGTAGCCGCTGGACGACTCGGTAAACACGCTGTCGCTGCACTCGCCATAAACCTCTCCGGAACTGACATACACCATGCGTTGCATCTCGTGGCACCGTCCGTACTCTACCAGGTTGCACAGTCCCTCCATGTTGGAGCGCATCACCTCTACCGGCTGTTGCTGGAAGAAATTGGGACTGGCATTGCTGGCGGCATGGACGATGTAGTCAAAACGGGTGGAACCGTCCAGTGGTTGGCAGATGTCGTGCTGCAGGAAATGAAAGCGCTCGTCGTGCTGATAGCAGGCAAAGCGCCTGGCGGCACGCTGGCTGTTGCGCCCCATGGCGTAGACGTGGCACTGGCTGTGGCGCATCAGCAGGTCTACCAGACAGCCGCCGATGAGTCCGGTAGAGCCGGTGACGAGAATATTGCCCGACAGCATGGGCAGCAGGCCGGCCACCTGCTCCAGGTCTTGGTAGTAGGTGTTTATTTCAGCCATGTCTCTGCCCTTACATTCATCAGTGCCTTCAGTATTTCCAGGTCTTCCACGGTGGTCACCTTGATGTTCTTCTCCGAACCGGGTACGATGTGCATCTCCCGGCCACCCAGTTCGGCCATCAGCGTGCATGAGGCCACACTGTTGGTGATGCCCTTGGCTTTGGCCTCTTCGTGGGCGGCAATGATGTTCTTCAGCCGGAAGGTCTGGGGCGTCTGGGTGCGTATCAGCTTATCGCGGGGTATGCTGGTGGTGGAGGCGAAACCGTCCTCGCTCTCCAGAATGGCCTCGCGGCACTGGATGCCGGTGATGGCATAGCCGTACTGCTGGCAGATGGCGATGTTCGACGAGATAATGTCCTGAGAGAGCAGGGGGCGCACGGCATCATGGATGAGCACCAGGTCGTCGTCTTGGCAACCGGCATCCTTCAGTCCGTAGATGCCGTTGTGGATAGACTCCTGGCCGTTCTTCCCGCCGGGGAATATCCATTTCAGCTTGTCAATGCAGAACTGGTTGGCATACGACTGCAGCACGGTCTCCCATCCGGTCAGGCACACCACGGCAATGCCGTGAATGTCGGCATGCTGCTGGAAAGCCTTCATGGTGTGGATGATGACCGGACAGTTGTCAACGTGCATAAACTGTTTTGGAATGTCTTGTCCCATGCGGTTGCCGGAACCGCCGGCTATGATGAGTGCGTAGTTCATACCTGTAAATTTTTCTGCAAAGGTACGAAATATTTCATAATTATTTTCTATCTTTGCAGAAAAATAAGTAACTATGAAACAACCAGCTGATGTTGACGTAGCGGTGCTCATCCTGTTCTTCACCAGACCGGAGGCACTGCGGCAGGTGTTTAACGCCATCCGACAGGCGCGCCCGTCGAAGTTGTACCTCTATCAGGACGGACCGCGCGGGCCACAGGACATGGCGGGCATCGAGGCATGCCGGCAGGTGGTCTGCGACGAGCAGATTGACTGGCAGTGCGACGTGCGGCGCAACTATCAGACGCAGAATGCAGGCTGCGACCCGTCGAACTTCAATGCACAGAAGTGGGCCTTCTCGCTGAGCGACAAGGTGGTGGTGTTCGAGGACGACAGCATACCTTCGGTGACGTTCATCCGTTTCTGTAAGGAGATGCTGGACCGCTATGAACACGACGAGCGCATCGTGATGGTGTCGGGATTCAACACCGACGAGGTGTCGCCCGACGTGCCCGACGACTATTTCTTCACCACCGTATTCTCTATCTGGGGATGGGCGTCGTGGCGACGGGTCATTGACCGGTGGGATGAGCATTACACCTTTCTGGACGACCCGTACAACATGCACCAGCTGGAGGCACTGACCCGCGAGCGGCACTACCGCACCACCATGCTGCGCATGGCCCATGACCACCGGGCCTTGGGCAAAGCCTACTACGAGAGCATTTTCTGGGCCGCGATGATGTTCAACCATGGACTGGCCATCATGCCCAGCCGGAACATGGTGAACAACCTGGGCAATGCCGTGGGTGCCGACTCTACCCACTATGCCGGCACGCTGCGCACCATGCCGCGTGCCCTGCGCCGTATGTTTACCATGCAGCGCCATGAGTTGCAATTTCCGCTACGCCATCCGCGCTATGTCATAGAGAATGTGGACTACCTGCACCGCTTCTACCGCATCAATGCCTATCGGAATCCGTGGCGCAAGATGGCCTATTCACTGGAGGAACTGTGGCTGAACATCCGCTATGGCCAGTGGACGTTTATTTGGCGGGCCATCAGACAGCGTGCAGCCAAACTGACCGGCAACAAGCACTACCGGTAGTGGGTAGTAGCAAAACTCTCGCGCGCGCGTACATTATTTTGCATCACTCCCAAATAGTGGGATATATGCTGTGTACTGATTTTGGTTGACAGTTCTATTTATTAATGGTCGTTGTAAAAAAAAGAATCCCTGCCGGCTCAGTGCGAGTGGGCAGGAATTCTTATTCTTCTGTCTTCAGACGTATGGTATTACTTGGTGGTCATTACCTGCTTGGCAATCTCGTTCTCCGGGTCAATCTCCAGCAACTTCTGGGCATACTGCTTAGCAGTCTCCTTGTTGTCCTGGATGACGAAGAAGTAAGAGATGAGGTAACGGTAGCTCTCGGTCAGACGAGCCTTGTCGGTAGCGTCTTTGTTCTCCTTGGCACCAATGAGCTGGTCGAGCTTCTCGTAGAATGGCTTGGCGAGACCTTTCTTCTGGTCGGGGTCCATGTAGGAGTTGACGCGGGCACGCATGAAGGTGGCATATTCTGAAGCGTCCTCAAACTTGTTTTCCAGGTCCTGGTAGGTCTTGTCGGCCATGATGAAGCATTGAGCCTGCTCCTCAGGAGTGGTCTTCTTGCTGGCGTGCTGTACATGCAGCTGTGCAAGTGCGGCAATGTCGTTGGCTGAAGCCTTCTCGACGGTGTTCAGATACTCCTCGTAGTTCTTGATGGCGTTGGGGAAGTCCTCCTGAGCCTTGTAAGCGTCAGAGAGTTGCTTGATGACACCGGCACGCTTGGCCTTGTTGTCCATGTCTTCCTGCTCCAGTGCCTTCTTGTACATATCAACAGCTTTGTCGTGCTGTCCGGCACCGCTCAGTGCGTTGCCATAGTATGTGTAGTCGTAGTAAGAGAATTTAGCGGAGTCAGACTTGTTGAACAGGGCGTCAGCATACATCAGGGCATCGTCCCATTTCTTGAGCTCGGTGCTGTTGAAGAAGGCCAGACGGTTGAAAGCAGCATGACGGGGATTCTTGGAGAGTCCGAACTTGGCTACTTCCAACGCCTTGTCGTACTTCTGCTTGAAGAAGGCAGTCATGGCGTAGTCGCTGAGGTCGCGGTCTTCCATCTTTGCCTTGTCAGCCTTGTTATAGGCGCGCAGTGCTGCGTCGAAGTCGTTAGACATGTAGTAGATGCGGCCTTCCAGCGCGTCAACTGCAATGTCAGGACGCTGTTGGCGCAAGTCTTCCAGTTTGGCGACAGCTCCGCGCGGGCTGATCTTGCGATACACGTTAGCATACTTATAGTAAGCCTCAGGGTCTTTGGGGTCCTGATAGATAGCCTGCTCATACTGTGCTGCAGCGCCACCACCGTTGTCGCCGATAGCCTCGATATCGCCCAACAGGATGTATGCGGGGGCGTAGGTGTTCTTCGATGCCTTCAGAGCGTGCTCGGCATAGAGAACTCACGTCCGAAAGCCACCAGGTTTTCGGGGTTCTTTTTGTTCTCCTTGTAGTAGGGCTTCATCTGCTTGTCCAGATCTGCGGGTTTACTACTGATGATGTTCTTGACGGCTTGTACGTCGGCCTTGGTGCCGTCCTGAGCCATAGCGCTTGCGCTGTAGCCTGAGGCCAGCGCAGCGATGAATAGGTATTTTATTGCTTTCATAGTTCTACTTTATTTATGTTGTACTTAGTAGTTTCTTTTTTATTGACGTTTGGCAGTCGTGAATGTTTCTTTTTTTATTGATTATTCACAAATACCTGTCTGTGGTTCATACCTGCCTGTATGGGCAGCAGTCCTGACTTCTGAATGAGCAGCTGTCCCTTGGGCAGTCGGCAGAAGTGGGCAAAGTTTGACGGCAGTCCGCTGCGTGGCTCGTTCAGCAGTGCATAGATGGTGCGAATCAGCGGATAGTTGCCGTTGTATATGTAGTACTGATAGGGTCGCCAGCTGTTGGCTACGGTGGCAGAGTCAAGTCGGCTGACCTTCATCACGGTTATATTCTTCTTAAAGGTGACATTGGTGGTGTCACGGCTGTCGTTCAACCAGTTGGAACCGATGATACCCATGGAGTTTTTGTGATTCTCCACGTAGTCGATGACGGCAGCACTGGTCTTGACGGCTCCGATGTTGGGCGCCTTGAACTCCTTGCCCTCCAAGAGTGAGTCTACACACCAGCGGACGGTGCTGGACAGGGGGTTGTCGAAGACAACGTCAATGGTGCCTAATTTGGAGGTGGGGTAGAGGTCGTTCCAGTTGACGAGCTCACCCTTCAGGATGCGCTTAAAGTCCTTGACGGTGATGCAGGTGTCGGGGTTCTCGTTGTTGACGATGATGGCCAAGCCGTCGTAGGCAATGGGAATGGTGCGCGGACGGTAGGAACGATCAATGAGGTTCTGGCGCTCCTTCTCCGTGAGGTCACGGGTGGTGAAGGCCAGCCATGTCTCCAACTTCATCAGGCGCTTGATGGCGTCCTGCTCGTTGGTGTATTCTGCCTTTAAAGTGTCGAGCACGTTGCTATAGAGGAACACTTCGAGGGCTTCGTTCAGGATGGGACTGAAGCTTTCGTCGGCAGTGAAGAAGCGTGCCGCACGCTGATAGTCCTGTTCAGCCTGAGTATTTTTAGGCTTGTTCCCACAGGATGGGAACAAGCCTAAGATAAGTGTTAATCCAATAAAGAAGGATGTGAGTTTCTTCATTTCTAAATTATTGCAGTCTGAAGGTTACAGGCACGGTGTACTTTACACGTACAGCCGAACCGTTCTGCTTACCGGGAATCCAGCGAGGCATGGACTTCACCACGCGCTGTGCTTCCTTGTCGAGTGACGGGTCTACGGACTTCACGACGCGAACGTCGGTAATCGAACCGTCCTTCTCAACGACGAACGTTACGATA
>CACWFV010000033.1 GCA_902760315.1 uncultured Bacteroidales bacterium | reverse complement strand
CAATAGATACGCGTCATACCAATAACTATATTCACAGAGGAGAGAAAAGACTATGGACGAAGAGCAAATGAGGCAGGAAGCTGCTGACGACAAACTGATTAACGACGCCTTCCAACGGCTGTTGGACAACTACCTGTCATCACGTCACCGCAAGAAGGTGGATATCATCACCAAAGCATTCAACTTTGCGCGACAGGCTCACAAAGGAGTCCGCCGACTGAGCGGTGAACCCTATATCATGCACCCCATCGCCGTAGCCCAGATAGCCTGCGAAGAAGTCGGGCTGGGCTCTACCAGCATCTGTGCTGCCCTTTTGCACGACGTTGTAGAGGACACTGACTACACTACGGAAGACATCGAGAATATCTTCGGTCCCAAGATAGCGCAAATTGTTGACGGACTGACAAAAATCTCCGGAGGCATCTTCGGCGAACAGGCGTCAGCACAGGCAGAAAACTTCAAGAAGCTGTTGCTCACCATGAGCGAAGACATACGCGTCATCCTCATTAAGATCTGCGACCGCCTGCACAACATGCGCACGCTGGAGTCTCAACCAGCTAACAAGCAATACAAGATTGCCGGCGAGACGCTCTACATCTATGCACCGCTGGCCAACCGTTTGGGCCTCAACAAGATAAAGTCAGAGCTGGAAAACCTCTCCTTCCAATACGAACATCCGGAGGACTATGCCGCCATCAAAGCAAAACTGGCTGACACAGAAGCCTCGTCGCTGAACAAGATGGGCGTAAAATACCACATCAAAGAGCGCGTCAAGACGCCCTACTCCATTTGGAACAAGATGCAGAACAAGCACGTCACCTTCGATGAAGTCTATGATATCCTTGCTGTTCGCATCATCTTCACCCCCAACAACCGCGAAGAGGAAATCAACGAGTGCTTCAATATCTATGTAGCCATCTCGAAAATCTACAAGAGCCACCCCGACCGCCTGCGCGACTGGCTGTCACATCCCAAGGCCAACGGCTACCAGGCGCTCCACGTCACCCTCATGTCGAAACAAGGACGCTGGATAGAGGTGCAAATCCGCTCCGACCGCATGGACGAGATTGCCGAGCAGGGCTTTGCCGCTCACTGGAAATACAAGGACGGCGTTGAGGGAGAATACACAGAGGACGAGACGGAACTGAACGACTGGCTACGCACCATCAAGGAAATACTCGACGACCCGCAGCCCGACGCCATGGATTTTCTCGACGCCATCAAAATGAACCTCTTTGCGTCAGAGATATTCGTCTTCACACCTAAGGGAGAAATCTTCTCCATCCACACCTTCCTGGGGTCGCACTGCATAGGCGCCAAAGTGAACCACAAGTTGGTACCGCTGAGCCACAAGCTGCAGAGCGGTGACCAAGTGGAAATTCTCACCTCCAAAGCGCAGCACGTACAACCCTCATGGATTAACTTCGTCTCCACGGCCAAGGCCAAAGGCAAGATACAAGCCATCTTGCGCCGTGACAGCCGTGAACTGCAGAAGCAAGGCGAGGCGTTCTTTGCCGATTTCCTGAAGCGCAACAACGTCAGCGACATGCCCAATGCCGCCGATGTACTGACGGAATACCACGACATTCGCAGCCGCGAAGAGTTCTTCCAAGCTATTGGCGAGAAGAGCATCTTGCTGGGCGACAAGGACGTCGACGAACTGCTGGGCAAGAACAGTGGCGACAAGCGGGGCTGGCGCAAGTTTGTGCCCTTCCTCAAGCAACAGAAGAAAGCCGTCGAAGAACAGCCCGAACTGTTTGTCGTGCCGGAGAAGTTCAACAAGAAGAAGCCCATCTACATTACTGACGACAACATCCAGCAGTACAAGTTCAATCACTGTTGCCACCCCATTCCCGGAGACGACGTGCTGGGATTCATCGACGGCAAGCACCAGATAGAAATCCACAAGCGCGCCTGCCCTGTAGCCGCCAAGCTCAAGGCCAGCTATGGCAACCGCATTCTTGACGCCAAGTGGGACATGCACAAAAAGCTCTTCTTCGATGCCACCATCCGCTTGCAGGGCATTGACCGTGTAGGCATGTTGCTCGACATCTCGCAGGTCATTTCCTCACAGCTCAACGTCAACATCCACAAGCTCACCATTGCCAGCGAGGAAGGCGTCTTCGACGGCACCATCGAACTGCGCGTCCACGACCGCGACGACGTGCGCAACATCATTGGTCAGTTGAAGAAGATTGCTGACATCCAGGACGTTTCACAAATCATGTAAACAAGCGCCGCCGAACCAATGAAGAACTTCATCCTATTCTCACTGCTTAGTCTGCTGTCCGTCTCCGTCAGTGCAGCAAGTCCTTACGACAATCCCGACACCATCGTTGTGGCACGCGACGGCACGGGCCAGTTCCGCACGGTCAGCGAGGCCATAGAGGTCTGCCGTGCTTTCATGGACTACCACAAAGTCATCTTTATCAAGAAAGGTACCTACAAGGAGAAGCTCATCATTCCCCAGTGGCTGCAGCACATTGAGCTGTGTGGCGAGGACCGCGACCAGACCATCATCACATGGGACGACCACGCCAACATCAACAAGATGGGCACGTTCCGCACCTACACGCTCAAGGTGGAGGGCAATGCCATCACCCTGAAGAATCTGACCATAGAGAACAATGCCGCCCGCCTGGGTCAGGCCGTGGCGCTGCACACCGAGGGCGACATGCTGACCTTCATTGGCTGTCGCTTCCTGGGCCACCAGGACACCATCTATACCGGCACAGCCCATACGCGCCTTTACTTTAAGGATTGTTACATCGAAGGCACCACCGACTTCATCTTCGGTCCGTCGACGGCATGGTTCGAGCATTGCGATATTCTTTGCAAGCTCAACTCCTACATCACTGCCGCCTCTACCCCACGGGACGCCCAGTATGGTTACATCTTCAACCACTGCCAGGTGCGCTGTGCCGAGGGCGTCGACAAAGTCTACCTCGGACGTCCCTGGCGCGACTACGGATATACCCTATTCATGAATTGCGACCTGCCCCGCCAGATACGACCTGAAGGGTGGCACCACTGGCAGAAAGAGCGCGAGCAGACAGCCCGATACATGGAATATAACAACCATGGCCAAGGGGCAGCCGTCAACCAGCGTGTGGCGTGGAGCCGCCAGCTCAGCAAGAAGGAGGCAGAGCGCATCACACCGCAAGAAGTGTTCCGTATACAGAGCAGCTGGACGCCCTCCTACTGAGAAGTGTTCAGCATACAGAGAACAACTGGACTACCTTCTATTGAAGATAGTCCAGTTGTTTTTTCAGTGCCTGCAGGCCTTCGCGCACCTCTATCAGGTTTGTCAGCACGTCAGCCCGCCTGTCCGCCCCGTCGCGGTTACTGTTGATGATTTTTTTTGCGGCAGCCAGTTTGAAGCCGCGCACCTTCACCAGGTTATGGATGAGCCTTATCTGCTCAATGTCCTTCTCCTGATATTGGCGCACTTTCGACGGCCCGCTGGTTTTCGGTTTCAGGTATGGAAACTCCTGCTCCCAATAGCGCAGCGTACTCTCGTTGACGCCGAACATCTCGGCCACCTCTTTGATAGAGTAGTACAATTTCAAGTTTTTGTTCAGATTCAATGCCATACCTTACTTACTTTTTATGATGTTTGTTGCCGTTCTTTACTTCTTAAACAGCTCCACCTGACTGCGTATCAGTTCCTCGTCGTCAAAGTAGTTGATGCGCATGGCCTGGCGCACCTCGTCCATGGTCTGTGCAGCCGTTTCGCGAGCCTTCTCGGTACCTTTCTTCAGGATGTTGAAGATTTCCGGAATGTCCTGTTCCAACTCATGGCGGCGCAGGCGCATAGGCTCCAGGAACTCGTTCAGTATCTGGTTCAGGAATTTCTTGCACTTCATGTCGCCCAGTCCACCACGGCGGTAGTGGTCTTTCAGCTCGTCCAGGTTCTGGTACTCAGGCCAGTACTGCGCAAAGTGTTCCGGCCTGGAGAATGCGTCCAGATAGGTAAACACAGCGTTGCCCTCCACGTGTCCGGGGTCGTTCAGGTTCACGTGCTCCGGGTCGGTATACATGGAGCGCACCTTTTGCCATACGGTGTCCGCATCGTCTGAGAGATAGATACAATTACCCAGCGACTTCGACATCTTCTCCTTGCCGTCCGTACCCGGCAGGCGGCGTGCCGTCAGGTTCTCCGGCAACAGAATGTTGGGTTCCACCAGCACGGGTGCATACACTTGATTAAAGCGGCGCACCAGTTCGCGCGTCACCTCCAGCATCGGCTCCTGGTCTTCGCCGGCAGGCACTGTGGTGGCCTTAAACAGCGTAATGTCGGCAGCCTGGCTCACCGGGTAGCAGAAGAATCCCAGGGGGATGCTCTCGCCCTCGAAGCCGCGCATCTTCACCTCCGTCTTCACCGTCGGGTTGCGCTGTACGCGGCTCACCGAAACCAGATTCATCAGGTATGTCGTCAGCTCGGCCAACTCCGGTATCTGACTCTGAATGAACAGCGTACATTTTTCCGGATCCAGCCCGGCAGCCAGATAGTCCAGCGCCACGTTGACGATGCTCTGGCGAATCTTTTCCGGATTGTCGGCATTGTCGGTCAGTGCCTGCACGTCAGCCATGAATACAAACATCTTCTCATAGTCGCCGCCATTCTGCAGTTCCACGCGGCGGCGCAGCGACCCGATATAATGTCCCAAGTGCAACTTGCCTGTGGGACGGTCGCCCGTCAGTATAATCTTTCCCATTGCGTATTGAATATCTATTTCAGTTTTTCTTTGTGCAAAGGTAGTGCAAACCGAGTGAAATGCAAAATAAATTAGTAATTATTTTGTTCTTTGCCAGCTAATTTGTAACTTTGCACTCTGTGACTACATATCAAAAGCATCAAACTATAAAAAAATCATTATGAACAACATCAAACTTGACATTACGAAGGCCGCCTGCTTCCTGGAGGCAGGAGCAGTAAAGGCTTTCGAACCAAAGGTGAAGGCCGCACAAGAGGCTTTGGAGAATGGTACCTGTCCCGGCAACGACTTTCTGGGCTGGCTGCACTTGCCCTCTGAGATTACGCCAGCTTTTCTTGACGAGATAGAGGCCTGTGCCAAAACGTTGCGCGACAACTGCGAGGCCGTGGTCGTGGCCGGCATTGGCGGTTCCTACCTGGGAGCCCGTGCCGTCATCGAGGCGCTGAGCAACTCTTTCGGCTGGCTCATTCAGGACAAGAAGAACCCCACCATCCTCTTTGCCGGCAACAACATTGGCGAGGACTATCTCTTCGAGCTCACCGAATATCTGAAGGACAAGAAGTTTGGCGTCATCAATATTTCCAAGTCGGGCACTACCACCGAGACCGCCCTCACCTTCCGTCTGCTGAAGAAGCAGTGCGAGGCTCAGCGCGGCAAGGATGAGGCCCGCAAGGTCATCGTGGCCGTCACTGATGCCAAGCGCGGTGCCGCCCGCACCTGTGCCGACAAGGAGGGCTACAAGTCGTTCATCATTCCCGACAACGTGGGCGGACGCTTCTCCGTGCTCACCCCGGTTGGTCTGCTGCCCATTGCCTGTGCCGGTTTCGACATCAAGCAGCTGGTGGCCGGTGCTCAGGACATGGAGAAAGCTTGTGCCCCCGGCGTTCCCTTCGACGAGAACCCTGCCGCCCAGTATGCTGCCGTGCGCAACGGTCTCTACCAGGCCGGCAAGAAGATTGAAATCATGGTCAACTACCAGCCCAAGCTGCACTTCGTCAGCGAGTGGTGGAAACAGCTCTACGGCGAGTCCGAGGGCAAGGACAAGAAGGGCATCTTCCCCGCCTCTGTCGACTTTACCACCGACCTGCACTCCATGGGCCAGTGGATTCAGGACGGCGAGCGCACTATCTTCGAGACCGTCATCTCCATTGAAGAGCCAGAGAAGAAGCTGCTCTTCCCTGAGGACGACGAGAACCTGGACGGACTGAACTTCCTGGCCGGCAAGCGTGTGGACGAGGTCAACAAAATGGCCGAACTGGGCACCCGTCTGGCTCATGTCGACGGTGGCGTGCCCAACATCCGCATCAGCGTGCCCAAACTGAACGAATACTACATTGGCCAGCTCATCTACTTCTTCGAGATTGGCTGCGGCATCAGTGGCAACGTGCTGGGCGTGAACCCCTTCAACCAGCCTGGTGTTGAGGCCTACAAGAAGAACATGTTCGCACTGCTGGCCAAGCCCGGCTACGAGGCTGACACCAAAGCTATCCGCGAGCGTCTGGCCAAGGAGCAATAATCCGAATAAAGCAGAAAGCGTAATCCGAATAAAACGCAAAAGCGAAAAACAATAAAATTGGAAGCAGCTATTCAGCAATACTTAAAAAGTCACGGCTTCGGGCACTTCAGCCCGAAAGCCGTGCTTTTCGATATGGACGGTGTCATCTATGACTCTATGTCAAACCACGCCCTGGCGTGGCACGAGTCTATGGGCGACTACGGACTGGACATGCCCCTCAGCGCCGCCTACGAGTACGAGGGCATGCGGGGCACAGAGACCATCCAGCTGCTCACCCGGCGGCAGTGGGGCCGCACGGTCACTGACGCAGAGGCTCAGGAGATGTATCGCGAGAAGTCGCGGCGCTTTGCGGCGCTCTGCCAGCAGCGGCAGGTCACGGTCATGCCCGGTGTGCGCACGCTGATGGAGCAAATCAAGGCCTGCGGCATGAAAATCTGTGTGGTGACGGGCAGCGGACAACATACGCTGCTGGACCGGTTGTTGAGCGACTTTCCCAGCCTCGTCACGCCCCAGCTGATGGTGACGGCTCATGACGTGACGCACGGCAAGCCCCATCCCGAACCATATCTAATAGGTATGCGCAAGTGTGGCGCAGCGCCCTTCGAGTCCGTCGTGGTCGAGAATGCGCCTCTGGGGGTGCGTGCTGCCCACGCTGCCCGCTGCTTTACCATAGCCGTCAACAGCGGACCGCTGGCCGACGCAGCCCTCACCGCTGAAGGCGCCGACGTAGTGTTCCCCCGGATGACGTCACTCAGCGCTCAGTTTTCCTCGTTTTTGTCGGCTGGCGGATTGTCCATCTGACTGTCACGCCTAATGCTCAGCTCGCCCATACGCGTCAGCCGGATGACCAGTGGGATGTACTCGTCGCTCTGCGGGTGACCCACGCTGGCGCCAAACACCAGGTCGTCGCCGTCAGCCCTGTCAAACACCAGTCCCTCAAAAATGCCCGTCCGGCTAAAGTCGTCGTCCAGGTACGAGGCTAGTGACGCTTTGGTGAACACGCGACTGAAGAATACCGAACCGTCCTGCCGCTCTACCGTCAGTCTGAACTGGTTGTCCACATACTTCTGCCCCGTCTCGTCTTTCACCATGGGCAGCGAGTCGCTGGGCTGGCGCGCTATCTTGACCTTATATGTGCGCCCTATCCACTCCACCTTCTGTTCGTCGTCATAGGCCGCCATACTGATGGGGGCCTGGGGCTCCGTCTTCACGATGCGGGGCGCAATGATGTCTTGCGACTTTTTCTTCTCTCCACAGCTGGCCAGTGCGACAATCAAGGTGGCCAGCATAACGACTGATACGACTTGTTTCATGTTGTTCATGCTCGTTTGTTATGATGTGCAAAAGTAGTAAAAATAATCGGATTACACAAGAAATTGCTGTCAAAAAAAAACCGGATACCCCGCCACGTTTAGCGGAGCATCCATTCGTTGTCCTGACTTTCTCTAATTTACCGCGTAAACGAATACCTATTGACGATGGATGGCACGCCTGCCAATTGTTTTTAAAAAACACTATGTTAACCTAAATCACTATGATGTATTTACTAACCCAATAATATATATGTGGTGTTTTTGTGTGGTTGATATTAATCTGACGCAAAAACACCGAAAAAGTTTAACAGACTATTCATTTTTTCTCACTAAAAAAATCATTTCAAAACATTTTCCCGCCCATCAGCCGCAAAACGTGTACACAACCACCCTGCATTTGCATATTTTAACCATCACGCCTCCTGTCCTGGGCTGCCACGCCGTCCACCACCACTGTGCCACCCGCCACGTGGAAGCGCACGTCCTTGCCCATGAAGGGCATGCCATACTCGCGCCCGTCGTCCTGCTGGTAGTGCGGGCGCGGGTCCAGAGCCAGCGTCTGGCGCAGCACCTCCAGGTCCTCTGGTGCAAAGTGGCGCCGCACCTCGTCCGTCAGCACCACCTCCAGCCGCTGCCACTCATGGTGGTCTGTAAAGCCGCCGCGCGCACCGGCGTGGCTGTCGACATAGGCCAGGTAGGGCTTGACGTCATAGATGGGTGTTGCGTCCATCAGGTCTGCACCCTCCACCTCCAGCGTCATGTGCTCCCTGTCGACGCCCACCAGCCTCACCGACGACAGCCCCAGATTGTTCGGACGGAAGGGCGAGCGCGTAGCCCACACGCCTACCCGCTCGTTGCCCCCCAGCAGGGGCGGGCGCACGGTGGGGTGCTTGCGGGCGGTCACGTTCTCGGAGAATCCCCATATCAGCCACACGTAGTCATACTCCTCCAGCCCTCGCAGGGCTTCCGGTTGGGCGTACTCCTTGGTAAACACTATCTGGCCTCTGAGCCCGCTGACCAGTCCGCTCTGTCTGGGCACGCCAAACTTCGACGTCAGTGGCGAGTGGAAAAAAGCTATCGGTTCTATATTCATTCTGCAAAAATAATAAATAATTATCAATTATCCACCCTACAACCTAAATATTTATGCACTTCGCACCATGTTTTATAAAATATTTCTTAACTTTGCAGCATGGAACAGAAAAAAATCACTTTCGACAGCTTCATCCGCAGCGTCATGGGCGTCATCATCTTTGTGGGCATCGTCATGCTGCTCAACTACCTCAGCAACGTCCTGCTACCCTTCTTCCTGGCATGGCTCGTGGCTTACCTGTTGTTCCCGCTGGTCAAGTTCTTCCAGTACCGCTGCCACCTGCGCTTCCGCATCGTGGGCATTGCCTGTGCCTTCATCGTCGTGGGAGCGGCACTCACGGGGCTCTTCCTGCTCATGGTGCCGCCCATGGTGGCCGAGGCTGCCCGCGTCAAGGACCTGCTCATTGCCTATCTCTCCCACGACGCCTTCGTCAGCAACATTCCCGCCATGGTCGACGAGTTCGTGCGCCAGCACTTCACCTCCGACGACCTCAAGGCCATTGTCACCCAGGAGGGTTTCATCGACAGCGTCAAGCAGACCATTCCCAAGGTCTGGAGCGTCGTCTCCCAGTCTGTCAACATTCTGTCCAGCTTCTTCACGCTGACCATGGTGCTGCTCTACACCTTATTTATATTGCTCGACTACGAGCAGTTCTCTAACGGCTGGGTGCTCATGCTGCCTGAGCGCATGCGCCCGCTGGCCACCCAGATAGTCGGCGACATAGAACAAGGCATGAACAAGTACTTCCGCGGACAGGGCCTCGTGGCCTTCTCGGTGGGCGTACTGTTCAGCATCGGGTTCCTCATCATCGACTTCCCCATGGCCATTGGACTGGGCATGTTCATCGGACTGCTCAACATGGTGCCCTACCTGCAGTTGCTGGGCTTCATACCCACCATCATACTGGCCATTGCCAAAGCTGCCGACACCGGACAGAACTTCTGGCTCATCATGCTCGCCGCACTCATCGTGTTCGCCGTCGTACAGGCCATTCAGGACACCATTCTCACGCCGCGCATCATGGGCAAAGTCATGGGCCTCAACTCGGCCATCATCCTGCTCTCGCTCTCCATCTGGGGAGCCCTGCTCGGCATCCTGGGCATGATCATCGCACTGCCCATGACCACACTGCTCATTACCTATTACCAGAAATACATCGTAAAGAAATGACCTCACTTCACACCCTCCGCCAACACCTGTTGGCGCTCCTTGCCGCCGGCGCCTGCACGCTGCCGGCGCTGGCTCAGGCTCCCGCCACCACCGACGACATCGACTGGCTCAAGGAGCTCTCCACACGCATCACCATCAACGGCTACGCACAGGGCGGCTACGCCTACAGCGACCAGAACGGCACCGCCACCAGCAGTTTCAACCTGAAGCGCACGCTGCTCTGGGCCAGGGCACGCATCACCGACCGCTGGTCGTTCCTCTTCATGCACGACTTCAACAGCGTGGTCCAGGAGTTCTACACCGACTACCGCGTCACCCGCGGCAACCAGCTCACCATACGCGTCGGACAGTTCAAGAACTCCTTCTCCATGGAGAACCCCATGACGCCCGTCCAGCTGGAACTCATCGACGTCTGCTCGCAGGCCGTCACCTGCTATGCCGGCTGCTACGACCCGCTTTACGGACTCCACTACGGCCGCGACCTGGGACTGAAAATCTACGGCAGCCTCTTCAACAACACACTCGCCTACGAACTGGCCATTATGAACGGACAGGGCATCAACCGCAAGGACGGCAACAGCGACAAAGACATCATTGCCAAACTGGAAGTGCGACCCACCGACGAGCTGCGCCTGGTGGTCAGCGCACAGAAAGGGCGCGGCCACGCCGTGGGCACGGCACCCTGGAACCCCGACATACAAGTTGGCGACGACTACCGCCGCGACCGTTATAGCGTGGGCGCCGAGTGGAAGAGCGGCAGCTACGCACCGGCCAAATACAAGGAGGCACGCCCGCTGAAGATTCGCGCCGAGTGGCTGGGCGGCAAGGACGGCAGCGTGGGCAGCATGGGCGGCTACCTGACAACCACCGTGCCCATCGCCAGCGGCATCGACGCCGTAGCCTCCGTGGACTATTTCGACCGCAACACCGAACTGAAGTACCACCAAACCCAAGCCACCGCCGGCCTGCAGTACTGGTTCTACCGCAACTGCCGCCTGCAACTGCAGTACACGCGCACCTGGAGCAACTATCAGGCCGACTACAACTGGCTGCAAGGCCAAGTGCAAGTGGCCTTCTGAGAGAGCCCCGAAATCCCAGAATCCCAGAATCCCGAAATACCGGAATACCGAAATACCGGAATACCGAAACAATAACGACTTAACACCCCCACCCCCATGATCATCAAAATCCTCCTCACCGTCGTCTTCCTCGCCGTCATGATTGGCGTCGGACTCTACACCCGCAAACAAGCCACCAGCGTCGACGGCTTCGTGCTCGGCGGCCGCGCCGTGGGCCCGTGGCTCACCGCCTTCGCCTACGGCACCAGCTATTTCTCGGCAGTGGTCTTCGTGGGCTATGCCGGACAGTTCGGCTGGCGCTACGGACTCTCCAGCACCTGGATAGGCGTGGGCAACGCCGTCATAGGCTCGCTGCTGGCCTGGCTCGTCCTCGGCAAGCGCACCAAACTGATGACCCAGCACATTGAGTCGCGCACCATGCCCGACTTCTTCGGCACCCGCTTCCAGGACCAGGGCCTGCGCGTCGCCGCCAGCATCATTGCCTTCGTCTTCCTCATACCCTACACAGCCGGCGTCTATAGCGGCATCTCCCGGCTCTTCGAGATGGGTTTCCACATACCCTACGAGTACTGCGTAGTCATCATGTCCGTCCTCACCGCCGTCTACGTCATTCTGGGCGGCTATAAAGCCACGGCCATGAACGACTTCATACAGGGCATCATCATGCTCTTCGGCATCGTCGCCGTCATCCTGGCCGTGCTCAACGCACAGGGCGGACTCTCGGCAGCCGTCGACAAGCTCTCACAGCTGCCCTCCGACGCCGACCCCACCCAGAACGGCGGTTTTGCCGACCTCTTCGGACCCGACCCGTGGGGACTGCTGGGCGTCATTGTGCTGACCTCACTGGGCACCATGGGACTCCCGCAGATGGTGGGCAAGTTCTATAGCATCACCGACGAGTCGGCCATCCGCCGCGGCACCGTCATCTCCACCGTCTTTGCCTTCATCGTCGCCGGCGGCTGCTACTTCCTCGGAGGCTTCGGCCGGCTCTACGACCCCGTCATTGCCGACAACGGCCGCATAGCCTACGACAGCATCGTCCCCGCCATGCTCGTCACGCTGCCCGACGTGCTCATAGCCCTCGTCGTGCTGCTGGTGCTCTCGGCCTCCATGTCCACGCTGGCCTCGCTGGTGCTCACCAGCAGTTCCACCATGACGCTCGACCTCATCTACCGCGACAAGAAGTCGCTGCCCGGCGAGGTGGAGGAAGGGACCATCGACGACACGGTGGCCGAGCACGTGGAGCGCCGCAAGGTGGTCGTCATGCGCGTGCTCATCATGTTCTTCATCGTCATTTCACTGCTCATAGCCCTCAATCCGCCCACCTTCATCGCCCAACTCATGGGCATCTCCTGGGGAGCACTGGCCGGAGCCTTCCTCGCCCCCTTCATGCTGGGTCTCTACTGGCGCGGCGTGACGACCGCCAGCGTCTGGGCTTGCTTCTTCTGGGGCGTCGGACTCACCGTGGTCAACATGCTGCTGGGCAACCCCATCAACCCCATCAACTGCGGTGCCATAGCCATGCTCGGCGGTTTCCCGGTGGTGTGGCTGGTCAGTCTGCTTACCAAGAAAATGGACGCCGACGTAGTCACCAAAATCTTTCGGTGCTACGAGTAAGGGACATATAGCATAGCTCCAAAAGGAATGTGGGCACAAATATGCTAAATTATTTGTCTGATTACTATCTTTTTTGTAAATTTGCAGCAGAAAGTTAGAAAAAACGTATTCAAACTACACAAAACCGAACTTTCGCGTGTAAAATGAGAATAGAAAAACAAGATTCCACCGACTCACCTATAGGGGAGGCCGGTGGAATTCGTTTATACATTTCGAAAAGACCCTCAATTCTCAGAACAGCGGGCCGTGGCCCATGCACGTTTAGAGTCCCTTAATAAGGGACGGCTATAATGCAGGGTTATAGGCCCATACAAGACACTGTTCCCAATGCCGTGGCAGCGGCGGTGATGGCTGCTACTAAAACCTTCAACAGTACATCCCAAAAACGTGAATTCTTCATATTTACTATTTAGCTCTTTTCTAACCACCCTCCCCTCCCCTTGGGAGGGGTCGGGGGTGGGTGTTAGGGTGTTTGGGTTTTTGGGTGTTTAGGGCTGCTCCTTCACCACGGTGTTCAGCGGCAGCTCCTCGACCTTTGCGTTCTGCAGGAACTGCTTCTGGCGGTTGCCTGCGGCGTCGGTGGTGCGCTCAGGAGTGAAGACTACATGCAGGCCGGTGACGTTCTCGGCCACGGTGAACTTGTCGGCAGAAGCGGCACCCTTACACTCGATGCCAATCTTGAACGAGCCGAAGCCGTCCAGCTTGACGCGCTTGGAGTCCTGCATCTGGTCGCGCATGACCTCGACCAACTCTTCCAGCACCGCCATCACGTCGGACTTCTTGACGGTACAGTTGCGCTGGATGATTTCCGCCAGCGCACGGGTGTTGATGACTGCGGTAGGCACGGCGCGGGCGTACCACTTGCCGGAGCGCTTCGTTCCGGTCGACTTGTCCTGGTGCAAACGATAAAATACTGACATAGTTAAAATTCCTTTCTCTGTTTCTTTCTTAAAATTTGTTAACTCGCTGTGAGCCTTCCTACTGCTCCGTATCAGGCTGAGCCGTGCCCGTATCAGGCTGTCCTGCACGCGTATCAGGCTGTCTTGTCGGGCTATGGAGCGTTGTATTGTTCTCACGGTGCAAAGTTACCACTTCCGTCAGTACTCGTTTCCGTTAAGTGCAGTCAACGGCCGTCAAGTGCTGCAAAAGGCAGTCAACGGCCGTTAAGTGCCGTTAACTGCGGTTTCAGTCAATGTCGATGCAGAACTTTTCGACCATGAAGGTCACGATGTTGGGTGGCAGGAAGCGCATCCTGGGCCGCCAGTCCAGCCTCGTGAGCTGCTTTTCGTAGGGTTTGCACCAGTTGTTGAGTGTCTTGACGCTGACGCCTGCTTCGCGGGCCAGCTCTGATTTCAGCATGGATTTCATTCATTCTTTGCGTTCTTTTTGGCTAAATATTCTTCCCAGGTGACGGCCGTCGACTTGTTTTCCTCTATCTGGCGAAACAGCCGCTCGTTGGCGTCGTCGCGCTCGGCGGCGATTTGCTGCTGCTTGGTGTTGGCCGTTGCTTTGCCCTTGTCCTTTGCTTTCTCTTCACTCAGGCTCTGCTTGGTCTTTTCCAGACGCAGGGCGGCGGCGCTGTCGGATGATGTATACTGATTTTTCATCCAGCGCTTCAGTCGGCGTTCCGTGTTCCAATGACGTTGTTCTTCAAATCTCATCTTGCCAGTTTTTACATTTTCTTCACTCCAGTAGTTATAAAAGTCGCTAAGATGTTGATTGTCAAACAATCCCACATAATTTAAGCACTCTTGATGAAACTCTTCGCGGCGTGCCGCAGTGTGTGTATTTTTCTCGTCTTTTTCCTGCCCTGCTTTTTCTTTAATAGGGGGTGTGGGGGAAATGTTTCTTTTTCTTCCCTTCCTTTTTCCCTCTTTTAAATTGCATTTTGTCACAAAAAAAGGGGATAGCTGATTTTGTATGCGGCCAATCAGAGCACGCTGTTCCTCGGTCATCAGATGAAACATCGTTGCAGCAGTGTAAAGGCGATGCAGGAGCTGACGCAGCAGCTCCTTATCACCCTTACAGAAGCCGTTGACCTCCAGTATCTGGTCAACGTAGCGTTCGATAACGTCAACTTGCATCATGGTGCTCCGTAGGCTCTGGACAGCACAAACCGTCCAGCAGTTCTTTCAGAAATATCTTCACACCAGCATCAAAATCGCCGTCCTCCCGACCTACCTGTCCTTGGATGCGCAGGTAGTCGAAGATATGGTAGTTGCACTTCCAGAAGGCAGCACGCAACACGTAGCGCATCTGTTGCAGCCGTTCCAGCAGCATCAGCTGTGCCACCAGTAGGCTGACAACAACTTTTCTCTCCTTTCTGTCCTTGATGTCTTTGAGGGCATCGTGCAACTGCATCGAAAGCATATCCCTCGACATCGTTTTTACTCTTATCTCACTCATACTTTGTAAACTTTATTCGTAATTTCTATTCCATTCACACGCTTCATTAAAGAAATGTTCTGACTCCCACTGTCGGCGCCTGACAAGCCCTGCCTGTTTCTTGCCACCAGCATACACCCACCGCATCCACTCGGCACATATCACGCCTTGCGGCTTGCCCTGCATGATGTATCGTCTGAGCGTCGACGTGCGCCATCGCTGTATGCCGACGTTGAAGGCGAAGCTCACCACAGCGTCCAGTTGTGCCTTCGTCCAACGCCCCACCTCAGGGTCGTGCAGCGCTATCAGCTGCCGTTCCACGTTCTCAATGTCCTCCAGTAATATCTCGTCAGCATACTGCTGCGAAATCCTGTCGCCCTGCCGCACGTTGTACGTATGGCCATAGCCGATAGTCCACACGCCTGCAGCGTCTTGATAGGCCTGCAACTTGCAGCCCTCAAACTCCTTGATTTTCTCAAAAGTCTTTTTTGAAATAAGCATAATGTAATGAATTTAGATTTTAGTTTGTTACGATTTTTCGGTGTTAGCATTCATATCGCTTTCCGCACTGAACACCCCAGTAGAATGCTTCGTAGGGATTATGGAAGAAAGTGAAGCGGCCCCTGATTAGCGTCTGAAAGCCGCCCTTAACTGTAGCGACACTTGTCACTCCTGAATCCTTATTCGGTACCCACGCCAGCAGTTTGTTCCGCGTGTTTTCTGACGGTGTCACCTCCCGCAGGTTTTCTATACGGTTGTCTAAGCGGTTGCCATTGATATGGTCGATGGTGAGCTGAGGCCAGCTACCATTGTTAAGCATCCAGACAAAACGATGAGCGGATATATTACAAAGATTGCCTTTAAACCTTATTTTAATATTAAGGTAACCACAGTTTGTTATAGACCCTCTAGGCCTCTTTCCCGTCTTCCGATTCACGATATGGCCATCGTCATACTTGTACGTTTTTTTCATATAAGCGAGCAGCGCTTGCCGCTCGCTTTCTGGTAGTCTCGACTTGTTCATGTAAATTCTATGAGGTCTCTAAAAACGTCCTCTTTCAGCTCCGCGTCTGAGCAGAAAACTTCATCTTCTGTGTGGGTCTCTCCACTCTGTTTCATGGCATAGTGGATACTCACCTTGTCGGGATAGACGTAGACGTGAATGGCACTCACTACGTCCATTTGCGCCTTTTTCTGGGCGTTGATAAAGTAGACCTTTTGGCCTATTTCGTATACATTGTTTACGTTCATTTTTGTTTACATTTTGGTTTAACATTCTGTTACTTCCAGCTCGTCGTCGTCCCAGCCTTCGCACTCGTCGCGCAGGTCGCTGAGGCTGTACTTGCCGACTCTGTGGATGCCCTGCTTCTTGAGCTGGTCAAACACCTTGACGCAGGCACCGAGCGTCTGTCTCAGCGTGCGCTGCTGGTCACGGTAGGCTTCCAGTGGGCTGAAATTGTAGTCCCAATAGCCGTGAGAAGAAACGGACCCGTCGGGCTCTATTTCGTGCTCTACCGCGTAGTGGCCTCCAGTCTCAACCACGGTGGTTGCCTTGGTCATCACCGTGCGCACCAGCACCTCTACTTCGGGCGCATCCTCTTGGTTGTAGGGGGCGTTAGGGTCGTAACGTGCCCCTGGGGGATAGTTATCTTTCATAATGCTTAATGCTTAATGCTTAATGCTTAATGCTTAATGCTTAATGCATAATGCTTAATGCTTAATGCTTAATTCTTAATGCATCATGCTTGAGTGCTTCTGTACGATGGTTGCGGCTTTGATTTTCAGTAGTCTGTGCGCCTTGAAAGTGCGGAAGCCTTCACGCTCTAAGTCCCAGTAGGTGAATTCTTCGCATGGCCAGCGGTTCTTACCATGGCTATCACCCTTCATTTCATAGCTGTCGAACTTCTCAGAAATGCCAGGACATAGCGTGCCCACGGCTTCACGTATGGTGCCATCCTCCTTGCGATACTCAAACCATACTCGTCCCTCGCCTAAGCGCTGCAGCAGCTCCCGTGTGAGGTGCGCCAGCTCCATAGCCGATGACTTGCTCAAGTCGTGCTCATCCTGCAGGTATGCCGCCAGCTCCATCACCCAGCGGCTGAGTAGCCGCTGACGTTCAGGCACTATCTTAATTTTCATTTCAGTCTGTGTTTTCATTTCCAAAACTCCTTTTCCGATTTAATTTCTTTTTCCGTGAATTGAATGCCAGCCTTTGCAAGCGCCTCGAAGTAAAAGTCCAGCCAATCTATGGCTGTCTTATCGTCGGCAAAGTCTTCAGCAAGGATGAGGCGGTCTTTACAGGTCTCTTCGAAGCATTCGAGGTCCCACAACACTTCCTTTTTGGGATTGTCCTCGGCCTTAGTTTCATGTTTCGTGATGCACCACTTAAACTCCAGGTGCTGACTCACGTCCGTGAAGTCAAGAAAATGAGCGTCCAGACGGCTCAGCTGACGGATTCGCAGCTCCAAATCTTCGTCAACCTCAAAGACGGGTTCTTCTATCACTTTGCCCAGCATCAGAGCAATACCGAGGGCGCTGACTTTACCGCCACGTGGGCATAGATAATAAACGTCGTCGCCCAGCGCCCGCAGTGGTTCAACCTTCTGGCCGGGTGATGTCACCCACCATTCGCCGTCCAGAAACGTGAGCATCATCGGGACGCCAGAGTAGTTGCTAAAGGCGATAATCTGATTGTTTGTTTCCATTTTTTTTCAGTTTTTTGTGAATAATTTTAAAATGGAAAGCGGTGGCCACCAGCTAATTCCGAGGGCAAAGATAGGCACAAAAAAAAGATGTCTAAAGAAACTCTAGGCATCTACAGAACAAATTACAGAAGTTACAGAACAAATTACAGAACGTTGTCTTTTGCTAACTCCTTTCTTAGCTCATCGCGTAGTTTTATTTGACGCTCATCAGCACCCTCTTCTTCCCAGTTGTCAACGTATGAATGATAGATATTGTTGTCGCTGAAAGCATTCGTTATCGTTCCTGTCTTACAGACATAATCCCTTTTCTTCTGATATGGCAACGATTCCACTTTCCTTTCGAATGCGCTCATATTAGGAGTCATCTTGTAATCATCACGACAGACACAAAAAACCACAGCATAAGAAGCATTGCCCCAGAAATATTCCTGACAGTTCTCGATGGATCGGGCAAGCTGCTCATCGTTAAGTTCTTTTTTGGTGGCTGAATTCGCTTGCGAATTGTCACTCTGCTGATTTACATTCACCTGAATGTTTATCATCCGGCTATTGCCGCCGAATTCAAATTTATTTCCATTGATTATATCACCCATTATCTTTCTGTATAAGTTGTTTTCTCCAAATATCTTTTATCTCTGGCGGGATTGCGTTAAATAGTTTGTCATAATCAACATTTTGTGGCAACACGAAGTTTACCATATTTGAATAGTCGCCCACACTCGTTTTGTTTCCACTAACTGTGTCACCATTTTTTTTGTATTTAAAGTGAGTCCTAACACTATCAAGCAAGTCATAATCTTCTGTTGTGCCGATTCCTCTTAGAAGAGTATTCAGCATATTAACTATCTCCTTTACATCACCCCATTCCACACCATTTTTGCAATAGTTTATCATCTCTACAAAAGTGAGTTTTCTTGCCGAACCATCTTGTTTGTTTTCTTCAAGCAAAGACCTCATTCTTTGGTTTTCTGATTGCAGGTCACTAATAATCTTTTGAAAGACTGCATTCTCCCTCCTAAGCATCAGGACA
Source organism: uncultured Bacteroidales bacterium (assembly GCA_902760315.1). Classification (GTDB taxonomy): domain Bacteria; phylum Bacteroidota; class Bacteroidia; order Bacteroidales; family Bacteroidaceae; genus Prevotella. The sequence goes on along the minus strand of CACWFV010000033.1, from coordinate 7,715 downwards.
GTTGAATCCAAATTCTTAATTCTTTTCTCTAACTCCGAACTTTCATGCTGTAATTTTTCTTTTTCAACAATAGACTTTATAAGTGTCGGCTCTACTTGATAATGATAGGTCTGCTGGAGTTTAGGTGTGGTGAACTTTACACTCGTACTAATCATCTCAAGAAGTAACTTCTTGTCTTCATCGTTATTCCACAGATTGAGTATCTCCAGTATTGCCCCAGCATTAAAGTCACCTGTAATCTCTTGCCAGTTGATGTATTCTTCCGAAAGTAGATTAGCAGGAAATGGGCGAAGTTGAAAGTCATATTTCAACCGTCTTTTACCTTTACTCAGCCTTGTATATAGAGTGCTGAATGGTTTCCAGTATGGGCAGTTTTCATACCTTTCCTTGATAGTCAACAATAGAAAGGAATTAAACTGCCTGCTATCCTTGTCAACAAGTGACATGATATGATAGGCCATCGACATCACCAGATTAACTGCATCGTTGCTTCCCATGTCCTCCCTTATCTCTTTTTCGTATCTTTGAAGGTCGGAAGGCAAGGCTCGCTCGTATGCCATACGCGTCATCTGATAATACACCTCATTGAACACCTTTGTATCATCTTTTTTTTCTTCAAAGAGCGAAATGGCGATTGTTTTCAGAACCTCGTGGAACCGCTTGTTCAGCGGCTCTATCTTATAGAACCAGTCTATCGTTTTGAAGTCATACCATACAAGTTGGCTTGGTAGGTTTTTAATCATTGTCCTTTTCTCTTAAAAGTCAGAGGGCAGACATCAGGTCATATTACAACATTACGTCTCTGGAACAACCACGATCCTCGCCATCATGCTGAATACTACCAATGCCCGCACCTCTGATGAGTACGAGCTTCGGCAGCCTTCGTTTCTGGCGGTTCACGTTAGGAATAGTGTGGTTGTTTCGAGACGTAACCGAAAACGCTTTGGGCCCTATTTAATTATGTTTAGTTATTTACTTGCCCATTTTAAAGATTTTGCCACTTAATACTAAACCAATAAATCCTAATATAATAATAAGTTCCATTATGATATATTTTATTTGTTATTAAAAGTTGTTTCTTTTAAAACCGCACGGGCTTCACAGCAGGTGCGGCCCAATAGTATTAATATTTAAAACATTACATGTTATGAAAACATGCAAACAACAGCACGCATGCTGTATTTCTCTAATCAAATTTCAATTTCGGTAATGCCTTGACAATATCGACTGTCTGCACTGAGACGTTGATAACGCTCAGCAGCAGGTCGAGAATATATCGGGGCTTGTGGTGTTCCTTGCCCCAGTCGTTGGCATCATTCATAATCAGTGATTTCTTGTCTCTGCTTACGCAGTAACGCTCAACAATCCATTCTATCGCCGACTTTCCGTTTACAATGTACTCGTAGGCTTTCTCTGGAATGTTCTCTATGGTGATGTTACCATTATAGATGATGGTGCTCTTGTCGTCTTTCGACTTGAAGCGCATCTTATCCCAAATGTGGAAGTAGTCATAATCGTCGGGATTGGTGGTATCTTCTATAAAGCCGCCCGTTGCTGGGTCACGCTTGGTTTCGTATGTCACCTTTCTGTCACCTTTCACCACGACTCCTGGATATGGTGCAACCGTCTCGTAGTTCAAGTGCAAGTCTGCCAATTTCTTTCCGTATTTATAGAAGTCCATGAAGTCCTCTACTCGCTCCACAATAGGAATGCGAGGCAGCGACTTCTTCAGGTCAGCAGCAAAGCGTTGGCGATAGTCCTCGGAGTGCAGCAAGCCATAGACATAGTAGAATATCATTTCTTTGGTTATTTCCCTTGTGCCGTAGCGACTGCGCACCTCTTTCAGAATCCAGTCCGTAATGCCGTCTCTGCGAATATAGTCCTCGCCTGTTTCCTCGTCAAAGAGGGTCTTCTGACGATTCTTGTTTTCTTCAAACCAATAAAGAGGGAAACAAATGCCATTACTCTCATAGTGCATTTCTGCTACATTAGAAGTTATTAGACAACTATAGTCTTTAGTTGAACTTGGTCCCATTACAGATATAATAAGATTCTCAGTTTCATTATTAGGGAACATCAAAGGCATTTGATAAACACAATTATTTAATTGCCTGTTTAAATAACCAAATTGTTTAAAGAAAGGTCTATACGAGAATATATATACAGAGTTGGATTTAAATGAATATTTTCTCCCTTTGGGTAAATCAACAGTTAATTGTGCTCTATCCCATGAGAATTTAGTTGAATCCAAATTTACAAACGATTTAGGATCTGATTTGTCTAATTGTTTTTTATTCAAATATCTATCAACTTCGTTGTTATAAAAACTAATAGAGGACTTTATATTTTCGCTTAATTTAATTTTGCTGCTATTAAAACACCAAGAGTCTCTATTGGTTTTCACCCCATTACCAAAAATAAGCCCAAAAAATGTTTTGTCATTTTTTTTATTATCCTTATCTCCTAAGAATATCATAGAGTCAAACAGTCCATCACGCATATTTATCCAGTCATACTTTTCGTTTGGCTGAATATCTTTCCATTCGATATTTTTGATAGAACGGAAATTTTTGACAATCTCCAATTTCTGTTCACGTGTGAGATAATCACCAATGTCGTGGTAATAGATTGTAGCTTTTTCTTGTTTTTTAGCAGGATTCTTAACTAATAAAGTTATAGTAATTGGGGTGCGAGTTCCTTCTCCAAATACGTTACCACTCTCTTTACGTCTTTGTTCACCTGAAGTTCGAGCATTTCCTCGAAGATTAAAAACATAAATAGAAGTATATTCATCCTGTAAGCATTTACGCATGCCATCCTGAGCATTACCATCAATCCATGCACCATTGCTAATAAAGGCAACAATACCACCATCTTTAATTTGAGAAATCCTATCACTTGCCCACCTAAATGCCTTTATATAAGAATCGTAAAGTGAACCCTTCATTGTTGCATTTGTAGCTGCAACATAAGTTTTTGCCAACCTATTATCTAAGTTCGGATATGACAAATTTTGTGCATTATCATTGGCACTCTTTTGTCCTACTGAATACGGCGGATTACCAATAATCACCCTAACAGGAGCATTCTTCTGTTTCTTCAGTCGCTCGGAGTTCTCAGGGAACAGCTGCGAGAAGATGTCATTATCCCCATGTTCGTTGAGCTGGAAGGTATCAGTGAGGCAAATGCCATCGTAATTCTCATAGTGCTCTGGCTTCATAATATCATGGAACACCGATTCGATATTTACATCGGCAATATAGTATGCCAGCAGCACAATCTCATTGCAATGAATCTCGTTCTTATACTTGCGCAGCATATCCTCCTTCTTAATCAGTCCGCTTTGCAGCAAGCGAGTGATAAAGGTTCCTGTGCCTGTAAACGGGTCGAGGATATGAACGTTCTTATTAGTCAGAGAGGTATTGAACTCGCTTTGCAGAATGTCTTCTACGCTATGGATGATGAAGTCCACACACTCCACAGGCGTATAGACAATGCCTAACTTCTCCACAGTCTTGGGGAAAGCACCCTTGAAGAACTTTTCGTAGAGGTTCTTGATGATGGTCTGCTTGCCTTCGAGGTTGTCGATGTTGCTAACATTGTTTTTCACAGAGATATAGAACTTCTCCAGTACCTGTGTATCCATCTCCATTCCCTCGCTCTCCAGTACCTCAATCATGTCTTGCATAGAACGGCTGACGGCATTGTTGTTGACGAACTGGTATTCCTTGAACAGCGCATCAAAAACAGGGCGGGTTATCATGTGCTGTGCCAACATGCCAACGGCTTCATCCTCGCTGATGCTGTCGTTGATGTTCTTATGCAAGCCAGCAAGGAACTCTTCGAAGTATTTATGGGCATTAGGATTCTCATTGATGAGCAGTTCTATTCTATCCATGAACTTTTGGGCAATATCGCCAATAGACTTACCCCAGTTCTCCCAATACATCTTGTCGCCCACCTTTTCTACCAGTCGGGCATAGATGCCATTCTGCAACTCGCCAAACTGTAAGTCTAACTGACGAGCCACATCTTCGTTCGACAGGTTGACAGCTCTGTCCTTCGGGCCGCCTTGACCTATAGTGTATTGACCACGAGGAACACCACCAACAGTAATCTTAGCCGGGCGCTTCTTGTTCAGATTGATTTGGTTGACGTGGGCATTGAAGTTCTCATCGTGTGAGCGCAAAGCGTTCAGAATATCCCACACCACCTTAAAACGCTCGTTGTCGTTCAGGGCTTCTTCGGGTTTTACGTCGTTGGGTACTATCACAGGGATGATGATATATCCATACTTCTTGTCCTTGAAGGAGCGCATGACGCGACCTACCGACTGAACTACCTCCACTTCACTATTACGAGGCGATAGGAACAATACAGCATCCAAGGCAGGTACATCGACACCCTCAGAGAGACAGCGCACATTGCAGAGCACTCGGCACTCGTTGGGGTCTTCGGCTTCCTGTTTCAACCAAGCCACCAGTTCATTACGGGTATTGGCATCCATCGAACCGTCAATATGCTTGGCTTTGACGTTAACCACCTCTTTATATTCTTGTTCAGAAAGCGTTGATTTGTACTCCTGACTGATCTGCCCGAAATACTTGGCCAGATTGGTACTGGAGAAAGAAGGGTTGCGCTTTGTCGGGTTGATAGTCTGACAGAAGGCAACAGCACGACGCATCATCAGCGGGTCTTGCTCCTTGGTGACGCCTCCGTCACCCTTGATGCGCTTCGACAAGCCATTGATACAACCTATCAGCTTGGTAGCATCATCAAAGTTCATCTCCTTCAGCTTGTCTTTCTCTGAAGCCATGTTATACTGGCTCTTAATGCGAGTACGGATGGTCTCAGGAATATCTTCTTCGCTCACCGTCAACACCAATACTTTATAGTCTGTAAGCAAGCCTTGGGCTACTGCGTCATTGAAAGTCAGTCGGTGGAACTCTGCGCCATAGATGTTTTCGTCATCCATCGAGCAGAGCACGTCGATATTCTCGTTCTCCTTGGCCTTAACTTTGATATTAGCACTATACAAGCGAGGTGTGGCAGTCATGTAGAGACGCTTCTTAGCCTGAATGAAATCGTTGTTGTGTACCTTGGTGAAATTGCTCTCGTTCTTGTCTTTTAGGATGGCACCTGTTGTTCGGTGAGCTTCGTCGCAGATAATCAAGTCAACCTCACGTTTGTAAAGGTCGATAGCCTCCTTCACAACATCAATACTCTGATAGGTGGAGAAGATGACGGTACGGTTCTGCTCCTTATCATACTTCTTGAGTTGGCGCAATATCTTATGAATATCGGTGGAAGCAGGAACGGCAAGGTCAACAACACTGGCATCTTCATCGTCGGCATCCTTCATTTCTCTCGTAACCTTTGCATCGGAGCATACACAGACGGCTCGCATATCATCTACCTTGTCAGCCATCCATGCGTTGAGCGTCTGACCCAACAGGGCAATACTCGGAACAAGGAATACAACAAAACCATCCTTGGGAGTTATCTGTTCCATGATTTTCAGTGAGGTATAGGTCTTACCCGTTCCACAAGCCATAATCAACTTGCCTCGCTCATGATTCTGCGTCACAAAATGTTCGTATGCCTTGGACATAGCGACCAACTGATGAGGTCTGGGCTGCTTGCCTGGCAACTTGGCATTATCACCATAAAGACCACTTTTCAGTTTGTCCCAATCGACAACAGAGATTTCCAAATCATAGAGAGATATACGATTGAAGGGTTTCGCCAGTCCTTGTATCGCTTCCGTCGCATTGACACCCCAGCGTTTGTTATTGGTCTGCACCCATACAAGGTTGCTGAACTCCTTTGTCTGGAAGGTGTCTGGGTCGGTGAACTGGCGACTGGCATTGGACAAGAAGCTGTCAACAGAACCCTTGCTTATCTGAGCATCCTCAGCATAGCACTTACACTGAATGGCCCAGTAGTCGCCATATTCTGTGCGAGCCACAAGGTCAATACCAAGGTCTTTGCTGCCAAAGTCCTTGCGACCAGGAAATTCTTCCCACAGCCAAACCTTTTCCAGTTCACTGTAGCGAGGGTCTGTCATAAACCAGAGCTTCATCAGTCGCTCAAAGTCAGTACCTTTCTCACGTTCCGTCTCTGCTTTCAGACGGATTTCAAAGAGAATATCATGAATTGTTGTTGCCATACGTTTCAATAAATTATATTAACTTTCACATTGAGTAACCATGAAAGCTCGTATAATCTGAGCTTTACGCCTTGCTTTTAGTGCTGCTCGTCGCTCTTCTTCCTTACGTCTTGCCTTCTTTTTCCTTAGCTCGGCTGCATTGGTTTCCTTGCTTTCACCATTAGCTAATGTAACATTGTCAGGAATGGCATATCGCCTCCAGACTCTCCCCAATGTATCGGTTACTGTATAGTTTGCCATAAATCTGTTTTTTTCTATAGCTCCTTAGTTCAACTCTTGTCTCTTCATCTTCTCCATCTCGTTTGCCACATCGTCCATGTCAAGGCTGGTGAGATGGGCAGTGAGCATGTTCTGGAAGTCCTCTTCCACCACGACGTCGTCGTGGGTTTGGTTATACTGCTTCTGAGTGAGGTGGATATAACCGGCAGAGAGGCGGGCCAACAAGGAGAGCACAACGGCGGGGTGGAGCTGATAGCGGGCAATGATGTCGTTCAGCGCCACCCGTAAGTCCTCGGCAGCAGGCTCCGTGCCTTGCCAGTGGTTTGTCAAGTCCTCAATGACTGCAGACATGTCAACTTTATCGTCCATATATTTTGTTTTATTTGTTCTGAATAAAATTTAGAAAAGCCCCCACCATCCTCACGAACAGTGGGGGTAAACTTTACATAATTAATTCATTAATATGCAACGGCTACGCATAGCCGATGATATCCATAAAAAACTTACTTTTTGTGGACATGGTGCACACCTCACGGTGCCTGATAATGACTGCCCACCTAATAATAAAACTAAACACATAATACTATTTTACTAGTATGTGGACTACAAAGGTACAACGTTCTGCGTTAATTTCAAAAAAAAAAAAACAAACAAAAGTTAAAACAGGAAAACGTGCTGCTAATTAGTAGCATTGCAGCGACTTCCGGCGATAATAATGCCAAACAAAGGCTGTCGCAGCCATTTTAGAGAAAAATAAGGATATGCCCCTCTGCGAGACATATCCTCATTCTTTTTTTCATATAGTCTTCATACAAGAGCCTGATAACCCTGAAGGCCAATTCTACAGCCCCGCCCGCCGGATGGTGAGCCGGATGGCTTCGGGTCTATCTTATTCAGTCGTGTCTGCGCTTCGTTCATAGACTATTCCTTGTCTGTATTATCTTGTTCCACTATTCTTTTTTCCAAATCCTCCAGCATCTTCAGGTCATCGGCATCAGCAGTTTGCGCCTCCATCTGTTTGCGATTGGTGTTGAAAACATCATAGACCTGCTTGGCTTTTTCCTCAGCTTCGTAGTTTGTAATACTACCAGCACCTTGCAGTATGTCTTTTTCCTGAAATGTCAGCAGACTGTCCACATTCTTGCGCCAATAGTCAAGCGTGAGATCGCGCCGACCCTTCACCCGTTCTTCGGCACTTGTCAGGAAAATATCTACCAAACGGTTCAAAGAGTCGATTTCCTCAGTCTGCAGGTAGTTCTTGGCGATGATTACATCACCCTTTCTTACGATGCTGCCTTTCCATGCGGTGAGTCCCATATTGGGTTGA
>CACWFV010000032.1 GCA_902760315.1 uncultured Bacteroidales bacterium | reverse complement strand
AAGGAAGGTGCTGTCAACGTTACTTCTATTGGTGCCGGTGCATTCGCAGGCACAGCTATTGCTACTCTCGACCTCAGCAAAACTAAGGTTCAAACTATCGACAACCATTGGTGCCGGTGCATTCGCAGGCACAGCTATTGCTACTCTCGACCTCAGCAAAACTAAGGTTCAAACTATCAACAACCTCTTTGGCACGACTGCAGCGGTTAAGAATGAAGCTCTGACAACGGTTATCTTCCCCAATACAGTGGCAACCATAGCTGCAAATGCTTTCCTGTACTGCACTGCTCTGGCTACTGTGACTTTCGCAGACTTGAAGGATGGTGCTGCCAACGTTACTGAAATTGGTGCCGGTGCCTTTACCAAAACAGCTATCACGACACTGGATCTGACGAAGACGAAGATCACCGATTTGAACAGATTGTTCGAGAACGTTAATAACAAGGTTACAACAGTGATTCTTCCAGCTTCACTGACTACTATTGCGGCAAGTGCATTCGAGGGTCTCGGTGGTCTGACAAAAGTAGACTTTGCTGCTTGTACTACCAACGCTATTACAATTAATGAAGACGCATTTAAGACTACAGTGCTCCTTAAATCTATCGAGCTTCCTGCAGTTGGACTCACCTTGGAAGCAAAATCTTTTGAAAAGACATATCTTACTGAAGTTATTTTCAAGGGTGACTTGACTGCTAGCTCTGTTAAAGCAGGTGCTTTTGTTAGGAACGATGCTCAGGAAATCACAGTGACCTATAAACCTTCTACTGCTGCAGCTGCTGCTATTTATAACTGCTTTGCCCAGGATGCATTTGCAGAAGCGGATAAAGATGTATGGGTGACTTTCAACACCACAGAAGCATATGGTGCTGCAGTAGCATCTCATATTGCTGACTATCCTGCAGACGCAAAAGGCAATCAAATCTATGGTGTGAAGTTGGTATTCAAAGCTTCTGAAGCAGTGTCAGACGGAACAATCGCTGTTGCTAAGAAGGATGGTGTAGGCTCTTACTACTATGGTACATTTATAACAACTGGTGCTATTAAGATTGCTAAGAAGCAGGGCGAGGCTAACGTAATGGTCTATGGCGCATACGTTGACAATGCTGACGCAACCGCTATCTTGATGGATCAGTTGCACCTGATCGGTGGTTACTATTACATTCCTGCAGATAAGAAAATCATAGTTAAGACAAGCAAGGATGCCGCTGTTGAGTATTGGGCTGATGCAGTAGCTACAAACAACAGCTGTAACTTTAACAACTCAGGCGATGACCAGAACGAGATTAAGGCAGCTGGTGAAGAGCAGTTTGCCGCTACTATCAAGCAGGCTTATGCAGGTAAGGTAGTTTACTTCCTGGCTCCTATTGCAGAGTATGGATTCCTGTGGACCCAGTTCAAGGATGAGCGCATTATTCCTAAAGGTCAGTTCTTTGTGGTTGCTGAGCCTTCTGCTGCTCCTGCCCGTGTGGTATGGCTCGATGGTTCTGAGGATGATCAGGTTACCGGTATTGAGACTGTAGAGACCAAGAAGGATGTTGTTGACGGTGTTAGCTACAACCTCGCTGGTCAGAAGGTTGACGCTAACTACAAGGGTGTAGTCATCAAGAACGGTAAGAAGTTCTTCCAGAAGTAATTCAACAGATAAATAACGATAGCGAGGGAGGGGTATGTGCTCCTCCTCGCTTTAATACTAATATGATTAAAGAAATGGATAAGAAAAATTATTTAGAGCCAGAAATGGATGTATTCAAGTTCGATATGAAGCAGAACGTACTTACCAGTTCCCCAGGAGTTGATATCGATGAGGATACTGGTGAGGCTCCTATCGGAACTGGTGAGATCTAAATTCATTCTTTGGTGTCTGGAGGATCCCTTTCCCCAATCCAAGGAAAACCATGCCATCTGGGGCGCAGGGCTTCGCGCCTTGCGCCCCAGAATTTTCAATTCCCTAAAACGTTTAAATAAAATAATATGGATGTATCAATATCATATAGCCTTTTAAAGTTTATAAATCCCAAATATTTTATTAAGTCATTTTTGAAATTTAGAAACCGTTATTTACAGAAGCCCCAGAGAATTGTTGTATATGGAGTTTCTGGGGTAGGCAAAACTGAGTTCCTGAATTCTATATTAGGTAATAACTTCTCAAATGGTCAACGTACTCAAGATCTTATTGAATACCCTTTTGAACTTCCGGATGGGCATAAGGTGATATTTATAGATACACCAGGGCATTACACAATGTCGGCAGTAAGAGAAGGATTACAACGTGATTATGCAAAATGCAAAATTTCTGGTATTATTAATATAGTTAGTTATGGATACCAGAGCACGCCAGAGACACCTGTCGCTAACGTATTTAAAACGGGAACTAATGAAATCAAAGATGAGTTTCTAAGAGAAAATTTAAAGATTGAGAATAATCAACTATTAGAATGGGAAAGATATGTCAAAGCTGATAATCAGATTAAGTGGTTTATGACTATTGTTAACAAGGCTGATTTATGGTATGATAGTCATGATGATGTAATGGAGTATTATCGTGCAGGTGAATATTATAAGACCATAAATGGAATTGAACATTGTTGTAATATACATACATTCCCTTATTGTAGTATTATGAAATCTTTTATGGGAAAGTTCAGGTCTCTCAAATATAGCGAAGTTGAAAAGAAAAACATGCATGAAGAACTGATATCCCACCTACAACGGCTGGCTTGTAAATGAGTGTTTCTGATAAGACGGAAGAACGAGACAGGTTGTGTCACTTACTTCGTGTAACAACAACAAAAATGTCAGAAAGAAGACATGACATGAAAAGATTTGTAATGCGACAAACTTTATTTATGTTGGTCTTTTTACTGCTATTCTTGTGTTTTCTTTTCAACTTTGACACTATTGAATTCACTTTACTTGAAATCATTGTAGCAGTGATAGTTACTATTTGTTTTTTGATGGAACTTGATGCTTTTTTCTTGAGAGTATGTGCGCTAAGACCATATGAAAATCTTTATTATGAGGGACAAAATCAGTTGGGTGAATTGATACAATTTATGGATTGGACAGGGATGCGTCGAAGACAGTTGTATAAAGGTAGTGACCCTAAAGTACTAGAAGTTATCAGGCAGTTTCTAATCATAGAATTACAAGAATTTCTTTCTCCAGTTCGAAAGGGAAGAAAATACATTTGGTGGTTTATTTATGGTTTCGGTTTTTTGCGTTTAAGTTTAATGGTTTTTATTTGTTATCTACTACTAGGGAACCACTAAAACAGGAAAAGGAGGAAAATCGAGGGGAAAGCGGGACTTGCTTGAGTAAGTGACTTAGTCGATGACTCAACGTTTCACAGGGAGTGATTTATGCGTGTTAACTCTAAAGGTAATTGGGGACGGTTCTGTAATTCACTTTTGATGTCTGATGGAAGAAGTATGATGTAATACGCAAAGCCGCCATACGATGGCACATTAGGAAGAGCGAAACTTCGCTTTGCGACACATAAATAATGTAACATTATAATTATGGATAATCGTATTATAAAAAACTATTTGGATAATTATCTCCACGATTTTGGTATTGACGAAAATAATGAATGATTTTTAATAACGATTTAAGATGATATTTCATAATTTAAAGCTAAAGAATATAGGACCGTTTCGGGACACAAGCCTTACTTTTGAAAAAGAACAAGGAGGTGTATATCCTGTCGTAATTATTACGGGAGAGAATGGTACGGGCAAATCCATCATACTCGACGCTATCAGAACGGCTTTACGTGGTTTATATGGTATTGAAAGAGATGTCATAGCGGATAAAGCTGATTTCTTAATTGATTTAGAGTTTGTGGATGGTCAGTCTAAAAAACATATTACTGCAGACCACATAGCTGTCAATGGAAAGCCAACGGGCAATAATGTCTATGTAGAATTTTTCCACAAAGAATTAAGTAAGGAGAATAATGTTAATTGGATTATTGACTATTGGAGTCCAGATCTGAGTGCTGATACTTTTGATATTAATACAATATCATCAATCAATATAAGCCAAGCACTATTAGGATGTCTAAACAAAACACTTCCCAACGTAAATCTTACCAAATTTATTAGCAGCATAGACTATCTAAAAGGAAGTGACAAAGGGGAGGAATCCCATAGAGGTGAGATTATATTTAAGAAGATAAAAGAGATATTTGATGATTGCGTCAGCAAAAACTCTTTCTCCCATGTTGAGCGTGAATCCATCACTCCGATGATTAAGACACATGGGAAAGAAGTCTCGTTGGAGAAGCTAAGTAGCGGAAATATTCTTTTGGTAAAACACCTTATTGGATTGATGAGTAGAATGTATGGAATCTGCAGAATTAACGAGATGTCAATTGAAGAAATGTTTAAAATAGAAGGTGTATTACTCATTGATGAAGTCGAAAACCACTTACACCCTAAATGGCAGAAAAGTGTGATAGGGATTATCAGAAAACATTTCCCTAATCTACAAATCATATTAACTACACATTCTCCATTTGTCGTATCCTCTGTAGATGATGCTAAAATATACGCATGTATAGACAAAGTAGACCATTCTGAAATTGTTGATGAAACAGCAGACTATTCGAATTATCCTGTTGATGATGTATTAGGCACTGGCGTCTTTGATGTAGATCCTTTCTCAAAGAAGATTTCAGAAAAATTAGCGGAAAGGATGAGAGCAATAAAGTCTGGTGATAAGGCAAATAAAGAAAGAGTAGAGAAAGAGTTAATAAGCTTAAACGAAGGATATTTCAGCTATTATAATTTGAAAAACCAAATAGCATTTTACGACAAGAATGAGACACATTGATCGATTACCCAAGCCGCAGATCTTGGAACAGAAAGGAAAAGAATGGCTCGATAAATTCCTTGAAAGTGGGAAAAAGAGACCAGATAGTTCCAAATATGCGCACCAATCAGTTAAACAAGCACTGGAGAGCATGTCGAATACGAAATGTTTTTATTGTGAGTGCTCTGTAAAAGAATGGGGTGAAGAAGTTGACCATCATATAGAAGTAACTCTAGACAAAACGTTGGCTTTCAATTGGGACAACCTATACTTAAGTTGTTCAGATTGCAACAAGAAAATACCCCACAATGTAATAAGAATAGATGAGGCTTTAGACCCGATAGTTGATTCTGATGAAGAAATAAAAAGACATATTACTTTCGCAGAAGAAAGTATTTATGAGATGAACGGATCTGAAAAGGGACGGAAGACTATAGAAAAATATCGATTAAACTCGAAGATTCTTGATAACAGAAGAAGAATGCAAATAAAGAAAATGCAAACAACAATAATCGAATGCTTGAAAAAAGGTGGAACTAGTTGCTTAACCAATGATGATAAAGAACTAATCAAAAGATACACATATAGAAGTTCACCATTTAGTTATATGTGTGAGTGTTATCTAAGGGAGCATCTACCTGAGTTTTTTAATGATTAACTGACTTTGAGGAAATTTGGAATTTGTGGATCATGAGAAGTGTCCCCAGTTCCAATTCTTAGTCGCATAATATATAGGTGCTTAACACGGGGAGTCCCACCTCTATCCATTCCGAACAGAGAAGTGAAAATCCGATGTGCCTATGGTACTGCCGTGATTGGTGGGAGAGTAAGGTAGCGCCGTAGTAGATAATTCCTTCCACGAGAGCGTGGAGAAAAATAAATTTTATAAATCATAGTAATATGGTTAATAAAAGAATTCCTATTACCATGAGACTCGTCGCAGGCTTGTTGGCAACAACAGTTGCGTTAACTCTTTACTTCATTGCTGCTACTGGAGTATTGGGAATGGTCGGCACACTGGCAGCCCTGTCGTATTCCATCGCTGATGGTATCGACTTGTATAGTTTGATTAATTCTTAGTCAGATAAATGACTTAAATTATTAGGGTGGGCTGTGGCCATAGTCTATAGGTCACCCTTACAATAAAGACATAGAGAAAGCGTTCTTTGAAATAATGGAAAAAGTGAATCTAACGAAGATTCTCTATTAAACGAAGACCTTGTTTACGATAGAAAGGAAATTTCTCATCGGAACTAACAAGGGTCATTTTGTGGGAAATAGCTTGAGAAATGATAATGTGGTCAAAAGGGTCTTTATGGTCTTGCACCTCATTTATTTGAAGTGACGCTAAAGTGCGAATGACATTTATATCAGTATTGTCAATTTCGATTGAAGGGTCATTTAGGACAAAGGAAATCATCTCAGCTTCAGTCTTCCAAATATTGGACAGCAGTTTTTTAGTACGAAATGCAGTTATCAATTCCTGGAGACTTACGATGCTAAGATATTTTAGATTCTCTGGAGCTTCGAGTACTGCACGAACATCTGTTGTCAGCGACTTTCGATCGCTGATAAGGAATACATAGATGTTAGTGTCAAGTAACAGTCTCATTAGTCCAAAACTATTGGGTCTGCAATGGTGATAGAACCCTGTGTTGACTCGTAGTATTCCCAAAACTCCTTGATTTTCTCTTCCTTCTCCTTTTTGCTCATAAACTATGAATTAATGTATTTCTGCTGCAAAGATAGCGACATTTCGGCAAACTTCCAAATTTTTAGCGTAGAATTGATAATAAGAAAACACACAAGCGCTCTTTGAGGCTACGCCTCGAAAAACGCTACACTCGAAAGAGCATAAGAGTGAGCACTAAGCTCTTTACTCGCTCAACGCGTTCTTTGATAATAGGGGATAGGTGGCCCGCGGGATAATATGGTGTAGGATCATCCGTCGAGTGGGAGATGGGCGAGGCGATGAGATGGCTGATGTCTGATGAAAAAGAAGGTGGAATGTGGAACCTTTTGTGAAATAAAGGTCTGGAAATACAGCTAGTATGAACGCTAGCTAGCCTAGTACAGAAAAAAGACAGCCTAATACAGACCCCTAGATAGCTGTACTAGTGGGGCTAAAGTAACTGATATGCAGCTGCATAAGCTGTAATAGAATAAAGATATGAGAAGAAAGATTATAATAAAGACAAACAAGGAAGCACAGGTGCCTGTTGAGGCGCTGTATAGTCTGTTCCGAGCGTCGTTCCAGCAATGGAGGGACCATGGAATAGACAGCGCCTTTGTGCATTATACGCTGGAGGAATTCCGAAAGGTCATAGAGCGGTCTGTGGTTTATGTGGTACTGGATGTAGAAAGCGGTGAGCTGCTGGGCATGCACTGCTTTACGAAATACCGTTCACGTTATGTCTTTGATTACTTTCTGGCAGTAGCTCCTCAAATGCAAGGGCAGGGTGTAGCGACGCAGCTGTTGCAAGAGGAAGTGGTGTTCTTGCAGCAACGTGGCTACAGATTTATGAAATGTACTACCTCAGCTGCAGCCCCATGGAGTGTGCAGTGGCACCTGAAGAATGGATACTATGTCGTGGGATACAGCAGGAGTGAGCGTAACAATTACGCCTCCTACGTCTTTCGCAAGCAGATAGCGGTGGACGTGAGGCATCACCCTGCGGACCTGCTGTGGACGAGGCCCTTGGCGCCCATCACGGCCAAGCTACGGTACTGGGCGACATACGTCGCCACCTGCATCTGTAAGGACAAGGCCGGGAGGCTTAATGCGATTGGGAGAATCGCAAAAGAAGTAAGATGTAAGATGTAAGAAGTAAAAGCGATCTTTGAGCTAATGCTCGAAAAACGCTACGCTCGAAAGAGCATAAGAGCGTGCTCTAAGCTCTTTACTCGCTCAATGCGATCTTTGAAATAATGGAAACAGGTCTTGAATGACGATTCTTGACGGAAAATTTGGTGGTATGACATTTTCTTTGTACTTTTGCCATCGGATACATCTATAAGTATATGGCAAGAGAAGACATTACATCAAAATGGAGAGAAATAGCAGCCAAAGATATTGAGGTGGCAGAGTTGACCCACGACAATGGTTATTGGCTCTATGCAGCATTCTTATGCCATCAGGCTCTTGAGAAGACTCTAAAGGCATATTATGTTGCTACACATGACGATGACCCGCCTTTCACACATAGCCATACCAGACTGTTGAGTAGATGTGGTCTTACTGATGAATTGACAGACGAACAATTACGGTTCGTTACTCTCATTGAACCAATGTATATTGAGGCACGCTATCCGGAACAGAAACTTGATGCAGCTAAGATGCTCAACAAGGATGCGAGTCTTTACATTCTACAATCTACAAAGGAATTAATACAATGGATAGAGAAACGCTTACCAGAGAACAAGCTCTAGACACAGTGAGAGAATACAAACGAGTGATTCGCCCACGCTATCAGTCTGAGCCAAAGGTATTAATGTATGGTTCGTATGCCAAGGGACAGGCTAATGCTGATAGTGATATAGATGTTGCAGTAATAGTTCCCGAACCAGAAATTGTGAATCACTGGGAACAGTGGGCTGACCTATGGGGAGACGTTCGTAAGGTGAACGTACTCATAGAACCAGTATTGCTAGAAGAGAATGAAGACTCAATGCTATACCGTGAGGTAATGCGAACAGGCGTTGCTGTATAGCATATTGAGCCTCTTAAACAGATTTTCCGCCGAGACATCCAACAGATGCCTCGGTTTTTTGTTGTTGATAAAAAAAATTGGCAAAAATTGAAAAATTGCAAAAATTGGGGACGGTTCTCTTGATCCACTTTTTTGAAATTCGCATTGCAACGCCATACTCTTAAAGAGAGAAGTAGCTATTGATGTAAGATGGGAAGATGTAAGAATTAAGACGGTAGATTTATAACGCAAGCGTCAGTAAGTTACAGATATGAGGTGCGATTCCTCGCTTGGCGACAAGAACATATAAATCGCTCTTTGAAATGATGGAAAAATTGGGAACTCTCTTTGAGAGTGGGGCGTTGCAATCTCATGCTCCACTTTTTGCTCTGCTTATAACTCCGTAGCTGACTCCTGTGATACGAGAAATCTGCCTAATTGTGATTCCGATATCACAGAGTCTCTTCAAAACGAGATTCCTCTCATTCTTTTGCAGTTTCTGTATATTGGTAGCTATATCATTACACTGCCACCCCTGTGCGCATTACGTCGTCGGAGAGTGTGCTTCCAGCAACTCAGCCAAGGTGTCAAACTCTCGCTTCTCCATTATTCTATGAGTTTACCAACATTACTCTGTGGGAACTGGTTTCTAAATCTTTTCTCCATGTCATTCTTGTCAAAGGTTTCCATTTGTGCCTTTGCCATCCTAAAAAGGATTCTGATTCTTTCTTGTTTTATTATATTTCTGCGAATTAAGTCGGAATTGACCGCTTCCAAATTTGCAAGTATCAATAATTGACCAATAGAGGCAGTGTCTCTTATATTCATACCCTTTTTGGTTAATTCTGGATTTGCGCGTTCCCATTCTTTAGCAGTACAACCAAAAACAATAATATTCAGCATATCGGCTTCTTGTGCATATACGAGAATTTGCTTTGCCCTACTATACCCAAGGGTTGCCAGTTTTTCTTTGATAGCATCTGTATGTACTGTGTAATTTGCTTTGGAAAGAAACCGTCTTGCAGACCACTGAAGTGTTAAAGGATTATTTTCTGCCTCTACAAGCCGTTGATATTCCTTTACCACATATAGTTGAAATGTAGGGCTCAACCACATCCCAAAATTAAAAGCAATATCCTTATGGGCGTATGTGCCACCATTCCTTCCTGATTTGGAATAGATACCAATAGCGTTTGTTGCCTCAATCCACTTTTTTGGTGACATGGTAAACGTATTTGAGCCAGATTCAGACAAAAACCTACCGAAATCGGTGGGTTTAAAATTTGGGTTGTGCAGAGTTTCCCACGTGCCCATATATTCAATGGTGTTCCGCAGTCTAAGCCAATGACCAATAATGAAGGCAGGATCATTGTCCTTGTACCTTGCCATGTCTGTAAGACAAATAAAGTCATCTGTCCCGTGTTGAAGAATTACAGATATTTCTGTATCCTCTACTGTGATTTTCTTTGTTTTGCTCATAACAACTATGTTTCACGCTACTTTGTTGTTGTTTATTCTATGCTTAAAATCCGGCTTGGTGCCGTGGCGCATGTCGGTCAGCTGTGTCTTGGCGATGTTGATGGCGGTGTGTACCCACAGATGCACTGCAAAGATAGCGACATTTCGGCAAACTTCCAAATTTTTAGCATAGAATTGATAATAAGAAAACACACAAGCGCTCTTTGAGGCTACGCCTCGAAAAACGCTACGCTCGAAAGAGCATAAGAGCGAGCACTAAGCTCTTTACTCGCTCAATGCGTTCTCTGACCAAGGTCAGAGTGTGGCGATGCGATCTTTGAAATGATGAAATAAAACGGTAATGGGCTATTCTTCTGACGATTGGGAGTCGCTATCGTCTTGGATGAACCCGATTCTGCGCCTTGGCTTTGGTCTTGGCTCTTTTGACTGTAGCTCAGCCAGTGCGGTACTGATAGCATCGAGCTGCTGCCAAATGACGGAACTCCACGAAGGCACGCATGATTTCGCGATTCACATTGATAGCAGTTTCGGATTTTAGTACACTACTGAGCATGGCAACACCGAGTTCCGTAAATGCATAAGGTAGATATCGTGCACCTCCGCGACCAATGTTTGAGGTCACATTTTGTGACCTCAAACGTGTGAGATTCTGCGAATCCCCAGTGTACAAAGGTGTTCCCAAGGTCACATTTTGCGCTCTTAAGGCTACGTGTGTTGCTTCGTCCTTCGTGAGACGGAACATAAAATCGTCACCTTCGAAACGCTTTATGTTTCGTTTTACAGCCTGATTAAGGACTTTAGTTTCTACACCATACATGGCTGCTAAGTCCCGATCGAGCATGATGCGCTGACCTCGAATCTCATAGATTTTGTTTTGGATAGTCTGTATCTCGTTCATGTTGTATTCTAAAATGTAAGCTTTAGTCTGCAAAGTTACAAAATCTTTGGTACAATTATGCATACAAAGCCTGAAAAAGTGTAGAGAGTTGAGGGAATCGATCTTTGAAAACAGGTATGTAAAAAATGCCTTCACGTTTCACTGGATGCGCTGGAAGCCCAGTAAATAAAGGGGCTCGCGCGGGTGAGGCATGTGCGCGAGCGTTCCACTTTCGTTCCACGCTGCCATCACAGTCAGGAGAGCGGCTGCTGCTGCTGGGAGAGTTGTTGCCAGTCACGGGTGAGCTGTCGCCAGCGCCGTATCAGCTGTAGTGAGCAGAAAACGGTGACCGTTTTCGGAAAAATGCTCACCGTTTGTGCCGAAACGCTGAGCGTTTTGTGACGAGTACAGCTGACTCGTGCTCGTATACAGCTAATTCGTGTTCGTATACAGCTGACTCGCACTCGTATATGGCTGTCCCGCACTCCCGCACAGCTGTCTCGCGCGCAAGACGGGAGCCGGAGTGGAAGCAGAGTGGCGGGAAAGTGACGGGAAAGTGGAAGCGTGAGACGCGCACAGTCGTGCGCAAACCTCTGTATATAAGGCTGTTGTCTGCGAATCGTGGAACGTGGAGGCTTCAATTTGCATTTCCACTCGCTAAAGCGATCTATGGAAAGATGAAATAAAAACGATATGGTGACAGCAGCTGACGTATGGGCTGTGCAATCGTTTTTGCACAAAATGGCAGGAAATGTGGGGAGAGGGGTGAGAAGTTCAGGAAAAAAGATGTATATTTGCAGCAGAATAATGCTAACTGAAAACAAAGAGATGAAGAGACTTTTCTTATTTACCGTAGTTTTATTGCTTACACAAGTGACGATGAGTGCAGCCAGACAGACAAAGATGATTGACCGAGTGGAGCCCGCAGACTGGTTTGTGGGCATGAAGAACCCGACCCTGCAGCTGATGGTATATGGACGGGGCATCCGCGACGCGGAGAGCGTCAGCACCGACTATCAGGGCGTCAGGATTGACAGTCTGGTGCGGCTGGACTCGCCCAACTACCTGCTGGTATACCTGAACGTGAAGGACGCACAGCCCGGCACGATGCGCCTCAACTTCAAGC
The DNA here is from genome assembly GCA_902760315.1 of uncultured Bacteroidales bacterium. Classification (GTDB taxonomy): domain Bacteria; phylum Bacteroidota; class Bacteroidia; order Bacteroidales; family Bacteroidaceae; genus Prevotella. The sequence goes on along the minus strand of CACWFV010000032.1, from coordinate 24,597 downwards.
TGAAGAACGAGAAGGGCCGCCAGCAGACGGAGGTGGTGGAATACCGGCTGAAGCAGCGCGAGATGCGGGGCGAGGAGCGCCGCGGCTTCGACATCAGCGACGTGCTCTACCTGCTGATGCCCGACCGCTTTGCCCAGGGACCCAACCACCAGCGCCAGCTGAAGGGCTTGCGCCCCTACAAGGAGGACCGCACGGCACCCTCGCTCAGACATGGCGGCGACCTGGAGGGACTGCAGCAGCACCTGGACTATTTTACCGAGCTGGGCGTCACGGCCCTGTGGTTTACACCCATTCTGGAGAACAACTCGCCCGACCAGGGAGAGTGGTCGACGTACCACGGCTATGCCTGTACCGACTATTACCGGGTGGACCCCCGCTTCGGCACCAACGAGCAGTATCGCCAACTGATAGACGCCTGTCACCAGAAGGGACTGAAGGTGGTGATGGACATGATCTTCAACCACTGCGGCTTTGAACACCCGTGGGTGGCCGACCAGCCGTCGAAGGACTGGCTGAACCTGCCGGGATGGTTGGAGCAGTCGGGCGGCACCAGCGACTCGCGCGGCACCGACTTCCTGCAGACCTCATACAAGCTGACACCCGTGCTGGACCCTTACGCCTCGAAGGTGGACCTGCGGGAGACCACCGAGGGCTGGTTTGTCTCTACCATGCCCGACCTGAACCAGAACAACCCGCATCTGATGCGCTACCTGATACAGAACTCGAAATGGTGGATAGAGACCGCCGGCATTGACGGCATCCGCATGGACACCTATCCCTATGCATTCCGCAAGCCCATGGCCCAGTGGATGAAGGAGCTGGACGAAGAGTATCCTAACTTCAACACCGTGGGTGAGACGTGGGTGACGGAGCCAGCATACACCGCAGCGTGGCAGAAGGACTCGAAGCTGTCGGACGAGAACTCGTACCTGAAGACCGTCATGGACTTCTCGTTCCAGGAGAAGCTGGACTCGGCCAAGCACGAGAATACCGACGGCTGGTGGCGCGGCATGAACCGGCTGTACAACTCGTTCTGCTACGACTATCTGTATCCGAACCCATCGAGCGTGATGGCCTTCCTGGACAACCACGACACGGACCGCTTCCTGGGCGACGGCCACGACATGGCGGCGCTGAAACAGGGACTGGCCCTGCTGCTGACGGTGAAGCGCATACCACAACTGTACTATGGTACGGAGATTATGATGAACGGTACGAAGGCAAAGACCGACGGCCACGTGCGCAAGGACTTCCCCGGCGGATTTCCTGGCGACGAGCGTAGTGCCTTTACCGCTGAGGGACGCACCAAGCAGGAAAACGAAATGTTTGGCTGGCTCTCGAAACTGCTGCACTGGCGACAGGGCAACGAGGTGATTACGAAGGGCAGCATGACGCAGTTCATTCCCGCCAATGGTATTTACGTGATAGCCCGCCAATATGAAGGCCGCACCGTGGTGACCATCATCAACGGCACGCGCCGCGCAGCCACCATGGAGGCCAAGCGCTACGCAGAACTGACGGCCGGCAACAGCCGTGCCCGTGAAGCCCGCGACGTGGTGACGGGCGAGCGCTATGACCTAACAAAAAACCTGGCGCTGAAGTCGCGCCAGGTGATGGTATTGGAGTTCTGACAGTAGTCTGTTAGAAATTGACACCCACGTTGATGAAGAGGTTGCGGTTGCGCACGGCGTCGAAGTCGCTCTTGCCGATATTGGTGATACCGAAGTTGAAACCCAGTTCGGCATAGAGCATTTGGTACTCCACGCCGCAACCTACGCGCAGACCGGCGTCGAAGCGGTTGCAATAGTTGTACGTGCTTTCCGACGTGCGGTCGTCAACGTTGCGGGTGTAGGTCTTGGTCTTGCCGCCAATGCCCAACGCCATGTAGCCGCCAATGAAGGGGTCGATGTAGAGGTCGTCGATGATGTCGAAGCCATACTTGACGACGACGGGCAGCTCCAGGTAGGACATGCGGTAGGTGATTTTCTCTATCGTGGGGCTGTTGACCTTGCTCTCGCCACCCTTCTCAGCATAAGACAGGCCAGCCTCCAGCCAGACGGGGGTGGAGTTGGCCAGCTGCAGACCATAGACACCGCCGAAAGTCCAGCCGGTGCGGCTGTCGGTGTCGAGCTCGGCCATGTCGCTGGACATGGAGGCAATGGTGAGACCCATGCGTACGCCATAGTAGCTCTCGGTGTTGTCGTGGTTGTAGCGGCTGCGGCTGGCGCCAAACTGTGCGAACGACGGTGCTGCCATCATTCCTGCGAGTATCAGAATAAAGAGTTTTTTCATGTGTCTTGTTTTGCTAATTGTTGATTACAGGGCACAAAGGTACAGCAAAATGAGCGAAAAGCAAAATTATTTGCCAAGAAATTTCGTGTCCAGGTAGTGCTGGAAGGCGTCTTTATACATGTCGCCAATGGGCAGATAGGTGTCTTTTTCCATGATGACACGGTTTTTGTTGACTTCCTGTATGCAGCGCAGATTGATAATGTAGGAGCGGTGGATGCGCATGAAGTTGGCGGGCAGCCGCTCCTCCATCTTCTTCATGGACAGCAGTGTGATGATGGGCTTGGGCTCGCCGTCGAGCCACACCTTCAGGTATTCGCTCATGGCCTCGACATAGCGGATGGCGCTGATGCGGACGCTGACAATGCGATACTCGGTCTTGAGGAAGATGGTGTCGTCGTCAGTGGCGGCCGTGGATGGTGCGTCGGGCTGCGACAGGGCTGTGGCGGCGACGGCCGTGCTACTCTCCATGCGCTCCTTCAGGCGCAGGGCGGCACGTTGGAAGTCCTGCATGCCAAAGGGCTTGAGCAGGTAGTCGACAGCGTTGACCTTGAAGCCCTCTACGGCATACTCGGCGTAGGCCGTGGTGAAAACCACCAGGGGTGGCACCGTGAGCGACTTGACGAAGTCCATGCCGTTGAGGTCGGGCATGTTGATGTCGCAGAAGATGGCGTCGACAGTGTCTTGCTCCAGAAACTGCCGAGCCTCCAGCGCACTCTGACACTGGGCAGCCAACTGTAGGAAGGGTACCTTACTAATATAAGTAGCAAGTTGCTGGAGTGCCAGCGGTTCGTCGTCAATAGCCAAGCATCGTATCATATCAGCGGGATGGTTAGTTCTACAAGGTATGTGTCAGGATTGTCCTGTATGTTGAGTGTAAAGTTGTTGTCATAAAGTAGTTTTAATCGTTGTTTGACATTGTTCAGTCCTACGCCGCCTTTCTCCTGATTGGGGGTGTCGGCCTTGGAATTATGACATCGGAAGTAGAGGCGGCCGTCGCTGACTTCTGTCTTGATGTCGATGAACGAGGGGTGCTGGTAGCTGATGCCGTGCTTGAAGGCATTCTCGATGAAGCTGATGAGCATCAGTGGCGGCACGGTCTTGTCGGGCACCTCCGTGGGCAGGTCGACACGGATGCTGACCTTGTCGGTATAGCGCAGCCGCATGAGGGTGACGTAGTGGCGAATGAAGTCGAACTCCTTGCTCAGCGGCACACCGTTCTTGTCGCCTTCGTAGAGGATGAAGCGCATCATCTTGGAGAGTTCCAGAATGGTCTCCTTGGCACGTTCCGCGTCGATGTCCACCAGGGCATGGATGTTGTTGAGCGTGTTCATGAAGAAGTGCGGATTAATCTGGTACTTCAGATACTCCAGCTGCTGCGTCAGGTTCTCCTGCTCCAGGGCCTTGAGGCGCAACTGGTCGCGACGCGTCTTGTAGTAGCCCTTGATGGCAATGTTCATGCCAAACATGAGTAACAGCAGTACCACGGCGACGATGTCGTGCTCGCCGATGATGGCTGGCGGGACACCGTGACGGTGGCCAGGTCTGCCGTGACGCTCAGGGGGCCGAGGCATTTCCTCCTCTTCCATGAAGTCAGAGGGACGGGGCGGGCGCCTGTCTTGCCATGTCATGTCCTGCGGTCCGCGGCGCTCCCGGTGTCTAGGCCCTGAACTGCACTGGTAGAAGGAGAAGGCAGCAACGATGACCACTACTAAGGTGCCGTAGAGCAGACGCCGGTGCTGATAGACCAGTAGCGGGGCGAGGAAGATGTCGTGCAGCAGGAATAGCAGCAGGAAAATGCCGAATTTCTGCCACACCATGAGCGCCTCCTGCCAACTGAACACGGCCGAAGAGTCGCCGACGGTGCGTACATACATGCTTAGCAGTGGGGCGGCAAAGAGTGCGCCCCACAATACTAAGTATATGCTGTTCTCTCTACGAGACTGATTTTTCATCCAATACATATAACGCCGAATTCTGGTTATTATTGTTTGGAAAAGGCCTGAATCTCACCACCGGCCACCCGGCATGCCGCCAGGACCGCCGCCCATGCCGCTGCCTCCGGAGTAGGACGACAGAGACACCGCCGTGCCGCCAGTGGCTGTGCAGCCGCTGTTGCCCATGCCGCCGAAGCACGACGTGCCGCCACTGGTGCTGACGCCCATGGTGAGCGAGGGCGTGGAGGGCGTGGAGACCACCAGCGTGCTGCCGCCATAGCTGGGCGTCTGGAAGGCAATGGTCTCGTCGCCATACTGCAGGGCATACCACCTGTTGGTGCTCCACGAGGCCTGGTAGCATGACTGCGACAGTTGCGAGCCGCTCTCCAGTCCGCCAATGGCGATGACGGTACCGCCGTTGACGTAAAGCTTGTAGCCGCCCTCGGTGTTGGCGTCGATGGCCACTTCGGGCTGTGAGGAACCGATGGCGTAGACCACGCCGCCGTTGAGGTAGCAGTTGCCGTTGGAGTCCAGTCCGTCGTTGCCGGACGAGTAGGCCAGCACGTAGCCGCCATTGACGGTGATGTGGCCGGCAGCGTTGACGGCGTCGTCGGCTGCTGAGTAGGCGGTGATGCTGCCACCCGTCACGGTGAGGTTAGACTTGCTCTCTACGGCCTCGTGGCCAGCGGCGCGCACCAGGATGGCGCTGCCGGTGACGTTCATGTCGCCATCGACCTTGATGCCCTTGGGCGAAGCCGTGTAGTTGCGGCTGTAGCTGTATTCGCCACCTGTGGTGATGACATACACGTCGCCACCATTGAAGTCGGCCTGGCCGTCGACCTTCAGTCCCTTGCCACCGGCACCGGTGCTCAGCAGGTGGAGCTGGCCGCCATAGATGGCAAAGTTGGTGTCGGTCTTGATGCCTGCCGCACCCTTGGCATCCTGCTCGGTGCTGTCGTAGGCACCGGTGCCCGTGGTGATGACGGTGGTGCGCCCGCCACGCACCACGATGCTGTCCTCGCAGTTGATGCCCTTGGCGGCCGCTGCCGACACTTCGACATTGATGATGCCGCCATTGATGAAGATGCCGTCGTTGGCCTTGATGCCATGGTTGGCCGACGAGGTGGCGTAGATGTTGTTGCCCTTATTGAAGATGATGTAGTCGGCAGAGTGGATGGCATTGTTGTGGCGGCCGTTGACCTCCAGCGAACCGGTGCCGTGGAACAGCAGTTTGCCCTTGGCGTAGAGCGCGCCCTTGTGCTCGTTGGCAGCGTCGCTGCTGCAGTCGGTGTCGGTGAGCGAGTTGGTGGTGCCGTCGGCCACATACAGGAAGCAGCGCTTCTTGCACAGCACGTTGAGGGCGGCGCTGTCGGGACTGGTGATGTGGACACCGTTGAGCTTGACCTCGCACTTCTTGTCGCCTATGATGGTGACAGAACCGTTGTTAGTGGTGCCGGTGAGCACGTAGCTCACCTTGTTGCTGCCGTGGTTGCAGACGATGGTGCCACCGTTGTTCGTGATTTCCACGCCATTGACGGTGCCCGTGGTAGGATTGCTGACGTCGATGGTCACCTCGGTGCTGAAATCGCTGCTATTGCTGCTGTCGTCGAGGTTGTCTTCTGCCTCAGGGTAGAAGGCCGTGGCGTTGGTGGCTGGTTCGGCCGTAGACTTGTCAATGGCTACGGTAAATGACGAGAGGTCGCCAGTGCCTAGGTTGGCGCTGCCACTATTGCTACCGGTGGTGCCGGAGGTGCCGCCAGTGTAGTTCTGCGAATTCAGGAAGTCATCGTAGGTGCTGTCCGTTGTGCAGGCTGCCAGTGCCAGCGCTGATGCGGTGAGCACAAGTGTGAGGGTTGTCTTTTTCATAAGCGTCGTATTTCTCGTTAATTAATTTTCTTACAAAGGTACACGAAAAGGGCCGGCTCGCAAAAATAATTCAGCGAACCGGCACTTTTGTTCAGTAAATAATGCAACGGAAGCGGACGGCACTATGCGTCGAAGACTACCTGGCGCGAGCCGTCAGCCTGTTCCTTGATGCTGACGCGCACGGCATCGTCGGGCAGGACGTCCTCTATCAGTTCGGGCCACTCGATGAAGCAGAGTGAGCCAGAGTAGAAGTAGTCTTCGTAGCCCATGTCGTAGACCTCCTCTAACTTCTTGATGCGGTAGAAGTCGAAGTGGTAGAGGGAGTCGCCGTCAGGCAGGCCGTACTCATTGATGATGGCAAAGGTGGGCGAGGTGATGACGTCCTCGACGCCAAGTTCCTCGCAGATAGCCTTGACGAAGGTGGTCTTGCCGGCGCCCATCTTGCCGTAGAAGGCAAAGACGCGGCGCTGACCTATGTGCTTGATAAACTCGCGAGCAGCCTCGCGAATGTGGTCGATGTCTTGAATCTTTATATTCATTGCTTGTCTTTTATTCCTATTTAATATGGTATATCTCACTTATCTCTTTTTCCCTTTCAGCGAGATGATGGGTATAATCATCTCCTCCATGGAGATGCCCCCGTGCTGGAAGGTGTTGCGATAGTAGGAGACGTAGTAGTTGTAGTTGTTGGGGTAGGCAAAGAAGGCGTCGCCCGTGGCAAAGACGTAGCTCGTCGATAAGTTGGGGGCGGGCAGGTGAGCCTTCTGTGGGTCCTTGACGACAAAGAGGTCCTTGGAGTCGTAGGCGAGATTCTTGCCCAGTTTGTAGCGCAAGTTGGTATTGGTGTTGCGGTCGCCAATGATTTTCACCGGCGTGTTGGTGCGTATGCTGCCGTGGTCGGTAGTGATGAGAATGCGGTAGTCGCTCTGTGCCAATTGGCGGAAGAGATCGGCCATGGCTGAGTGGCGAAACCAGGAGAGCGTGATGCTGCGATAGGCTGACTCGTTGTTGGCCAGTTCGCGCACCATCTTTGACTCGGTGCGAGCGTGGCTGAGCATGTCGATGAAGTTGAAAACAACGACGTTGAGGTCGTTCCGCTCCAGCGTGTTCAACTGTTGCAGCAACCGGTCGGCTTCCTGCGACGTGTTGATCTTGTGGTATGAGAAACTGTTGTGACGGCGGTAGCGGTCCAGTTGGGTTTGTATGAGTGGCTCCTCGTTGAGGTTCTTGCCCTCCTCCTCGTCCTCGTCAACCCACAGGTCGGGAAACATCCGTGCTATCTGTTCCGGCATGAGTCCGGAGAAGATGGCGTTGCGGGCGTACTGGGTGGCCGTGGGCAGAATGCTGCAATAGACGTCCTCGTCGATGTCGAAGAGTTCACCAATCTCGCGCTCCAGCATTTTCCACTGGTCGTAGCGGAAGTTGTCGAGGACGATGAGAAACACCTTCTCACCTTCGTTGAGCTGGGGGAATACCTTGGTCTTGAACAACTCGTTAGACAGCATGGGGTGCTCCTCGCCGCACATCCACTCCATGTAGTTCTGCTTGATGAACTTGGCAAAGCCGTGGTTGGCCTCCTGTTTCTGCATCTCCAGCATCTCAGTCATCTGTGAGTCGGTAGCGCTGAGTTCCAGTTCCCAGCGTACCAGCCGCTTGTAGACGCCGGTCCAGTCTTGCCACGAGCGACAGTCCATAATCTGCATGGAGAGTTGCTGGAACTGCTGTTGGTAGTTGCTCTGCACGGTCTCGGTGACGATTTCCCGGCGGTGGATGTTCTTCTTCAGCGTCAGCAATATCTGGTTGGGGTTGACGGGCTTGATGAGGTAGTCGGCTATCTGTTGGCCGATGGCCTGGTTCATAATGTCCTCCTCTTCGCTCTTGGTGACCATGACGACAGGAACCTGCGGCGCCATCTCCTTGATGCGCTGAAGGGTTTCCAGTCCGCTGAGGCCAGGCATCATCTCGTCCAATAATACCAGGTCGAAGGTACGCTTCTTGCACTCCTCAATGGCGTCGGTGCCATTGGTCACCGTCACCACCTCATAACCTTTTTTCTCTAAAAAGAGCAGGTGGGCGCGTAGCAGTTCCATCTCGTCGTCGGCCCAAAGCAATAGTCCGTTGGTCATTGTTTTTTTGTTTTTTTTTCGTTATTCCGGTATTCCGGTATTTCGGTACCTTAGCGCCAGAAGTCGTCGTCAAACTCCATGTAGCCGCTGCTCTGCTGTTGGGGAGCATCGTCAAACAGCGGGTCGTCTGGGGCTTGCGTGTTGGTCGACGGTTGCGCTTCTGAGGACTCTTCTCCGTCCTCAGAGTCCTCGTCCTCTTCAGTGACGATGGTCTCTGGTTCGTCAAGCAGTGGCTCTGGGGCTATCTCCAGTGGCTCCAACTCTTGCTCGAAGAATAGCTCATAGTCGCGATAGCTATAGGTGTTGCCCAATAGCGGCAGATTCTGTTCGCTGATGATGAGGCTGCGACAGGGATGCAGCATATCGGCCATGGTCTGGTTGCCATACAGCTGGCGGGCATACTGGCGGGCTTCGTCGTAGTTGAGGAATCCGCTGATAATCATGCGTACCAGTCCGTAATCGTCCTGCTCGACGGTGATGTCGAAGTTGCGCACCATGAAGTTAGAGAAGTTGTACTTAGCCATCTCGTAGAGTAGCTGGTTGTGGTTCACTGAGTCTGGTTGGTAGACCAACATGAAGACATAGTTAGTGTTGCGCTCCAAGACCAGCGTGTCGTTGCGGGTGGAGTCGGCAGCCAGGTCGACGGCACGGCGTGACCACACGTCGCCAATGTCGAATTTGCCACCATGCAGCGTGCGACCTTGCTGTACACCGCGGATAATCATGCCCGCCATTTCGCTGACCTCACTCTGCGGGTACTGCTCCACCACCTGCTTCAGGCGATCTATGCAGGCCTGCGACTGCCCCTCGTTGAGCAGACTGAGACCCTCGATGAACAGAAACTTCGGACGGTGCTGGCCCAGGGGGAAGCGTGTCGCTGATATCTCTCCGTTGGCTTTTACCTCGGCGTGGCGGTCGGCCTTGAACGCTTCATAGGTGGCCGCGTAGATGGAGTCTTCGATGTGTACACCGAAGCGCTGGTTCTCGGCAAAGTAGGGGTCGGACAGCAGGGTGGTCCAGTCGCTCTCAGGAAAGTTGCTTTGCAGCATGGCCAGACAGTGGTTGGCCTCGGTGGTGCGCCCCAGTCGCGAGTAGAGCAGGAAGAGGTGATACCACGCTTCGTCGTTGTGCTCGTAGTCGGCGTATTGGGTGGTCAGTCGCTTAAGCGACTTCTCGCTCAGCCGTAGGTTGTCCAGCTTGTCTTTGAAGATGATGCCGGCGTGGAACAGGCCATCCTTGATGAGGTTGTTGCTCTCGGCACGCTGCTCTTCGGTGAAGGGTATCTGCGCCAGGTAATATTCCCGCTTGTGTGGGTCGTTGGCCGCGCTGTCAGCAGGCGCTTCCTCCTGCTGTTGTCCACCGGCTATGCTGTCGTTAGCTGCCGTGGCAGTCTGCAGGGAGTCTGCCATCTCCTGACTCTCTGTGTTTTCTGTCTGATTAGCCTGGTCCATCTGCAGGTTGACCACCGTTTGGTTGAGACGCTGCCAGTGGTCCTGGTTTTCGCGCTTACCCCATTGGCGTTGGAAGGTCTGTTTACCCTGACTGACGGCTTGTGGATTATAGAAGTACCACTGTCCTGACTGTCCTGACTGTCGGGTCTGAGCGTTGGCCGCCGGCTGTTGGTTGTTGGCTCTGAGCCGGTTGTTAGCGGCTCCGTTTTTGGCCTCTTCTTGCTGCAATATTTTTTCTGCCTCTGCTTCTTCTTGGGCGCGTCGCTCTTCCTTCTCCTTTTTAATAAGGTCGGCAATAATCTGGTCTATAATCTTGTTGCGCTGGGCTTCGGTCATGAGGGCCAGTCGTTGCAACGAGTCTTGCAACTCCACGGCGCTGGTGTGCGGAGCTAGCTCGTCCAGCACTTGTGAGCGGTAGGCCAGCTGTTCATAGTCTTTGCGGTCTTTGTCTAGCAGACCGATAGCTTCGCCGTAGCAGCGCTGGGCGTCAGCATATTTCTCCTTGTCCCAATAGATGTTACCCAGCGTCAGCAGCAAGACGCCTTTCTCAATGCCGTTGCGCACAGACTTCTTGTTGCCCTCCTCGTAGGCTTCGATGGCGCGGAGAGTGTCGCGCTGGGTCAGGTAGACGTTGCCTATGGCGTAATACACCTGGTCCAAGTATTCCTTGTTGTTGTCCGAACGCGCCATGCGCTTCAGCTTGCTGATCTTGCCCTTGACATCGGTGGACGGCATTACCTCGGTCTGGGCTATGCGTGCGTTGAATTCCAGCTCGTAGGGCGGATTCAGTCGTATGACATGCTTGTACGACTGGTAGGCTTGCTCTTTTTGTCCCAATAGTGTCTGTATCTGCCCCATGAGAAACCACTCGCGGGCTTTCTGCTTGCGGCGTCTTTCGTGCTTGATGACCTTGCGCAGGTAGGACAGGGCGTCTTGGTAGTGGCCGGCACGCATGTGATAGTTGGCCAGCGTGTAGTCCCAGTCTTTCTGTGCTCGGTAGTGTATACTGTCGCGGTGCTGTTTGGCGATGACATCTTCCGCATCGTAGAGCCAGTCAAGCTCGGTATAGCTTTTGGCTTGCCAAGCGCGGGCAATGCCATAGATGGCCGGCTGTGTCTGGTAGAGACGCGACATATAAGAAAAGGTAGCGGCGGCCTCCTCGAAGAGGCCTTGCTGGAACTGCGACTTGCCCAGCAGTAGCCAAGCATGCCATAGGAAGGGGTTGTACTCACGGCGGTTCAGCCATTCAATGTCCTTGGCGGTCTTGCGCCGACTCTTGTTCCATTCGGGACGTGTCTTGATACTGTGTAACTTGATAACTTTTTCGGCTTTCTCGATGGCACGCTCATAGTTGCCTTTTCCCAACTCCCGACTTTGCTTGTTGGCTACGGGGTAGAGGGGTATCAGTTCCGTGCAGTTGTCTTTGTTGCCGTTTTCTTTTTCCAGGTTGCCGTCTATGAAGGCCTGCGAACCATTGTAGTAGGTGTTGTAACGAGCCGTAAACGATTGCCAGAAACGGCTGCGTGCCGTGTTGTGCTTTGTTGAACAGGAGACAAGCAAAGTGGCAATGATGAGCAGGTGGCAAGCCTTCTTGCTCTTGTCAACAATGTCGGCCAATTTGCAGTCGCTTCTGCTGCTGCACGATGCACAACCGTCGTCAGCCTGATGGATAGGCTCGTCTGTGCTGCCGATGGAGGCGACAGCTGCTATGATGCCTAAAACGACAAGCGATATGGTGACTATCAGCAGGAATTGCATGGCTTACTCTTCACTTTTCACTTGAAATCCTGCAGTTCTGAGATCATTCCAGAACTGTGGGTATGACTTGCTGACCACGGCTGGATTGTTGATGAGCAGGTGGTTCAGCCTGAATACTGCCGGAGCAAATGCCAGCGCCATGCGGTGGTCTTCGTAGGTGTCGATGGCTACTTCTGCTTGGGGCTCACAGCGCTCACCGTCCCAAATGAGTTCGCTATTGTTCTTGTCGTGAATGACGAATCCCAGTTTGCGGGCTTCGGTTTTCAGTGCCTCTATGCGGTCGGTCTCCTTAATCTTCAGCGTAGACAGTCCGTGGAAATGGAAAGGGACCCCCAGCATGCAACAGCACACTACAAACGTCTGTGCCAAGTCCGGGGAGTTGACAAAGTCATACTCCAGTCGGGGCACGCATCGCCCGCTATGGCTCAGCGTTACAGTGGTGGGTACGCCTTCCTGGGTGGTGGCAAAGGTGGTCTTCACTCCCAATAGACTGAAAATGTAACGTACGCTGCTATCGCCCTGTTTCGAACCGTCCATCAGTCCTTCCAACCGTATCTCGGCATCTTCTTGGCGGGTGAGTGCCATCATCTCGTACCAGTAGGAGGCTGCGCTCCAGTCGTTTTCGATATAGTAGCTGCGCTGGCGGTAGGGCGTGCCAGTCACGGTGATGGTGTCGAAGGCACTCCAGTCAGCATTGGCACCAAACTCTCGCATCATCCATAGTGTCAGGTCTATATAGGGACGTGAAATGATGTCGCCTGTTAGTCGTAGCGACAACCCATTGCTCAGACAGGGTCCTATCAGCAACAGGGCTGATATGAACTGTGAACTGACGTTGCCGGGCACTTCCAGCCGGCCACCGGCTAGCTTGCGCCCTTTGATGAGTAGTGGTGGAAAGCCTTCCTCACCCATATATTCAATGTCGGCACCCAACAACCGCAGGGCATCCACCAGAATGTGGATGGGGCGATGCTTCATGCGCTCAGTGCCTGTCAGCACGTGCTCCTCATTGAGGCGGGTGGACAGATATGCCGTCATGAAGCGCATGGCCGTTCCTGCCGCCTTGATGTTAATCTCATAGGGGGCTTCTTTCAGTGCCTGGACGATGACCTCCGTGTCGTCACAGTCAGAGAGGTTCTCAGGCAGTGAGTCGTTGTCGGCCAGTGCGTTGATAATCAGAGCACGGTTCGAAATACTCTTTGATGCCGGCAGTTTTACGGTCATGTTCAGAGATTTTGGGGCTGTTATCTCGTATTGCATGTGTTGATTGCTATATATATTTATGTGTAATAACGTTCAAAGGTACGAATTATTGAGCGATTGACCAAGGAAATAACATTATTTTAGTAAAAAGTATGTGGAAAATTTGCATGTTTCAAAAAAACTCCGTACCTTTGCACCCGCAATTAAGCAAAACGATCGGGATTTAGCGCAGTTGGTAGCGCACACGTCTGGGGGGCGCGAGGTCGCTGGTTCGAGTCCAGTAATCCCGACTGAAAAGAATAGTCAAGAGGTCGGAAAACAAACCCTTGACTATTTTTATTTATTTAATACTTATAAGCAATGAAAAAAGTGATGAAATGTGTGCTTGCCGCCCTTTTCGGTATCTCGTTGGCAGGCGGAATGACCTCTTGCAAGGAGGCACATGCTGAGGATGGAGCTCAGGCAAAGGTGGAAAGTACTGAACTGATTCGTACCAGCCAGAGTTGGGATGGTGTAGAATTGCCCGACTACTTCCAGGGACGTCCGGAACTGGTGGCTGTGAAGTACGTGTTCCCGGCAGGTCAGAAGTTGGGCTGGCACCACCATCCCGTGATGAACTATGGTATTTTGGTACAGGGCGAACTGACCATCATCGGTCAGGACGGCAAAGAGAAGACCGTCCACGAGGGTGAGGCTGTCGTAGAGATGGTGAACACCATCCACCATGGTGAGAACCGTGGCACGAAACCCGTAATCCTCTATATGTTCTATCTCTCGCAAAAAGGCAAGGAACTGGCCGTGCAGCACCCGGAGATTCCGCTGGAATAGTGCTGGCGTAGTTTTTTCTAATAGAATAGACGGTGAGAAAGAGTATTTTGTGGATATTGACAGCTGTATTGGTAGGTTGTCAGTCTACTAATGCGACGACTAATGGCGACCAGCAGCCAGCCGCCACAGTCCAGACCCTTCAGCAGTGGCAGGCAGGTCAGACTGTGAGCATGTCCGACATCAAATTCTACGGTGGCGTGGAGAAATGTTTTGCAGCCGAGCCCATACCCGACGGTGTGTGGCAACGCATGCAGGGTAAGACGTACAAGAAGAACCCCTATATTGGACGCGACGACTTACGCCACATACGTGTGTTGCATTGGGACTACGACAAGAAGATCCACATTGGTGAGATGGTGGTAAACAAACTGATAGCTGATGTTGTGGTGCGCATCTTCCGTCAGTTGTACGACGCCAAATACCCTATCCAGCGCATGGTGTTGCCCGACGTCTACGACGCTGACGACGAGACGCAGATGCGGGCCAACAATACCAGCAGCTTCTGCTACCGTGTCGTTGCAGGCAGTACGAAGTTGTCGAAGCACGCCCGTGGACTTGCCATTGACGTGAATACGCTGTATAATCCCTACTATAAGGATCGCAAGGACGGCACACGATTTATACAGCCCGCCACGGCCGCAAAGTACTGCGACCGCACAGGTGTGTTCCCTTATAAGATAGACCGCAACGACCTCTGCTTCCGGCTGTTTACTGAGGCCGGATTCGAATGGGGTGGCGATTGGCAGTCGTGCAAGGACTTCCAGCACTTTGAACTGAAGGGTGAGTAAGATAGAGCGGAGCGTTTCGCCAAAGAGTGAGACGCTCCGCTTTTTTTTGTCTTTCTGAGTGGAGGACAGTCCGCTTTGTTGGGGTAAGAGGCTCGACCAGGTTAGTTCTCCGGGTCGCCCTCATAGTGGTAGGGCTGTACGTTGGGATTGTCGCCCAGGTCCTCGTCGTTTTCCGGAATTTCTATGGGGGCGTTGAGTCGCTTGTTGTATTCTCCACGGGTGGCACCCGTGCTGATGACGATGTCGCTATAGTAGATGGTAGAGATGACGTACTGGAAGAGTCCGATGCTGATGCGGCGTCCCTGCGGGTAGACATTGTTGAAAATGTGAACCGTGCGGAATCCCAGGTGGCTATAGACCTCCAGACGATTGTACTTCTTGAAAGCCTCGTACACCTCCTTGTTGGTCTGTAGTGTGTCGGTGTAGGAGAAGGTACGTGAGATATTATGGATGGTCTCATCAATGTCGTCGGCCTTGATACTGTCGTTCTCTTGCAGACATTGGTGGATGTTGTCAAACGTCTCGAGAAGCATCATCTCCTTGGTGGGTACGGTGACAATGGCAAAAACGTAAAGAACGAGGAGGAATCCCAGGAAGATGACGATTTTTCCGAGGCAACTTTGAAAGAACTCTTGGAGAATGCCTTGCTTCTTGTACTTGTCGCTGTTAAACTGGTCCATAATAATGATTCGTGTTTTGGGTTTGTATTATCGGTTGTGAATCAGGTTCATAAACTCCTGGCGCGTCTTGGCCTGGTTGAAGGCTCCGCTGAAGTCACTGGTGGTAGTGATGCTGTTCTGTTTCTCTACGCCGCGCATCTGCATGCACATGTGGCGAGCCTCTACCACCACCATTACGCCCAGCGGGTGGAGCGTTTCCTGTATGCACTCCTTGATTTGCAGCGTCATGCGCTCCTGTACCTGCAGCCGGTGGCTGTAGATGTCGACGACGCGGGCTATCTTGCTGAGGCCGGTAATGTAGCCGTTGGGTATGTAGGCCACGTGCACTTTGCCGTAGAAGGGCAGCATGTGGTGTTCGCAGAGCGAGAAGAAGTCGATATCTTTGACGATGACCATCTGGGAGTAGTCTTCCTTAAAGAGCGCGTCGCGCAACACCTGGTGGGCGTCCATCTCATAGCCGCGTGTCAGTACCTGCATGGCCTTGGCCACGCGCATGGGTGTCTTTTGCAGTCCCTCGCGCTCTGGGTCTTCGCCCAGCAGTGTCAGCACCTCTTTGTAGTGAGCCGCCAACTCGTCGAGTCCCTCTCTGAATATTTCGTTTTCTGGATACATTTAGTATGCTATGGTAATTTTTCCTTTCACAATGGTAGCCTGGCTGAAACCTAGCTCGCGCAGGCTGACCAGCATCTGGTGAGCCTCTTCATAGGTGCGGTAGTTACCCACCCGGCAAATCCAGCGTGGCGAGTAGAAGTGTACGTATACCGGCACGTTGGGGTAGTGGCTCTTAATGCTGTTGCGCACCTGTTCGGCCTGTTGACGGTCCTTGCGCGAGTTGCCTCCGGCAAAGGCCTGCACACGGTAGCCCATCACCTTGTGACCGCCGCGAATCATCTTGGGCAGTGTGTCGGGCACTATCTCCTGCTGACGCTCCGTCTTTGCGGTGGCAGTTCTGACCGTCGTTGTGGTGGTCTTGGTGCCGGCGTTGCCCTGGGTGGCGGCAGTTCTCGGCGTGCTAGTCGTTGTGGTGCTACTCTTCGTTGTCAACATAGCAGAATTCACCAGCTGGTCGATGGAGTCGCTCTGGTGTATGGTCACCGAGCCCTGTCCGGCTGCGGGTTGTCTCTGTAGCCGTTGGGTGAAAGCCTGTGCACCGGCACCCGTGGGGATGCCGATACACAGTATTAATAATAGTAGGAGATGCTTCATTTACTTCTTCCAAGCGTCAATGATACCCTTGAAGTCAGCGCACTTCAGCGAAGCACCACCGATAAGACCGCCGTCGATGTCGGCCTTGGCGAAGAGCTCAGGAGCGTTAGAAGCCTTGCAAGAACCACCATACAGGATGCTGGTGTCCTCGGCTACGGCCTTGCCATACTTCTCGGCTACGATAGAGCGGATGTAGGCGTGGATTTCCTCGGCCTGTTCAGCGGTAGCTGTCTTGCCGGTGCCGATAGCCCAGATAGGCTCGTAGGCGATGACGATCTTACGGAAGTCCTCCTCAGAGAGGTTGAAGACAGAACCTTCCAGTTCGGCCTTGACGACCTCGTTCTGCTTGTTAGCCTCGCGCTCGGCCAGTGACTCACCGATGCAGAAGATAACCTTCAGACCATTCTTCAGAGCCAGCAGCACCTTCTCCTTCAGAATTTCGGGAGTCTCCTTGTAGTACTCGCGACGCTCTGAGTGACCCAGGATGACATACTGAGCACCGGTGCTCTTGACCATCTCGGCGCTCACCTCACCAGTGAAGGCACCCTTCTCTTTGTCTGCGCAGTTCTCAGCGCCCAGACCAATCAGGTTCTGGTCCAGTTCCTTGGCAACGGATGCCAGGTGGATGAACGGTGTGCAGATGATTACGTCGCAGTTGGGCTTGTCAGCCTTCAGTGCGTCATTCAGCTCCTTGGCCAGAGCTACTCCCTCTTGCAGGTTCAGGTTCATTTTCCAGTTGCCTGCTACGATTTTCTTTCTCATTTTCTGTTTTTTGTTTAAAAAGTTGATATATCTTGTTTGACTGTTCTTTCCGTTTCAGCCACCTTGTCCATGCCCATAGTCGGTCGGCAATGGTGAGCAACAGCAGCGGCAGCACGTACCACAGTACGATGACCAGTATCTTCTCACTCATGGACTCGGTAGACAGTCGGCCTATCTCCAGCCGCTCCAATCGGTCCGTCAGCGTATATTCGTCGGGCAGTCGGTTGTGGCTCCATTTGTTGATGATGACACCGTCCTTCAGCAGCACTAGTCCAGGATTGCTGCGGACGATGGTCTTCAGCGTGATGTCGTCAGTCTGGCAGAACGGGTATTCCGCTCCCGTCATGTCGCGCCAGCGCTCAATGCCTTTCTCGCCGCTAGCCGTTAGTGCGTAGAACGGATAGTCGTAGTCCTCGGCGTATTCGTACATTTGGTTGATGAGGTCCAGCTGGCTGTCGTCAGCCTTCTCCACGTGTGGCGCTATGAGCAGAAAGAGGTAACCCCGCCTGCTGAGCAGCGAGTCGGTGAGGTCCTCGCCGTCCTCCATGCGCTGTATGAAAAACTCGGCGTAGGGCGACTCCTTTCCCTCCATCATCTGTTGCCAGCCCTGTCTCAGGTCGGTACCTATGCTGTAGGGTCGGAAGTCCATATAGGGCAGGTCGTAGAGTGACCATCCGGACACGGCGAGAATGAAGATGGCGGAGTAATTGGTAGCTATCCATTGGCTGGAGGTCGAGATGAAGCGTACGATGTCGTGTGGCCGTTTCCACACGGTATAGGCCATGATGAGCAATACCACATTCTTGCCGAAAGTCTGCCAGTTGGTCAGTTTCACAGCGTCGCCAAAACAGCCGCAGTCGCTGATGGGGTTGGCCAGCGCCAGCCAAAGCGTCAGTGGCGTCATGACGAGCATCATCAGAAGCGCCAGCGACGTGGAGATGGTTTTGCGAATGCCGAAGAGCAGACAGATACCCACGCCAAACTCTATGGCCGACAGCAGTACCGAAGCGCCCAGCGTCAGGAATTCGGGCGTCAGCAGTTGCAGGTGCAGCGCCGTCAGGTAGTCCGTCAGCTTGTACTGCGTACCCATAGGGTCTACGGCCTTGACGAATCCTGAGAATATCAGGACTACGGCCAACACCATGCGTGCAATATTTACGACGAACTTTCTCATCTCTCAACTCTCATCAGTAGACTCTCAATTCTCCTCTCTTAACTTAATTGCTCCGAAGACGGCATAGTTGATGATGTCCATGTAGTTAGCGTCAATACCTTCGCTGACCAGTGTCGCGCCCTCCAGGTTCTCAATCTCCTTGATGCGCTCTATCTTGGTCAGTATGAAGTCTGTATACGAACTGACGCGCATGCCGCGCCACGCCTCGTCGTAGTCGTGGTTCTTGCGCTTCATCAGTTCCAGCGCTTCGTGGGCATACTGGTCGTAGAGCGCCATGGCAGCGCTGTTGTCCATGTCGACTGTATCGCTGAAACCATGGTTGAGCTGTATGAGTCCCACAATGCCGTAGTTGATGAGGGCTATGAACTCAGGACGGATGCCTTCGCCCACCAGTGACTCTTTCTTGATTTCCAGCGAGCGTATGCGCTTGGCCTTGATGAACAGCTGGTCTGTCAGCGACTGTGGGCGCAATATGCGCCACGAGGCTCCATAGTCGTGAAGCTTCTTTTCGAACAGTGTGCGACACTCGGTCAGCGTCTGTTCAAACTCTTCGTTTGTCTTTACTTCGTTGTTAGCCTTCATTCCGTGCAAAACTATTGAATCTCCTTCTGCTTTCTGTGAATGTAGCGTATCTGGGCACCCTGCACGTCGGCAGCTATCTCCAGCGAGTCCATATAGCCCGGCGTTGAGTCTGCGTCGCCATCACGCTGTTGCAAAATGCTGTCGGTACGAGCCAGCTTCTGCTGAGCCTCTGCCAGTTTCTCTTCCAGCAATTGCGAGCGTACTTTCAGCCGGAACTGCTCTAACTCTTTTTGTCGTCCGTGGCTGCAGGATGCAAGTGCCGCTACTACTACCAGTATGCTTACATATTTTTTCATTTGCGTCTGCAAAGGTACGAAATAATTCAAAATAAATACGCATAATTCATATTTTTTTAGTAATTTTGCAGCCGTGAAACTGTATTCAGACCAAGCATTAGCAAAGATACTGGACAAGGAGATATTCCATCTCATCGGCCAGGTGGCCGACGAGATGGGTGTGGAGTGCTATGTCGTTGGCGGCTATGTACGCGACATTTTTCTGGAGCGCCCGTCCAACGATATCGACGTCGTGGTGGTGGGCAGCGGCATTGAGGTGGCCTCCGCTTTGAAGAAGCGCCTGGGCAGAAGAGCCCACCTCAGCGTGTTCAAGAATTTCGGTACGGCTCAGGTCAAGATGGGCAATGAGGAAATAGAATTTGTCGGTGCCCGCAAGGAAAGCTACAGTCACGACTCGCGTAAACCCATTGTAGAGAACGGAACGCTGGAGGACGACCAAAACCGGCGCGACTTCACCATCAACGCTATGGCCATTTGCTTGAACAAGAGTCGCTTCGGTCAGTTGGTTGACCCCTTTAATGGTATTGCCGACTTGGAGGATGGCATCATTGCCACTCCCTTGGATCCGGAGGTGACGTTCTCCGACGACCCGTTGCGCATGATGCGCTGCATCCGTTTTGCCACCCAACTGAACTTCCAGATAGAGCCGGAAACCTTTGATGCCCTGGGCCGCATGGCAGAGCGCATCAGGATAGTCAGCGGCGAGCGCATCGAAGTGGAACTCAACAAAATAATGATGGCGCCACACCCCAGCAAGGGTTTCGTAGACTTGCTGCGTAGCGGCTTGCTCCACATCATTCTTCCCGAACTAGCGGCCCTCGACATCGTTGAACAGCGTAACGGACGTGCTCACAAGAATAACTTCTACCACACGCTGGAGGTGCTGGAAAACGCCGCCCAGCAAGGAGCCGGACTCTGGCTGCGCTGGGCGTGTCTGCTCCATGACGTCGGCAAGCCTAGGTCAAAGCGTTGGGACGCTGCCGTGGGATGGACATTCCATAACCACAACATGATAGGAGCCAAGATGGTACCCGCCATTTTCCGGCGTCTGAAACTGCCCATGGGAGCCGAGATGAAGTACGTCCAGAAACTGGTAGACCTGCATATGCGCCCACAAGCCGTTGCCGACGAAGAGGTGACTGACTCTGCTGTGCGCCGACTGTTGAACGATGCCGGCGATGATATTGACGACCTTATGTTGCTGTGCGAGGCCGACATCACCAGCAAGAACGAGACGAAGAAGAAGATGTTTCTGGAGAACTTCCGTCTGGTGCGTGAGAAACTGACCGACCTGAAGGAGAAAGACTACAAACGATTGTTGCAGCCAGTCATCGACGGCAACGAGATTATGGCGCTCTTCAACCTGCGGCCGTCTCGCGAGGTTGGTGTGCTGAAACAGTATCTCAAAGATGCCGTATTGGACAATAAGGTAGAGAACGAACGCGAGCCCCTGATGAGCCTGTTGTTGGAAAAAGCAGCACAGATGGGACTGAAAACAAACTAAACTTTGTTAAATATATTGGTTTGTCCTATATGTTTATATAGGTTCTTGGAAATTTTTAGTAAATTTGCAGTCTGAAAACTAAACTGGTGTGTTTGAGTTTTCTGTCAAGGATTATTCGAATAATATAATTATAGGTATGAAAATGAAGAAAATTCTGATGTTTGCAGCCATTGCTGCAATGCTTGTTTCGTGTGGTGGTGGCGGTGGCCGCCCAACATTTGGCGACAACGAATTTCCTGTAACTACTGCCGGCATGTCAAGTGCTGACATGCAGAGCACGTATCCTGCTGCCATCAAGGGTATTCAGGATGTAGAGATTCGTCCGAAAGCTCAAGGATTCCTTACGCAGATTAATGTCAAAGAAGGACAAAGTGTCAGCGCCGGTCAGGTGCTGTTTGTGATAGACAACGAGACCTATCAGGCTCAGGTACGTCAGGCTCAGGCCGCCGTTAATGCTGCCCAGCAGCAGTGCAATACGGCCAAGCTGACCTACGACAACGCCCAGCAGTTGCACAAGAACCGTGTCATTGGCGACTACGAGTTACAGACCTCCAAGAATACCTTCGAGTCTGCCCAGGCACAGTTGGCTCAGGCCCAGGCTGCGCTGGCTTCTGCCAAGGAAGCGCTGAGCTACTGCTTTGTCAAGTCGCCCGCCGCTGGTGTCGTGGGCACGTTGCCCTTTAAAAAAGGTGCGCTGGTCAGCGGCTCCAACGTGCTGACCACTGTCTCCAACATCTCCTCTATGGAGGCCTACTTCTCCGTGACCGAGAAAGAGGCCATGGTCATTTCCCAGAAGGGTCTGTCGTCACTGCCCGCTGTCAAGTTGCAGCTGGCCGATGGCAGCATCTATCAGCAGGAGGGCACCGTCAGCAAGATGAGTGGTGTCATCGATGCCGCTACCGGTTCCGTCCAGCTCATCGCCGCCTTCCCCAATCCGGAGAAGCTGCTGAAGAGCGGTGCTACCGGTAACATCATCATTCCGCGTCAAAGCTCTAACGTCATCATCGTTCCGCAGGCTTGTGTCGCTGAGGTGCAGAACAAGAAGTTCGTCTATGTTGTCGGTAAGGATAATAAGGTGAAGTACACCGAGATTCAGGTAGACCCGCACGATGATGGCAACAACTATGTCGTCACCGGTGGCTTGAAGGCCGGCGACAAGTATGTCACCAATGGTATTACCAAACTGAATGACGGTATGGAGATTGTACCCATCACTCCTGAGCGCTATCAGCAGAAGATTCAGGAGCAGGCCAAGGCCATGACTGCCGGCGACATTGTCGGCGCTATGAAAAATAAGTAAGAGCTAGGAGTAAAAAAGTGAAGAGTTAAGAGATATGACTTTTACAACATTTATCAAGCGCCCGGTGCTGTCGACGGTGATATCCATCCTCATCGTCCTGCTGGGTTTCATCGGCCTGGTGTCGCTGCCTATTGAGCAGTACCCCAACATCGCGCCACCTACGGTAGCGGTGTGGACCAGCTATCCCGGTGCCGATGCTGAGACCGTAAAGAATTCGGTCGTCACGCCGTTGGAAGAGAGCATCAACGGTGTGGAGGGTATGGACTACATCTCGTCGACTGCTGGTGCAGGTTCCGCACAGCTTAGCGTGCTGTTCCGCCAGGGCATGAACCCCGATATGTGTGCCGTCAACGTGCAGAACCGCGTACAACAGGCTCAGGCTTTGCTGCCTGCCGAGGTGACGCGCATCGGTGTGACGGTTCAGAAGCGTCAGACCTCTCAGGTCATCATGTTCACGCTGACCTCCGACGGCCGCTACGACGACGAGTTCCTGACGAACTATAACAACATCAATATCATTCCGGCCATCAAGCGTATCCAGGGCGTCGGTGACGTGCAGTCGCCTGGTCTGAAGACCTACTCCATGCGCATCTGGCTGAAGCCCGACGTGATGAAGCAGTACAACCTGATGCCCAGTGACATCAGTGCTGTGCTGGCTGAACAGAACATCGAGGCTGCTCCTGGTTCGTTTGGCCAGGAGAGCGACGTGGCCTACGAGTATGCCATGCGCTATACCGGTCGTCTGAAGACTGCCGAGGAGTTTGGCAACATCATCATCCAGAGCGATGCCAACGGTCAGACGCTGAAGCTGAAGGACGTTGCCAAGATAGAACTCGGCGGCCAGCAGTACAGCGTCTCGATGAAGAACAACAACATCCCGTCGGTGATGGGTATGGTACAGCAGATTGCCGGTTCTAACGCCAACGAAATTGCCAAGCAGGTGAAGGCCGAACTGGAAGAGCAGGCCAAGCTGTTCCCGCCGGGCATGATTTATAAGATCAACTACGACGTCACCGAGTTCCTCTATGCCTCTATCGAGGAGGTGGTATTCACACTGGTGTTCACCCTCATCCTCGTGTTCCTCGTCATCTACGCCTTCCTGCAGGACTGGCGCTCTACGCTCATCCCGCTGATTGCCGTGCCGGTATCGTTGATAGGTACCTTCTTCTTCCTCAACGTCATGGGATTCTCCATCAACCTGCTGACGCTGTCGGCCCTGCTGTTGGCCATTGCCATTGTGGTGGACGATGCCGTCGTGGTCGTTGAGGCTGTCCATGCCAAGCTCGACCAGGGCTACAAGTCGTCGCTGACAGCATCTATCGACGCCATGAACGAGATTTCGGGCGCTATCATCTCTATTACGCTGGTGATGGCTTCGGTGTTCATCCCCGTGTCGTTCATCGGTGGCACTACGGGTTCGTTCTACCGTGAGTTCGGTGTGACCATGGCTGTCAGCATCTTCATCTCGGCACTGAACGCCCTGACGCTGTCGCCCGCACTGTGTGCCATCTTCCTGAAGCCGCACGATGCTGAGGGCCATGCCAAGAAGATGTCCGTCATAGACCGCTTCCATGCGTCGTTCAATACTGCTTACGAAAAGGTGCTCGACAAGTATAAAGGCCAGGTAGAGAAGTTGGTGCGCAAGCCTCTTGCCATCCTTGCCAGCGTGGTTGTCGGCATCGTGGCCATGGTTGTGCTGATGTCTACCACCAAGACGGGTCTGGTGCCTGACGAGGATACCGGTACCCTGTTCTGTACCGTCTCCATGCCGCCCGCCACGTCAGTGGAGCGCACTAAGCAGGTCATCAGTCAGGTGGACAGCATTCTGGCTGCCGACCCAGCCATCCAGAACCGTGAGCAGATTCAGGGTTACAACTTCATTGCCGGTTCGGGTTCCGACCAGGCCACGTTCATCATCAAGCTGAAGCCCTTTGAAGAGCGCCAGCACGGTTTCTTCTGGAAACTCAGCGGACTGTCGCACCGCCTATGATTCCCGGCTTCTCGGCCAACAGTGGTGTGTCGCTCGTCATGCAGGACCGCACCGGTGGTTCGCTGGACAAGTTCTTCGGCATCGTCAAGGACTACTTGGCTGAGCTGAACAAGCGTCCTGAGTTCCAGACCGCCCAGACCTCTTACAACCCCAACTATCCGCAGTACATGCTGCACATGGATGTGGCCAAGTGTAAGCAGGCCGGCGTGTCGCCCTCTACCATCCTGTCCACCCTGCAGGGTTACTATGGCGGACTCTACGCCTCCAACTTCAACGCCTACGGTAAGCTCTATCGTGTCATGATTCAGGCCTCGCCCGAAAGCCGCATGACGCCGGAGTCGCTCAACAGCATCTATGTACGTACCCCGGCCGGCATGTCGCCTGTTCAGGAGTTCTGCCGCCTGGAGCGCGTCTACGGTCCTAGCAACATCAACCGCTTCAACCTGTTCACCTCTATCAACGTCACCGCTACCGTGGCCGACGGCTACTCTACCGGTGAGGCTATCAAGGCTGCCCAGGAAGTTGCCGACCAGATGTTGCCCCAGGGCTATACCTACGACTACCAAGGTCTGACGCGTGAGGAAGCCAAGGCCACCAACTCCACGGCCCTCATCTTCCTGCTGTGCTTCATCTTCATCTACTTGATTCTGTCCGCACAGTACGAGTCCTACATCCTGCCGCTGGCCGTTGTGCTCTCCGTACCGTTTGGTTTGGCCGGCTGTTTCCTCTTCACCATGCTGTTTGGCCACGCCAACGACATCTATATGCAGATCTCGCTCATCATGCTGATTGGTCTGTTGGCCAAGAACGCCATCCTGATTGTAGAGTTTGCCCTGGAGCGCCGCCGTCTGGGTATG
>CACWFV010000031.1 GCA_902760315.1 uncultured Bacteroidales bacterium | reverse complement strand
TATCTTATTCGTAACTTTGCACGTTCAAAAAAGAATAAGGTATAGAGAAATGATATCAGTAGAGTCCTTACGCGTAGAATTTGGCGTGAAGCCTCTGTTTGCAGGAGCCAGTTTTGTGGTGAACGACCGCGACCGCATAGCCCTCGTGGGTAAGAACGGTGCAGGAAAGTCTACACTGCTAAAGATACTCTGTGGACAGCAGAAACCCACAGAGGGTGTGGTGAGCATACCCTCTGACACCACCATCGGCTACCTGCCGCAGGTGATGGTATTACAAGATGACACCACCGTTCGCCAGGAGGCTCAGAAGGCATTCTCCAACGTGACGGAGCTGAAAGCCAAGGTCGACGCATTGAACCAGCAGCTGGCTGAGCGCACGGATTACGAGAGCGAGAGCTATCTGGCACTGGTTGAGAAGTTTACGCTGGAGCACGAGCGCTACATGATGATAGGTGCCGACAACTGCGAGGCCGAACTGGAGCGTACCCTGCTTGGACTGGGCTTTGAGCGCCAGGACCTGGAGCGTCCCACCAGTGAGTTCTCAGGAGGTTGGCGCATGCGTATTGAGTTGGCCAAGATCCTGTTGCAGAAGCCCGACGTACTGTTGCTCGACGAGCCCACCAACCATCTCGACATCGAGTCTATACAGTGGTTGGAACAGTGGCTGGCACAGTCGGCAAAGGCTGTGGTGCTGGTCAGTCACGACCGTGCCTTCATCAACAACGTCACCAACCGCACGCTGGAGATTTCCTGTGGTCAGATTGTCGACTACAAGGTGAAGTACGACGAGTACGTCGTGCTGCGTAAGGAGCGCCGCGAACAGCAGTTGCGCGCCTACGAGAACCAGCAGAAGGAGATACAGGAGATGCGCCAGTTCATTGAGCGCTTCCGCTATCAGGCCACCAAGGCCGTACAGGTGCAGCAGAAGGTGAAGCAGCTGGAGAAGATAGTGCCCATTGAGGTCGATGAGGTCGACAACTCCGCCCTGCGCCTGAAGTTTCCGCCCTGTCTGCGCTCAGGCGACTATCCCATCATCTGCGAGAATGTCCGCAAGGACTATGGTGCCCATACCGTCTTCTCGAATGTCAACCTCACCATCAAGCGTGGCGAGAAGGTGGCCTTTGTGGGTAAGAACGGTGAGGGTAAGTCGACGCTGGTGAAGTGCATCATGGGCGAGATACCCTTTGACGGACACCTGAAGGTGGGCCACAACGTGCAGATAGGCTATTTCGCCCAGAACCAGGCACAGCTGTTGGACGAGAACCTCACCGTCTTCCAAACCATTGACAACGTGGCCAAGGGCGAGGTGCGACTCAGAATCAACGACATATTGGGAGCCTTCATGTTTGGCGGCGAGGCTTCAGACAAGAAAGTCAAGGTGCTCAGCGGTGGCGAGCGCAGCCGTCTAGCCATGATACGCCTGCTGCTGGAACCCGTCAACCTGCTCATTCTGGACGAGCCGACAAACCATCTGGACATGCCGTCGAAGGACGTGCTGAAGGAAGCCATCAAAGCCTTTGACGGTACAGCCATCATCGTCAGCCACGACCGCGAGTTCCTGGACGGACTGGTGAGCAAGGTCTACGAGTTTGGGGGCGGCAGGGTGAGAGAATACCTGGGTGGCATCTACGACTGGCTGGAGAGCCATCGTAATGGGGCTAATGGGTCTGATGGGGTAAATGGGGTTAATGGGCAACCCATCAAGCCCACTAAGCCCATCGAACCCACGAAAGCCCCAAAGACTGACTATGCTGCCCACAAGGAACAGCAGAAGCGGCTGCGCAAGGCAGAGAGAGCCGTGGAAGAGTCGGAACGGAAAATCAGCAACATGGAGCACCGCCTAAAGGAACTCGACGCCCTGCTGTCGGTGCCTGAAAACGCGTCGGACATGACTCTCGTCACGGAATACACCACCACCCAGAAAGCACTCGACGAGGAGGTGGCACGCTGGGAGCAATTGGCCGAAGAACTGGAAGGCCTCAAGGAGTGATGGGACAGAACGACGGGACGGCGGGATCCCGGATTATTGGAAAATCGGAATCCCGGAAAGTCGGAATCACGAAACATCGGAAACAACAACAATAATTTCTAAACAACAACGACATGAAAAAAGCATTAACAATGATGGCATTAGCAGTGATGGCCGCCACGGCATCCGCACAGCTGAAGTCAGGCATCAACATGGGGGACCTTGACCAGAGCGTGCGCCCCGCTGACGACTTCTACGAGTATGCCTGCGGTGGCTGGATGAAGGCCAACCCACTGCCCGCTGCCTATTCGCGCTTTGGCAGCTTTGACCGCTTGGCAGAAGACAACAACAAGCGCATCAACGGTATCTTGAAGGAGTTGCAGGAGAACACCTATCCCGCAGGCTCCGTGGAACAAAAACTCAGTGACCTCTACAAACTGGCCATGGACTCCGCACGCAGAGAAAAGGACGGACTGGCACCGCTGATGCCACTCATCAAGCGACTGGAGGCCGCCAAGACCAAGGAACAACTCTTCGCCATACAGCTGGAGATGATGCCCTACGGCAACTCGGAATTCTTTGGTGCCTACATCGGTGCTGACGAGAAGAATGCTGCGCAGAACATCCTGAACTTCTATCAGGCTGGCCTGACGCTGGGACAGAAAGACTACTACGTGGAGAACGACGAGGCTACGGTGAAAATCCGCGAGGCCTACAAGAAGCACATCGTCCGCATGTTCCAACTCTTCGGTTTCAAGAAGTCGGCTGCCGAGAAGAAGATGAAGAACATCCTGAAGGTAGAAACGGCACTGGCCAAGGCGTCAAAGTCGCGTACGGAACTGCGTGACCCCATTGCCAACTATAACAAGATGACGCTGAAGGAGTTGGACGCCATGTGTCCGCACTTCCAGATAGAACGCCAGATGAACGCCAAGGGCATCAAGAGCCAGTACATACAGGATGTCGTCGTAGGCCAGGTGGAATTCATGCAGGCCGCCGACAAACTGTTCAGCACGCTGACAGCCGCAGAGTACCGTGACGTGATGGAGTGGGGACAGATAGATGGCTCTACGGGCTATCTGAACGACGTGGTGCGTGCCGCCAACTTCGACTTCTACGGCAAGGTGTTCTCCGGCCGCAAGGAGGACCACCCGCTGTGGCGCCGTGCTACCAATCAGGTGCAGGGCGTCATGGGCGAGGCACTGGGACGCATCTATGTCAAGAAGTACTTCCCCGCATCGTCCAAGGAGCGCATGAAGACGCTGGTGGAGAACCTGCGCATTGCACTCGGTGAGCGCATTGCCGCACAGGACTGGATGGACGACTCGACGAAGGTCAACGCACTGTTGAAGCTGAACACGTTCTATGTGAAGATAGGCTATCCTGACCGCTGGACGGACCTGACGGACTTGAAGATTGATGCGAAAAAATCTTACTTTGAGAACATGCGTGAGTGTAGCCGCTTCTGGAATGCGTGGCGCATAGACCACACGGCAGGGAAACCCGTGGACAGAGACGACTGGCACATGACCCCGCAGACCGTCAACGCATACTATAACCCTACCACGAACGAAATCTGCTTCCCGGCTGGTATTCTGCAAGTTCCGTTCTTCGACCCGACGGCTGACGACGCCTTCAACTATGGTGCTATCGGTGTCGTGATAGGTCACGAAATGACCCACGGATTCGACGACCAGGGACGTCAATATGATAAGGACGGAAATATGCACGACTGGTGGACGGAAGCTGATGGAAAGAACTTTACAGCACGTACTGACAAGTATGCCGACTTCTTCTCGAATATCAAGGTGCTGCCCGACCTTAACGCCAATGGCAGACTGACGCTGGGTGAGAACCTGGCTGACCACGGAGGACTGCAGGTGGCATGGTATGCCTACAAGAACGCCACCAAGCGCAACGCACTGCCCGTTATTGACGGTCTGACCGCTGACCAGCGCTTCTTCATTGCTTACGCCGGCGTATGGGCTGGCAACATCGTGGAGGCCGAAATCCGTAACCGCACCAAGAGCGACCCTCACTCACTGGGACGCTGGCGCGTCAACGGAGCACTGCCACACATCGACGCCTGGTATGACGCCTTTGGCGTGAAAGCCGGCGACAAGATGTTCTTGCCGAAGTCAGAGAGGCTGCCCTTGTGGTAACGGGAATATACGAATCAGAGAAAAATGCCGTCGTAAATATAAATTTACGGCGGTTTTTTTTGTACGTTTATTTTTTTTTACTATCTTTGCAACTGACTATTTAACTACATCGTTAACAACAACAATAACTATAAAATGATAATCGACGAAAATACTCACCAGTCAGACAATCTGCAGCGCACCATGAGGCCTCAGGCTATGCCCGAAAACAGACCTCAGGAACAGCAACAACCCTTTGCGCACCAACATACCATGCAGCAGGCTGCCCAGCGCCAGGCCGCCGGTAAGAAGTGCCCCTACTGTGGAGCCATCAACGACGCTGAGGCTATGTTCTGTGCACAGTGTGGCCAGCCCATCAGCAAGACGACCTGCCCCCATTGTAGTGCGGAGATAGACCCTGACGCAGACTTCTGTGAGGTCTGCCATCACTATATCCGCAAGGACGTGTGCTCTTATTGCGGTGCCCACCTGGAGGGCAACGAAGCTTACTGTCCGGAGTGTGGCAGTCCGCGGGGCGGCATGGTGTGCCCCACATGTCACACACTGAACGACTTCGCCTTCTGCAAGAAGTGCGGAACAGCACTCACCAAGGAGGCACGCATGCTGGTGAAGCAACTGCAGGCCAACCCTGACTACCAGCAGCTGCTGGAGATAGTCAGAGACTACTCGCAGCTGGAGAATGCGCTGCCCTACAACTCAGAGCGCGACATTGTGCGTGAACAAAACAACGCGAAACTGAGAGAAAGAGTGCTGTCGCTGCTGCAGAAAGATCAGGGTGTAGAGATACCCGTCATTCCGCAGATGGAGTCGAAACGCATGACGCGTGACGAACTGGAAGAGATGAAGGCCGTGAAAATCAAGATGCTGTCGACCATCCTCGACAAACTGGCCGTACCACCCACAACGTCGCCCGTACAGGCACGCAACTTTGCCATGGCCAGCAAACCCGTAGGCGTCAGACTGGCGTGGGTGTGCAACTACAAGCACGCCATGCACAGCAGCCCCTGCGGATGCGCCAAGCCACATCTGGGCGGCAAATGGGTGATTCTTGGAAAAAACAGTACTGAAGAAATAAAAGACGACAAATAAATATGGACGTTACCAATCCACAGACTTCTACCGTCAATAATAATATGGAGGCTACCATCCGAGTAGGCTCACCGCAGGCTGCCCAGCAAGGTGCCGGAGACATTACGGTCAGGCCGGGAACCCAGAAACAGGACAATGATGAAATAAGAGATGGCGACTTCGTGCTGAAAGGCAGGCTGTACCGCGGCATCAAGTGTCTGAGCGACAACTCCGGCGAGGCTCAGGTGTTCCTGGTTGAAGGCGACGAAGGCGAAAGAGTGCTGAAAGTCTACTATCCTAATTTCAGCATCAAGAAGGGACTCATGCGCATCATCCAGAACTTCTCGTTCGAGATGGTGGTCAAGATAACGGACTATGGCAAGACCTATGTGGACGGCAAAAACCGCGACTATGAACTCATGGAGTACCTGCGCGGAGGTACCCTGGCCGACTACGACCTGGACGGAAACTTCAACCAATTCCGCCGAATAGCCCTGCAGTGTGCTGCAGCCCTGGCCTACTGCCACAACAACAAGATTATCCACAAGGACATCAAACCGGGCAACTACTTCTTCCGCGACGCCGAACACAAGGAAATTGTGCTTGGCGACTTTGGTATTTCCAGCATCATGGAAGAAGAGGGCAGACTGCATAAGACCACTCAGGCACGCACCCCGGTATATGCCGCCCCGGAAATGTATAACGACGTGATAGACGGTGAGGTGGAAATAGGACCCGCTGCCGACTTCTACTCACTGGGTATTACGCTGATGACACTCTGGCTGGGCGAGAACCCCTTGATTCAGAATGAGCGCGTCATGATGCGCAAAAAGAATGAAGGCCGCCTGCCGCGCATCAATGACTTGCCAGACCGCGTCAAGATGATAGTCCAGGGTCTGACTGCTGTCAACCCTTCGAGCCGCTGGGGATATAACGAGGTGGAACGCTGGTTCTTGGGCGAAGACGTCAAGGTAGACATCTCGTCGCCGCTGCTGAAATACCGCAGCTTCATCGTCGACCCAGAGCGCAACATGGTGGCGGACAATGTCCACGAGCTCATACCGATGCTGCTGGAGAACGAGCGCCTGGCCACCAGCTATCTCTATAACGGACGCATACCGGGATGGTTGGAGCAATGCGGTAACGTGAAACTGAGCTCGGCGGTGAAGGACATCATCACCAACCGCTATCCCGCAGACCAGCGTGCCGGACTCATGGCATCAGTCTACGTGATGGAGCCCACCTATCCCTATGTTGACCTAAGAGGCAACAAGTGTGACGATATCCACAGCGTCGCCATCTCCATTCTCAGCTATATGGATGAGTATGCGCTGGCACTCAGGAATCCCAACGACAATACCTTCCTATATATAGAGGCACACACGAAAACCGACATCTCCAGACTGCGCAGCTACTTTGCTCCCGACACGAAGCTGACACAGCGTGTAGCCATACTGCGCCTAGTATACGAGATAGACCCGGAAATACCGTTCCTGGTGAAATATCCGTCGGGCAATGTGCAGGATATTGTACACTCGTTTGGCTACGAGAACTGTTCGGAAGACGAGTGGGCCAGCTTGAGCGACGGCCGTCTGCTGTCGTGGATGTACAGCCATGAGGACGTGATGGCTTGCGAGGCGCTGCGCATCATGACGGAAGGCCATACGCCTACGCGCTCGCTGGGCTACAAAGTGCTCTACAACCTGGACCGCGAGTCGGCTTACGACCTGAGGGATGCCGACAATCCGTACAAGGTGGGCGAAATCATGCGCGAAGAACTGAAAACGTGGCAAGACCTGTCGCCGGAAGAGTTTGAAGAACAGGTGGGCGAGTTTTCCGACCCCAACGGGCGCTTCCAGTATTTTGCCCAGTTGCATGGCTGGTATGAGCAGATAGCTCAGGCCAAGGCTTGCTTCGACCTGAAGAGCGAGGAGAACCGCGAGCGACTGGGGGCCTACGACCTGCGTACGGCTGCCTACCGCTTCTGCCGCCAGTTGGGAGCCATCCCTACCTATCTGCTGGAAGATGGTACGGAACTGACTGACGGTACCCAATTCGAGAAACAAACCCGCCGCCCACTCTTGCTGGGTGCCATGCGCCGCGGAGCCTTGAGCCAGTGGATGTCTGTATTCTTCCATGAAGACCCGACCAAGACTTTTGAAGAGCCCTACAGCTACGAGCACCGGTTGGAAGACTGGGTGATGAACCTGGGCGAGGTAGACCAGAACCAGATGTTCTACAAGCGTCTGGTCAGCGCCAAGGAAGAAACGGCACGCAAGTACAAGAATGTGAAAAAGGAGTACAGCCGCTATAAATTCAAAGAACACCGTTGGCGCACTACTTTCTATGTCTTCTGCGTAGCGTGGCTTGCGCTGTTGGTCATTTTCGGAATAGACAACAGGGACGAGGTGATGAGACACACGTCGATGCTCATTCTGATGCCTGTAGGCGGTGTCACGGCAATCATTGTCAGTCTGCGTGCCTATTTCCGCGGCTATGGCTTTGTGCTTAGCCTGCTGTGGGGACTGCTGGGACTGCTGTCGGCCATGATTCCTATCGTACTGATGAGGTTTGCCTACAATGAGCATCCGGGCATGTTCATTCCTACCATCTTTGCCATATCCTTGGTCTATATGCTCATCTGCCATCTGACGGACTACCAGCGAGACTCCAAGATGGAGAGCCAATTTATCAGCGAGGTGATGGAGGGCGACGTGAAGACGAGTCTGATGGAACCGCTTATCTACACCTTTAAACAGAAGTCCTTTAAGTTCAAGGGTTCTAAGTTTGCCATGCTTGACGATGTCACCAATCAGGTACGCTCCATCAGCGGCGAGTCGGTACTGCACTACCAGGTATGGGCGTTGATGGCTGCACTGGTGGTGGCTGAGATGGTACTCTTCAACCCCAAGATTCTGAACTACGAGATACCCAATAAGGAGAGAATACAGATTACTCCCAACAAAGTTATTGAACAATTACAAAAGGACGTTGAATAAATATGGTTTGTGAGCATTGTAAAAAAGAAAACCGCTCGATAGCCAAGTTCTGTAAATGGTGTGGCCATCCGCTCATTTCGCAGAATATCATGGACCGTCTGGTAGGTCTGCAAGACGTGAAGCAACAGCTGAAAAATGTTGTTGACACCTATACCTATCTACGCTCGCGCAGAGACGTGGTCAACGTCCGCCTGAGCGTCAACACCATCATCATTGGCGAGACAGGTACCGGTAAGACTGCTCTTGCCGAGGTGCTGCGCGACTACTTCCATCAGCACAAGATCATCTCCATGCCCAAACTGACCATGGTAGATGCCGTTGACTATCAGCGTTTTGTTGAAAAATGGGATGAGAATGTGAAAGAAGCCAAGGGTGGCATACTCTTCTTCGACAACGTCCAGAAACTGCTGCCAGACCGCTATTCCAACCAGGTGAATCCGCTGGACAAGCTGTTTGTCGAGATGGACAAATGGGACGAAGACCCCATTGTCATCATGGCTGGTCTGCCCAAGGGTCTTGACGACTTCCTGGCAGCTAATCCGGCAGCTCAGAACCGCTTTAAGTACACCTTCCGTCTGCCTACTCCAGGCTATCAAGAGTTGTGCGACATCTGTAAACTGGAATTGCGCACCAAGTACGGACTGAACGCCTTCACGCCAGAGGCCGACCACAAGCTGCTGCGCTTCTTCCAGTATCAGGTCAAGATCAAGGACGACACCTTTGGTTATGCACATGTGGCTATCAAGACTGCCGAGAACATCTTCACGTCATTCATCAGCCGCGGCGCAGCGGCTGTCATGGTGGAGGAGGGCGACATCCGCGGATACGTGCCCGAAGAGCGCACGCTGGAAGAAATCCTCAGTGATCTGGACCGCTATATCGGTATGGATGAGGTCAAGACTGCTGTCAAGGAAATAGCCTATACTGTCCACAATAATATTCAGCGCGCGCAAAGAGGGCTTGGCGAACAGGAGAAGATGGGCATCCACATTGTGCTGACGGGTAATCCCGGTACCGGTAAGACCACCATTGCCCGCAAGCTGGGCGAGATACTGGAGTCTATAGGCTACCTGGACAACGGACATGTTGTCGAGGTGGATCGCTCGAAGATGGTCAGTCCCTATCAGGGCGAGACGCCCAAACTAGTAGACCGCCTGTGCGACAAGGCCATGGGTGGCATCCTGTTTGTCGACGAGGCTTACACCCTGGCTCCGCTAAGCAGTGGCGGCGACAAGGACCAGCAGGGCACGCAGGCCTTGGAACAGCTGATGAAACGCATGGAGGACGACCGCGGCAAGTTCGTGGTTATTGCCGCCGGCTATCGCCAGGAAATGGAGAACCTCTTCCGCATCAATCCCGGCGTGCGCAGCCGCTTCAGCTACTTCCTGAACATAGACGACTATAATCCAGACCAGCTGTTCCAGATTATGATGGTCTTTGCCCAGGAGAAGAAGTACCAGTTCACGACGGAGGCACAGGAGCTGACCCAGAAGATGATTACCGAGCTCTACAATTCGCGTGACAAGGACTTTGCCAACGGCCGCACCATGCGCCAGCTGTTCGACAAGATATGTGCTAAGCAAGCAGAACGCCTGCAGCACGTCGACATTTCGACACTCTCTAACGAGCAGCTAATGATGATTGACGTGAAGGACATTCCCTACGACGCTCCGCAAGCCGTCAACTATACAGACTGTCTGGCCAAGCTCAACGGCATGGTGGGTCTGGCTGCCGTCAAGAAGGAAATATCCAATCTGGCAGCTTTCCTCAATTTGCAGATACGCCGTGGCGAGACCAACACATTCCAGGGCAAGCACTACGTCTTTACGGGTAACCCCGGAACGGGTAAGACCACCGTTGCCCGCATTATGGCCGACGTGTTCCGCACGCTGGGCATCCTCTCGCGTGGTCAGCTCATCGAGGCAGACCGCTCGAAACTGGTAGCCGGTTTTGCTGGTCAGACGGCTATCAAGACCAACCAGCTTATCGACTCGGCTATGGGTGGTGTGCTCTTCATCGACGAGGCCTACACGCTGAAGTCCAACGACCAGGACTCTTTTGGTGCTGAAGCCATTGACACTTTGCTGAAACGCTTGGAGGACGACCGCGGCAAGTTCATCTGTATTGTTGCCGGCTATACGGACAACATGCACGACTTCATTGACACGAACCCCGGACTGAAGAGCCGCTTCACACAGACCATCCACTTCGACGACTATACGCCCGACGAACTGACGCAGATATTCCTGAATCTGGCTCAAGGCAAGAACTTCATCGTTGACGAGGAGGCCAGGGCAGCTGTCCACCGTCAGTTCGAGCAACTATACCTGCGTCGTGACAAGAACTTCGGCAACGCTCGCGAGGCACGCCGCATTTTCGACCAGGCCGTAGAGCGCCAGAGTCAGCGCTTGGTCAACATGATGGGCAATCCCGACTTCAAGGACGAAGACATGTACCGCATTACGCCCGCCGACCTGGAGATGGAGGCTGCTGTCAAGGCACGTCCGCTCGACGAGGTACTCAACGAACTCGACGAGTTCATCGGCATGCGCTCTGTGAAGAATATGATACGCCGTCTGGCCGTTCAGAGCATGTTTATGAAGCAGCGTGCCGCCATGGGTGCCGGCAGCGTACAGCAGATGTCTATGAACTTCATACTGACCGGTAATCCAGGTACGGGCAAAACCACTGTGGCCCGCAAGATGGGCGAGGTGCTGCAGGCTATGGACATACTGCCCACCAGCCGCGTCATCGAGGCCAGCCGCGCTACGCTTGTGGGCAAGTATATGGGCGAAACGCCGAAAATAGTCAACAACATGTGCGACAAGGCCATGGGCGGCATCCTGTTCATTGATGAGGCCTATACGCTGTCAGCCGGCAACGACATGTATGGCAAGGAGGCCATTGACACGCTGATGAAGCGCATGGAAGACGACCGCGGCAAGTTTGTGGTCATTGCCGCAGGCTATCAGGCAGAGATGGAGTCCTTCTTGGCCGTCAATCCCGGTCTGGCCAGTCGCTTCACCCATAAGATGCACATTGAAGACTATAACGAGGATGAACTGTTGGCTATATTCAAGAAAATGGCTCAGAAGGACAACTACAAGCTGTCGCCTGAGGCCGAGTTCAAGCTGATGGATGTCATCTGTCGCAGGGTTGTCAGCAAAGACGAGTCGTTTGGTAATGCCCGCGAGATGCGCAACCTGCTTGATGCTACCATTCAGCAGTTGTCCATGAGGGTTAGCACGCTCCCGCAGGATGCTATCACTCAGGAGACCTATCAGTTGATAATGCCAGAAGATATTAAGGAAGAATTATGATTATTTGTCCAAGTTGCAGAGAAGAAATAGAGGAACATTCACACTATTGCGACCAGTGTGGACAGGAATTAGTATACTGTAGCAGTTGTGGCAGGGTAGGCATGGGCCGTCGCTGTACGCATTGTGGCGGTTTGATGGTGAGTGCCGAGGAAGCCCAGCAGAAGCTGCAGTCCTCGCGCCAGGTATCGATGTCCATGCGTCCCAACGACCTGGCCGTGTCTATTGTCAGCGAACTGACCCAGTCGCATCGCCAACCGGAGGGACACGATATGCCCGTCATGAGCGGCATACCGACGCTGACGCTTTACAACCCGTCGCTCGACATTCGCATGGTGGGGGTCAATGGTGCCGTGATAGGCCGTCGTCAGGGACCCTACCAACAGTTGTTTGTAGACAATATGTATATTTCGGGACTCCATGCTCAGCTCATCTACAAGCCCGACGTGGGATGGTGCATTATCGACAAACATTCCTCCAACGGCACGAAGCTGAACCAGCGCGACGTGCTGCCCGACGTGCCCATGTCGCTGAAGTCGGGCGACATCGTGACATTGGCCAATGTGAATTTGCAAGTTAGTATTAGTTAATATAAAAATTGAAGGGAAACATACACATCATGAGTAAGATTGTATTGACAGCCGCCAGTCGTGTCGGCTGTGTCAGAAGTAATAATGAGGACATGATATTGGCTTACGACCGTTTTATCAGGAGTGATATTTACCAGACGGAACTCTCACCGGAGAGTCTGGACCGTTTCGTCGTGGCCGTAGCCGACGGCATGGGAGGCCATAATGCCGGCGAGGTAGCCAGTGAACTGGTGTTGCACAACCTGAAGTTTTATTTCGGCGACTTGCCGAAGAAACTAGCTTCCGGCGAGTTGGAAGAAGCCATGAACGACTGGCTGCAGTCCGTCCACCAGACGGTGAACGCCCGTGGGCGCGCTAACCGCTCCATGTCCGAGATGGGCACCACACTTGTGGCACTGCTCTATTATGATGGACGCTATTTCTGGATGAATTGTGGTGACAGCCGCCTCTACCGTCTGCGTGACGGGCTTCTGGAGCAGATTACCACTGACCATTCGTTGATAAATACGAAGGGCGAGAAGCGCCACTCCAACGTCGTTACCAACTGCATTGGTGCAGGCTGTAACGATACGTTCATCGACATGATAGAGTTCACGTCCGACTTCAAGACAGGCGACACCTACGTGCTCTGTTCCGACGGTCTGAACGACATGATTCCTGACGAGATTATCCGTCGCATGTTGACGGAAGGTGCTACCGCCAACACACTTTGCGAAGAAGCTATTTCTGCCGGTGGCTTTGACAACGTCTCAGCCTGCGTGTTGAGAGTGGAAGAAGACTAAACTCAGAACAATAACACCATCAAGACATGCCACTAAGATTGCCTGACCGACTGCCGGCCATAGAACTGCTGAAGCAAGAGAATATCTTCGTCATGGACGACTCGCGTGCCCACATGCAGGATATTCGCCCGTTGAAAATTGCCATTCTGAACCTGATGCCGCTGAAGATTACCACCGAGACGGACCTCATAAGACTGCTGTCCAACACACCTCTGCAGCTGGAAATCAGTTTCATGAAGCTGAAGAGCCATACACCCAAGAATACCCCTATAGAACACATGATGATGTTCTACCGAGACTTCGAACAGATGCGCAACGAGAAGTACGACGGCATGATCATTACCGGTGCGCCGGTGGAACAGCTGGAGTATGAGGACGTCAGCTACTGGTCCGAGATTACCGACATCTTTTCTTGGGCGCGCACGCACGTGACGAGTACCTTATATATATGCTGGGCAGCTCAGGCCGGCCTCTACTACCATTACGGCATTCCCAAGTATCCGTTGCCCAAGAAGATGTTTGGTGTCTTTCCGCAATATACGCTTATCCCGCAGTTGCCCATTTTCCGCGGCTTTGACGACGTGTTCCAGATGCCTCACAGCCGTCATACGGAACTGCACCGCGAGGACATCCTGGCCAATCCCGACTTGCAGCTCATTGCCGAGTCGCCCGATTGTGGCGTCAGCATGGTCATGGCACGTGGCGGTCGCGAGTTCTACATCACCGGCCACTTGGAGTATGCCCCAGACACCCTCGACAGAGAGTATCGGCGCGATAAGGATACGCGTGATGATGTCGACATGCCCGTCAATTATTATCTTGACGACGACCCGTCGAAAGGTCCAAAGGTGACGTGGCGTGCCCATGCCAACCTGCTGTATAGCAACTGGATAAACTACTACGTCTACCAGGAGACTCCGTACGACATAAACTTGATAGATTGAAGCGGATGAGGAAACTCGAACTACTGGCTCCTGCTAAGAACCTGGAGTGTGGCCTGGCAGCCATCGACCACGGTGCCGATGCTGTCTACATCGGTGCCGACAGGTATGGTGCCAGGGCTGCTGCCGGTAATAGCATTGACGACATCCGCCAACTTTGCAGCTATGCCCACCGTTTTTCGGCTAAGGTCTACGTCACGGTCAATACCATTCTTTACGACCATGAGCTGGCTGATACCCAGCGCCTAGTCAGCGACCTAGGCGCGGCCGGTGTCGACGCCATTCTGGTTCAGGACATGGGATTGCTTCGCTTTTCAGCCTTTACCGATTTTCCCGCCCTCCAGCTGCACGCCTCCACCCAGACCGACAACCGTACTGCGGAGAAGGTGCGCTGGCTACGCTCTCTGGGGTTCCGCCGTGTAGTGCTGGCGCGCGAGCTGTCTGCCGACGAGATTGCCGCCATCCATAGCCAGGTGCCCGATGTTGAACTGGAGGTTTTTGTCCACGGTGCACTCTGCGTCAGTTATAGCGGTCTGTGTTACGCCTCCCAGCATTGCTTCGGACGCTCGGCCAACCGTGGTGCCTGTGCCCAGGTTTGCCGCATGCGGTTTGACCTGTTGGATGCCGACGGCCGTGAGCTGGAACACCAGCGCTACCTGTTGTCGCTGAAAGACCTGAACCAGAGTGCCCATCTGGAGGAACTCATTCAGGCCGGTGCCACCTCCTTTAAGATTGAGGGACGGCTCAAGGACGCAGCCTATGTCAAGAACGTAGTGGCTGCTTACAGCCAGCGTCTGGACGCTATTGTTGCCAAGCACCCATCCCAGTATTGCAGGGCCTCGCGCGGCCATTGCACTTATACCTTCACGCCCAATCTGCAGAAGACGTTCAACCGTGGCTTCACCACCTACTTCCTGCATGGCCGTCAGCCTGACATCTTTTCGCCCGATACGCCCAAGGCCATGGGTCAGTTTGTGGGCAAGGTCAAGGAGTTGCGACGTGACTCGTTCAACGTGGCTGGGACTGAACCCTTCAGCAATGGCGACGGCTTGTGCTTCATCAACGACGAGCGCCAGCTGGAGGGATTTCGCGTCAACAGGGCAGTAGGCAACCGCCTGTTCCCATACCAGATGCCGCACGGCCTGCGTCCCGGTATGGCACTTTACCGTAACAACGATATCGACTTTGAGCGCCAGCTGGCCCGGCAAAGTGCTGTACGCAAGTTGCCGTTGCACATGAAGCTTGACGTTACTGATGATGGATATTCGCTTGCTGCTGAGGACGTTATGGTGTCAGTACGGTGCAACCATCAACAGGCAGAAAAACCCCAGCGCGACAATATCATTCGCCAGCTCTCCAAATTGGGCACCACCATCTACGAGTGTAGTGGGGTAGACCTGCCCGATGGTTTCAACGCCTTCATTCCCAGCAGCCTGTTGGCCGACCTGCGCCGTCAGTTGGTAGAAGCTCTCCAGCGCCCCGCCGTTCCGTCACATCCCGTCCATGATGTTTCCGCTCCGAGTGCAGCTACGGTTTCTGCCCATGACGTTGCCGCTTTGAGTACGGCGTCCCAGCTTGCACCACCGCCCTATGCCTACCCCTATTTGTATAACATTGCCAATCGCGAGGCGCAAAAGTTCTATGGTGCACCTGATTTGACAGCCTATGAACTGCGAGGTGGCCAGGGACCGCTCATGCAGTGTCGCCATTGCTTGCAGTACGCCATGGGCTACTGTGTCAAGCACGGTGGCCGGAAGCCTACTTACAAGTATCCTCTAACTCTGCGGCTGACTGACGGCCGCCGTTTCCGGCTGGAATTCGATTGTAAACAGTGTCAGATGAACGTCTATGCAATGCATAATTCATAATGCATAATTCATAATTGTATGTGGAAGAAACATAATAAGCTTCATCTCTTGCTATTAAGCATTATGCATTATGCATTATGCATTCTTCTGACGGCATGCTACAACCGTGGTCAGCAGTCACCTGATGCCTGGGATTTGACGGAGCAGCAGATGGACTCCATCTCCTTCTCTACCACCCACCATTATTCTCAGAACTACAACTTCGTGGTTAACGCCCAGCGGTTGCCTCTGGCCGATGCTTTGCCCGACCTGGCCTTCGACACGCTCTATGTGGTCAAGGGCGAGCGCATTGTCGTGGCCGACATTCGCTGCGTACCCACCGACACCATCGACTCCGTCTGGGTCAAGGTGGCCCGCGACCAGATTACGCAAGGCTGGATACGCGAGAGCGAGCTGCTGCAGGGTGTCTCGCCAGACGACCCCATCTCCGAGTTTATTGACATATTCTCCGACGTCCACCTGCTGGTCTTCCTGGCCATCTCTGTACTCGTGGCCGCAGCCTATGCACTGCGCAGACTTTTGCGCCGAAAGGCCTACATCGTCCATTTCCACGACATCGACTCTTTCTACCCCACGGCATTCTGTCTGCTCTTGGCCATGTCAGCCACCCTCTACGCCTCCATCCAGATGTTTGGAGCCGAGAGTTGGCGCCACTATTATTTCCACCCCTCGCTCAATCCCTTCGCCTTACCGCTCCATCTGGGTCTCTTCGTAGCTTCCGTGTGGGCCATCATCATTGTCGGTGTAGCTACTCTCGATGACGTTCGTCGCCAGTTGCCGGCTTTCGACGCCCTGCTCTACCTCTCTGGCCTTACTGCCATCTCCGGCGTGGTCTATGTCGTTTTCAGCGTTCTCACGCTCTACTATGTGGGCTACCTCCTGTTGCCAGCCTATCTTGCATTTGCCCTGAGGTGCTACTTCAGCCATCCCCACTATAGCCTCAGTTGCGGCC
Source organism: uncultured Bacteroidales bacterium (assembly GCA_902760315.1). GTDB lineage: Bacteria > Bacteroidota > Bacteroidia > Bacteroidales > Bacteroidaceae > Prevotella. Next base: position 9,447 of record CACWFV010000031.1, on the reverse strand, counting down.
GCTGTGGAGCCCGCCTGATGCAGAAGGGCCGCTGCCCACATTGTGGTGCGGTAAACGAGTGAGCATCGCACCTTCCACCGGTGTAGCCGCTGCCCGCATATTGCAATATTGCATATTGCATAAAAAATTTTCAGTAAGGGTAGTGAGAAGTGTTAAAATAGTGTTAATATTATAATGTATTATATATATAACTTATTAATAATTAATATATTACATTAATTTAATATCCATTATACATCAGCATATCTCATCCCCCATGAAAAAAACAAATGCAATATGCAATATTGCAATATACGTCGTTTGTATTAGGCTGATACGTGGCTCGCTTAGGCTGATACGGCGTTGTATTAGGCTGATACGCCGCTCGCTATGGCTAGCTTGCTTGCGTATCAGCCTATGCTTTACTTGTTATTTGCGTTGATGCGATTTTTGATTTTGTTGACGTAGGCGTCGATGTCGGCTACGGCTACGATGTTGACAACGTCGCGCACGGAGGCACCGAAGTCGATGAAGTGGATGGGCTTGTTGAGTCCCATCTGGATGGGGCCGATGATTTCGACGTCGGCATCGAGCATCTGGAGCATCTTGTAGCTGGAACGTGCCGAGGTGAGGTTGGGGAAGACGAGCGTGTTGACGTCCTTGTCCTTGAGACGGGTGAAGGGGTATTGCTCGTCGCGCAACTCGCGGTCCAGGGCAAAGCCGAGCTGCAGTTCGCCGTCGATGGGGAGGTCGGGGAATTGCTGTTGCATGATGTTAACGGCGTGGCGCACCTTCTGGGCACCGTCGCTCTGGGAGGAGCCGAAGTTGGAATGGCTGACCATGCCGATGACGGGTTTCTCGTTAAAGAAACGCACGCTGCCTGCTGCCAGTTTTGCGATGTCGACGAGGGTGTCGGTGTCGGGGTTTTCGTTGACTAGCGTGTCGGCAATGTAGAGTGTGCCTTTGGGCGAGTTGATGATGTGCATGGTGCCGAAGTGCTTGAACTCAGGGCGTATGCCGATGACCTCGTTGACGACCTTGATGGTGTTGGAGTATTTGGTGTAAAGTCCGGTGATGAAGGCATCGGCCTCGCCGGTTTCCACCATCATCATGCCGAAGTAGTTGCGCTCGAACATCTTGTCGTTGGCCTCCTGGAAGGTGTAGCCCTCGCGCTGGCGCTTTTCGGCCAGGATGTGGGCGTAGCGCTCGCGGCGCTCCTGTTCCGATGGGTGGCGCAGGTTGACAATCTCAATGCCCTCCAGTGAGAGGTCCAGTTGAGCGGCCATTTTTGCCAGCACCTCGTCGTTGCCCAGCAAGATGGGTTCGCAGATGCCCTCTGCCTTGGCTTGTACGGCAGCCTTGAGCATAGTGGGATGTACAGCCTCGGCAAAGACGACGCGCTGTGGGTGGGCTGCTGCGGTGGCGTAGAGCTTCTGGGTGAGTTTGGTTTCCTGGCCCAGCAGTACGGACAGCGAGCGCTTGTATTCAGCCCAGTCGTTGATGGGTTTGCGTGCCACGCCGCTGTCAATGGCTGCCTTGGCGACGGCTGCTGAGACCTCGGAGATGAGTCGTGGGTCGACGGGTTTTGGAATGAAGTAGTTGCGGCCGAAGTGCAGGTTGTTGACCTTGTAGACGTCGTTGACTACGTCGGGGACGGGTTGTTTGGCTAGGTCGGCAATGGCGTGGACGGCGGCCAGCTTCATTTCCTCGTTGATGGCGGTGGCGTGGACGTCGAGTGCTCCGCGGAAAATGTAGGGGAAACCGATGACGTTGTTAATCTGGTTGGGATAGTCGGTACGGCCAGTAGACATCAGCACGTCGGGACGTGCGGCCATGGCGTCCTCGTAGGAAATTTCGGGCACGGGGTTGGCCAGTGCGAAGATGACGGGGTCCTTGGCCATGGAGCGTACCATGTCCTGCGAGAGTACGTTGCCCTTGGAGAGTCCTACGAAGACGTCGGCTCCCTGAATGGCCTCGGCCAGCGTGTGGATGTCGGTGCGCTGGGTGGCAAAGAACTTCTTCTGTTCGTTCAGATCCTGGCGCTCGGTGGAGATGACGCCCTTGGAGTCGAGCATGACGATGTTCTCCTTGCGGGCACCAATGGCCATATAGAGTTTGGTGCAGGAGATGGCTGCAGCGCCGGCACCGTTGACTACGATTTTTACTTTACTGATATCCTTGCCGATGACCTCTATGGCGTTCTTTAGTCCTGCGGCCGAGATGATGGCCGTGCCGTGCTGGTCGTCGTGCATGACGGGAATGTCGAGCGTGCGCTTCAAGCGTTCTTCGATGTAGAAGCACTCCGGAGCCTTGATGTCTTCCAAGTTGATGCCGCCAAAGGTGGGTGCTATGCGCTCCACGGCCTCGCAGAATTTTTCAGGGTCCTTCTCGGCTACTTCGATGTCGAAGACGTCTATGCCGCCGTAAATCTTGAACAGCAGTCCCTTGCCTTCCATGACGGGTTTGCCGCTCATGGCACCGATGTCGCCCAGTCCGAGCACGGCGGTACCGTTGGAGATAACGGCCACCAGGTTGCCCTTGTCCGTGTATCGGTAGGCATCGTCAGGGTTTTGCTGAATTTCCAGACAGGGATAGGCCACTCCCGGTGAGTAGGCCAGCGAGAGGTCGGTTTGTGTACGATAGGCCTTAGTAGGCTTTACTTCAATTTTACCAGGGCGGCCAGTTTCGTGATAGGCCAGGGCTGCTTCTTTCGAAATCTTTACCATTTGTTTTGTTATGTGTGTATTATTACTGATGTTACGAGAAACCTCACTTGAAGATTGACGTATGACAAAATTCACCGCAAAAGTAATAAATTATCACGAAAAAGCATATTATTTTTAGTCTTTTTAGTAACTTTGCACCATAAAATAGATATTTATGCAGGTTTTGAAAGAAACGACAGCCTATAGAGCCTCACTTCGTGAGTCCATCATTGAGCGTGCCATGCAGGATTTCTCGCTCCACGGCATCCGTGCGGTCAAGATGGACGACCTGGCCAACGAGCTCTGCATCTCGAAACGCACGCTGTATGAAATCTTTGACAACAAGGAGACGCTGCTCATCGAGGGTGTCAAGGTCTACAACGACCGCAAGCGCGAGTATCTGCACAGCTATGCTGACGAGGGACACGACGTCATCGACATCGTGCTGGAGGCTTATCGTATGAAGGTAGAAGAAGTGCGTGCCGTGAATCCCGCTTTTTACCTGGACCTGATGAAATATCCGCGGCTGACGAAATACATGAAGGATGCGCAGGAACTGTCGCGAGCCTCGTTCTACGACTTCATGGACCGTGGTATTGCCGAGGGCTATTTCCGGCCTGACGTCAACTACCAACTGGTGCCCCACTTGTTTGACGCCATCGGCCAGCACATATTGACGAACAGCCTGTTGCAACAGTATTCTGTCGAGGAGCTGTACACCAACTTCTTCCTGATAGCGCTGCGCGGACTTTGTACCGACAAGGGGCTGAAGGCTATTGACAGGCTGATGTCAACGACAAACTATGAAGCTGGAGGTTCAAAAGTTGACAGTTGACAATTGACAGTTGATAATTGACAGTTGATAATTGACAATTGATAGTTGACAGTTGACAATGTTCAATCTTCAATGTTCAATCTTTGTAAACGACAACGGCATCAGGTGCTTGATGCCATCCATGACGTAAGTATGGTCGGTACCATAGAGCAATATGCGCACGGGCTGCTTGAAACGTGTCTCAGTCTCGATGATGACCTGACGGCAGGAACCACACGGACTGGCAGGTTCGGCCAGAAACTCGCCCTCGCTGTTGCGCACGGCAATGGCCAGCATCAGTACGGCCTGGTCGGGATACTGCGCACCGGCAGCAAAAATGGCCGAACGCTCAGCGCAGAGGCCGGAAGGGAAGGCAGCGTTCTCCTGATTGCAGCCGGGCACGACGATGCCGTTTTGTAGTAGGATGGCTGCACCCACGTGGAAGTGGGAGTAGGGGGCGTAGGAATTATAGGTGGCAGCCTTGGCCTTCTCTATGAGTTCGCGTTCCTGTTGGCTTAGTTCGTCGAAGTCTGCTACGTGGATGGTAGATTTTAGCGTTAGTTCTTTCATAATATTGCGGTTTTTGTTGCAAATATAATTATTTTTCTTTATTTTTGCACCAAAAATCAGAGAAAAAAGCATGAAGCGCACCATATTTTTCCTTTACTTCTCGGTTTTTGCCCTTCTGACAGCCTTTTCTGGCACTATCTCCAGGAATAAGGCCTATCAGGACTATTTCAATACGTACAAGGACATAGCCATCAGTCAGATGCATGAATACGGCATACCGGCCAGCATCACCCTGGCGCAGGGCGTGCTGGAGTCCGGAGCCGGCATGAGCGAACTGGCGCGCAAGAGCAATAACCACTTTGGCATCAAGTGCAGCAACGGTTGGTCGGGGCGCCGCGTCTACCACGACGACGACATCCGCAACGACTGTTTCCGTGCCTATAATAATGTCTCGGAGAGCTATTTGGACCATGCGCTATTCTTGAAGAACAGCCAGCGTTACGCCAGTCTCTTCAAACTGAAACCCACCGACTACAAGGGGTGGGCAAAGGGACTGAAGGCCTGCGGCTATGCCACTAGTCCGACCTATGCTCACAGATTGATAGAAATCATAGAACTCTACGAGCTCGACCAGTACGACAAGGGGACGGGGTGGTCGGTTCGGCGTGGCGGCTCGTCGTCGTGGAATCAGTCTTCCCAACGCCAGATAATAGAGTTTAACCATAATTACTATGTCGTTGCACGCGAGGGAGATACGTTCCGATCTATAGCCAACGATGTACATGTCAGCTATCGTCATTTGGCCAAGTTCAACGAGCGCGACAAGGACGCCGTCTTGGAAGCTGGCGAGTACGTATGGCTAAAGAAAAAGCGCCGCAAAGCGCCTAAGGAGTACAAAGGGTATGTCTATCGCGTAGCTGCCGGCGAGTCCATGTACAGCATAGCCCAGCGCTTCGGCATCCGCGTGAAGTATCTGTATAAAATGAACGACCTCCAGCCCGACTACGTCATCCGTGTTGGCGACCCGTTGCGCTTACGTTAGTCCCTTAGTAGGACTGACGATGGTGCTGACAGCCAAGTTGCCGGCCGGCGGTTAGTCCTTCAGTAGTTTGTCCAGAAATTCGTCCAGGTCCTTGTCCAGGCCCGTCATCAGTTCTTCGTGCAGGATGGCCGTGTCGTCGTCTACCAAGTAGAGTTCCTCCAGACTCTCCTTGTCGTCGTCCTCCAACACAAAGGAGAATGGCTTCAGTATTGACATCTGCTCCAGTTTTTCGTGTTGCTTGTGCAGCGTCTGGCGTAGCGTAGCAGCAACCTCCTGATAGAAGTTGTCGTCCTTATTGTCTATCCACTGCTCTACGACGCACCGTGTTATCTCGTTGTCGTCGTCGTCGAAAACCGTCAGTTCGCCCGTGTCCTGACTGACTCGCAGGTGCAGGTCGGTCAGTAGTGAAGCCTCCTCGGTAGGGGGAAATTTCTCGATGGTCTTGCGAATGGCGCGCTCGGTCTGTTGCCGTGTCTGTTCGGTAGTTTTCATGTGTTCAAAAGATTTGTTGACGATACAAAAGTACACAAATTACAGGATAATTGCAAACGATTACGACTTTTTTTTGAAATATTTCTTCATTCTTCTTGATATATCTCCATTTATTTCGTATCTTTGCAATTGCAAACTCGACCTTGCAATACTAATGAATCAAAAAATAAGTCATTCGGGGGTTATAGAGCACATCAGCGACGGTTGCATCCATGTACGCATCGTCCAGACGTCCGCTTGTGCTGCCTGTAAAGTGGCAGGCTATTGCCATGCAGCCGAGTCGAAGGAAAAGACTGTCGACGTGTATTGCGACTCGGTGGACGGCTACCAGGTTGGTCAGCCGGTGGTGGTGACCGCTTCTGCTGGTGTGGCTGCCAGGGCCCTACTTTGGGGCTTCGGCGTTCCGTTCTTGGTGCTGCTGGGTGTGTTGCTGCTGGTGTTGCTGCTGACGGGTCGTGAGGGACTTGCTGCTCTTAGTGCGCTGGCGGCTCTCATACCTTATTATTTTATATTATGGCTGCTACGCGACGAGATGCGCCAGCAGTTGGCCTTTGCGATAGAGTTATAACAAACTAAAACAAATATTATTTTATTACTTATGAATTTTATGTTGATTGCAGTAGCAGTATTGGGAGCCATCGGACTGATTGCCGCCCTGGTGCTGTTTGTCTGCTCCAAGAAGTTCGCCGTCTATGAGGACCCGCGCATTGCCCAGGTTACCGAGCAGTTGCCCGGTGCCAATTGTGGAGGCTGTGGCTTTGCTGGTTGTGGCGGCTTGGCAGACGCCCTGGTCAAGGGTGCCGATGCCGGTAGCATCGACGGGCTGAAGTGTCCTGTCGGAGGAGCAGAAGTGATGGGCAAGGTGGCCGACCTTCTGGGCATGGCCATTGCCAACGGCGAGCCTATGGTAGCCGTAGTACGTTGTAACGGAAGCTGTGCCGTGCGCCCCAAGATTGCCGAGTACAGCGGACTGCGCACCTGTGCGGCCATGAATGCGTGTGGTGCCGGCGAGACGGCCTGTGGCTTTGGTTGCTTGGGTTGTGGCGACTGTGTGACAGCGTGCCAGTTTGACGCTATCCACATGAACCCGGAGACGGGACTTCCTGAGGTTGACGAAGAGAAGTGCACGTCGTGCGGAGCCTGTGTCAAGACGTGTCCGCGCCACATCATTGAACTGCGCAAGAAGGGTCCGAAGGGTAGGAGAGTGTTCGTCTCCTGCGTCAACAAAGACAAGGGCCCTGTGGCGATGAAGGCTTGCAAGGCTGCCTGCATCGGCTGTGGCAAGTGTGCCAAGGAGTGTCCCTTCGGAGCCATCACCGTCGAGAACAACGTCTCCTACATTGACCACACCAAGTGCCGCCTGTGCAAGAAGTGTGTGGCCGTCTGTCCTACAGGCTCTATCCATGCCGTCAACTTCCCTGCGCCAAAACCAAAGCCAGAGGCTTCCGCTGCTCCGAAGGCAGAGGCTCCGAAAGCCGCCCCTGTTGCTGAGCCCGCAAATGTTGAACCTGAAGTAAAGAAGGAGGAACAAGCATGAACGTAAGAACATTCCGTATTGGAGGTGTACACCCCGAAGAGAATAAACTGACACACGAGGTAGCCACCCAGGTGGCAGCACTGCCCAAGCAGGCCATCTTCCCGTTGTCGCAACATATTGGTGCTCCGGCCAAACCCGTTGTCCAGAAGGGCGACAAGGTGAAGGTGGGCACCCTCATTGCCGAGGCTGGCGGTTTCGTCTCTGCCCCCATCTACAGCAGCGTCAGCGGCACCGTCTTCAAGATTGACAGCGCCATCGATGCTACCGGCTATCGCAAGCCCGTCATCATCATTAACGTAGAGGGCGACGAGTGGGAAGAGAGCATTGACCGCTCAGACAAGTTGGAACTGGTGAAAGACCACCCCGAGCTCACTCCTGAGGAAATCGTGGAGCGCATCAAGACGGCAGGTGTCGTCGGTATGGGTGGTGCCTGCTTCCCCACGTTCATCAAACTCTGTCCGCCGCCTACGGCCAAGGCCGAGTGCGTCATCATCAATGCCGTAGAGTGTGAGCCCTACATCACCGCCGACTTCCGTCTGATGATGGAGCATGCCGATGAAATACTTGTAGGCTTGGAACTGCTCATGAAGGGTGCCAAAGTCACTCGCGGCTACATCGGTATAGAGACCAACAAGATGCCAGCCATTGAGTTGCTGACCAGGAAATGTGCCGAGGCATTCGGGGGGACTGAATACAGCGTAGAGGTAGTACCCTTGAAACAGCGCTACCCGCAGGGCGGTGAGAAACAGTTGGTCGACGCCGTCATCCGCCGTCAGGTGCCTGCTCCGCCCGCCATTCCCGTCAACGTGGGTGCCATTGTCCAGAACGTAGGTACAGCCTTTGCCGTCTACGAGGCCGTTATGAAGCACAAGCCGCTGTTCGAGCGCTATACCACCGTCACTGGTAAGCAACTGGCCAAGCCCGGCAACTTCCTGGTACGCATGGGTACGCCGATGAAGGACCTCATCGAGGCCTGTGGCGGCATGCCTGAGGGCGACAACAAACTGTTGGCCGGTGGTCCCATGATGGGCAAGGCGCTGACCAGCGTCGAGGTGCCCATCTGCAAGGGTACCAACTCCGTGACCATCATCTCCGGCGACGAGGCCTACCGCCGAGAGCCCGACCCCTGCATCCGTTGCGCCAAGTGCGTCAGCGCCTGTCCCATGGGGCTGGAACCCTACCTGTTGGCTAAGCTCGCTGCCGTCCAGAACTGGGAGCGTGCCGAGCGCGAAGAAGTGGTCAGCTGCATCGAGTGTGGCTCGTGCCAGTTCACGTGTCCAGCCCATCGTCCGCTGCTCGACAACATCCGTCAGGCTAAGAGTACAGTTATGGGTATTATCCGAGCTCGCGCAGCTGCGGCACAGAAGAAATAACCCAACGGCAAGGAATTGAGAAATAAATTGTAATATTGTAAATCGTCAAATCGTAAATTCTCAATATGGGAAAATTAATAGTATCACTATCGCCTCACGCACACGGAACCGACACCGTTGAGAAGAACATGTACGGCGTCATCATAGCCCTCGTGCCTGCCCTGCTCGTGTCGTTCTACTTCTTCGGCATTGGCTCTGCCATTGTCTGTGCAACGAGTGTGGCGGCCTGCGTCTTCTTTGAGTGGGCCATCAATAAGTTTATGCTCAAGAGCGAGCGCAATACCGTCTGCGACGGCTCTGCCATACTGACCGGTCTGTTGCTCGGCTTCAATCTGCCCAGCAATCTGCCCGTCTGGATTATCATCATCGGTGCGTTGTTTGCCATCGGTGTAGCCAAGATGACGTTTGGCGGACTGGGCAATAACCTCTTCAACCCAGCGTTGGTGGGTCGTGCAGCCCTGCTGGTAGCCTTCCCTGCACAGATGACTACCTGGCCTAAGGTTGGCCAGCTCTCCAGCTATCTCGACGCTGAGACCGGCGCTACGCCGCTGGCCATTATGAAGGAAGCCATCAAGACCGGCAATGCCTCCGTGCTGGACCAGCTGCCCTCGTCCATGGACCTCTTCCTGGGCAACCACCCCGACGGTGCTGGTGCCATGGGTGAAATCTGTGCGCTGGCGCTGCTCTTAGGACTGGCCTATATGCTATGGAAGAAAATCATCACGTGGCACATTCCCGTCAGCATCATTGCCACCGTCTTCGTCATCAGCGGCATCTGCCATTTGGCCAGCCCAGCCTATGCCGACCCCCTGTCGGTCATCCTCTCCGGAGGCTTGATGCTGGGTGCCATCTTCATGGCTACCGACTACGTCACGTCGCCCATGACGGCCAAGGGTCAGCTCATCTACGGCGTCTGCATCGGTTTCCTGACGGTTGTCATCCGCAACTGGGGTGCCTATCCGGAGGGCATGTCGTTTGCCATTCTCATTATGAAT
>CACWFV010000030.1 GCA_902760315.1 uncultured Bacteroidales bacterium | reverse complement strand
ATAAAGCTCAGATTAAATGGAATGAGCCCAGTACAATACCGGACTCAATTCCAAAAGAGCAATAGTGTTTAATCTGTCCAAACTTTGGGGTTCACTTCACACATGCAAACCTTGCTTAAAGCAGGATCTCCATTTGCCAGTTCAACCCAATCTTCTGTAAACGGTTCAAGACCCATCTTTGACATTGTCGCAGAAGATATAACAGTCGCAAAGGAGCCCGTATCAACTTTTGCATCAACCGTACACCTCATCCCAGTCGATGGGTTCTCCAGCACTAACGGGACGTGAATTTGTACGCATGGGGCGGGTAATCGTACGTTCATTTCTATTGCTATTATTTCCGCAACTTACAATAACGGGACTTGGAATCCTTGGATTCCGTCCACCTAATCTATTGATAGATGGTACTTGTTTAAATTTCCTTGTCTCCATAATTGCTTACTATTTATTGTTTCTCCGGACAAAGATACAACATCTTTTTGAATCTTCCAAATATTTGTGGGAAAAAGAAAATCGGGAGGGCCGTGGTGCGGCACTCCCGATTTAGTTTCGATATTGGTTAAAGCCAGAGTAGGCTCTGTTTTACGCTTACTTATTCATGAATTTAACGCCGTCCTTCACGACGAGGCCCTTGAAGTCCTTGTTGACACGCTGGCCTGCCAGGTTGTAGGCGGGAGAGTTAGATGTCTTCACAGTCTTCGTGGTAACGTTGATGCCGGTAACGGTGCCCTGAGTAACGGTGACTTCAAGACGAGCACCCTCCTGCATGAATGTGATGGTAGCCTGACGACCCTCAACGCCTGCGGGCAGAGCGTCTGCCTGGAATACCAGGTCGAAGGTGTAGGTCTCGTCGTAGTCCTCATTGGCAAAACCAATCTGCAGCCATTCGGGGATGTCGTTATCAGCGACTGTCTGATCCAAGAACAGACGTGTCTTTGAACCATTTTCATCGGCATTTGTATTGCTATACATGGGATGAACCTTGATGCTTGCCTGACCTCCTTCTACAGGAATGGTGATGTTTTTTGAATCTTCAGTATAGAGATATCCGTAAACGGCATTCTGGAAACCAGCGAATACGTCAAATGTTCCAGACCATCCTGAACGTACATAAGTTTCCTGATCAGGAAGTATTGCATAAGTGTTAGAGAAGCCACCTGCGCTGACTGAATTAAAGACAAGCGGGCTTCCAGAGAAGGTGCCATTGTTCCATCCTTCGAAAACAAGAGCAAATTCTTCATCAAGAAGCAGATAAGGTACATCTTCAGTCATGCCATCCTCATCCTCGCGATAGAAGCTATTCCAATTCAGACGAACAAGATTATTGGCTTCCATCCAGGTACCTCTTTCTACTTCAGCATTTACGTCTGCTTGAGCAATCAATTCACCAAGTGAGAATTTGCCTGTAACAGGATCACGATGAGCTTTGTGGATTTTACAGGTTAAAGCCAATTCCTGTCCCTCCGTCTGCTCAAATTTATAGACGAACAAATTTGTGCCGGTGAAATACAATGCTGAGGCAGGCTTTCCCTGATAAGCAATGATAGATTTTGTTCCAGCAGGATTGATAATACTGAGACCACCATCGGGATTTGCTTTACACATAGTAATCTTGGGAGATTCACCATCGTCCCAACCATCAGCAGAAGAACCAGCATACCAAACAGATCTGTTCCATTTGAATGGTTCAGAAGCCTGACCTTCAAGGGTAGATACCAGACTTACAGGGAAGAATGTCTTGTCTTCACTGAAGAAAGTAAAGTCTTTCTCAGTACCAATGATGGGGTCACCATCTTCTACATAGCCGCCATCATATTTTGCAGTTTGTGCAGTCCACGCATATGTGTCACATTCCATATCTGTTCTATTGGCTAACTCAATATTTGCGTAGGCAGGCATCATCAAGTTGGTGTAATAGTTGCCATTGACATTAGGACCAGCGTGCAAGAACAGCGTCTGAGGCTGATAGCTGGCTACTGGAATGACAACCTCACCCTCCATGCGGTACTTGACTTTTTCGATGTCTAATACTAAACCAAGGTATGGACCATCCTTAGAAAGATCGAATGTCTCTGAGCTGAAAGCCGAATATGCAATATCTTCACCGTCAATGGTTGTCAGAGAACCATCCTCGCCAAGCGTTAATACGATAGAACCATTATCTGATGCCCAGCTGTGAAGCATGTAATAAATGGTTGAACCATCTTGAGCCTGGCCAGAAACAACTACCTGGGGAGCAATCGTAATGGTAGAACCTGAAAGGCTGTATTTAACGGCAATATTGCCCAGCGATGCCCAATTTTCAGGGAGAGGAATAACGTCAGCAAGTAGAGGAGTACCATCTTCAGCAGTACCGCTTAACATTTTCCAAGTAGCACTCTCTTTTGTTTGATAGTTAGTTCCGCTTCCATTGTAGCTGCTTTGCACAGTGCCTGCTCTGCGAATGGCTGTTGCATTCTTAATCTCGTTAACAGACTTTAATGATGAAACATTCATGTTGAACATTTCTACTTTTCTTGTCTGGGTGGCTGCTGATGAGCGGACAGAAGTAATCTTCATGTCCTTGTCAAAAGACTTTAACTCACCTTTAGCAATGGTCTTTGCGGCATGCGGTTTGCCACTGATACCCTTCTGAAGGCTTTGTGCATTGGCTGAAACTGCTACTAAAGCAGCTACAGCAACAAGTAAATACTTTTTCATAAGCATTCTTTTTAGTTAATATTAATAGATAAATTTAGTTCAGTTTAAATGATGTACCTCCACTGATTGGTTCGAACTGTCCACTGGTTGGCAAGAAGTAGTTGTCAGGAGTCATCTGGTAGGTACCACTCAGAAGAGCAGCGAAACTACGACATAATTCTTCTATTCCTGTCGCCTTTTTCTTGATATTCTCCATGTTCTTGTCTATCTTGTTCTCTTCTGAACAGCTGATAGCCATTTGGCCAAATTGGGGGCGGGTCATCGTCAATTCCAGACCAGCACTGTTGGTCTTTGACTTAGCAGTGTTGGTATAAAATGTTAGTATAAGTCCAGTTACTGCACCGCTACCTGCTGATTTGCCAATGCCGATGCTCTCTAATGACCAGTTAGCGTTTTGCTTCTTCAGTTCAGCATCAATCTGGTTGAACAGTGCTGTCTGTTCGTTGCTGAAGAGTGACTGGTCCATCTTCCATACTGCCGTATGGTTGACGATATAGGCATCCCAGCGAGCGATGACCTTCACGTTGCCGTCCTCGTTGGTCAGGCAGGTCTTGTCGTCGGCCAGGGTGAACTCGTGGAAGGCATAGGCACCGATGCTGTCTTTGCGCTCGATGCGGAAACCGGTGGGGGTGAAGACGCAGGGCAGTGAGTCAACCTTGACAGACTTTGTCTTGTCCAAGTCGTCGGTGTAGAGGAAGCGGCCGTTGCGCAGTCCCTGGAAGTAGAGCGTGTCGTTGTCGGCACTGACCACGTAGTAGTCGTTGATGCTGCTGTTGGTGATGCTCTTCTTCAGGGCGTCGGTAGCGTCGATGTACTCCTGCCAGGTACGGTCGCACTTAACCAAGCGTACCTCGGCAGAGTGGCGCTCGCCTCGCATAATAATCTCGTCGTCAGTCTGTGACATTACTACAAAGTTGTGGTCGCCGTGCATACCCTTACCATCCTTGATGATGTTGGCAGGAGCATTGCCATAGCTGACGGGGTCTACAAACGGAGTCAGCACATCGTTCCACACGTTGAAGGCCAGCACCAAGCCGTCCTCCTGCAGCATCTCGTAGATGCTGCTGGCCTCGGTATACTTGTTCTGGTTGCCATTGCGCAGGAAACGGTGGTTGCCGGCAAAGGTCACCTTGTTGCTATTCTCGAAGCGGGCAAAGAGGTTGAAGCCCTCAAACTGGGCAACGTCCGTGCCGCAGAAGTACTGCATGACCCATCCGTTGGGAGCTGCCACCAGTTTCTCCTGCATATTCTGTGCACCGTGCTCTATGCGCAGGGCGGCAGACTCGTCGAAATAGTCCTCATCCTCGAACCGGCATGATGTCAGCACAAGGGCGGGCAACATGGCGAGGAGCATCAGTCTGTATAAATGTATCTTCTTCATCATTGTTCAACATCATTTAAGTTCAAAGATTTTCAGGTCGTTCTTCAGGAATTCGTCCATGTTGTTCTGACGCTGGCGTACCTCCTCACGCAGGGTGAAGGTGTTCAGTCCCCAGCGCTCCTGGTGCCACTTGGTGGCAATGGAGATTTTCTTCAGCATGGCATTGATGCCGGCCACCTTGTCGCCGGTAGCCTGGGGTATCCAGTTGAGGAAGTCGTCGAACGAGGTGAAGCTCTTCAGCTCGGTGTATCTGTATTTGCTGACGTAGGCCGTATAGTCTTTGTTGATGACCTGTTCATTGCTGCGGTGCACGTCGATGACCACACGGTCCGTCGGGTCGTAGGTGCCCGTCTCGCTGTTATACTCCGTCTCTGAGTAGAGCTTGAAGTTGTTCCAGTGGGTGTTGGCCTTGTTCTTGTCGATGCCCAAGTCTGAGATGAGCTGCAGGATGCCCTCCTTGTCGCCGGCACGCAGACCGGCGGCGCTGGCACTGATGATGCGCATCATCCAGCGATAGTCGTTGTCGGTGATGATGCACGACAGCGTCTCTACGAAGTCCTCATAGGTGGCTGACGAAGCATAGTGGGTGACATAGCCCATCTGGTGGCTCGACACCGAGTCGCGCTCATGCCAGTCGATGGGGTCGTAGGTGCCAGAGGTTACCTGTCCGAAAGTGACGGGGTAGGTCTTCGTCTGGTGCATGATGTGCGAGAACTCGTGGTGCATGGTGTGGAAGTACTTCTCGTTGAGCACCTCCATGTCGGCAGCGCTGTAGCTCATGTTCTCAGAGTAGCCCTTCATCTCGTTGACGTTGTAGAGCGTAATCTTCACACCGCCCGATGCCAGACCGAGCACCTCCGTACCGGTACGGGGACTGTAGCCTGACGAGCCGATGAAGTGGAAGATGCGGGGGCCGTACTGCTTCATGAAGTCCTCGCCGGCATACTTGGTGTAGACGTCGTAGAAGAGGTACTTGATGAACTGTGCCAGTAGCTGCGAGCGCTTATATTCGGCGGGAGCCAGCTGGAAGCTGTAGTCCGATGCCGGCAGGTTGAACTTATATTGTATCTCGACGTTGTAGGGCTTGCCGAAGTTGTCGTAGAGCCACTGGTCGAACTCATAGGTCGACTGGGTGGGGTCTACCGCCGGCTTGCTGGTGTCGAAGATAGACTCGGTAAGGTCGTCTTCCTTACCACAGGAGGCGACAGCCAGCAAAAGGGCCGCAGCACTCATTATATATAATATCTTTTTCATCTCTGTTAGCCTTTTCTTGGGTTATTTGACAAGGATAGGAGCCGTAGTCATCGGACTGCTCTGGTTGACCTGTGTAGAGCGGTCGGTGCTGGGATAGCCAGCCGATATCACGTTGTTAGGAATCTGCAGCACGCGGCGCTTGTCGTTCCACTGCAGGTAGTCGTGGGTGACGTTCTTGTCCATCGGGCCACGGTAGGCGTGGTGTACGGTGATGCCGTAGCGCTTGATGTCGAACCAGCGCAGACCCTCGAACATGGTCTCGACGCGGCGGAAGTGCAGGATGCAGTGCAGCATGTTCAGCTCGTCGCCCGTCAGCACCTTAAATTCTGGCGACATCTTGTCGGGGTTCAGCTCAGCCACGTAGTCGTTGGTGGCAGGGTCGCCGCCATAGAAGCGGTTAATCTGGGCCTGGGTGAGAGCGTTCTCTACCAACTTCGAGGCAGTCCATGAGTTGAGGTCTTCCAAAGCCGATGCTGTCTGACCTAAGTAGAGCTTAGCCTCGGCGCGGCAGAGCAGCGTCTCCTCAGCGGTGAACGGTTGGTAGATGATGTGTACGAAACCGATACCGGCAATCTTGTCAGTATACTCAAAGTACTCGTGGACGCGGAACAGCCATGAGCCATCGTCGTTCTCACCGTAGCGGTAAATCTTACCGTCGTAGGCCGGCAGACGATTACTCCAGTTAGGACCGCCGCCATAAACCGCATTTTTAGACGACTTCACCTTCTCTGACGAGTTGCCGTCGTTGATGACGAAGCGGATGGCAGAGAGCAGACGGTCCTGCAGCGAATAGGTGCTCTGCAGCAGGAAGTTGCAGGGCGCAGTCTCGTCGTTGTATGAGTTGAGCATGGCATCGATGGTGCTGGTGCTGATGGCGTTCCACTTGCGCAGCATGGTCGATGCGTTGGTGCCCAGACAAGCATTGGCATGCTCGATGACCTTCTCATACTGGCGCTTGTACAGATAGAAGCGGGCAGCGAAGGCATGGGCAGCGTTGTGGTTGAAGTGGTAGGCGGGCACCTTATACTTAGAGTCGTCGATGAGGTCGATACCTGCCAGCAAGTCTTTCTCTATCAGGTCATAGGTCTCCTTGACGCTGTGGCGGAACTTGTCGTCGCCATAGTCCACGCTGACGGTGGTCTCAGGCTCGACGACATAAGGGATGCCGACATCTTGGCTGCTCTGAGCCTCGTCCTTGTAAGCCTCAGCGAACACGTTGACCAGCACGAAGTGCAGGTAGGCACGCAGCACGTGGGCCTCACCCCATGAATGAGACAGCTCAGGGTCATTAGCAGGGTCACTGCTCATCTCCTGCATGGCAGCGATGGCGTGGTTGGCTACGGCAATGCCCTGATAGTAGGATTCCCATACCTGGTAGGGCGTGTCGTCCTCACCGGTACCGTAGTTGTTGACGTCCTGCCAGCGATAGGCCTCCTCGTGGAAGTCCTTGTAGGGTGAACGGTGGATACCGGGTTTCACGACGTTGTTGTCGACAAAGTTGTCGCCGCTCAGTTCGCACATGACGGCAGGTACCGACTGCGGGTAACCGGAAACAAGCAGCAGTTGAACCTTTTTAGGGGTATCTATCTCGGTACGGTTGTCGGGCACCTCGTCCAGCTTGTCTTCACAGGCTGTGAACAGCAGACTCAGTGCCATCATGGACAATCCGAAAATATATTTCTTCATAACTGTATTGTTCTTTTTATCTCTTATCTCTTTTGTCAGTAATCACTCTTGTTAGAATCCCAAACGTACGGTAGCCGTCAGCTGCTTGGTGATGGGCGATGCCACACCACCGGCATTGATGAACTCAGGATCCTGGCCGTTCAGCTTCTTGTCAGCGTAGAGCAGACAGAGGTTGGTGGCCGACAACTTGATAGAGGCACTGTTGAGCAGGCCGGTCTTCTTCAGCAGGTTCTGCGGGAAGGTGTAAGTTACCGACACTTCCTTCAGACGGATGAAGTCACCCTTGGCGATGCGGGCTTCCGAATAGTTGTAGGCATTGTAGGCCGTGCGCAGCGCCGTAGAACCATAGCGGTCCAGCTGGTTGCGCGAGGCAATGACGGGGATGTCTGTTCTGGCCTCGTCGCCCGACATCATCCAGCGGTTCTTGAATTCGCGGGGCAGTGCCGACAGGTCGCTGTAGGCATAAGAGAATACCGGGTCGAGACGCACCACGTTACCACCGCTATAGGTGATGAAGATGTCGACGTTCAGCTTACCCAGCTTGTTGTTGCTGAAAGAGAAACTGTTGTTGAACGAACCATACCAGGTGGGGTCTGACGGACCCTCGTAGATGAGGAAGTCCTCCAGGTTCTCCGTCTCCTGGAAGTTGACGTCGCCAACAGTCTTGATACCTTTCTCGTTATATACCATCGGCAGACCCTCTTCGTTCAGTCCGGCAAACTTGTAGCTGAAGATAGAACGTACGGGGTAGCCTTCCAGTGCGTAACCCTGACCGCTTACCAGGTCGACGGCGCGGCTGGAGGTCTGCAGGGTGGTAATTTCGTTCTTGGCCAGTGAGTAGATGAGGTCGCTGGTCCACTTGAAGCTGGGAGTCTGGATGTTGACCGTAGACAGTCCGACCTCAATACCGTGTGACTCCATGTCGGCCACGTTAGCCATCTTCTGAATCTGGCCACCGGCACCTTGTGTAAATACGGCACCAATCAGGTCGTAGTTGTTACGCCAGTAGGCATCGAAGTTCAGGGCGATGCGGTCGTGCAGGAATCCCATGTCCACACCGATGTTGAACTCGTGCTTCTTCTCGTAGGTCAGCTCTGAGTTGGCCAGGTCTGAGATGTAGATCTGCGACTCAGCGGCAGAGGTGAAGGGGCGCCAAGTGTTCTTGGTCTTATAGATAGCCATGGCGTTGGTCACGTAAGAAGGACCCGTGTCGGCCGTCAGCGAGTAAGAGGCGCGCAGCTTCAGCTGTGACAGCCAGTTCTCGGTCTTCTTCATAAAGGGTTCATTGGTAACGTCGTAAGAGCCGGAGATGTTCCAGGTGGGCAGCCAGCGGCTGGAACGAGCCTTGCCCAGGCGGTTGGTACCCTCATAGCGGAACGTACCGTTGATGGTGTAGCGCTGGTCGAAGCTGTAGACACCCTGCGCGTAGTAAGCCAGCGTGTTGGTCTGGGTGAACGACTCGCTGAAGTAGTCGGTGTTCTCCTCGTTGCGCTGCTTCAGCCAGAGGTAGGGGGTGTAGACGATACCACCGTTGTTGAACTGGTAGCCCCAGCCGGTCCATGTGGTCGACGTACGGCGTACGGTAGACAGCTCGGCACCGAACAAGGCGTTGACGACGTGCTTCTCGTTGTACACGTCGCGATACTCAGCCATGAAACGGTAGTTGTTAGAGCGCATCTTGTCGCTGTATTCGTATTTGATACCACCCTCAGGCAGTACTGACTCAGGTACGTCCAAGTCGTTGTCGGGGTCGTCATAGAGCAAGGGGTTCGAGTTGCGGATGGTGGAGTTGTCATCCTGCGCGTCCGTACCAGCACGGTAGGCATTGGCCTGGTTAGCGTCGTCCATCACGTTGTGCTGGCGACGGGTCGACGACATACGGGTCGAAATCAGTCCGGTCAGCGTGACGGTCTTGATGGGCTTATACTCCAGTTCGGCACGGAACATCAGCTCGTTGACGTCGATGTCGTTGTAGTTGTTCTTCAACTCGTCGAAGATGTTGAACGGCGAGTAGAAGCGGGTATAGTTGGTGTTGGGGTCCAGACAGCGGCTGGTGTTCATGGCAAAGCTGAACGGGTTGATGTCGAAGTCGCGCTTTACCTCACCAGTTACCACGTCGACACTCTGGTTCAGCGAACCCGGAGCCTCCTGCTCACGGAAACTGCCCTGGGCGGCCAGACGTGCCGTCAGGTTCTTCAGAATGTCGTAAGAGGTGTTGCCGTTGAAGGTGAAACGCTTCACCTTCGAGGCGCTGACATACTGGCCGGGGTCGTTCATCAGCGACATCGAGAAGTAGCTCTGCGACTTCTCCGTACCGCCAGAGATGCTGACAGAGTGGTTCTGCTGCACGCTGTTGGAGAACAGCAGGTCGAACCAGTCGGTGTTGCGCATCTCAGCCTCCTGCAAGTAGCGGTTGCGGGCAGCCTCGGTATTCTCCAGGCCGAAGGTGCCGGTAATGGGGTCGTACTTGCGCAACTGCTGGTACATATATCCATAGACACCAGTGTCCTCGGCATTGGCCAGGTTCTCCAGTGACAGCCAACCCTTGTTGGCCATTTCCTTATAGACACCCATGATCTCCTGCGAGTTCATGATGTTGTAGTCGCGGTAGCTGGGCTTCAGACGGGTAGTGAACTCACCAGTATAGTTGACCGAGGCACGACCCTTGGCACCACGCTTGGTGGTGATGACAATCACGCCGGCCATGGCACGGGCACCATAGATAGAGGTGGCGGAACCGTCCTTCAGCACGGTGAACGACTCGATATCGTCAGAGTTCAGTCCGGCAACGGCGCTGGAAATCAGCGTCTTGGCGTCGCCTGACGCCAACTCGTCGGCACTGACGTCTACATTGTCTTCATAGATGACGCCATCAATCACCCACAGCGGTTTAGAGTTACCGTAGATGGACGTGGCACCACGGACACGGATCTTCGGTGACGCACCGAAAGTGCCCGATACGTTTGTTACCTGAACACCTGCCACACGACCTTCCAGCGAGCGGCTGACGTCGGCCATACCTGCCAGCTTAGCCTTCTCAGCGTCGATTTTTGACGAGGCACCGGTGAACAGGCGCTTGTCCTGCTTCATCATACCCACGGCAACAACCTCCTGCAGCTGGGTAGCGTCGGCCTGCAACGTGACCTTCATGCCGTCTTTAGCTTTTACGGTCTGTGTAATCATACCGACATAGCTTATCACAAGCTTCTTGCCTGCTGGCACATTGATGGTGAAGTGGCCATCAAGGTCGGTCTTTGTTCCCTGTTTAGAGCCTTGAATCATAACGGTGGCGCCAATACATGGCTCGCCGTTGTCCTCAAAGACAGTACCCGTTATCTTCTGCTGGGCAATCGCTATGCCCAGACTCATGAAGAGACAGGTGAGAAACATTGTCAGTCTTTTCTTCATAGATAATTTTGATACTCTTATTATTTAATTATTATATTATGTTCGCGTACCTTATTATAATTCACACGGAGTAATCGTTGTTTATGGTCTTTCTACAGACTACAGTGCACAATACTCGCAAGTTGCAAAGGTAATAATTTTGCATTATTTAAACAAATATTATTTTAAAAAATATATATATTACCCCCTTTTTTTAACTAAATGAGACTTTTCCGGGCCTGTTTTATTGCTTTTTGTAACCTTCTGTCGGGTCGTCAGTTGCCATTTTGTGTTTCTGCATGTTTATGCCAACGTCGCATGAACTGCTGTTTGTTACACTTTGGCAGAAAAAAGCATACTTTGCTTACAGTTAACTGAATTTATGTCAACAGATGAAGCAAAAAGATGTTTTTTTTATAATTTTATTTGGTTTTAACAAATTTAAGTAGTATCTTTGCAGCCAATTTTTAGGCAATTATAAGCTGTTAACGGTTAATCATGCAATTGTTATAACTAATTAATATAATTAATTTGAGAGTGTTTATGAAAAGAAGATTAACAATGTTGTTGACAATGCTTTTCCTCGTAGTAGGAGCAGCATTTTCACAAACGAAGGTTAATGGTACCGTTACTTCTCAGGAAGACGGACAGCCTGTTGTCGGTGCTACTGTACTTGTAGTAGGAACACAGACCGGTACTGTTACCGACGCAGAAGGTAAGTTCTCGCTGACGGTACCTGCCGGCAAGTCTACCCTGCGTATTACTTATGTAGGTATGGAACCCATTGAGGTCAGCGCACGTCCTAATATGCGTATCATGCTGACCAGTGACCAGAAGGCTCTTGACGAGGTAATTGTCGTAGCCTATGGTACAGCCAAGAAAGGAACGTTTACCGGTTCTGCCGGCACCATGAAGGCAGACAAGATTGAGAAGTTACAGGTCAGCGACCTCACCCGTGCCCTGAGTGGTCAGGTTGCTGGCGTGCAGGTGTTGAGCAGCAATGGCCAGCCTGGTACTTCCGCTAAGATTCGTGTGCGTGGCGTCAGCTCCATTAATGGTAGCAATGCTCCGCTCTACGTTGTTGACGGTGTACCCTTTGATGGTGACCTGAGCTCAATTCCTTCCAGCGATATCGCCGATATTACTGTGTTGAAGGATGCCGCTTCTACTTCTCTCTATGGTGCCCGTGGTGCTAATGGTATCATTATGGTGACTACCAAGAAGGGTACGCTGGGCAAGCCCACAGTTAACTTCAATGCCCGTTGGGGTCAGAACAGCCGTGGCGTCAGTACATATGATGTCATCAAGAATCCTGCTCAGTATCTGGAGTTGGAATATGCCTCTATCTACAATTATGCTACCAACAACTTGAACTACGACGCCCTGACCGCCCAGCGCTATGCTAACAACACCATCGTCACCAATACCGGTGGTGGTAACGGTTATCAGATTTATACCGTTCCCGAGGGTCAGTTCATGTTTGGTACTGATGGTAAGCTGAATCCTAACGCCACGTTAGGCTATTCTGACGGCACATATTACTTCACCCCCGATAACTGGGAGGACGAAATCATCAAGAAGGCCCTCCGTCAGGAGTATGAAGTCAGTGTGTCAGGCGCTACTGATAACAACAACTACTACGTTAGCTACAGCTTCCTAGAGGATGGCGGTATCGTCAGCGGTTCAAAGTTCAGACGTTCTTCTGTCCGTGTACGTGACGAGTTCAAGGTCAACAAGTGGTTGAAGTTGGGTGCCAACATCGGTTTGACACACTCTAAGAGTTTCTATCCTACAGAGCAGACCGATGAACAGTTTAACTCTTCCGGCAACGCCTTCCGTATGGCTTACGGTATTGCACCTATCTATCCTCTTTATGTCCGCGATGCCAATGGCAACATCATGTACAATGGTGACCGCGCCGTCTACGACTATGGTTCTGGCGAAGCAGGCAGAGACCGTTCATACATGTCTATCTCTAACCCCGCTGGTCAGATGCAGTACGACCAGTCTATCTATACCATGGATATCCTGAACAGTACCTGGTTTGCGGAGTTTAAGCCTCTGGAAGGTCTTACTCTGACCGCACGTCTGGGTTATAACCAGGACAATACTAACTATGACGAGCTACAGAATGCCTATATGGGCCAGTTTGCCAGCTTAGAGGGTGGTGCCTACCAGCGCCACATGCGTACTACTGGCTTCACCACCCAGTTCCTGGCTAACTATACCACCAAGTTTGCTGATGTCCACAACTTCGACTTTACATTAGGATACGAGGGGTACCAGTGGAATTACCGCTACCTCTATGGTGGTGCTACCAAGCTGTACAATCCTGAGAGCTACTGGTTGGACAATGCCGTTAACCAGAAGAACAATTCTGGTTATCAGCTGGACTATGCCACCAAGGGTATCTTCGGCCGTATCAATTACAGCTATGATGACAAATACATCGCAGCCCTCAGCTATCGTCGCGACGCTTCGTCCTGTTTCCATCCCGACAACCGTTGGGGCGGATTCTGGAGCGGTTCGCTGGCATGGGTCATCAGCAAGGAGAAGTTCATGGAAGGCACCAAGAGTTGGCTGAACAACTTGAAGCTGAAAGCCAGCTACGGTCAGCAGGGTAACGACAACCTGGGCCGTGACACTGATAAATACCGCTACTTGTACTATGCCTATACCGACCAGTACACCATGACTGGTGATGCCTCTGGTTTCTCTGATGGTACGCTGGCCTACAAGGGTAACAAAGACCTGACCTGGGAGAAGTCCGTCTCTTACAACATCGGTCTTGACTTTGCCATGCTGAACAACCGACTGAACGGTACCATCGAGTACTTCGGACGTCAGCAGAAAGACATGCTCTACTTCAAGCCCGTAGCAGGTTCACTGGGTTACTCTCAGATTCCTATGAACGTAGGTACCATGACTAACCGTGGTCTGGAAATCGACCTCTCTTACGACATCTTGAAGCATCGCGACTACTCGCTGACCATCAATGGCAATGCAACCTTCCTCTCTAACAAAATTGACGAGTTGCATTCCGACCTGAAAGGTAAGTGGATTGACGGTTCTCGCATCTACGAGGAGGGTCACAGCATGTATCGCCTCTATCTGCCTGAGTGGGCTGGTGTGGATGAGAAGACCGGCGAGGCCCTCTACTGGGTCAACGACTACGAGATGGAGACCATCAATGGTAAAGACTACGAAGTATGGTACGATGCCGATGGCAAGAAGATTGCCCATGATGACGTAGAAAATTTCATTGGCGAGAAGAACCGTAATTTGCTGGGACGTAAGACCAGTAATGACTACAACGTTGCCTCACTTACTGAGAACCGTGTCGCTACCGACGACCTGCTGCCCGACTGCTATGGTGGTTTCGGCCTGTCAGCCACAGCCTATGGTTTCGATGCCAGCATCCAGTTCTCTTACCAGATTGGCGGCCAGGTGCTCGACTATGGTTACATGTACCTGATGCACGCTTCGGCATCGAATGACGCCGGTGGCGCATGGCACAAGGACATCCTCGACGCTTGGACTCCTACCAACACTCACACTGATGTTCCTCGTCTGAATGCAGGTGACCGCTATACCGGTTATGCTTCTACTCGCTTCCTGACCAACGCCAGCTATCTGTCTATCAACAACGTCACCTTCGGTTATACACTGCCGAAGAACCTGGTGAAGAAGATTGGCCTGGGCAGCGTCCGTGTTTACTTCTCTGGTGACAACCTCGCTCTGTTTGCTAAGCGTAAGGGCCTCGACCCCCGTATGGGCTTCGTATCATCCATCCCCTACACCTACACTCAGCTGCGTTCTATTTCAGGTGGTATCAGTGTAAGCTTCTAATTTTACATGTTAACAATTAAAGGAAACAATAATATGAAACTGAAATATTTCTTGTTCGCAGCATTGGCTACGTCTGCCTTCACTGCTTGTGAGGACATGGATACCGCCCCTGAGGGAGCTACGCTGACTGAAGACCAGAAGGTGGAAATCGGTACTGCCAAGCCTGAGCGTGCTGAGGCTGGTGTGCGTGGTATCTTTTCACAGTTCAACGTCTACATGCCTAACTACGATGCTATTGGCAGCCGTCACAACGACTTCGGCTACAGCAGCATCATGATGTTCACCGACGCCAATACTGAGGACGTGGTAAGTGGCGACAATGGTTACAACTGGGCCGGCAACAGCCTGACCTACGACGACCGTGTCTATACCAGTCGTGAGAGCCAGATTGTCTGGAACGACTATTATAAGATTATCTTCAGTGCCAACACCGTGCTTGGTTCGCTGTCAGCTGACTCTGAGGATCCCTTGACTCAGTACTACCTGGGTCAGGCCCTGGCTGCCCGTGGCTTCTGCTACCTGGAGCTGGCTCAGCTCTATCAGTTCAACTATAAGGGCCATGAGAATGCTCCCTGTGTACCGCTGATTACTGACCAGAACTCGGAGCAGGCTGCTACCGAAGGTGCCCCTCGTGCCACTGTTGAGGCTGTCTATGCACAGGTCAATGCCGATCTGACTAAGGCTATCGAGGTGCTCACCAAGTCACAGCAGGCCGGCCAGAAGCGTCCTGACCGCCGCTACATCGACCTGGCTGTGGCCTACGGTCTGCGTGCCCGTATGAACCTGGCTATGCAGAACTGGTCTGCTGCTGCCGCCGATGCACAGGCTGCCATCGATAACACCGACGCCCGTCCTGCCACCATTGCTGAGGTGAGTGCCCCTACTTTCATGAATGCTAATGAGCCCAACTGGATGTGGGGTATCTATATCGCCGAGACCGATGACGTCGTCAGCTCTGGTATCGTCAACTGGATTTCACACTGCGGTACGCTCAACTATGGCTATGGCCAGTACAGCGGTGGCCGCAAGATTTCCAAGAAGCTTTGGAACAGCATTCCCGACACCGACATCCGTAAGGGCTGGTGGAGCAATGACAAGGGCATCTGTGCCAACATCAGTGACGAGTGGAATGCCTACCTGCAGGCTACTTTCAAGGCGACAGACAAACAGAAGGCTGCCGGCATCGTCGCTACTCCTTACCTGAGTTGTAAGTTTGCCCCTTAT
The DNA here is from genome assembly GCA_902760315.1 of uncultured Bacteroidales bacterium. Classification (GTDB taxonomy): domain Bacteria; phylum Bacteroidota; class Bacteroidia; order Bacteroidales; family Bacteroidaceae; genus Prevotella. The sequence continues at coordinate 12,010 of CACWFV010000030.1, read as the reverse complement.
CAGAACGTCCTGAACAACGACATCAACGCCAACGACATCCCCTTGATGCGTGTGGAAGAGATGTATCTCATCCTGGCCGAGGCTCAGGCCATGGATGGCAAGGACGGCAAAACTACGCTGGAGCAGTTCATTCGCAGCTATCGTGACCCCGCTTACACTTGCACGGGTGACGTACAGGCTGAGGTTTACCGCCAGAAGCGCATCGAACTGTGGGGTGAGGGCCGCATCTGGTTCGACCTGATGCGTCTGAACAAAGGCATCGACCGTCGTGGCGCTGGCTATGAGCCCAACTGCGTACTCAAGATTGACGCCAACGATCCTAACTTGCTGTGGCGTCTGCCCCAGACCGAGATTACCGGTAACTCTGCCTTGACCGACGCTGACAACAATAAGAATGCGCCTGTTCCCACCGCTGTGGAGGATGCTGACATTGCTTTATAATAACAAGATAAAACAGTTAGAAATATGAAAAATATATTTAAGTATAGTCTGGCTTTGCTGACTGTTGTTCTTGGTTTCGCTTCTTGCGATTCTGAGAAGGACGAGAACTATCAGCCCGCTGTTGCCTCTGGTGCGCAGGTATATTTTGCGAATGATTTGGCTAATACAGTGAACCTGACATTCAGCGATACGAAATTCTCTGTACCTGTTAGTCGTGCAAACAAAGGTGAGGCAGTAACCGTTAACATCACCAAAGAAGATGCTGATGGTCTCTTTACTGTTCCTGCCAGTGTTTCATTTGCGGCTGGTGAGGATCAGGCAAACATCGAGATTGGCTTGGATCCCACTAAGTTCGAGTATAATGACTTCAAGACACTGACACTGTCTATTGATCCAACGATGGCTACACCTTATGGTATAGCTTCTATTACACTGAAGGTAGGTATGCCTCTGACTTATAAGTCACTGGGTATGGGTACATACGTTGATAATTGGGCTGGTTATACAGGATCTGTTGAGGTACAGCAGTGTGAACAGAATCCGAATAGCTTCCGTCTGGTTAAGCCTTATGCTGACTTTGACGGTGGTGAAGACTTCGTGATGGAAGGTGAGATGGATCCTTATTTGTATTTCGATATTATGCAGAAGGGTGAGGAACATGGAGGTGTGACAATCACTCAAGATGACCTTATCTATTTCCCCATCTATTTCACTGGAATGATTATTCCTGATTATGGTGTGAATGTCGAAATTGATCACCCTGCTGAGTTCACTAGCTTGAGAAGTGAAGATAAGTGGCTGTTCAACAAAGTAGTGGAGTATCAGGAAAATGGCCTGCCTGCCAAAATTCAGCTTGCACCATATTACTATATGGAAGGCCTTGGTGGTTGGAACAATACCCAATATGATGGTGTGATTGAGTTCTACTTCCCAGGCAATGAACCTCTCGACTATGATGTTTCTGTAGAGTATCTTGGTGCATTTATCAATGCTGACAACGAGCCGTTCGTACAGATTGACGTGGAAGTTGGCAGTGACCTCGATGAAGCTAAGATTCTTGTTGCCGAAGGTGCTCCCTCTAATGAAATGTTGATGGGCATTATCACTGGTACACTTGAAACAACGACGGTAACTAAAAGTGGCGTTTATTCATTGCCATGCAACTTAAATGGCGACTTAACAGTGATGATTGTTGGCTTCGGTGGTGGAGAGGCACAGACTTACGACTATGATCAATTCTCGTTCAAATATGGTACTGGTTCTGGGCAGGAATCAGCAGGAGCAAGATTAAAGAATAAGAAGATTTCTCAGTTTGGCGTAAGACGTGCATCTTTTGCCAAGGTAATCAAATAGATTTGAACTGAATAACAATTATTCGGGAGGCATGCCGCAAGGCACGCCTCCCGTTTTTCTGTTCCTTTTGTTTGGAAGTTTCGAAATAATGTTTTTTGACAACAACAGTCCCACAGAAATCCCAAGCCGTGGGACTTTTCTCCCACAGCTTGGGAGTTTTCTCCCACAGTCTGGGAGTTTTCTCCCACGCCATGGGAGTTTGCAGATTGCGTTTAATAATGAACGCGCGTGCGCGTGTCGCGCGCGAGCGCTTTTCAAAAAAATGCTTTCACCTTCACAGCAGTCCCAGAAAAGCCGTATACAAAGGACTTCCGGGGGTGTTCAGCCCATCTGGAACGTTTCACACACGTTTCACGGTGCTTTCACCAAGCATCAGACAACTGTTTTCAGCCGTTAGCCACCCAGGTGTGAAAGCAATGTGAAACGTCCGCAGCTCCCCGCGCCCGCGGGAAACGCCCGCGAACCCCTATCTGCAGGGCATTTCGGTGGCAGGTGTGAAAGGTGAAACGTTTTTTTTGAAAACCTCTTTTTGTCTGAACTCGATGGAGTCCTGGCTCAAAAGCTGACGGAAAGTGGTGGCAGACGGAAAATACCTGCATTTTTTTTTGGTTTTGTGGCCGCTTATTCGTACCTTTGCACGAAATTAGGTGTATTACGTCTAAAAAGTTATGAGTAAGAATCGTAAGAAAGCCCGCAGCCGCAGAGGTTTGCAGGTTGTTACTTTATGTATAAGTACTACCATGGTGCTGCTGTTGTTGGGCATGGTGGTGTTTTTCGTCTTATCGGCACGCAACCTGTCGGCCCACATGAAGGAAAACCTGACGGTTACCGTCATGCTGAAAGACTCCGTGTCGACCAATGATGCCCATCGGCTCTGCCGCGACTTGTACCACCGCCCCTATTCTCACAGCATAGACTATATCAGCAAGGAACAGGCCAAGCGCGAGCAGGTCAGAGAACTGGGTAGCGACCCCTCGGAATTTCTGGGCTTCAACCCCTTCCCTGCCACACTGGAAATCAAGTTGAAAGCCGACTATGCCTGCAAGGACTCGCTGAAGTGGATTGCCAAGGAATTGAAGAAGGATAGCCGCGTGAGCGACCTGGCCTATATGGAAGACCTGATGAACCAGGTGAACAGGAACATCAGCCGCATCAGCCTTGTACTGCTGGTGCTGGCTCTGCTGCTTACCTTCGTGTCGTTCTCGCTGATCAGCAATACGGTACGGTTGAGTGTCTATGCCAACCGTTTCGTCATTCACACCATGAAACTGGTGGGTGCCTCGTGGGGCTTCATCCGCCGTCCCTTCCTGCGCCAGGCCGTGGGAGTGGGCGTTGTTGCTGCCATTCTTGCCTGTGCTGTTTTGGGAGCCGGTGTCTACGGACTCTATCTCACCCAACCCGGCATTCTGGACATCGTGACGTGGGAAGTGCTGGTGCTGACTGGTGCTGCCGTCCTGCTGTTTGGCATCATCATCACGGCACTCTGCGCATGGCTGGCCGTCAACAAGTTCCTGCGCATGAAGGCCAGAGAACTGTATAAGATTTAATCGGAGTAATCGGAATAATCAGAGTAATCAGAATATGGAAAAGAAAGATTTCGCATTTGATAAAGTAAACTACTTGCTCCTGGCCATTGGCATGGCAGTGGTGGTAGTGGGCTTCCTGCTGATGAGCGGCAGTGGTTCGACGGAGTCAGCTTATGACCCCGACATCTTCAGTGCCCGCCGCATCAAGGTGGCACCGCTGGTCTGCTTGGCAGGTTTTGTGTCAATGATTTACGCTGTGGTGCGCCGTCCGAAGAATTAAGAAACGGAGAAAGCTATGGAATGGTTTGAAGCATTGATACTGGGTATCATACAAGGTCTGACGGAGTATCTGCCCGTCAGCAGCAGCGGCCACCTGGCCATTGGTCAGGCGCTGTTTGGCATGGAGAGCGGCGAGGAAAACCTCATGTTCACCGTGGCCGTCCATGTCGCTACGGTACTGTCTACGCTGGTGGTGCTGTGGAGCGAGATAGACTGGATATTGAAGGGTTTGTTTAAGTGCGAGATGAACGCAGAGACAAAGTATGTGCTGAACATCGTAGTGTCGATGATACCCGTAGGCATTGTCGGCCTGTTCTTCAAAGACCAGGTTGAGGCCGTCTTCGGTTCCGGTCTGTTCGTCGTGGGCTGTTGTCTGCTGGTCACTGCCTCACTGCTCATCTTCTCCTATTACGCCAAGCCCCGCCCCAAGGAGCATATCTCCATGAAGGATGCCTTCATCATCGGACTGGCTCAGGCTGTGGCCGTACTGCCCGGCGTGTCGCGCTCAGGTAGCACCATTGCTACCGGTTTGCTGCTGGGCAACAAGAAAGAATCGCTGGCACAGTTCTCGTTTCTGATGGTGATACCCCCCATTCTGGGCGAGGCCCTGCTTGACGTGCTCAAGATGACCAAGGGCGAGAATGTTATGGGCAGCATTGAAGCCCTGCCCCTGGCTATTGGCTTCGTGGCCGCCTTCCTCTCCGGCTGTCTGGCCTGCAAATGGATGATAAACATCGTGAAGCGTGGCAAACTCATCTACTTTGGCGTCTATTGTGCCATCGTGGGTGTCATCACCATATTCTGTTCACTATAAGTATGAATTTCACAGCAGGCGAATACATATATATCAACAAGCCCTACCGCATGACCTCGTTTGGTGCCCTGGCCTTTGTGCGCACCCGCGTATCGAGAAAGATAGGTGTGCGCCGGGTGAAGATAGGCCATGCCGGTACGCTGGACCCTCTGGCGACAGGCGTGTTGATACTCTGTACGGGCAAGAAGACCAAGGAGATAGAACGCCTGCAGTTGCACGACAAGGAGTACACCGCCACCCTGCAGTTGGGAGCCACCACGCCCAGTTACGACATGGAGCACGAGGTGGACGCTACCTATCCGACTGAGCACATTACCGAAGCGCTGATTCGTCAGGTACTTGCCGGTTTTGTTGGCGACATCCAGCAGGTGCCACCCGAATATTCCGCCTGCAAGATTGGCGGCGACCGTGCCTACGACCTCATGCGCAAAGGCAAGGAAGTTGCGCTGGCAGCCAAGACGGTGCATATCGACGATATCGAACTTACCGACTTTGATCTGGAGAAGATGCAGATGAGCATCCGTGTGCAGTGTGGCAAAGGTACCTATATCCGCTCGCTGGCGCGCGACATTGGTAAAGCGCTCAACAGCGGTGCCTACCTGACGGCGCTCTGCCGTACCCGTCTGGGTGGTGTCAGTATTAACGACTGCATCAGCATCGACGACTTCCCTCAGTGGCTGGAGCAGCAGACGCTGGAGCAGGGGGACTAACGGAAAAGCGGAATACCGGAATGCCGGAATGCCGGAACATCGGAATGCCGGAATACCGTAATACCGGAATACCGTAATATCGGAACACCGAATTAACAAAAACAACGAAATAGATATGAAGTTATCGCAATTCAGATTTAAGTTGCCTGAGGACCAGGTGGCACTGGAGCCTCCCCACCGTGTCTTTAAGAACGACGACGGCACCGTGGAGAAAGTGTATCATCGCGACGAGTGCCGCCTGATGGTAGTACATCGCAAGAGTGAACGTGTCGACATGTTTGTGAAGGATGCCGACGGCCAGGACACCACCGAATTTCTGACCTTCAAGAACGTCATCGACTACTTCGACGAGGGTGACGTCTTTGTGTTTAACGATACGAAGGTGTTTCCTGCCCGCCTGTTCGGTACCAAGGAGAAGACTGATGCCAAAATTGAGGTCTTCCTACTGCGCGAGCTGAACGAGGAGTTGCGCCTGTGGGACGTGCTGGTGGAGCCCGCCCGTAAAATCCGTATCGGCAATAAGCTCTTCTTCGACGAAGAAGGACCCATGGTGGCTGAGGTCATTGACAACACCACCAGCCGTGGTCGTACGCTGCGCTTCCTCTACGACTGTCCGCACGACGAGTTCAAGCGCGAGCTGTTTGCCCTGGGCTCCGCTCCGCTGCCACGATATATTGTCGACAAGCGCCCTGCGACACCCGACGACATGGAAAACTTCCAGACCATCTATGCCAAGCACGAGGGTGCTGTCACCGCACCTGCGTCAGGCCTGCACTTCAGCCGTGAACTGATGAAGCGTATGGAGATACGCGGCATAGAGTTTGCCTACGTCACCGTGCACTGCGGACTGGGTTGCTTTGACCCCATTGAAGTGGAAGACTTGACCAAGCACAAGATGAGTTCCGAGCAGATGATGGTGACACAGGAAGCCTGCGAAACGGTGAACAAAGCCAAGGCCGAGGGCCATCACGTCTGTGCTGTCGGCATCAGCACCGTGCGTGCCACAGAGACCGCTGCCGGCACCGACGGCATGCTGAAGGAGTTTAACGGCTGGACCAACAAGTTCATCTTCCCGCCCTACGACTTCGGACTGGCCGACGCCATGATTACCAACTTCTACCACTCAGAGTCGACCATGGTGATGGCCACGGCAGCCTTTGGTGGCTACGACCTGGTGATGAAGGCCTACGACATGGCCGTTGAGAATGGCTATCAGTTCGGTTGCTACGGTGACGCTATGCTGATAGTAGATGACTAATACGCCAACCTCTGTCCCCTCTCGGCTGAGAGGGGACACCAAGCCCTTGCATACGATCTACCTGGGCTTAGGAACTAATCTTGGCGACAAGACCGCTCACTTGAACAAGGCCATACGGCTTGTTGACGAGCGTGTGGGTAGGGTAGTGCGGCAGTCGTCATTCCTGGAGACCGCACCTTGGGGCTTTCAGTCGGCCAACAGTTTCCTGAATGCCGTCATCTGTTGCGAGACCGAACATACACCGCGCGAGGTGTTGCTGCTGACCCAGCAGATAGAACGTGACATGGGGCGCAGCAAGAAAAGCACCGACGGAGGATATGCCGACAGAACCATCGACATAGATATCCTGCTGTATGACGACCTGATCGTCGACGAGCCTGACTTGAAGATACCTCATCCGCTGATGTGCGAACGCGACTTCGTGATGCGTCCGTTACAAGAAATCAACTCATCTGTGTGTGACAAGATATGTACTAATCTATAATCAAAACAAACTGCTTATGAAGAAACTAATCGTAACCCTTGTAACCTGTCTCGTGGCGGGCACGACTCTTGCCGCAGGTCAGGGCGACAACCCCTACAAGAAGTACACTGAGAAACTGCCGTTCCAGATGGCTGAGGTGCAGGCACCTGTGATTCCCGAATACGAAGTCAACGTGAAGGACTTCGGTGGCGTGGGTGACGGTATTGCCCTCAACACCGACGCCTTTGCCAAGGCTGTCAGTGCGCTGAGCCAAAGGGGTGGCGGCCGTCTGGTAGTGCCCCAGGGAGTGTGGCACACCGGTCCCATTGTGTTGAAGAGCAACATTGAGTTGCACTTGCAGGCAGGAGCTGTCATCCTGTTTGCCGCCGACGAGTCGCTCTATCCCATCATCGAGACCTCCTTTGAAGGACTCGACACCCGTCGTTGCCAGTCGCCACTGAGTGCCAACGGTGCCACCAACATAGCCATCACCGGCAAGGGCGTCATCGATGGCAACGGCCAGTACTGGCGTCCTGTTAAAAAGAGTAAGGTGACGGCCAGTCACTGGAAGGAGTTGCTCGCCATTCCCGGCAGTCAAGAGATGAAACCCGGCTATTGGGTGCCCTCAGCAGGCTATGCCAAGGGCGAGCAGGGTGCCAACATGAATGTGCCCAACGCCCAGACCGAGGCCGAGTGGCAAGCCATCAAGCGTTTTGTGCGCCCCGTGATGGTGTCGCTGGTCAATTGTAAGAACGTACGACTGAAAGGTGTCATCTTCCAGAACTCCCCCGCTTGGAACCTCCATCCGCTGATGTGCGAGAATGTCATCATCGAGGACGTACTGGTGCGCAATCCCAGCTATGCCCAGAATGGCGATGCCCTGGATTTGGAGTCGTGCAAGAACGCACTCATCATCAATTCCCGCTTTGATGCCGGCGACGACGGCATCTGCATCAAGAGTGGCAAGGATGCTGACGGCAGGCGTCGTGGCATACCGTGCGAGAATGTCGTCGTCAAGGGCTGTACCGTCTTTGCCGGTCACGGCGGTTTTGTGGTTGGTTCCGAGATGAGTGGCGGCGTCAAAAACATCATGGTTGAGCAGTGCCAGTTCCTGGGTACCGACGTGGGGCTTCGTTTCAAGTCCACCCGTGGGCGTGGCGGCATCGTGGAGAACATCTTCATCAAGAACATCTCCATGACCGACATCAAGACCGACGCTATCACCTTTAATATGTATTATGGTGGCAAGTCGGTGGCCGAGATGCTGGCCGACGGTGACAATCCTGACAACGTCACCAAGCAGCCCGTCACCGAAGAGACCCCCATCTTCCGCAATATCGACATCAAGAACGTCGTCTGCAACGGTGCCGGACGTGCCATGGAGTTCAATGGACTTCCCGAAATGCCCATCAACGGCATTAAACTTCAGAACATCACCATCCTGGCCAAGAAGGACGCCGTCTTCACCAACTGCGAGAACATCACCAAGAAGAATGTGAACATCACGGTGCAGTAGACACCTCTATACATACAACAAAGCCCTGCACCGCAAGGTGCAGGGCTTTATGATTGTTTCTCTTTCCGACGTCGTATTACTTACGCAGGCCGAGAGCCTTGATGAGTTCACGATAGCGGTTGATGTCCTTGTTGTAGAGGTACTTCAGCAACTTACGACGGCGACCAACGAGCTTGGTCAGTGCGCGAGCTGTACCGAAGTCCTTGTGGTTCTTCTTCAGGTGCTCGGTGAGGTGCTGAATACGATAGGTGAACAGAGCTACCTGGCTCTCAACAGAACCCGTGTCCTGGGCATTCTTACCATACTGGCCGAAAATCTCAGCCTTCTTTGCTTGATCTAAATACATGTTGTTTTGATGATTAAATTGTTAATAACTACATCCTTCAGATGCCTGCCACCATCATCACTCGGTGGGGTACATCGTCAAATGCGGCTGCAAAGGTACAACTTTTCTGCAAAACTAACAAATATTTAAGAAAAAATGTGTACCTTTGCACCCGAAATTACGTAATTTACTATGCAGGATATCAGAAATATTGCGATTATTGCGCACGTAGACCACGGCAAGACGACGCTCGTGGACAAGATGATGCTGGCCGGTAACCTGTTCCGTGAGGGACAGGACCTGTCGAGCCAAGTGTTGGACGCTAACGACCTGGAGCGGGAGCGAGGCATCACCATTCTTTCTAAAAATGTGAGTATCAACTGGAAAGGAACAAAGATAAATATCATTGACACACCGGGACACTCCGACTTCGGTGGTGAGGTGGAGCGCGTGCTGAACATGGCCGATGGCTGTCTGCTGCTGGTAGACGCCTTCGAGGGCCCCATGCCGCAGACGCGCTTCGTGCTGCAGAAAGCTCTGCAGATAGGACTGAAGCCTATTGTCGTAGTCAACAAGGTCGACAAGCCCAACTGCCGTCCTGAGGAGGTCTATGAGATGGTGTTCGACCTGATGTTCTCGCTCAACGCCACCGAGGACCAGCTGGACTTCCCCGTAGTCTATGGCTCGGCCAAGAATGGCTGGATGGGTGAGGACTATAACAAGCCCACCAACGACATCACCTATCTGCTAGACAAGATTATCGAGGTCATCCCTGCACCTCAGCAGCTGGAGGGTACGCCGCAGATGCTCATTACCAGTTTGGACTACAGCAGCTATACCGGCCGTATTGCCGTGGGACGCGTACACCGTGGCACGCTGAAAGACGGTCAGCAGGTTACGATAGCCCATCGTGACGGTTCGATGGAGAAGACCAAAATCAAAGAGTTGCACACCTTCGACGGCATGGGCCACCAGCGCATAGACCAGGTAGAGTGTGGCGACATCTGTGCCGTCATCGGTTTGGAGCGTTTCGAGATTGGCGACACCATCTGTGATGTCGAGAATCCGGAGCCCCTGCCACCTATTGCTATCGACGAACCCACCATGTCGATGCTATTCACCATTAACGACTCACCTTTCTTTGGCAAGGAAGGTAAGTTTGTCACTTCACGCCACATCAACGACCGACTGGAGAAAGAATTGGAAAAGAACCTGGCGCTGCGTGTAGCTCCCTACGAAGACTCTACCGACCGCTGGGTAGTCAGTGGCCGCGGCGTGCTACACCTGTCGGTGCTCATCGAGACTATGCGTCGTGAGGGCTATGAACTGCAGGTGGGTCAGCCACAGGTTATCTATAAGGAAATCGACGGCCAGAAGTGCGAACCTATTGAGGAACTGACCATCAACGTCCCTGAGGAGTTTGCCTCGAAGATGATTGACATGGTGACACGTCGTAAGGGCGAGATGACCTCCATGGAGGCACAGGGTGACCGTACCAACATCGAGTTTGACATACCATCGCGTGGCATCATTGGTCTGCGCACCAATGTGCTGACGGCCAGTCAGGGTGAGGCTATTATGGCACACCGCTTTAAGGAGTATCAGCCGTACAAGGGCGAGATTGAGCGTCGCGTCAACGGTAGCATGATAGCCCTGGAGACGGGTAACGCCTTTGCCTATGCCATTGACAAGCTGCAAGACCGCGGTAAGTTCTTTATCGACCCCGGTGAAGATGTCTATATGGGCCAGGTCGTCGGCGAGCACGTGCATGACAACGACCTGGTTGTCAACGTCTGCAAGGCCAAACAACTGACCAACGTGCGTGCGTCAGGTACCGACGAGAAGGCACGTATCATCCCGAAGGTCATCATGTCGTTGGAGGAGTGTTTGGAATACATCAAGGAGGACGAACTTGTTGAGGTGACTCCCAAGTCCATGCGTATGCGCAAGATTATCCTTGACCACGACCAGCGCAAGAAGGCCAACAAACAGTAGGCACATTCTTTGCAACTGTGATACGATGGGTTGTCATCCTCATTCCCTTGCTGCTCTGCGCTTGTCAGGGCAGCAAGGTACGTCAGGAGTTGCAGCGTGTCGACTCCCTGAACAGTCATGACATACCCCTCGACACTATTACGACGATGGATGCCGTCGTCGACTATCTCGACTGGTGGGGCACTCCCAACGAGCGCATGACAGCCTACTATCTGCGAGGCAGTGTCTACCGCGACCAGGACAACGCTCCCATGGCCCTGCGCTACTACCGTGACGCCGTCAGCTATGCCGACACCACTGCCAGCGATTGCGACTATCGTCGCCTTAGCCGCATCTACGGGCAGATTGCTGACCTGTTTAATCGTCAGCGTGCCCCTCGCTTAGAGATAGAGGCTGAGCGCAAGGCTGTTGAGTATGCATGGAGGGCTAAAGACACATTGGCAGCCGTCATCTTCTATGGTTCATTATGTGGTCCCTATCACATGCTGAATGAAATGGATTCAGTCATTACCATTATTAATGAGTTGAAGTTATTATGCAAGAGTAATGGTTTGAATAGTATCGCATCTTCATATAATGTCACTTTAGCTGATGCCGAAATCCAACGAAAAAACTATGCTAACGCGCATAATGCCCTTTTGGAGTATGAGCGATATTCCGGCTATTTCGATAGTTATGGCAATATTGAGAAAGGAAGGGAAATCTACTATTACTTCAAAGGCTCATGTCTTGAAAAAATGGGGCAATTAGATTCTGCCAACTATTATTACCGCAAATTATATGCTTCTCACCTAAACCATGATGATATCACTGCAGCATATAGCGGCTTGTTGTCCCTTTATGGAAAATGGGAGAATGCTGATTCTATTGCCAAGTATGCTGCCCTCTACTGTCAGTACAACGACTCTGCCAGTTTCCAACATTCCGCTGACGAGCTGACGCGTACTCAAGCCCTCTATAACTATGAGGAACACGAACGCATAGCGGCAAAGAAGACACAAGAGGCGAAGCGCTATAAAATTATTATAGCAATTTCGCTGGTTACTTTCTGTCTTCTTGCCTATGCCTGTTTCCGATATATCCGTAGGCAACAGCGTCGTAAGAAGGCAGAATTGATGGCCGCCAACCAAGAATACGTGGCACTACTCGGACAGTACAAGAAGCTGCAGGATGACATGACACTCTCTCAACACAATGTTGACGAGTTCCAAAAGACAAAAGAGCAAGAGAAACAGCGACTCCTCCAGGAACTGGCTCATTATCAAGATGTACAAGAAACACCTGACAAGTGGAATGCTGAGCAGGCAATGCTTGACAGTCCTCTTGTTTT
>CACWFV010000029.1 GCA_902760315.1 uncultured Bacteroidales bacterium | reverse complement strand
ATTCCATACTCTTCCTCATTTCGGCATTCACCTTCTTGTGGTAATCGTTCAGAATTATCTCCATTCATTACAATATTTATGTTTTGCGATGCAAAGATAACGACTTTCCACGAAACTTCCAAACTTTCCAATCAGAAACTTGTCAAAGAGCGCCTGTGTTATTATTCTGTTTTCTTTTGCTTATTCCATCGGGCGAATCATCGACTCGATGAACTGGATTTCCTCGTCCGTCAGCCCGTACTTCTTATAGAGTTCCTCGTCCGTCCACGGCTTGGAGAAGTCTTGGAGGGGGACAAATTGAAATGCGTCTTTATTAATCATAATTCCAGTCATTGCCTGTAACATTAAAAATCGAGCGAACATGGTCGATAAATATGAATGTAGATTCAATCCTTCTTCTTGAGTCTCAAAAGCACCTATGCAGATATATGTTTCTGCACATATTTCATTGGGAAGCATAACACGCATAGTTGATGGTATAATCTGATATTTTCCGTCTGATCCAGGTTTATTGCCCCCAGACATTGCACGTGTTAGAATCACATTGTATTTATCAATTGCTTCTTGACATTTTGTTATGTCATGTCGTTTAACATAGCCGATGCCTTCACTTGTTATCAGTTTGGTAGCCCCTGGGAATTCCATGCTCTCGCCCCTAACATAAGTGCGAAAGCCAAAAGGATTACTAGAATAGACAATTGAAGACAAACTTTTAAAGTCTTTTTCCTGAATCTTCCTTATCAATTTAATTGCAAAATTAGAACGTACAAATACATGATACTCTGAAAGGCTGCGTTCTATTGTAAATTCATTTCCCTTGGTAATATTCCTAACTTCGCAGTTCCCATTATAATTACAATCCCACAAAAAATAGCACACACCTCCAGCAATATTAACCCCAGGAAAACACTCACTACTATCAGCATAATCAGTTAAATGCTTAATCCTTTTATCTTTTAACATCGTCTCTCTAAATGTTTCCAAGCCTCGTCCGCCCGCATACCATCTCGCAGGAATAATCATCAATAGATATTTAGGATGAAGTCTTTTTGACTGTTCTACAAACAAATGATAAAGAGGCATTGCACTTGCAGCATTTCCTCCATCGCCAAGCTGATACGGCGGATTGCCGATAATTACATCGAAAGTCATATTTTTATATAATGTATTAGGATTGTCTGTGTGAATAAACTCGTAGGCATGGGATTCCAAATCGCTGCCGCGGTCGTAGACCTCTTGGCTGGCTCCGCAATACCGGCACTTGCCTTGCACCCACGAGTGGCGGATGTCACGATAGCGGACGTTGCCGTCCTCATTGTCGAACTGCGAGATACTGTACTTGCCGCTGGCATCTTTCGAACAGTAAAGGCTTCGACGACTCATCATGGAGGTCAGCCGTGTGATGGCAATACCATAGAGCTGATGGTGCATAATATGGTTGATGCGCTCTTGCTGGTCGGGAATCTTATCTGCCAACCCTGCAATTAGCCGCTTGGCAATCTCGCGCAGAAAGACGCCACTCTTCGTGCAGGGATCAAGAAACCGCGTGTCGGGACTCTGGAACAGCTCTTGCGGCAGCATGTCGAGCATCTGGTTGGCCAGTTGTGGCGGAGTAAACACTTCGTCGTTGCTTAGGTTAGCCAGACACGATAGTACATCGGGATTATAGTTCATTCGGTTATTCATAGTCAGGCAGTTTTAGGTAGTCAACAATAGGGAACTCCCGTTTGGGCAGATGTACGAAGGTCGGTTCGCCTGTATCTGCAAATAGCAGGCCCTCCTCGCCAGGCTTGGGCTTGTCGTACTCCACATTACGCAGCAGTTCTGCCAGTTCGAAGTCGCGCCGCTTCACCTTGCCCCCGATGCCGATGAACGTCCATTCGCAAAATGTAATGGGCTCCCCATTCTGCTGAAGCATGGTGAGCGCATCGCCACAGAGGATGTTCTTTCGAAGCAGAAAACGGATACAACGCTCCAGTTCTGGTGCAGCATCCACATGCTGATGCTCCCGATAGGTTTCCAGATATTGGGTGAGCAGGCGTTGGCGACATTCCTCCACATTATCGGGCAACAGCTCAACGCCATACATCGAACTGACGGCCACAGCCGAAGCCTGGTCGTATTCATAGCGGTTGCGAGCAAACTGCCGTCGCACCGCCTCCATCTTCCTTCTGAGTATCTCTACGAGGAAGTTGCCATTGTCGCAGGCAGGTTCCAGGAATCGAGAGTCAATACGCTCTGTCTCTTCCTTCACCAAGTCGAGCATCGCGCAGACCTCCCTCTTGGCGGTATATACCTCGCCATGGTCAGCCACGCGCCTACGTGAAACTACCTGCCGCTCTTGTTTATCGTCCATTACGTTCATAATTGGTCGGATTTTTGCGTGAAACGATATTCATGTGCAGATACAAAGAAAGTGTACCACGTTCCCTCTATGCCCTCTCTCTAGGTATCCGACCAAAGACCCTGTAACGAGACATTAAGGAACGGGTACACCTTATCATTAAGGTGTATCCCGATTCCACGAGGCTCGTTACATTTCTGGTCGGAAATTTAGAGAAAAGCCTCTATAGAATATAGATACAACTATCTATTCACCCACAAAAGTCACGCCGGCAACCTCCACTGAGGCTCACCGCCAGCGTTCGAGGGACAAAGGTACAAAGAAACTAAGACAATTCAAAAAGAAAATGCCTTTATTTTTTATGGAGACTACAAGTTTCAAAAGAAACTCCGAACCAGTGCTCCTATTATTCTGCCGCTTGATTTTCAGAAGCAAAATGGAAGAGGAGCACCCAACGATAGAGATTGCAGCCGACGAAATTGCCCAATACCTCAGCCACATAGACCACGAGGACTGAGGGCTGCAGCAATAGCTCAGCGGGAGAAACGAGGAAATAGAAGGCGTCGGCTATGGAGTGGGCAAAACCACAGAGAATGAAGACCGGCACACCCAACAAGAGGGGCAGCATCTTTCCCTTGCGGGCAAACTCAACGGCAGTGGTCATGATGAAACCGCAACCGATGGCCAGCAGGAAGCAGGCCCACGGGCCCTTTGCCAGTCGGCCAAGGAGAATCTGGGAGGCAGGTTCAATGCAGTCTGGTTGAGCATAGCTGATAAGGCAGGCCGAAAGCAGACAGCCCACTATATTGCCCACCAACACCATGGCCAACATAGCCCAGTCGCCATGACGCCTAATGAAGCCGGCAGTACCGGTGTAGAGCTTGAGGCCATAATAAACCACGGTGGTCAGTCCAAAGGCGAACAACACGGCACCGGCAACGCCGCCAACTCTGAGATTAACCACACAACCGATAGAAATACAGATACCAGCCAAGAGAGCCAAAGGCAGCACACTGCTGAATAATTGCAAATGTTTCATATCAACTTCATAAACGTCTTACGGCGTGCAAAGGTAACAAAAAAAGCGCTAATTGAGGACAAAATAGTAGCTAAGATACAGATAAAAAAGGAATAGTTACATTTAGCAAAGCTCCGTAAGATAAAAAAACGTAATTTTGCAGCGGAAAAATAACACACATATACGTGTAAAACACACACCTGTGTAAAACACACACCTGTGTAAAGATGGGAAATACTTAACTATTTACTATTAACTATTTAAAAAAATTGTTGTATGATCTTTAAAGTAAAGCAAACAGCTTTCTGCGCCGCATGCTGTCTATTTGGCATGGCCGGCACGCAACAAGTATGGGCAGGCACCGACGGAGTGGCTGCCGTACAGCAGTCAAGGCAGGCTACCGGTCGGGTGGCAGACTCACAAGGTCCGCTGATTGGAGCCTCCGTAGTGGAGAAGGGTACCACCAACGGTACCGTGACCGACCTGGACGGTAGGTTCAGCCTGAACGTCAAAGCCGGAGCCACGCTGGTTATCTCGTACGTAGGCTACACCAGCCAGGAGGTGAAGGCCGGCAGCGACCTGAACGTCACGCTGAAGGAAGACGGCCACGTGGTAAACGAAGTGGTGGTCATCGGTTACGGCACGCAGCGCCGTGAGGCCGTGACCGGTTCCGTGGCCAACATCGGTGGTGAGAAACTGAACCAGATAGCTGCTACCAACGCTGCCCAGGCTCTGCAAGGACGCATAGCCGGCGTGCTGATGACGCAAACCTCGTCGCAGCCCGGTGCCGAGATGCAGATTCGCATCCGTGGTCAGCGCTCGCTGTCGGCCAGCAACGACCCGCTGATTGTATTGGACGGTATACCCTTCATGGGTCAGCTGTCGGACATCAATCCCGCTGACATCAAGTCGATGGACATTCTGAAGGATGCCTCAGCCACGGCCATCTATGGTAGCCGCGGTGCCAACGGTGTCATCATCATCACCACGAATAAGGGCTCGCAGGGCACTCCGGCCAAGGTGAGCTACAACGGCTACGTCAGCTTCAAGACGGTATTCCACAAATACCCCATGATGAGCGGGCCGCAGTTTGCACAGCTGCGCAAGGACGCAGGCGATAAGTATAAGAACTCGCTGGACGAAAACGACAATACCGACACTGACTGGCAGGACAAATACTATCAGACGGGCGTCAGCCACAGCCACGACATCAGCGTGGCCGGCGGAACCAATGGCGGCAGCTACAGCTTTGGCGCGGGCTACTTCCACGACGAGGCCGTAGTGCCCACACAGGGTTACGACCGCGTATCGGTGCGTGGTAACTTCGACCAGATGGTGGGCAAGTACATCCACCTGGGACTGTCGACCAACAACAGCTATCGCAAGACGAAGGGCATCAGCGGCATGTACAACGTGCTGTCCATGAGCCCGCTGGCCAGCCCCTATGACGAGAATGGTAACCTGAAGCGCTACATCACCATGCCGAAGGACGACCAGACGGTCATTACCAAGGACTTGGTGGAGAGCCTGGAGGATGTGTGGCTGAACGAAAACAAGGGTATCGGTTCGTACAACACGCTGTTTGCCGAGCTGAAATGTCCGTGGATTGAGGGACTGAGCTACCGCATCAACATCGGTCTGAACTACCGCTCGTCGAAGAGTGGCGGATTCACCGGTACGGGTGTGAACAATAAGGACGCCAACGCCGTGAACAGTGGTTCCGTCTATGAGAACCAGACCCGCAACTGGGCAGTAGAGAACCTGCTGACCTACGACCGCACCTTCGCCGAGAAGCACCACCTGAACGTAGTGGCCATGTACTCAGCTGAGCAGACCACCTACGAGCAGAGCGGTGGCAGAGCCCAGGATATTCCTGCCGACTACATGCAGTACTACAACCTGGCAGCAGCTACAGGTGAGTCGCTGCTGGACGGTTACAACTACTGGCGGAGCGGCCTGAAGTCGTGGATGGGTCGTGTGATGTACTCTTATGATAATAAGTATATGATTTCTGCTGCCCTGCGCTCCGACGGTTCTTCACGCCTGGCCAAGGGTCACCAGTGGCACACCTACCCCGCCGTCTCTGTGGGTTGGAACATTGCCCGCGAGAACTTCATGGAGAAGCTGACCTGGCTGGACAACCTGAAGCTGCGCATCGGCTACGGTGAGACGTCAAACCAGAGCATCAGCCCCTACTCTACCCTCGGCACGCTGGCCATCCGCAACTATAACTTCGGCGACGTCTATAAAGCAGGCTACTACGTCAGCGGACTTCCCAACGAGGAACTGGGCTGGGAGTACTCCAAGACCTGGAACTTCGGACTGGACTTCTCGCTGTTCAACGGTCGCCTGAGCGGTTCGTTGGAGTACTACATCCAGAAGACCAGCGACATCCTGCTCGATGTCACCATGCCCTCTTCTTCAGGTGTGAGCAGCTATACCGGCAACATCGGTAAGACGGAGAACAAGGGTTTCGAACTGAGCTTGAACGGCATCATCATCGACAACAAAAACGGCTGGAACTGGGAAGCAGGACTCAACCTCTACGCCAACCGCAACAAACTGACGGAACTGGCATCAGGAGCTGACCGCGACGAGGCTAACCGCTGGTTCGTGGGCCACCCCATCGACGTCATCTACGACTACGAGAAGGAAGGTCTGTGGAATCAGGAAGACATCGTTACCGGACCTGACGGAAAAACCAACCTGGACATCCTGGAGCCCGGTGGCAACCTGGGTATGATCAAGGTGAAGTACACCGGCGACTACGACGAAAATGGTATGCCTACACGCGCCATCGGTGCCGAAGACCGCCAGATTATGGACATGGAGCCCGACCTGCTGGGTGGTTTCAACTCTACCGTCACCTATAAGAACTTCGACTTCACCGTCATCGGCTCATTCCAGATTGGCGGCAAACTGATTAGCGCCATCCACTCTGCCAACGGTTACCTGAACATGCTCGACGGACGCCGCAACAACATCGACGTAGACTACTGGACACCAGAGAACACGGGTGCCAAATATCCGAAACCAGGTGGCATCATGAGCGGCGACAACCCCAAGTACGGAACCACACTCGGATACTTCAACGCCGGTTACCTGAAGATTCGAGCCATCACGCTGGGTTACGACTTTGCTAGCCTGAAGGCCATCAAGGACCTGGGCATCAGCCGACTGCGCGTCTATGGAACCATTCAGAACCCCTTCGTGCTCTTCTCGCCGTTTAACAACGAGAGCGGACTGGACCCGGAGACTAACTCGTGGGCTACGGAAAACACAGCCGTACAGTTCAGCGAATACGCCGGTAAGCACAAAATGCCTATCGTGGGCTACAACACACCGGCTACCCGCAACTTCCTGCTGGGTGTCAACGTAACATTCTAACTGACTAAAAGGACAACCGATTATTGACAATTCAAAAAAGAATCAGAAATATGAAGACAAAAAGCATGAAATATATACTGGCTGCGGGCTTGGTGTGCTGTGGACTCTCTACAACCGTGACCTCCTGCTCTGACGTGCTCGACGAGCAGCCGCGCAGCTCTTTCGACCCTTCGTTCTTCAACACTAAGAAGGGTATTGAGGGTGGTCTGACGTCACTCTATGCTCACCTGCGCTACTTCTACGGCAACGGCTACTGGCTGAATGCCTGCGAAACAGGTACCGACGAGTACACCTTCGGACAGTCTGCCGACGGCAACTTCAAGGATGCCGACCTGACCTCGACAAAGGCCGGCGCAAGATTCAACGTGGGCTCTATGACACCCACCAACAGTATTGCCGGCGGCATGTGGGGAACAGCATTTGCCAACATCAACACCTGTAACGGCATTCTGGAGAATGGCGCTGCTGCAGGCATCGACAACGCGTTGCTGGCCGAGGCTCACTTCTTCCGTGCCTTCGACTACTTCCTGCTGGTACAATACTATGGCGGCGTCCCCCTGGATCTGGGTGCCGGTGAGTTGAAGTTCAACACCACCACCAACCGCTACTCCAAGCGCAACACCGTACCTGAGGTCTACAAAGCCATCTTTGCCGACCTTGAGAAGGCTGTTGCCGACCTGCCCGACAATCCCCGTCTGACGGGTACAGCCACCAAGAATCTGGCTCGACTGTATCTCTCGAAAGCCTATCTGACCTTTGCCTGGTGGTTGGAGAATCCGAACAACATTCCCACCTATCCGGAGTGCGCCCGCACAGACCTCAACGGACTGACGGCTGCCCAGTACTACCAGAAAGCCTACGACCTGGCGCTGGAGGCCATCAACAACCCTGGCCCTTACGGACTGCAACCCACCTTCTATGATGTCAACGTGGCCACCAACGACCGCAACAAGGAAATCATGCTCTTCGCCGACCACGACGAGAACGAGAAGTACGGTAACGGCGGTTCTGGCTATGGCTGGGGTAGTGGTGCCTCTCCTGAGAACTTCGCCTACTGGATGGAGACCTGGAACTACACCGAGATGATTGCCAAGACTGACAGAGTTGATGGTGAGGGTAAACCCGTTTACATCAACCCCGTACAGCGTGAGGCTGTACAGGCGCTGGGACGCCCCTGGACTCGCATGGCTCCCATCGCCGACAACTTCATAGCCGGTGGTGTCTGGGAGGACGCTGTCAAGGCTATCGACTCTCGCTACGACGCTACCTTCACCCTGCGCTATCATACCAACTGGAAGAAGGCTGGTGGTGCCGATGCCTTTGTCTATGGTGCCAACGGCATGAAGGTAGGCCCCAACGAGGTCTTCTTCAGCTGGATACCTGAAAGCGAGGACAGCAAGGTCACCAACTACAATGCCGACACCAAGATGGGCTTTGGCGAGATTGCCGGACGTCCGGACTTCGTAGTGGCCGTAAACCACATCAGCCGTAAGAAGTACCCCATCAACTGGAAGCTCGGTATCTATCGCACCGACAACAATGGTGGTCTGGGCTCTAAGGTCAACGGTGGCAGTCCCCGTCCTTTCAATGTTGCTAAGTTCTCTGAGTTCTACCTCATTGCAGCCGAGGCTGCCGTCAAGGGTGCTACGGGTGCCATGACTGCTCGCGACTTGGTGAACGTGCTGCGTGCACGTGCCGGTAAGCAGACCTTCAACCAGAACGACAACATGGCTGTCAACATCGACAACAGCGCTGCCATGACTGCTGCTACGCCTGCTACCATCGACATCAAGTACATTCTGGACGAGCGCAAGCGTGAGTATTGGGGCGAGGGCTATCGCTGGTTCGACCTCGTTCGCACTCAGCAATGGACTAACCTGGCTTCAAAGTACAAGATTGCTGACGACGGATATACTGACAAGGACCTGATTCAGTTTGAGCGTGAAATACCTGCCGGTTACTATCTGCGCCCCATCCCACAGGGACAGATTGACGGTATGGAGATGAGCGAGGAAGAGAAGACGGCCTACCAGAATCCGGCTTATCGCAACTAACAAGTCGGTCAACCATTAACTATAATATATAAGCGGGGGGGACGTACCAGTTGTCAGGTGCGCCCCCCCATTTGCTATGAGACGAGATGAAAAACATAGTGGAAAGTGCTTGTATCTGTCTTTTTTTTTGTACTTTTGCAGACAATAGAACATCAGAGCAAAATGAAGAAAGTTATATTATCAGCATTAGCAGCCACCATGCTGCTGACCGCCTGTCAGGAGTCACTGGAGGAACGTTGTGCACGCGAGGCTAAGGAATACACCGCAAAGCACTGCCCAGCACAGATAGCACAGGACATTGTGATGGACAGCATGAGTTTCGACCGTCAGACACTGACCATTGGCTATCACTACACGCTGAGTGGCAACCTGGACGATTCATTGGTCATCAACAGAAACAATCCGCGGGAGAGTCTGCTTTTAGAGGTAAAGAACTCAACGAACCTGAAGCTATACAAGGACGAAGGATACAGCTTCCGATACGTATACTATTCTGCAAAAAATAGCGGAACGAAGCTTTTTGAAGCAACGTTCCGCAAAAACGATTATCGTTAAGCCTGTAGCTAATAGCCTACAGCCAATAGTCAACAGATAACAGCCAACTACTACTCCTCGACAGGCTCCGGCTTCATGTTGGTGTAGACGGTCTGAACGTCGTCGAAATCTTCCAATTTCTCAATCATCTTGTCGATGGTCTCACGCTCCTCGGCAGTGACGTCCTTCAAGTCGTTGGGAATACGGGTGAACTCGGCGCCGGTGACCTCGAAACCATTCTCCTCCAGATACTTCTGGATGGCGGCAAACGATGAGGGGTCGCCATAGATGGTAACGCTGCCTTCCTCGTCATCCTCGTCGTACTCATCCTCGACTCCGAAGTCGATGAGTTCCAGAATCATGTCGTCCATATCCAGTCCGTCCTTCTTCTTAAAGGTAAAGACAGCCTTGTGGTCAAAGAGGAACGAGAGGGAACCCTGAGTTCCCAGGTTGCCATTGAACTTGTTGAACACGGAACGTACATCACCAACAGTACGTGTAGTGTTGTCTGTCAGTGTCTCCACAAAGATGGCAACACCATGAGGACCATATCCCTCGTAGGTGACCTCTTTATAGTCTGCATGGTCTTTACCCATGGCATTCTTGATGGCACGCTCGATATTGTCCTTTGGCATGTTCTCGCGCTTGGCGTTAGCAATGCAGGCACGCAGTGCGGGGTTCATGTCGGGGTCAGGACCGCCGGCCTTGACAGCAATAGCTATCTGCTTGCCAATCTTGGTAAACGTCTTGGCCATGTGACCCCATCTCTTCAGCTTTGTAGCTTTACGGTATTCAAATGCTCTTCCCATTGTTATTTACAATTTTACTGTTTACTATTTACGACTTATTTAACCATTTTACTATTTGACAACTTACTGACCGACGAAAAATAAAACAAGTCAAAACTATTGCTCAATCAATCGTGAATTGTAAATTATCAAAATTGTAAATCATCTTAACTCGGCACCCAACTGCTTCTTCAGGTTCTGGATGAGTTTCTGCATGATAGCATCAATCTGCTTATCACCCATGGTCTTCTCAGCATCCTGCAGAATGAAGTTAACGGCATACGACTTCTTGCCCTGAGGCAGTTTGTCGCCCTCATAGACATCGAAGAGTTCTACTTTCTTCAGTAGCTTCTTCTCCGTCTGACGGGCTATCTGCTCAATCTGGGCAAACTCTACGCTCTTGTCAATGAGCAGAGCCAGGTCGCGGCTGACGGCCGGATACTTGGCAATCTCGGTATAGAGCACCTTCTGCTTGCGGATAACTTTCATCAGAGCCGTCCAGTTGAGTTCAGCATAATATACGGTGGTATCGATGTCGAACTGCTTCTGCAACTTCTTGGTCAGCACTCCTAGTTCAATGAGTTGCTTGCCGCCACGATTCTCAATGGTGAGACCGGCTGCGAATATGGGGTTCTCGGACTTCTTGCGAACCAGCATGCCAGCCTGCACACCAATACGCGCCAGAATATTGTCAACGTGAGCGTCAAGTTCAGCAAACTGTGTATCCTCATTCTGATGAGCCCATGAACCCTCAACGCGTTTGCCAGTCATCCAGATGGCCATGTGGTACTGTTCCTTATAGGCCAGCATGGGGTTGTCCTGATTTTCCTTGTCTGGGTCAAAGCTATAGACGTTGCCAAACTCAAAGAAACGGCAGTTGGCATTCTTGCGCTTGGCATTGTGCTCAATACTCTCCAGTCCGCCAAAGAGCAGAGTGCCACGCATGACGTTGAGGTCGCTGCTCAGCGGATTCATAATGTGAACAAGCGTCTGGCTCTGTACATCGTCGTAGTACGACGATTTGCTCAACGAGTTGTTCAGTATCTCATTGAAACCGGCACCCACCAGTTGTTCGCTGACGAGGTTGGCCAACTTGTGTTTCTGGTCTTCCTCACCCTTGATGACAAGGCTTGACTTGAGTTGGGTAGGTATCTCCACATTATTATATCCGTAGATGCGCAAGATATCCTCCACTACGTCGCATGGACGCTGCACATCAACGCGGTATGCGGGAATTTCCAGCTTCAGGCCTTCAGCCGTCTCACTGAGGATCTTCATCTCCAGACTGTCGCAGATGCTCTTGATGGTTTCTACAGGGATATCCTTGCCGACAAGAGAATGGACATAGCTGTACTGCAGGTCGACAATGGCATTCTGCATCTTTTCAGGATAGACATCCTTGATGTCCATAGACACCTTGCCACCGGCTAACTCTTTGCAAAGCTGGGCAGCATACATGAGGGCGTCAATAGTGCCATTGGGGTCGATGCCACGCTCGAAGCGGAAAGAAGCATCGGTAGACAGTCCGTGACGACGTGCTGACTTGCGAATCCATGTAGGATGGAAGTAGGCTGACTCCAACACTACGTTCTTGGTTGTCTCGTAAGTGCCACTGCCCTTGCCTCCAAAGACACCGGCTATACACATAGGCTCCTCGGCATTACAGATAGCCAAGTCGCGGTCAGAGAGCTTGTGTTCTACTCCATCCAATGTCTGGAACGGTGTACCCTCAGGCATGGTCTTCACCACTATCTTGTGGCCTTTCACCATATCAGCATCGAAGCAGTGCAGAGGCTGGCCAAGTGACATCATCACGTAGTTGGTAATGTCGACGATATTGTTGATTGGACGCAGACCTATTACGCTCAGTTTGTTCTTCAACCATTCCGGCGACTCCTTGACCTCGCAACCCGTGATACTAACACAAGCGTAGCGCTTGCAGGCTTCTGTATTCTCTATGACAACATCAATAGGGAGGTTGTGGTCATCGACAGTGAAAGCCGTTGCACCGGGCTTATGGGTCGTAGTCTGATAGCCATTTTGCTTGAGCCACGCATAAAGGTCGCGGGCCACGCCCCAGTGGCTGAGGGCATCGGCACGGTTGGCGGTGATATCCACCTCAATGAGCCAGTCGCTCTCAAGATGGTAATACTCTGCGGCAGGTGTTCCTACTACAGCATCGTCAGGCAAGACGATGATGCCTGCATGGTCAGTGCCAATACCAATCTCGTCCTCGGCACAAATCATGCCCAGCGACTCGACGCCACGCAGTTTAGACTTCTTGATAACAAACTCTTTGTCGCCATCGTAAAGGACACAGCCAAGGTCAGCAACAATCACTTTCTGGCCTGCAGCCACATTCGGTGCGCCACAGACAATCTGCTGAGGTTCTTCCTTACCTAAATCTACCGTAGTCACGTGCAGATGGTCGGAGTCTGGATGGGGCTCGCAAGTCAACACCTGACCGACGTAAAGTCCCTTCAAACCGCCCTTGATACTTTGTACTTCTTCAAGTGCGTCGACCTCCAAACCTGTAGACGTCAGTGCGTCACATACCTGCTGCGGTGTCAAGTCGAAGTCAACGTATTCCTTTAACCATTTATAAGATATATTCATTGCAATGAAATAATTTTTCAGAAATCGGGTGCAAAATTACAAAAAATCGGGCAAAGCACAAAGCAATTACCCGTTTTTCTTTAGCTCCAGGTGATGATAGTTGCCCGTATCAGCGAATAGACAAATGTGAGACATAGTACAACGATGGGTACACTGAGGTAACGCATATCGTAACGGGCTGGCAGTGTGATGCGGCAATAGAGGCGATAGATGCCATAGCCTACTAGTGCTCCCCAGAGCAGACCGACGGTGATGTCGCCAGGATAGTGGACACCAAGATAGATGCGTGTCCAGCAGTTCACCAACGACCAAGCCACCATGAAGCAAACAAACAACCTATGTCGCATCAAGAGGGAGAAGAAGAGCGCTATACTGAAGGTGTTGGCAGCATGGGCAGAGAAAAACCCGTAATTGCCACCACGATATCCATTGGCTACATCGACCAGATGGCCTATCTCCGGGTCGTGGGTAGGACGCCAACGGGCCACCAAGGGTTTGACAATGGTGTCATCGACTGTGCCAGCTAAGACCACGCACAGTCCGGCAGCAGCGAGTATCAGCAATATTTCGCACCAGTTATTGCGATAAGTCTTCCATAGTACATAGAACAATGCCAGATAGAGCGGTATCCACGTCTTTGCATTGGTCAATGTCAAAACGACATAGTCCAGGAACAGCGATTCACTGCCATTGAGCAGTAACAGCAATTGCTTGTCTAAGTGAATAATCTCTTCCATCATTATCGTTCAACACTCTAGGGTCAGATAATCTCAATGTCTTTCGTCTGCAACCATCCTTCCTTACCGTCAGCAACGCGAATTTCACGCCACTCTTTCATGGAAGCGTCTGTAATGGTTACCTTTGTACCTTCATGCAGGATGAACAAATCAGTACCATTGCTGGCGGGCGTACTCTTCACATTAACGGCAGAACGGATAATGATGGCTCCTGAACGATGTTCCAACACCTGACTTTGCTGATAGGCAAAGAGATTGCTCAGAACAAAAGTAAGCAATAGCAGCAGTCCTCCAAAGAATCCTAACTTGCGAAGCCAGATTAAATCACTGAAAAGGTAGGCCAAAGCCAAAATGATGGCAATAACCAATGACACCAGTGC
The DNA here is from genome assembly GCA_902760315.1 of uncultured Bacteroidales bacterium. Taxonomy (GTDB): domain Bacteria; phylum Bacteroidota; class Bacteroidia; order Bacteroidales; family Bacteroidaceae; genus Prevotella. The sequence goes on along the minus strand of CACWFV010000029.1, from coordinate 29,570 downwards.
CAAGCGCGCCCAACCGTCGACACTCATCAGATTAATCAATGAGTGGTACCACGTAACAAAGAACATCTCAGACTCAGGTACAATCTTGTCAATGGTCTTGGAACGAGCCATCTGCAAATTTAGACGTACGTCACGGTCGCCAGGCGAAAGCAACAAGGCACGCTCGTAGTTGAGTACGGCACGCGTCATGTCGTCCATGCGATAATAGCAGTTGCCGAGATTATAGTAGAGATCTGCTGAGACACCGTTTTTCAGCACTGACTCGTAACACTGGGCGGCCTGCTGATAGTGTTCAGCAGCATAGAGGCTGTCTGCGTCGGTTTTAGTTGCCGCAGTAGAAACGAGAGGCAACATCAACAACAGTAGCAGAATAACGGCATGGGGAGAGACATTCTTCGACTTCTTCATGGTGTTTGCAATCTGAGTGATAGCCGAGATAGCGGCATCGTAAACCTTATTCATATTACCGGTAGCGTCGCCAGGAGCATATCGGGCAAACTCACATTCATCGAGGGCACCGATAAACTGGTTGATGGTCTCGTCAGTGACGTTATAAGCCTGCAACTGGTCACGAACATTGTCGCGGGTCAGTTGGTCGACGGGCATATTCAGTTTATCACCGATATAGCCCCAAAGAGCACGCAGAACTTCATCATAGAAATCACTGTCTTTGCCGGCCTTCATCAGTTTAGCAGCTTTCTTTAAACGTTTGACAGCCACCTTGTTAGCCTTTCCAGCACGCTGCTTGACGATATTAGCATTCTCGATAGCACGGTGGCGGAAGATAACAAACAGCGAAAGGAAAGCAAACAACAGCGCTGCCAACGACACCCAATAGGCGGTAGAACCGAAAAAGTAATCATTGACGCCATGCTGTTCCGTATCGCCCGTATGGATATAACGAATATCACGAGTAAGCTGCTTGACATCCTCCTGATTGGTATAAGAAGCTACGGTAGTCTGTCCGTCGCCTTTGGCCACCTTCAGTGTAAACGACTCAGTACGGACGGTCTTATAATTATTGCTCTTGGTATCAAAATAGGTATACTCAATGGGGGGAATCTCGAATGTACCCTGATGACGAGGAACGGCCAGGAAGTCGTAGATGATGCTGCCCTCCAGACCATTGACAGTGAGTTTGGTCTTATCAGTGACCTTAGCATCATAGCTATCAAAATCTTTTGGTATCTTTACTTCTGGTTGCTTGAGCAACTTCATGTTACCAGCACCGGAGACTATGACGCGCAGGTTAATGGGATCATTGGCCTTTAACTCTGTCTTGTCAATCTGAGCAGAGATGCTGAACGAACCAACACCACCAGAGAAGTTGGCAGGACGCTGAGGAAGCGGATCTACATGAATGCTGATGGCGGGAGCCTTGATTTGCTTTTTGACTTCTATATAGCCAGACCCACCATTGAAGAAAGCCTCAAAGGGGTCAACATTGCGGTTTTGCTGAACAACTATACCATCATAGGTAATAGAAGGTATCTCCAGTTTGCCCGTAGCCTGCGGAAACATGACATACTGTTGCCAAGTAACGGTGCGGTACTGACGGCCATTGAAGGTCTCTATTTTGAAACTCTTCTCTTGTGGCAAGGGGACTTCGCGGGTGTAGAAACTCTTCAAATCGGGCATCTTACCGCTTAACTGTGTGAGACCTACTAAGGTATATACCTTGTAAGTAAGCAGTATCGGCTCTTGCTCGCGTACATGCTGCTTAGAGGCACTGACATGGATAAAGAGGTCGCTACCGGAAATAGTACTGCCAGCCGGACGTAGCTCACCATTGCCCCCACCCTGCTGCCGGCTATGCTGGCGACCACTCTGTTGGGCCTGGCCACTGACTTTGATGCGTATCTCATTGGAAGTGACCGTTTTTCCATCAACAGTGGCATGAGCTGCAGGAATGGTATAGGTACCATTCTTGTTGGCTACAACGATATATGTATAGGTGACAGACGATGTACTCGACGTATGTCCGTTGACCATCTGAAAACTGGACTGAGTAGAAGTACTTGGCCCCATCAGTACTTCCAGTTCATCAGGAATATGGCCAGCCCGGAAACCCCGAACGTCCTGGGTATTAATGGTATAGGTAAGCCTGAACTGCTCACCCACAGCAACTTGTGAGGGAGCTCTGCCTGTCAGTGTCTGCGCAACTGCGCCGACTACCATCATCAGTAACAATATCAGTGTTGTATATTTTTTCATGTCTCTTACATTACCAATTTTTATCCAACTTACGACGATTAGGCTGTTGCTGGGCTTTCTTCATACGTTGTTGGGTCTGTTTTTCTTCTTGCATGGCAGCGTTCAACATCTGCTCAGCATTCTCGCGACTCATCTGCTGTTCCTGCTTCTGCTGTTGTTGCTGCTCGGCTTTCTTTTGCTGCTGTTCTTGCTTTTGTTGCTGCTTCTGGTCTTGCTTCTTCTGCTGCTTCTGGTCTTGCTTCTGCTGCTGTTGTTGCTGCTGCTTCTGCTGGCGTTTACAGAGTTCCAGGTTGTAGCGTGTCTCATCGTCGGCAGGATTATTGCGCAGTGCTTCCTTATAGACGTCTATTGCTTCACCATACATCTTCTTACCTTGACAGATGACGCCTGCATTGTGGTACGACTGAGCGCGACGCAATGGATTGGTCTCAAGCTTACCCGCATCCATAAACTGCTGAACAGCAGCAGAATCCTTCTGCTGTTTCATCAGAGCAACACCCAAGTTGTAGACTGCCTGAGGATTGCGGGGATTCTTCTCGATAGCTTTACGGTATGACACCTCTGCATCAGCATAGTTGCCGGCATGAAACTGCTTATTGCCTTGCTGCACAAAGTGACGGTCACTCTGGGCACTGGCAGTAACGGCACTGACGAGAAGAAGAAATAGAGTGGCTATCTTCTTTCTCTTAAATAATGAGACATTCTTCAGCAATGGATTCTTGACATCCAGCAAACAAGCCTCAAGGATTAGTAGTAGCAAGGCTAGAATACCTACAGCCTGGAATTGCTCGTCGTATTCGCTATAGATAGTGGTTTCAGTTTCTTTCTTGGCCAGCTTGCCCAATTCCTCGTCCAGTTTCTCCTGGGCACTGCTATTGTTTTCCACATGGATATAGGCACCACCACCCGCCTCTGCTATCTGACGACACATCTCTTCGTTGAGACCTGTCATCACGGTCTGACCGGTATTGTCTTTCATATAGTCGCCATTGCCAGTAGGTATAGGTGCACCTTTGGGAGAGCCTACTCCCAAAACATAGACATGGTGTCCACGGTCTTTGGCTTCCTTGGCTGCATCGATAGCACCTCCTTCATGGTCTTCACCATCAGTGATGACAATGATAGCCTTACCAATGCCCTCTTGCTGGGTAAAACTATGTGACGCCATAGATATTGCAGTGGCGATATCAGTGCCTTGGGTGGCTATCATAGACGGGTCGATGCTTGACAGAAACATCTTAGCTGAAACATAGTCGCTGGTAATAGGCAACTGGATGAAGGCATCGCCCGCAAAAACGACAAGTCCTATCTTGTCGTTGGTAAAGTTGTCAACCAGATTCTCGACCATCATCTTCGAACGGTCCAAACGACTGGGTGTCACATCCTCTGCCAGCATCGAGTTGCTAATGTCCATGGCAATAATGGTCTCTATACCTGTTCGTTTCTCACGACTTATCTTGGTACCAAACTGTGGACGAGCCAGCATTACAATGAGCAAGGCTAAGGCCAACAGCAGGATGCCGAACTTAACCATTGGGCGAAAGCGAGATACGTCAGGCATCAATTCCTTGACCAACTCCGGATCACCAAAACGGCGCAGCCGTTTCTTCTGTTGATATACCATCAACCAACGCAACGCTGCCAACAAAGGAATGACAGCTAACAGAAAGAGGTATATAGGGTCTTCGAATCTAAACATCGAGTTAACTTGCTATTTTGACTATTATCGGGTTACTATATCAATTGTTATGGGAGTTTTCTGAAGATGGTTATTCGCAGCAACATCTCCAACAGCAGTAGCAGAACGGCAGCTACGGCAAAGGGCTGGTAGGCTTCGTAACGCTTACTAAACTTCTTGACGTTCAGCTTCGATTTCTCCATCTTGTCAATTTCCTTATAGATTTGCTGCAACTCCTTATTATTCGTGGCGCGATAGAAGTCGCCATTAGTGGAGGCAGCAATATCACTCAGCGTCTTGGTATCAATCTCCACAGGGATATTGACATACTGTACGCCACCGGCTACCGTCATCGGATATGGAGCTACCTTATTGGTACCCACACCGATGGTGTAGACGCGAATGCCAAAACTCTTGGCAATCTCTGCTGCCGTCATGGGTGAGAGGTCGCCACGGTTGTTACTGCCGTCAGTCAACAGAATGACCACCCGGCTCTTAGCCTTGGAGTCTTTCAGGCGGGAAACGGCATTAGCCAGTCCCATGCCGATGGCGGTACCATCTTCTATCAGACCGCGTTGGGCGATATCAGTACGGACATTCTGCAACAGATTCAGGAGCGACGCATGGTCTGTAGTCATTGGGCACTGGGTGAAAGCCTCGCCAGCAAATATGGACAATCCGATATTGTCGTTAGGGCGCCCCGTAATGAACTCGGCAGCCACCTGCTTGGCGGCTTCCATACGGTTAGGCTTGAGATCTTCGGCCAGCATGGATGTCGATACGTCCATGGCCAACATGATGTCAATACCCTCCATTGTCTTGTTTTTCCAGGAGTTCTGGGTTTGAGGCCGTGCCAGCACCAAAACGATCAATACGAAAACGACCATTCGCAGTATGGGCTGAATAGGCATCAGTACTACTTTCCAGGAGCGGGGTGCATAACGATAGGCCATCGTATCACTCATGCGCATCGTTGGCTCGCTCTTTTTCCTGTACATCAGATACCATATAAGATAAGGTATCAACAGGAGCAGTAGGAACAAATATTCTTTGTTGGCAAATTCCATATTAGTACAGCAGTTGATAAACACTATATAGCACATAACAGAACACACCTACTGTCACGGTTGCTATTGAGTATATGATCATTTTCAGCACGCGACGCTCACTCTGTGAACGAAGGTCAGCCTCAGACAGTTGCGGTTTTTCTATAGTTTCTGTAGGCTGATTTTCCAACTTTGTCTGGTTGATGAAGTCAATAGCGTTGACTAGGTTGGCGTCGTTCTCATTAATCATGGTAGAGTATTTGGCAAACTTCACCAAGTCGGCCGTCATAAACAACTGGCGGAGTTCATCCAGCGATTGCTGGTCAGTCTGCATCAGACGGTCGATAATCTCTGTACTCGTCATCTCCATGGCAGAGAAACCGTAACGCTCCTCAATATAGCGACGCAAGGTATCGGTCAGTTTTGTGTAGTATTCCTTCTGGTTCTCCGAAGTGACCATCTTGTCTGCCTTGATCTGTTCTATCTCCTTCATAGCCTTTTGATGAGGCAACAGACGCTTGACAATCTTGATATGTGAGATAATGGGCTTATTGTCACGTAGACGCAGATAAAAATAATAATTGATGGCTATCAGCATCAGCAACAATACACTCATCCAAAAGCTCAAAGAGAAGTCGCTCCACTGAAAAGGTACATCCTGTACGTCCTTGGGACCGTAGAACTGTTCAAGTTTAGTGGTGTCTACTTCTACTTCAACAACTTTTAATGCTAAGTCAGCGGTTTTCAGTTCTTTGCCGTTTACCTTCACATTAAAAGGAGGCAGATGATAGAGATTGCCATCAAAACTGGTCAAGGTTAGTATCAGCTGACGACCGGTAGGATTTTGTACATCCAGCACCTCCACGCCAGGCACCAACTCCTGACGCGGTTTAAAAGTTGGAAACTGCACCTTTGCCTGCTCATCAGCTTGGACAGAAATCACCACCTGCGACTGTTCACCAATCATCATTTCGATGGGCGATATCTTAGCATCTACGCTTGCTTGGGCATACAGACGTAAGGCGCTGTTTATCAGTATTATTATAAATAGTATTTTTCTCATTCAACTACGTTGTTTAAACAACATCAACAGAGACTTCACATAGTCTTCATTGGTGGCAATACTGACCAAGTCGACATTGCTGCGAGTCATGGTGTCACGCAATTGCTTCTGACGAGTGAGCCAATAGCGTTCATGCGCCTGGCGAAGACTGCGACTGCTGGTATCAATATATTGCTCGTGACCGGTCTCAGCATCCACCACCCGCATCAGACCGACATCCGGCAATTCGCGCGCCCTGATGTCGTACACTTGTAACGCTACGACGTCATGTTTTCTATTAGCTATCTGCAAAGGTTGCAAGAAGTCCTGGCGAACGTAGAAGTCGCTGAGTACGAAGGCAGTACAGCGTCGCTTAGCAACACTGGTAAGGAACTCCAAGGCCTGCTTTACGTCGGTACGTTTTGATTCAGGATGGAAGTCCAGCATCTCCCGGATGATGTAAAGTATATGTTTGCGTCCCTTCTTGGGTGGTATGTACTTCTCAATACGGTCGGAGAAGAACACTACCCCAATCTTATCATTGTTCTGGATAGCTGAGAAAGCAATGGTAGCAGCTATCTCCGTCACCATGTCACGCTTCATCTGGCGCTGTGTGCCGAAGTCCAACGATCCACTGACATCAATAAGCAACATGACAGTCAGCTCGCGTTCCTCTTCAAAGACCTTGACGTAGGGGCGATGAAAACGCGCCGTAACATTCCAGTCTATGTCGCGAACATCGTCACCATACTGATACTCGCGTACTTCGCTGAAGGCCATACCCCTACCCTTGAAGGCAGAATGGTATTGCCCAGCAAAGACGTTCGAGCTCAGACCGCGAGCCTTAATCTCTATCTTGCGTACTTTCTTTAATATCTCAGATGTTTCCATCAGGGTACTTCGACCTTATTGATAATTTTAGAGATAATCTCTTCACTGGTAATATTGCTGGCCTCAGCCTCATACGTTAATCCGATACGATGGCGCAACACGTCGTAAGCCACTGCACGCACATCTTCAGGAACCACATATCCACGACGCTTGATGAAAGCGTAAGCACGCGCAGCCTTGGCCAGATTGATGGAGGCACGTGGCGAACCACCGAAGGATATCATGTCTTTCATATCCTTCAGTCCATAACGGTCAGGATAACGGGTGGCGAAGACAATATCAGCAATATACTGCTCAATCTTCTCGTCAATATACACTTCACGAACCACCTCACGAGCCTTGATAATCTCTGCAGCAGTAGTTACCGGGGTAACAGTGGGCAGCGCACCGGCAATGTTCTCGCGGATAATCTTCTTTTCTTCCTCGATGGTAGGATAGCCAATGACCACCTTCAGCATGAAACGGTCCATCTGGGCTTCAGGCAATGGATAGGTTCCTTCCTGCTCAATAGGGTTCTGAGTGGCCATCACCAGGAAAGGATTGGGCAACTCGAAGGTGTCGGCACCGATGGTTACCTGCTTCTCCTGCATGGCTTCAAGCAGAGCACTCTGTACTTTTGCCGGAGCACGGTTAATTTCATCAGCCAAAACGAAGTTGGCGAATACCGGTCCTTTCTTGACCTGGAATTTCTCTTCCTTCTGTGAGTAGATCATGGTACCCGTCACGTCAGCAGGCAACAGGTCGGGGGTAAACTGGATACGGCTATACGTCGCATCTATCAGCTGCGACAAAGTCTTGATGGCCAATGTCTTAGCCAGACCAGGGACACCTTCCAAAAGAATATTACCGTCACTCAACAGACCTATCAGCAGGGAATCCACCAAATGTTTCTGCCCTACAATTACACGGTCCATTCCTGCTACCAGGTTGGTAACAAATCCACTTTGTTGTTCAATCCGCATATTCAACTCACGGATATCAATAGCTTCTGCCATATTTTCACTTATTATATGTATTTTACTTTTTCAAATTGCAAAAGTACTCATTTCCTTGCTGAATACACAAGGCTATACACCTAAATAATATTAAAAAAGTTTCCTAAAACTTACATTTTAAGAAACTTTTCAATCTGTTATAATTACTTACGTCGTCGCTTTAATTCCAATTTAGGGATTTTCAGCACCTGTCCTGCCTTAATTTGTGGATTCTGCGGCAGCCCATTGTAGACTTCTACATAGCACTGCATATCAGGCCCCAGGTGTGCACGGCAAATGCTATAGAAAGTCTGACCTTCCTGTACAGTCACCTCATACGACAGTCCAACAATACGGTATGCTCCCAGACGTACACGTTCGTCCTTGGCAGCCCACTGGTCCGGCTGCTCTTGTTTAGGAGCAGCCTTAGACACTTCCGGCGATTCTTTTTGTAATGTTGCTTCTTCGGCTTCAGGCTGCTCGTCCAAGAGAGGTTCTTGAGCCTCTCCCACTTTCAAGGTATCTTTCACTTCCGCCATAAAGACGGTATCTTTGACAATAACAGTGTCGGGAATCAACGCCGGCTGCTGCTGACGGCCATACTCATAACCACCATAGGCAGCAACTGTCAACAAAACAAGTACCACCACAGCAGAAATCAGCCATCGCCCCCAATGACGTTTAGGAGTTTCATTACTTTCAAGGTCAACAGGTGTATCAGATGTATCTTGTGTATCAGAAGCCACATGTTCATCAGTAAAAGATACCATATTTACGGGTTCCTCCTCAACAACAGGCGGTTCCTCAACAATGGATGGTTCCACGTCAACGGATGGTTCCACGTCAATAGTCGGTTCCTCAGCAACTGGCTGTTCTTCAATAATAGGGGTTTCTTCAACAACAGGTGTTTCTTCAGCAGCCGCTAACTCTTCCTCAGTTATATCATCTTTAATATCTTCAAACTCCACACCATCATTTAAAATAACCGTTTCAAACTGAGAAAACGGTTTATTGACCAATTCCCTCATCAAAGTGTCGGGGGTAAATGAAACCTTTGAGTGACTGTCAATGACCACACGCTCTCCCGTTCTTACACTTACACTTTCACGAGCCTCGACATTGATAATCTTAAAGGTTCCAAGTCCCTTAACCTTAACCATGTCTCCTTCTTGCAAGCGTTGCAGAATGATAGAGAACATCTCGGTGGCAAAACTGTTGGCCTCACGGGATGTCAAACCATTTTTCTCTGTCAAGATTTTTGCTACTTCCTGTATCGTCAGTTTCCCCATAGTCTACTGTCCTCCTTTTAGTTTATCTTTCCAGGTCTGATTAGGTTTGAAACCCAGTACGAGTTTGGGGGGAACCAACATACGCTGTCCGGTGGAAGGATTCACCATAATACGCTCCATCTTCTTCTTTGTCTCAAAAACACCGAAATTTGGCACTAATATGGAGTGATCTTCTTGAAAGGCGTCACCCATAGCATCTATCAGGTTACTGGCCAGCTTCTGAGTATCCTTTGGGCTATAACCGGTACGTTCAGCCAATGCAGTTATAAATTCCTTGTTATTCATATGCTTGTTGTTGCGTATAAGTCAAACTCTTCTGCATCTGTAATACGGACATCATAGAACTCGCCAATGGCAAGTTCTTCACTAATAGGTATCAGCACTTCTGGATCCACCTCCGGAGAGCAGAACTCTGTGCGCCCTACGTACCAGTCACCTTCCGTGCGGTCAATGATGACACGCATTACGCTACCGACCTTTTCTGCTTCCAACTCGGCACTGATGTTCTGCTGCACACGCATCAGTTTGTCTAAACGTTTCTGCTTGACCTCAGTAGGCACATCGTCTTCGTAGTTGCTGGCACTATAGGTACCATCTTCCTCTGAATAAGCAAAGGCTCCCATACGTTCAAAACGGGCCCACTTCGTAAACTCGACGAGTTCTTGAAAGTCGTCATCAGTTTCGCCGGGGAAACCAACCATCAGCGTAGTACGAATATGTATGCCGGGTACCTCACGACGCATTCTGCGAATGAGTTCGTAGGTTTCTTCCTTGGTTACGTGGCGTTTCATGCGCTCCAGCATGTGGTCGCTGATATGCTGCAAAGCGATGTCCAGATAGTTGCAAACATTCTGCTTCTCTCTCATCACACGCAGCAAATCCCATGGGAAGTGGGCTGGATAGGCGTAGTGTAGGCGGATCCATTCCACGCCCTCTATGTCGGCCATTTTTTCTACCAGTTCCGCAATATGCTGCTTTCCGTCTAGGTCGACACCATAGTACGTCAGTTCCTGGGCTATTACCTGAAACTCCTTGGTACCTTGGCTTACCAGCCTGCGCACCTCGTCAAGTATCTCATCCATCGGACGGCTCTGGTGCCTGCCCGTAATAATAGGTATGGCACAATAGGCGCAATGGCGATCGCATCCCTCGGCAATCTTCAGATAGGCATAGTGGCGCGGAGTGGTAACATGCCGATGAGCAATAGCATTGCTGATATTGGCTTGTTCGTCCAAGTCTTTTAACAACTGCTTGTAGTTGAACTTGCCGTACCATCCGTCTACCTCAGGAATTTCATTCTCCAAATCAGCTAGATAGCGTTCCGACAGGCATCCCATGACATAAAGTCGCTGCAGGCGTCCCTCTTCCTTGGCTTGGGCAAATTCCAATATGGTGTCAATACTTTCCTGTTTAGCATCCTCTATGAAACCACAGGTATTGATGACGACAATGTCTCCTTTCGGGTCATCGGCATCATGGGTACACGGATAGCCATTAGCCTCAAAGAGTCCCATCAGGGTCTCCGAGTCCACCAGGTTCTTAGAACAACCCAAAGTGATGAAATCTATTGTCGGCTTTTTAGTCATGCTTGAATAATGAGTCGACAAATTGCTTTTTATTGAAGAGCTGCAAATCCTGCATCTTCTCACCCAGTCCGATATACTTAACAGGAACCTTCAACTGGTCGGAGATGCCTATCACGACACCACCCTTGGCTGTACCGTCTAACTTGGTGATGGCCAAACTGGTGATATTCGTAACGGCTGAGAACTGCTTGGCCTGCTCGAAGGCATTCTGTCCGGTCGATCCGTCCAGCACCAGCATGACTTCGTCTGGAGCTTCCGGCATTACCTTCTTCATAACGTCCTTGATCTTCTTCAACTCGTTCATCAGTCCAACCTTGTTATGCAGACGTCCGGCAGTATCTATCAACACCACATCGGCACCGTTGGCTTTAGCACTCTGGAGGGTATCGAAAGCCACCGATGCGGGGTCAGACCCCATCTGCTGCTTTACGACGGGCACTCCTACCCGCTCGCCCCAGATGCATATCTGCTCAACGGCAGCAGCGCGGAACGTATCGGCAGCTCCCAAATAGACCTTCTTGCCAGCCTGTTTAAACTGCCAGGCCAGTTTTCCGATGGTTGTGGTTTTGCCAACACCATTCACTCCTACTACAAGTATTACATAGGGCTTGTGGTCGCCGGGCAAATCCCAGTTATCATTGTCTTCCGAATTGTTCTCTGCCAGCAACGAGGCTATCTCGTCACGGAGAATCGCGTTCAACTCACTGGTTGACACATACTTGTCACGAGCCACACGCTCCTCTATGCGATCAATGATTTTCAACGTGGTTTCTACACCGACATCGGAGGTTATCAGCACTTCCTCCAAATTGTCCAGTACGTCGTCATCCACTTTTGACTTGCCGGCAACAGCACGTGCCAGTTTGTCAAACACGCTGGTCTTTGTCTTCTCCAGACCTTTGTCCAGCGTCTCTTTCTTTTCCTTATTAAAAAAACCGAAAATACCCATCTTACTTCTTCATTCTTACATCACAGTTCATTACACGTGCAACTCAAGCACAAAACGTACCCCCTTCGTAAATTCCGGGTCAATCTCCAAGTCGCCATTCATCTTCCGTGCCATTTGTTTACAGATGGGCAGTCCCAGACCGTCACCCTTGGTTAGGTCACGAACCTCAAGGAAGGGTTTGAACACATCGTCACGCTTTTCCTCAGGGATAGAGGAACCGGTATTCGAGACCAGAAACTGCAGGGTATGGGCACTGCGCTTCTTGAACTCCAACGCGATAGTTCCCTCTTCAGGAGTATACTCGGCAGCATTGTTCAGCAAGTGTAGCAGTAGGCGTGACACATACTCCTTATTAATGGATGCACTCATCTTCGGAGCATTAACATGCAATACCACGTCCTTCCTGACTTTGTCTCGTATTTGGTCGGCCAGCGCTTCACAGAACGGAGAAATCTGTGTATTCTCCAATTCCACGCCCTCATCCATAGAATTCTCAATTTGTGACAGGGTCTGTATGTGTTCAGAGAAATCAAGCAGCGCCTTCACGTCGGGATTATTGCCGTCCAACTTACGGAAAGTTGGTTGCAACTGGCCGGCAATATTGCTGATGAATTGTGCTTTCAGTGCATTGCTGTCTGTCAGCATCTGAATGTCTTTCTGCTGCTTACGAGTCAATAATATGTATCGTAACAGTACAACACCTCCGACAACCAGCACAGCGGCTAAGATACCTGCCAATATGCCTAAGGCTATAATAAATCCCATGCGAGCCGTCAACGAACTGTCTTGTTCGGCAATAGACGCCTCGTTGTCCTTTATCTGTTTCTTCAAGGCTTCAATCTCGTCAGCATACTTCAGCGCAGTGGTGGAGTCTTTCCATGCCATGTAGCCCTTGTACGACTGGGCCACGAGACTGGCACTATTGCTCTTTCTGCCATTGGCTATCAGGGTTTGGTATACCTCGTCTACCTTGCCATACTCTTTCTGCTTGGTCAACTTGTCTGCCATTTCCTTGAAGACGGCGTTACCCTCGGCATTCTGACCGAATGTATAATAATAGACTGCCTTGTTGTAGAGCAAATCGTTCTTCAGTTTTTCGTCACCGGCTATCGTTGCCTGATTCTCCATGACTTTCAGGTTATCCATCGCATTGGTGGGCTTCCTAAGCTTCATATACATCTGCATTCGTTCGCGCGCTGTCAAATAGTGTGCAGCGGCTTTTACAGGAGATGTTGAGTTGGCATCAGATTCCACGGCAAAATCAACGCGACGCAGCAGGTCAAAAGCCTCTTTCCAGAAGTTCTCTTTATAATACAATGCTGTGGCTTTGGCTCCACACTCTGCGGCTTGTACAATCCGTCCCTTATTGGCGTAGTCATTGAAGGCATGAATAAACAATGAGCGTGCTCCCGCTATGTTCTGCTTTATATCAATAGCTTCCGCACGCTGTTGCAACTCGCTCTTCTGCATATCCTCGGCTGTAGCAATACCCACACCCAAGAAAAGAGTAGTAAATAAGACAAGAATTCTGTTGTTCATATCTGTATTTTGACACTAATTATCATTCAATCATGCAAAGTTAACGATAATTTTTCGAACAGACAAAAGATTTCAAAAAAAATAAGGTCGCAAAATGAATTTGCAACCTTATCCTCGTATTTCAATCGTATAATAGTACGTCTTTCCGTTTAGAAAAAGACAAACTTATTAGTTCTTGAAGAAGTCCTTAACAGCCTCGTTAGGAACCATTTGCTCGTCAAAGACGTAAGCACCCGTCTTGGGGCTCTTTACCATCTTGATAACCTTTGTGTAAGCGCGACCATCCTTTGAGCCTTCATGGAGGGTAGCGACGGTTTTCTTTGCCATGCTTTAAAACAGATTATTTAATCTCCTTGTGCACAGTCATGCGCTTCAGGATGGGGTTATACTTCTTGAGTTCCATTCTCTCAGGGGTGTTCTTACGATTCTTGGTCGTGATGTAGCGGCTTGTTCCGGGCAGTCCACTCTCTTTCATCTCGGTGCACTCCAGAATCACCTGTACACGGTTACCCTTAGCTTTCTTACCTGCCATAGTTATTAGTCTCCTATTACTTTAATGTCCTTCCAGTCTACATAACCTTTAGCAACAGCCTGCTTCAAGGCAGCGTCCAGACCAACCTTATTAATCATACCTGTGCCTTCTTTCCCGTAATCTGACAAATCTTAGACATTTCTATCTATTTTTTCTTGTTACTTAAATATAACTTACTCCAAACAGGGTGCAAAGGTACAAAAAAGTTTAGAGTTTAGACTTTAAAGTTCAGAGAAATCATTGATTCTTAATGTTTTTTAACTCTATTGCCAATTTTCACCCTTCAATTGTATCTTGATTTGTCTCTTTTTTGAGGTAATCAAGGAACAGTTGCATCACTTTGTTGGTGGCTATAGCCAGGTTGATGTCTCGTCCATGGTCTTCCTGAATCATCATGGTCACCTGCTTGTCCAGGCCTCCACAAGCCAGCCAAATGGTACCGATGGGAATATCCTTGGGTCCACCAGTAGGTCCGGCATAGCCTGTTGAAGCCAGCGCAAAGTCAGTGTCCAGTGCCTTGCAAGCGCCCACTACCATCTGCTTAGCCACTTCCTCGCATACTGCCGTATGCTCGGCAATCAGCAGCGGGTCCACGCCAAGCAGTTTCTCTTTGGTTTCATCGACATACGAAATGATGCCACCTTTGAAATATTTCGACGCACCGGGCACGGCAATGATGGCTTCGGCTATGCGGCCACCCGTACAGCTCTCTGCCGTACCTACTGTTTTTTCCATCTCCCACAGCAGTTGGCTAATCTCCCTGCTGATAATCTTGCTTTCAAAATCCATCGTATTAATTTATTTGAATGTTACTTTCGAGAATGCCGGAGCATTGATGTCGCAGAACTGCCCATCCAGGAACTTATAGTAGCCCACGATGCCTATCATGGCGGCATTGTCGGTGGTGTAGCTGAACTTGGGTATATACACCGTCCAGCCATAGCGCCGGGCATGGTCGTGGAAAGCGTTGCGCAGCCCGTTGTTGGCACTCACACCACCAGCGACAGCCACGTGTTTGATGCCAGTCTGCTTGACGGCCAGTTTCAGTTTTTTCATCAGGATGTCCACAATAGTCCACTCCAGCGAGGCGGCAATGTCCTCCTTGTGGTGTTCAATGAAGTCAGGGTCTTCCTCCACCCATTTGCGCAGGTTATAGAGGAACGATGTCTTCAGTCCGGAGAAGCTGTAGTCCAGTCCCGGTATGTGTGGCTCCGAGAACTGGTAGGCCTTCGGATTGCCCTGGCGCGCCAAGTGGTCAATGATAGGACCACCGGGATAGCCTAGCCCCATCACCTTTGAGCACTTGTCGATGGCCTCGCCAGCGGCATCGTCGATAGTCTGCCCCAGCACCTCCATATCGTTATAGGCGTTTACCTTGACTATCTGCGAGTTGCCACCGCTGACCAGTAGACAGAGGAATGGCAATGGCGGCGGGTTGAAGTCTCCCTCGCCACCGTCAATAAAGTGGGCCATCACGTGGCCTTGCAGGTGGTTGACATCTATGAGGGGAATACCCAGCGAGCGGGCAAACCCTTTGGCAAAGTTGACACCTACCAGCAACGACCCCATCAGCCCCGGACCTCGCGTAAAGGCCACAGCACTCAACTGCTCCTTCCGGATGCCGGCACGCTTGATGGCCTCGCTGACCACGGGCACGACGTTCTGCTGGTGGGCACGGCTGGCCAGTTCAGGCACTACGCCGCCATAGGCCTCATGAACAGCCTGCGACGCGGTGACGTTAGACAGCAGCACGCCGTCTTTCAGTACTGCCGCCGACGTGTCGTCACACGAGCTTTCTATTCCTAAGATATATATTTCTTCAGTCATTTCTTTTTTCCGATATTCTGCAGTCCCGAATAATCAATAAGCGATAACCTCTACGCCGTGCTCCGTCATCAGCAGCGTGTGTTCCCACTGGGCCGAGGGCAGTTCGTCGTCGGTGATGACTTCCCAACCATAGGGGTCGTCGCTGTCTATAAATACTTTCCATGTTCCCATGTTAATCATGGGCTCTATAGTGAACACCATGCCCGGTACCAGCAACATGCCTTCGCCACGCTGTTTGAAGTGAGCCACCTCAGGGTCTTCGTGGAAGTGGCACCCCACCCCATGGCCGCACAGGTCGCGCACCACACCATAATGGTACTTGTCGGCATGTTTCTGGATGGCACGACCTATCTCGTTTACGCCGTGCCAAGGCTTCGCTGCCTCCATACCTATCTCCAGACACTCCTTGGTGACGCGCACCAGTTGTTCTTTCTCAGGTGTCGTCTTACCTATTATATACATACGCGAGGCATCGGCATAGTAGCCGTCCAGAATGGTGGTGAAGTCTACGTTGATAATGTCGCCTTCCTCTAGCACGTCCTCAGCCTTGGGAATACCGTGACACACCACCTCGTTGATGCTGGTGCAGACACTCATGGGGAATGGCGGCGTCTCGCCATCCTCCACGTCGTAGTTCAGACAGGCGGGTATGGCGCCGTGCTTGTCACAATAGTCGCGACAAATCTGGTCAATCTCCAGCGTCGACATACCGGCATGAATCTGTCGGCCTACCTCGTCGAGCACGCCATTATTGACCACGGCCGCACGCCGGATGCCTGCTATCTGCTCCGGGGTCTTGATGAGGTCGCGCGTCGGCACTTCCCACCCTTTGTTTTCCAAATACATGATACGCTTATCAAACTCCGTCGGTTGTTCGCCGGGTTTGCAATGCCATCTTCTTTTTACCATAGCACTCAAAATTTGGGTGCAAAGGTACGAATAAGTGAGAACAAAACAAAATAAAACTTGTTTAAATTTTGGTTTATAGAGCGAAAACGCTACTCATGTTCACGGGCACTTCATTTTATTGCTTAAGCACTTTCTTTTTATCTTGAAGGCAGCTCCTTATTACTGCTGTGTGCCTCCTCCGCCAAGGGCAATATAGAGAGCGATGACAGCCTTGGTGCCTTCATACATGTTCATGGCCGAACCAAGTTGTGCTTCGAGCAGCGACTCCTGGGCCTTGAGCACTTCGAGATAGCTGGCCTTGCCATTGTCCATCAGCTCGTGTGTGCCGGTATAAGCCTGGTTGAGCACTTCGACCTGACGCTGGAAGAAGGCATGCTTCTCGCGGGCGGCCATACAGTCGGCTATGGCCTCGTTTACCTGATTGCCGGCCTCGATGACCGTCTGCACATACTTCTTCTGCAGGTCTTCCTCGGTGAGTTTGGCTATCTTCTTCTGGGCGATGAGCTGGCCACGGGCGAAGATAGGCTGCGTGAGCTGTGCGACAGCATTGAGCAGCAGCTTGCCCGGGTCCATGACAATGCCGGAATTGTTGGTCCAGCCGATGGTGCCGCCAAGCGTGATGTTAGGATAGAAGGCGGCACGAGCTGCCTGCGTGTTGTAGAAGGCTTCCTCCATGGCGTGGTTGGCCATGCGTATGTCGGGACGGTTTTCGAGCATGGCTGCAGGCACGCCAAGCTTCAGATACTTGGTGTCGAACATGCGCTGTTCGGCATCGCCCTGTGCATCGGCATGATGCAGGGGGGTGTTGCCCCACTTCTGGCGTTTGATGTGCTGAGGCGTGATGGCCAGCAGCTGACAGAGGGAGTTCTCGACGGAGCGAATGTTCCGACGTACATCGACGATCTGGGTCTTGACGCTCAGATAAGAGGCCTCCATCTGGTTGACGGCAGTGCTGTATGCCTTACCATTCTCCCAAAGCGCCTTCTCTGTCTCGAGCGATTTGTGCCAAAGCTCGTCGGTCTGGGTGAGTATGTCCAGCTGTCGGTCGAGCACCTGCAGCATAAAATACTGCTGCGCCGTGGCAGAGACAAGGTTGGCACGAACAGCCTCCTGATACATCTGGGACTGCAGCAACACGGCCTTGGCGGCACGCTTCTTGTTGGTGATTGAGCCGAACACATCGATGTCCATCGACAATTGCAACGGCAGGTTATAGGCTTTTACCGCCGGGCTGTTGTCGAAGCTGGAGATGCTGCCCTGAGGAGCAAAATAAAGCGAAGGCAGATAGGCCAGCTTGGCGGCCTTCAGCGCTGCCTGACTCTTCTCGACTGCGATGCGTGCCGAGTTCAGGTCGGTATTACGGCTCAACACCGAGTCGATGAGTTCTTGCAGCATCGGGTCGGTGAAAAACTCACGCCACGACACCTGTGCTATCGACGTCTCGCCTGTGGCTTTCTGTATGTCCTGACTGGTGCCAAAAACATTGTCGGGCACCGGCGTCTTCTGCTCGTACTTATTGTATAGGCCGCAGCCCGTGAGCAAAAAGCTCACGGCTGCAGCGGAAATGATATATCTTACTTTCATGTTCTTTTTTCGTTTTATTTTCGTTATTACGGAATTCCGGAATTTCGGGGTTTCCGGGATTTCGTTTTTCCGTTATTTCGGGATTGCGGGATTCTGTTACTCCGGGATTTCGTTACTTTGTTTCTGAACCGGTGCCCCTTGGAACTTCTCGTGCAATTTCTGGAATATGATGAAGAAAGCCGGCACGACGAAGAGTAGAGCCACTGTACCAATGCTCATGCCACCAATGACGCCAAGGGCGAGGGCACGGTTACCGTTGGCACCGGCACCACCTGTAATCACAAGAGGAATCATACCTATAATCATCGTGGCCACGGTCATCAAGATGGGACGTAGACGCTCCTTACAGGCCTCGAAGGCGGCATCGACGATGCTCATGCCCTGGGCACGACGCTCCGTGGCGAACTCGGTAATCAGAATGGCCGTCTTGGCCAACAAGCCTATCAGCATGATGACACCCGTTTGCAGGTAAATATTATTGTCCATGCCTGGTATCTCATTGATGTAGCCAAGATATGCAAACACGAATGCTCCCATCAATCCGAACGGCACGCTGAACAATACGGCCCAAGGCGTGAACCACGAGTTGTAGAGCGAGGCCAGAATGAGATAAATAAGAATAGCGCAGATTACATAGATGAGAGCCGTGGCATTAGAGCCGGCAGCCTCTTCCAACTCGCGCGACATACCACTGTATTCGAATGTAGCAGTGGATGGCATCTCGTCCTTGAACATCTCGGCGATGACCCTATGGACGTCGCCCTCGGTATAGCCGCTACCGGGAGTCACATAGCACGTGATGCTCTGCATCAGGTTGAAGTGCTCGATATTAGCCGGACCGACGATTTCTTTCAAGCTGACGAACTCAGACATGGGGGCCATCTTACCGTCTTTCACCTGCACGAAGATATTCTGAAGCGACTGCGGGTCGAGGCGGTATTCGGGCGAGGCAGCAGCCATGATGCGGTAGACCTTACCAAACTGATTGAAGTTGCCGATATAGGCACCACCGCAAAAAGAACCAAGGGTATTGAGCACGGATTCGGGCGTCACACCTGCACGGTTGCACTGTGCTGCATCGACATCTACCTGATACTTCGGGAAACGCTCAGAGTAGGTAGACATAGCTGAAGCCACCTCCGGTCGTTCAGACAGTTTGGCCAGGAAGCGCTCGGTATGCTTGGCAAATTCCGACAGGTTGCCGTCGGTGGGATCCTCGACAATCAGGGTTATGTCGTTACTCGTGCCATAGCCAGGAATCTGAGGCATCTGGAAAGGCAGCACCTGAAGATTCTTGATGTCCATACAGTCATAGTAGAAACGACCGATGACGAGGTCAATCAGGTGGTTGATGCCCGGACGTTCATTCCAGTTCTTCAGGCGCACGACCATCGTGGCATAGTTGGAACCGGCACCCGAGAGCATACCATAGCCACAGGTCATGGAGAAGCTCTCCAGTTCGGGAATCTTCTTCACCTTCTCTTCCACCTTCTTCACCATTTCGCGGGTCTGCTGTAGCGTGGTACCCTCCGGGGCACGTACCTCAGCCAGGAACACGCCCTGGTCTTCCTGCGGAACGAGGCCCGAAGGCAGGCTCTTCATGAAGAACACCAGCAGTATGGCGGCCAAAGCCAGGAAGCTCCAGGCCAGAATGGGGCGTTTGATGAACTTCTGTACGCTCTTGCTATACTTATTATAAATAGCGTTATAGCTTACTTCGTAGGCTTTCTTGGTATAATAAGTAAGGCCCTTTCCCTCCTTTTTGCCCTCGGTGACACGCATCATGATGGCGCAGAGAGCAGGACAGAGCGTGAGGGCCGAGATGCACGACAGACCCACCGACGAGGCAATGGTCACGCCAAACTGGGTGAAGAAGGTGCCCGACGTGCCCGGCATGAACATTACAGGAACGAACACGGCCATAAATACTAAGGTACACGAGACAACGGCTACCGACACTTCGTTCATGGCCTGGCGGGTAGCTTCGCGGGCATCGCTGATGCCGTTCTCCATCTTCGCCATGACGGCCTCGACCACCACGATGGCATCATCTACCACCGTACCAATAGCCAGCACCAGTGCAAACAACGTCAGGATGTTGAGCGAGAAGCCCGCCAATGAGACGACGGCAAACGTGCCTAACAGCGACACGATAATCGAAATAGACGGAATGATGGTAGCCTTGAAGTTCTGCAAGAAGAAGAACACCACGAGCACCACGAGGATGATGGCGATGACGAGCGTCTCCACCACATTGTGTATGGCAGCGAAGAGGAAGTCGTCGCTGGTCATCATGGTGACGAACTCCAGTCCGGCAGGCATTGTCTTCTTTGCCTCCTCAAACATCTTGTTGATACCGGCATTCACCTGGGTGGCGTTGGCCCCCGGCGCGGCGAACACCATAAAGAGTGCCCCCGGCTTATCCATGATATTCGATGTGAAGTTGTAGCTCATGGCACCAATCTTCACCTCTGCCACGTCGCTCAGTTGCAGCATGCCGCCACCACTGGTGCGCAGCACGATGTTGTTGAACTCCTCGACCGTCTTCAGCGTGCCCTTGTATTGCATGGAGTACTGATACGAATTGCCTGACTGCTCGCCCAGTGTACCCACTGCCGACACGAAGCTCTGTCCGCCGATGGCAGCGAAAACATCGTTAGGGGTCAGTCCGTACTGAGCCATCACATCGGGCTTGAGCCAGATGCGCAGGGCGTATGTGTTACCTAAGCTGAGCACGTTACCCACACCGGTGATACGCATCAGGCGCGGCTTGATGTTGATATCAACATAGTTCGACACAAAGTCCTCATCGTACTTACCATCGGCACTCCTCACAGCGAAAATCTGCAGGATGTTGTTCTGGCGCTTCTCAACCTTCACACCCACCTTGTTCACGTCGGCCGGTAGCAGGGCCTGCGCACGTGTTACACGGTTCTGCACGTTCACTGCAGCCATGTCGGGGTCGGTGCCCTGTTTGAAGTAGACGTCAATCTCTACCTCACCGTTCGACGATGCCTTCGAGGTCATGTAGGTCATGTCGGTCACACCGTTAATGGCCTCTTCAAGCGGCTGTATGACCGATTTCATCACCGTGTTCTCATCGGCACCGCTGTAACTCGTAGAGATTTGCACCGTAGGCGGTGCAATGTCAGGGTATTGCTCCACTGGCAGCGTACTCATAGAAATATAGCCCACCAGTGCTATCACAATCGAGATGGCACACGCCATCACATATTTGTTAATAAAAATATTGTTCTTCATAACGCGGAAGCAAAATTTTCAGTCTTTACTTTTTTCTTTTTTACTCCTCACTTTTCGCTTCAGCCTTCACCCCTCCGGGGAAGAGCACTCTTTGACCTTCGGTAACGTTGTTGGCCCCCTCGGCCACAATCTGGTCGCCAACGTTCAGGCCGCTTGTAATGATGAAATCTTTGCCATTGCCCACGTCGGCGGTCGTCACATCGACAGCCGTTGCCGTGCTATCGGCCAAAACCTTATAGACGACCGACTTGTCTTGCAGTCGCACCACGGCGTACTGCGGAATTACGATTACATCCTTTTCGGCGAAAGGCATCACGATGGTACCCTGAATGCCTGAGTACAGATGGCCTTCAGGATTGGGGAACGACACCTTGCTGGTAAGCGAGCCCGTCTCCATGTTTACCACACCCGTCAAACTGACGACACGTCCCTTATGGGGATACTCCGTGCCATTCTTCATGATAAATGTTGCCTGCGGCAGATTGGCAATGTACTCATCCACTTCTTTTGCACTCATGCCCTCCTTCACCATCGACTCTACAACGGATTCGGTCACCGAAAACTCTGCATACATCGTTGTGTTGCCGCTCAGCATGGTCAGCTGCGTCAAGGGCGACACCTGATCGCCCACACGCACGGGAATCTCGCCGATAACACCCGACACGGTAGCCGTAATGGTGCAGAAGCCAAGGTTCACCTTCGCACGGTTCACCGCAGCACGGGCCTGAGCCACTGCTGCCTTTGCCTGCTTGTAGGCGTTCTCGCTGTTGTTGAGCATATAGCTGCTCACGATTTTCTTCTCAAACAGGTTCCTGTTCGACTCAAACTCCAGCTTGGCTGAGTTCTCCTGAGCCAGGGCAGCCTGCAGGTTGGCCTGTGCAGCCTCCAACTCCAGCTGGGCATTGCGCGAGTCGATGACAAAGAGCGTCTGCCCCTTCTTCACCAGCTGACCCTCGGTCACGCAGATTTTCATCAACTGGCCACTCACCTGTGGCGTAACCGTCACGTCGTTCTGACCCTTCATTCTGGCACTGAACTTATAGGGAAGCTCAATGTTTGATTTTTGCACTGTCATTGTCTCGAACGACGACTGTGTCTCCTTGGGCATGTCAATGCTGCAAGACACCAGCCCGGCTACGGTGCCGAGCATAAAAGTCCATTTTAAAGATTTCATTTTAATGCTTTTTATTTGTTTTTGCTATATAATCACTGTTTCTTTCCGAAAAATTGTTTTTAGCCATTTGGCATGCAAATATATAATTTTTTTCAGAAAAAACGGTAATAAACAAATAAAATAGTTGACTTTTTGCAAATTCTGAAACAAAATTTGCTAATTCTAATACTTAAAGCCCTTATTTGGCGTACCTGAATTCTGTTTCCGTGCTTATCATCTTAAACCATAAATACCCTATCCCCAAAATAGCGTCGATTGAACTTGTAGCAGAATTCATTGAGATATTCTTGAAGAAACTCATCCTTTATACCATGATACCGAGTTTTGGCACACTATTTGCAACAACCAGCAACAGACGAATCATATAAAAAAAGAACAGACAATATGCAAAAAGGTAACATCGGGGTTACTACCGATTATACCAACAAAGTAAAATAAAGTCAAATTAAATCAATTACAACAAACTGATTTTAAGCCTGTTACGCCGTTTTCTATTTTTATTTTATTTGATTGTATATTACTTAAATATACTTAATTTTCCCACTTTTTGTTACTATTTTGTTACCCGTTTCGGATTTTTTTTGTAACTTTGCAACGGTAACGAGAAACAAATAATAGCATTATGGCGAGAACAAAGAAAATTGCAAAAGCCAAAGAGCCGGTAACGCTAAGATACAAGGAGTTGGCGAAAGGTAACAAAAGCCTGTATCTCGATATATACAGAGACGGGGCAAGGAGTTACGAGTTTTTGAAATTGTACCTTATTCCGGAAAAGACACCGGAGGACAAACTAACAAACGAAACGACACTAAGGGCGGCAAACGCGATCAAGGCAGAGCGTACACGCCAGATCATCAACGGGACGGCGGGGATCAAAAATTTACATTGCCGGATCTTGTTAGTTGATTTTATGCAACGCCGGATCGATCAGTTAAGACAAATGGCCGAAGAAAAAGGCAGATCCGAATACAATTCGGCAAACCAAGTCAAAAACGCAACCCTACATTTAAAAGCCTATATCCGGCAGAAATACGGTAACAAATCAATTACGTTAAAGGACGTCGATAAAACGTTTTGTGTTGGTTTTGGCGAATACCTATGCGCCGCCAAAGGACGTAAAAACAAGTATTGCCCGGAGAAACCGTTATCACAGGGATCGCGCGAGATATATTTTAAGGCCCTATCCACGGCCCTAAATATCGCGGTACGCGACGGCCTGATCGTACAAAACCCGATGCACTTTATCAACCGGGTGCAGGTGATCGGCAAACTCGATCCGACGGAGAGAGTATATTTAACGGCCGACGAATTGCGTAAACTGATCGCCACGGATTGCCGCCGGGAAGATGTGCGGAACGCGTTTTTATTTAGTTGTATGTGCGGTTTACGTTGGAGCGATATAAACGGCTTAAAATGGGCCGATATACACACCGACGGCGACGATTGGCGCGTAGAAAAACGAATGATAAAAACCCGCGAATTACTCTATTTGCCGTTAAGTGGAGAGGCTAAAAAGTATTTACCCGATCGAGAGGACAAACCCGGGGAGGATCACGTTTTTAAATTGCCGACGCTTGATTGTGCAGAGGTAACGATCGACAAATGGATAAAGGACGCCAATATTAACAAACACGTCACGTTTCATTGTGCCCGCCATACTTTTGCAACGCTTATGCTGACACAGGGGGCCGATCTTTACACAACGAGTAAATTATTAGGCCACACGGATATAAGAAATACCCAGATATACGCTAAGATCGTGGACGAGAAGAAAACCCAAGCCGTTAATTTGCTAAACGGCATATTTGAAGAAACCAAGAACGAAGAAAAACCAAATAATGATAAGGAGGAAAACGTATGAGTACAATTAACAAGATCGAGGCAGAAAACAAAGCCCTAAAACAACAGGTCGAAGATTTACGTTTGGAAATCTCACAACTCAAAAACGACCTATTTACGGCACAAGTTGAGAGGGACACGTATATTAACATCGTTTCAAGGCTAACGCCCGGCGGCCTGTATCCATTTCCGAGATCCGCCGGAGGCCGGCAGACAGAGAGGCCCAAAGAGTGTAAAATTATCAGTCTTAAAAAATAACAGGGAGGTGAGGATATGAAAATTTACGGCATTATAGATAAATTCGAGAATTGGGCCGGCGATCCACAGGCACACAGGGCCGAGATATACGATTTTGCCGGTAAGTACGTTTCGGAGATAAACGGTTACAATATTAAGGAGATCCGGGATTTCAAATTAACCGAAGATTTAGAAACGATATTGAGAGAGCGCGCCCGGTTAAACGATCCGATCTTTGGCCTCAACGCTGACACAGGCGTAACAGAGCCGCCGGTATTAAACGACGCAGCAAAGGCCAAAATTAAAATGTTAGATTGGCTATTTAAAGCGATCGCCGGAGAATTACACGGTTACAAGTTTTGCCGGCCCGGAGTGATCGATAATTGGAGAAAGACGTACGGCGTTAAATTGGAATTTTTGGCGCTGGCCAGATCGACAGACAAAGACGTCCCCCTACTCTATGCGGATTTAGGCACAGACACGGCCCGGAAACTCTACCAAGAAATAAAGAGTGTAATACGCGATTGCAGCGAGGACGATTTTATTTGGTATTTTGGTAGCGACAGAGACCGGGAAACCGACAGGCCACAACCTATAAAATGGACGGGATATAAAAAAGATTTTGCCTACTTCTGTTTGCTCGTTTCGGCTGAAATAAACAAATCGATCGGCGGTATAGATTGGCAATTATTTACACAAATATTCGTAAACGACGCCGGCGACAAATGGGACAGACAAGCGTTATCCGATTATGCAAGTAAAATGCAAAGAGGCGAAAGCCCGTTACCGGCCAAACTTAAAATTACATCATTGGCGGAGGCAAACAGATTATTGAGCAAATAGCACCCGGGCGAAAGCCCAAAAATGATCCGGCGCGAGTTTAGCACTTTGCGCCGGTTTTGTTTTGTTTTGTATCAGATAGCGCAGTATATAAAAACGGGCCCACAGGCCAACACCGGAGATCCGGACGCCACAGATCCATACAGGCCCACAGATCGACGGGATCAGACACCAACAGGCCCACAGGGACACCGGCCGGAGATAGGGACACCGGCCGGAGATCCTGACACCACAGATCCATACAGGCCCGCAGATCGACGGGATCAGACACCAACGCCCACAGGGACACCGGCCGGAGATCCTGACACCACAGATCCATACAGGCCCACAGATCGACGGGATCAGACGCCAACGCCCACAGGGGCACCGGCCGGAGATCCGGACACCACAGATCCATACTGGCCCACAGATCGACGGGATCAGACGCCAACGCCCGCAGGTACAACGGCCGGCGATCCGGACACCACAGATCCATACAGGCCCACAGATCGACGGGATCAGACGCCAACGCCCACAGGGACGCCGGCCGGAGATCCGGACGCCACGGATCCATACAGGCCCACAGATCGACGGGATCAGACGCCAACGCCCACAGGGACGCCGGCCGGCGATCCGGACGCCACGGATCCATACAGGCCCACAGATCGACGGGATCAGACGCCAACGCCCACAGGGACGCCGGCCGGAGATCCAGACGCCACGGATCCATACCGGGCTAACAGATCACAGGATCGGACGCCAACAGGCCCACAGGCCCCCACGGCGGACGAAGAAAAACAACCTATAAAACGGAAAAATTAGGCCGGTGTATAGGTTAGGTTTTAGTCATATACTTAGATATTCTTAGATAATTTTGCACATATTTATATATAAAGAGATATGAAAGTAGCAAAATTAACGACAAGAAAAGCGCGGCAATTATTTCACGATCTCGCAAGGGCGGGCGTTATAGGAATGTGCAGCGAAACGGCATTTATTAAACACTTAGCAGAGACAGAGCAGAGAATTGGAAAAGAACCGGAGCCGATCGAGTGGAAAGGAACGGCCACGGAATTTTCGTATTTGTGTTTGCTCATTACACTTGAATTGGGCGCGGCACACAACACGACCGACGTTTGGCGTTACCTGATGAAAGCGTTTAAAAGCAACGCCGGTAATTGGGATTTTATGAAATTGGGCGTAACTTCGACGCGTATTAAGATCGGCGATCTATTGCCCCCAGATCTCAAAATAACAAGTTTGAAAGACGGGCTAAAAAAGTTGGCGGAAATCCGGGCCGAAGAAATGAGAAACGAAGAAATAAACAATAATTGAGTATATGGAACAGATCAGACAGGCAACAGAAAAAACGTATTTATCGGTACGCGAGGCCGCAGTATATACCGGTTATTCAGTCGGTTATATCTACAAACTCGTAAAAGATCGGGCGATACCTTTTCACACACCGAACGGGGGGCGCATTATCTTTTCACGGTTGGAACTCGACGAATGGATAACAGACGCCAAAGGAGGCAAAGAGCCGGACAAAAACACGGAGTGTCTTGTAATAAGATAGAAACACAGATATGAAAGTAGAGATTAAACACGATTTCCAATTAGACATCGCAACGGCTCACAGTCGTTTAGCGAAAAAATGGAAAAATAAGAAATGGAGTTGGGCCGATCTCGTCAAAAGGTGCAGCGAGACGAAACGCACCGGCGAAAGCGTAAAGGAATACGCAAAAATGAGCCGGGAGGAGCAAAGCGACATAAAGGACGTTGGCGGTTTTGTCGGTGGTTATCTTAGCGGGGGCACGCGGAAAACGCCTAACGTTATGTGGCGCAGTTTAATAACGCTCGATATTGATTACGGGACACCCGATTTTTGGGACGATTTTACGTTGGCGTTTAACTTTGCGGCCGTATTGTATAGTACGCACAAACACACACCGGAAACGCCCAGATACCGGCTAATTATACCGCTAAACCGGGACGTTAAGCCCGGAGAATACGAGCCGATTTGTCGTAAGATCGCGGACGCCGTGGGTATTGATCTTTTCGACGTCACGACGTACCAATTACCGCGCCTGTTTTATTGGCCGAGTACAAGCCGGGACGGAGAATATATTTTTGAATTTCAGGACGGCCCGGCGTGCAATGCTGATGAAATATTAGCAACTTACAGGAATTGGCACGACGTATCAGAGTGGCCCGTTGCAAGCAGAGAGGGCGAGGCCGTAGCCCACGAAATACGAAAGGCCGGCGATCCTTTGGAGAAACCGGGGCTAATTGGGGCGTTTTGTAGGGCCTACACAATAGAGGAGGCGATCGAAAAGTTTTTGCCAGACGCATACGAAAGAACGGCCACAGACGGCCGATATACGTACAAGGCCGGCAGCGTTGCCGGGGGCTTAGTTTGTTATGAGGGAAAATTTGCCTACTCACACCACGAAACGGATCCGGCGAGCCGTCAATTATGCAACGCTTTCGATTTAGTCAGGATCCATTTATACGGGATCCACGACGAGGGTACAGAAATAAAGGACGTTACCAAAAGGCCGTCATACCTAAAAATGGCGGATTTTGTCGGAAAGGATAAAAACGTACGCGTTTTGATCGCAAAGGAGAAACGGGCCGAGGCTGAGGCCGATTTTGCCGGCGTGGATCTGACAGGATCCGGCGAAAGCGAAGAGGATCAAAATAAATGGTTGTCCGAATTGGAATACGACCGGAAAGGCAATATCTCAAACACCAATAAGAGCCGTACAACGATAGCCCGGAACGATGAAAATTTACGCGCGATCCGGTACGATCTGTTTAAGGGAGAATTTGCCGTAACGGATCCAGATAGTAAGTTTAAGAGTTTATCCGGTACAGGCTTAGACAATATCGCGGCCGCGAAGATCGCCGGATATATCGAAGATGTTTACGGGCTGAAAATCAATTATAAGGAATTAGTTGCAAAACTACTCTATCCACTCGCAGACGAAAGAGGTTTTAACCCGGTACGGGACTTTATCACGGCGGAGGAATGGGACGGTAAGGCGCGCGTCGATACGTTGTTAATCGATTATTTGGGGGCCGACGACACAGAACTAACGCGGGCAGTAACGCGTAAATGGCTAACGGCCGCCGTTGCGAGGGTATTTAATCCCGGCTGCAAATTCGACGGCGTACTAACTTTGCAAGGGCCGCAGGGGATCGGCAAAAGCCTGATATTGACAATTATTGCCGGGAGTTGGTACAACGGTAATTTTTCGTTTTCCGCCAACATCAAAGAGCAACGCGAAATTTTGGCCGATTCGTGGATAGTGGAAAACGGCGAACTCGCGGGAATGAAAAAGGCAGATGTTGAGAGCGCGAAAGCGTTTATCTCAAACGTCGAAGATAAGTACCGCCGGCCATACGGCGCACTCGTTGAGCATTTCCCCAGACATTGCGTTATGGCCGCAACCACAAACGAGGACTATTTTTTAAGGAGTACAACAGGCGATCGCCGTTGGTGGATCGTAGCCGTCAAAGGTACGGGGGAGGTTGCCGCGTGGTTGCCTGATCTCAAAAAGAACGTGGCCCAGATCTGGGCGGAGGCATACGCGTATTACAGACAAGGCGAAACCCTGTATTTGTCCCCGGAGTTGGAGAAAGAGGCCCGGAAGATGCAAGAGGCGTACAACGTTGCCGCCGGCGATCCATTATTGGCCCCGTTGCAAGAGTGGTTAGATACGCCGTTACCGCCGGAGTGGAACGTTTGGCCGATCGGCCGCCGTTTGGCGTTTTACCGCAACCGCGATCCGTTGGAGGAATACGGGACGTTAAAGCGCGATCGCGTTTGCGTGGCAGAGATTAAGGCGGAATTTCCGCACCCCGAAATAAAGAAATATACGCCCCAACAGATCAGCAAACTAATGGAACATTGCGACGGTTGGATTAAGTCAGAAAAGACGATCAGGATCCCGCAATATGGCAAGCCGAGGGGGTGGATCCGAGACGCACAAAACGAGCCGCCAGACGACGATATTTAACCCGCCAAAAGGTGGGGACAAAAGCGGGACAAACGTGGGGACAAAATGCGGGACAAAAATTGAAGTGAACCCAGAAAGTTGGACACAACTTAAAGGTTCAAGATGAAGAAAGAATTTAGTGTAGAAGAGAAGTTGGAGGCAATATCGTATGTGTTCCA
>CACWFV010000028.1 GCA_902760315.1 uncultured Bacteroidales bacterium | reverse complement strand
TCAGAAATTCTTGCTATTTTTGCAGACTATTCATTATCAAACTATTATCTAAACACATTCTTAACTATGAAGAGAAAACTAACAACATTTGCCGTACTGCTTGCCACGATGGTCATGCAGGCACAGACAGCAAGACAGTTTACCATTAACCTTACTGACGACGGACAAGCCAACATGGTATGTTTCTTGGCAGACCATCCTACAGGTAGAGCCATCGTAGGTGTTCCTGGTGGTGGCTACTCTATGTTATCAAACACGCACGAAGGTACGCAGGCCCACGAATGGCTGAACAAGCAAGGCATCTCGTATTTTGTCGTCAACTACCGACTGCCCAAGGGTGATCGTACTATTCCTATTGGCGACGTAGAACACGGCATCCGCATGGTGCGCGACTCTGCTAAAGTATGGCATATCAATCCCAGCGACGTTGGTATCATGGGATTCTCAGCAGGCGGCCATCTGTCATCTGTCATCTCTACCCTCTCCGACTTCGATGTGCGTCCTAATTTCAGCATCCTTTTCTATCCCGTTATCTCGATGGATATTCCTAAGTCACACAGGTGGTCGTGCATCAATTTCCTGGGCGAGGAAGGTCACAAAGATCGTAACCTAATCAACAAATATTCTACAAACAATGCTGTACGCCGTCATCTTACACCTCCTGCCATTATCCTCACAGCCAGCGACGATGGTTTAGTAAATCCTGTCACCAATGGCTTAGAGTACTATAAGGCTATGCACGATGCTGGCAACGAATGCACCTTGTACGGCTACCCTACAGGCAACCACGGCTGGGGTTTTGGTCCTTGGTTTAAATACCACGACCAGATGCTGAACGATCTTGGCAACTGGCTGAAGAATCTACAGGCACCTAAAGAAGATGCTATCAAGGTGGCTTGCATAGGCAATAGCATTACTGATGGTCACGGCATCAATTTTGCACCAGTCAACGGCTATCCTGCTCAGCTGCAAAAGCTGTTGGGCAACGACTACTACGTCAAGAACTTTGGTGTCAGTGCCCGTACCATGCTGAACAAGGGCGACTATCCATATATGAACGAGATGGCATGGAAAGATGCTGTGTCATTTAAACCCGATATCGTCATTATCAAGTTAGGTACTAACGATTCAAAGCCAGAGAACTGGCAGTATAATGCTGAATTCAAACAAGACCTGCAGCAGATGATTACTACCCTACGTCCTGACCTGTTGAAGCCTGTCAAGAAAGGTAAAAAGAATAAGAAGCAAGTTGTACCTATTCCTGCCTTCAAGAGCACATGGAACATCAATGATAGCATCATTGCCAACCATATCATTCCTATCCAGCAGCAGGTAGCTCAGGAGTATAATCTACAAGTCATTGACCTGCACAGCCTCTTTGGAGATGGTAAGGGTACTATGCTCAACGATGGCATTCATCCTAACGAAAAGGGAGCCCAGAAGATGGCAAAGATTATAGCTGACGCCATTAAACATTGAGCATTGAACATTTTTTTTTGCGCAGCCTAATTAAGCATTAAGCATTATACATTAAGCATTGAAAAGGCTGTTGATAACTGTGTGGAAAACTTGTGAATAATGCTGGAATAACGCTGCATTATTCCATTCAGTACAATAAAAAGAGTGGATAAAAAGCATAAAATAACAGCTTATTCGCAAGTTTTCCATTATTTTTCGCTCAAAAAAGATATAAACTTTGTAATTTTGCACCGAAAAAGAGAATTGTGGATAAACAAGTTATCTCACTCATTATCAATCAGTAAATATTCACACTCACTGTGAATAGTCTACTAATAGACGTGGATATCCTATTTAGCAAGAAAAAGCAACACAAGTTTTGCACATATCAACGCCATATCATCCTACTTATTCTCTTTTATTTTAAAAAAGAAAAAAAGAAAAATAAAAATAATATGATGTTGAAAACAGCATGGAAAGAGCAAGGGTTCATCAATGAACCCGCAGCAGAAGGAACAGATCTGAAGGCAGAGATACGTCGCCTGTGTAAAGAGAAAGACGCCATTATCCTGGCACACTACTATACTATTGGCGATATTCAAGACATCGCTGACTTTGTAGGTGACTCCCTAGCGTTAGCTCGTAAGGCAGCCGAGACCGATGCCAAGATGATGGTGATGTGTGGTGTACACTTCATGGCCGAGACCTGTAAATTGTTGTCTCCGGAGAAAACCGTGCTCTGTCCAGATCTAAATGCTGGCTGTTCACTTGCTGACTCCTGCAAGGCTGAAGACTTGAAGAAGTTCAAAGACGAGCATCCCGGCTATCAAGTCATCAGCTATGTCAACACCACAGCTGATGTCAAGGCATTGACAGACGTTGTTGTCACCAGCGGTAATGCCAAGAAGGTGGTAGACCAGTTGCCCCAGGATGCCAAACTCATCTTCGGTCCGGACTATAACCTTGGCAACTATATCAATGAGGTTACAGGCAGAAAGATGCTGCTATGGAATGGTGGATGTCACGTCCATGAGCGCTTCTCGGTAACCAAGATTCTGGAACTGAAGAAGCAGTATCCTGATGCCGTTGTCATGGCTCACTTGGAGTGTAAGGGTCCGGTATTAGCCTTAGCCGACGTAAAAGGCAGTACGGCAGACATGCTTAAATATGCACGAGCAAGCCAGGCTACACAATTTATTGTGGCTACAGAGGCCGGTATTTTGCACGAGTTGCAGCGCAGTTGTCCTGACAAGGAATTTATCCCTGTGCCTCCTGAAATCAGCGAGAGCGGCCTGGAATGCAGCTGTAACGAGTGTCAGTATATGAAGATGAACACACTTCTGAAGATATACAACTGCCTAAAGTATGAATGGCCGTCAGTAGAAGTAGATCCTGATATAGCCAAAGACGCTGTGAAACCAATAGAAAGAATGCTGGAGTTGAGTTAAGCTCCAGCATTCTTTTTTCTATCTTTGTTTGAAAGCGAAAAACCGTTGTCCCAGATAGTTGAATACGATAAAAAGGGACATACCCAACAGCATGGAGACATTTTCTTGGATACTGACGGTATAGCCGCTGAGTATATAGTGCATGACGGGTTTGGCAATGCCATACGCCAGCAGGTAACACGTCAGAATATTCAGCGTAAAACGCATTAGTGGCTTCCATCCGTGTTCCGTATTATGGAACGTAAAGTGTTTGTTTAAAATGTAGCTGCAGATGCTGCCAAAAAAATAGTTAGAAGCTGACGATACCCAGTAGCTCAGCCCTAAGACATTATAAAATACAAACATAATGGTGGTACCTACAAAGGTATTTACCACGCCTACCATGACAAACTTCATAAACGTTTTTTCGGTAAATAATCTTATCTTATCTTTTAACCACATCTACTTGTTGATGATTAACAATCCATACACAGCCATAATGACCTTCATTTACTATTTTCCTACTTAGTTGCTTGGCTTCTTCCAAGGCATTTTCTGAATGTACTATAGTGGTGTCCTTGATGCTTTGGGGCCATTGGTAATTCGTCTCATAGCGTGAAGCCCAGCCCCAGCCAAAAGCTTCACTGGGTATGACGCAGAAAGAGGAAAGTTTCGGATAGTCGTCCTCGATGATGACTACATATACACGGTCTGTCGGCATTCCTGTCTTTCTGATGGCATCCTGGGCCATTTCCTTGCCTATTCTGCCTGACTTGACAGAGCAGTCTATCAGGTGAGCGTCTATAGCCATGGCAGCTGTCAGAAATAGCATGAAGGCAAGCATTAACTTTCTTTTCTCCTTTTGGTAACTGTCTACAAGATGTGCGATGATGAGTGCTACTAAGGGCAGTCCGGCGTAGGTGTGCATCATGCTGAAGACAGTCAACAGGTGTGGCCCTACGGCTATCATCAGGCACAACAGCATGCTGCCTGTTTTTTTGTTGACCAGCAAATCCCTTTTTTGTATGAAAACCAAGTAGCAGAAAGGTATGGTCATTACCAGACTGATGCCGGCCAACAGCAGGTTACGGCTGGGCTGATGCAACAGGTAGACATAGTCCACGGTGATGAACGATGTAAAGAGGAATTTCACTCCGTTTTTGATGACCTTCAAGATACCAGGTTCATATTCCGGATGTATCGTAATGTCTTTTGGCAACAGCATGATAGCCAATGCGTAAACCATCATGATAGCTATACCTATAAGCACGTCTCTCTTCAGCGTCTTCCTGTCGATGAGGTTGAAGCCAAACGCTAACAAAGGACAGATAATTGCCCACATCAGTCCGTTCTCCTTGCACAGCGTAGCTATAAACACCAGTAGCGGCCACACAAGGTATTTGTGTTTCTTCAGCTTTACATAGGCCATGAAAGCCACCATGTCGTATGTAAGCGCGTACACCTGGTTCTGGCTGTCTACGGCTGTGACGGTAGCCATGCAAGCAGGAGTCACGAAAAAGAAGAGTGTTGCCATGTTTCGTGCCGTCTTGCTTATGCTGAGTATGGCGAGTACCCGATAGAGGCAGCATGTAGCCAACAGATGGCCTATAACTACGAGCACATGGTTGAATGCGGGATAGAGTAATTGCGGATTCCGTCCGGCTATATAGCCTATCCACGTATCGAAAGGCCGCCAATGGTAGCCATAGAAGAAGAAGTGCTCTTTGATGAAAAAGGGGTTAAAGTCTGGTGTAGTACTACTTGCCCAGTCGTCGTGGGTAGGCAGAATGTACAGCACAGCCCATAGCACCATAGGTGTAAGGAGTATGGAAACAACCATACCCCAATGTTGTGACAACAGTTGCCTGCAGTTTATCTGACAATGGCTATTTTGCATACTGTGCCCTTGTTACCGTCACTTGTAGCTGTAGCCACCATGTAGATGCCTGATGCCACTCTCCTACCCTGCTGGTCGCAACCGTCCCAGGAGTATGTACCGCCATTGCTGCGTCCCTCATTGACCAGCGCTCCGTTGGCAGCCAGTATTTTGATGTCGGCATCGTAGCTCAGGCCGGTGATAGTGATGGGCCCTGTATAGTCTGGCGTGACGGGATTAGGATAGGCCCATACGTTGTCTTTCGTCATTTCCTCGTTGGGTTGTGTGGCATCACTCATGTACGAGCAGAGTCCGTTTTCCGTACCGAAGAATACTTCGCCGGTAGCGGAATCGATGGCTATTGACTGAACGATATTGGACAGTAGCGGACTGTTGTCGGTAGTAAAGTGCTGTAGCTGTTCCATGTTGTCAGCACTAATCAGATAGACTCCTTGTCCATTCGTGCCAAACCATTTTCTGTTGGCACCGTCAATCATCATGCACATGATGTCAATGTTGGCCAGCAGATAGTCGGCATAATTAGTACCATCGTTGCGCGGTACTTTCACCTGTGTCAGGTGGTAACTGCTGCTCTCTATCTGGTCTTTCTCCAGCACGACGGGTCCTGCACTGGTACCGGCCCACACGTTACCCTCCTTGTCTTCCGCAACGCACCTCACTCCGCCATTGCTGTTAATGGCAATTGCCGAGCCGTCCTGGTTGGTGAAGTTGTCAAAGGTCAAGAGTTCGTCGGTTTGCGTGTTGTATCTATAGAAAGCAGGATACCAGCCATGGTTATTGACAAACCACAGGTAGCCCTGGCTGTCAGTCATCATATTGGAGAGATTACCGTTACTCTTGTTGCTAAAACCGCCGTCGTCGAGTGTCATCAGCGTCTCGTGGTTGTGTTTGCTGAACTCACCGTCAGCAAACTTAATAAGCGACGTGGTTGGTGCCTGGCTGTTCAACAGCCATACATCGCCGTTATTGTCGAACTTGACGCCAGAGACAATTTCGTATTCTATGCTTTTTCCGTCAAAAGGCTCTATGACGCTATTGCTGCTGTTGTACAGCTTTACCAACTGACCGTTTCTGAACTCGTAGAGGCCGTTTCTGGCTCCTGCAACGACGTGGTTGGCGTCAGCTGGGTCAATGTCCAGGCAGTAGGCTCCCACGAACTCTAAACCGGTTGTTTTGCTGATGTCCTCGTGCTGATAGTTTTCCCATTGCTGGTTGCTGTATATCTGTATGCCGGAGTGGTGTACATAGTCGCCATTGGCGGTATACAGCCTGTTGTTGGCAAACTTCATGTATCCGAAGTAGTTGAACTGTGGACCGTCGGGTTTCAGCGTCTTTACCAGGTCTATGTATTTCTCGTAGTCGCTATTGTCCTCTTCCGGCAGTGTGGTGGGATAGTCAGGGTGTGTTGGTGTGTACGTGTCGGCTATCTCTGCCCGTTGCACGTTGACCTTGACAATGCCGAAACCGCAGACGAGATAAGCGTAGATACCGTCTATGCGGATGCTTTTGACGGTTTTGTCGCCGGTCATGGACTTGGAGTAGAGACTGTTGATGTTGGTGATGTTGCCATTGGTCTCTACCAGGTCAATGTTTGAATTGCTGTACACCACTACCAGGCGCTTGGCTTGCTGACACCAGCGTATGTGACTGATGCTGACATCGCTCATGCCCCTTACCTTGTCGTAGGTAAAGATGCTATGGTCTTTCTGGTTGTACTGATAGAGACTTCCTGAGGCCAGCACGAAGAGGTCGTCGCCTGCTGCTTGTATCTGCTTAGGTTCTGCATAGGACAAGTAGTTGCGCCATGAGCCCACCTGTGCCATCAGATGTTGGCTGTTAAACAGTGAGCAGTATGCGGTGAGCAGCAGAATGATGACTTTTTTCTTCATGTTGTGTGTAGTTGTCAGAGTGTCTTTAGATATTCAGCCAGTTTCTGAGTGGCACGTGCCCTGTGGCTAATCTGATTTTTGATGTCGGTACCGAGTTCGGCAAAGGTATTGTTGTATCCTTCCGGCAGGAAGATGGGGTCGTAGCCGAAGCCCTGCCCTCCCCTTTTCTCGGTAATGATTTCACCATTCACAGTGCCCTCAAAGGTCTGTACCTTTCCATTAAGTATTAACGCTATGACGGTGCGGAATCGTGCCTTGCGATTGTTATTATTCTCTAAATCAGCCAACAATTTCTTCATGTTGGCCTCCGAGTCGTGACCCTCACCGCCGGCATAGCGCGCACTGTAGACGCCAGGAGCTCCTCCCAGGGCGTCGCACTCCAGTCCAGTGTCGTCGGCAAAGCAGTTGACGTGGTAGTGATCAAAGACGTACTGTGCCTTAATCAGGGCGTTGTCCTTCAGCGTCTGTCCTTTCTCAGGGATATCCTCATGGCAGCCAATCTCGCTGAGCGATACGATGTCAAACCTGTTGCCCAGAATCTTGCGAACCTCCATGAGTTTGTTCTGGTTGTTGGTGGCAAAGACTATTTTCATCTTCTTGTTGTCTTTATTTTCTTTAATTCTTACTTTCATCTCGTCGAAGCCCTCGCCATAGACACCAATGACGCTCGACTGCGAGACGAAGGCGTTGGGATCTATCATCTTGATGAGTCGGAACATGTTGACGCTCTCATTTTTCTTGGCCAGGATGCAGAGCACCTTCATCTGCCGACCCGTATACCAGCCGTGGCCGTCCAGTATGGTGACGCCGTGGTCCATCTGGGTACCGATGGCATTGGCTATCTCCTGCCACTTCTGCGAGAATATCATAAACTGTACCGACTGTCTGCGGGCATTCATCACGTAGTCCAGCACGTAGTTCTCCATGGCCATCACGCAGAAGCCGAACATCACCTTGTGGGCACGCTCCAGATAGGTTCCAAACTGCGGAAAAAACATACACGAGCCGATGATGCAGAAGTCGGCGGCTATCAGCACCGAGCCCAACGATATGTTGTGGTATTTGTTGACCGAGGCGGCAATGATGTCCGTACCACCCGTCGAACCGTTGTGCAGAAAAACGGTTGCCAAGGCTATACCCGTCATCACGCAGCCGATGATCATCGACATGAAGTCCTGTCCCTCGCCCATCAACTTGAAGGGCAGCCCGTTGTCCTGTTTGGGTATCAGGTCTTGAGCCACTACCAGCATGAAATAGAGCGTGAAGATGGCAAAGATGGTCTTCATCAGGAATTTCCAGCCCAATATTTTCAGCGCCACCAGCAGCAATAATCCATTGATGATGATGTAGGTATTCTCCAGGTGGAACCCTGTGGCGTAATAGATGATAGCCGACAGACCCGTCACGCCGCCAGCCACTATCTGGTAAGGCATCAGGAAGACGGTGAAGGCTATGGTATAGATGGCGAGACCAAGGGCTATAAACATATAGTCCTTGACCTCGTTGAGTATGAGTTTGTGGTCTACCGTCATTTCTTTTTGAAAACGATGTTCACCATACGCTTCGGGACGATGATAACCTTCATGATGTCTCCCTCGATGTACTTGGTTGAGCGCTCGTCGGCCAAGACGGTCTGCTGGATGGTGTCGTTGGTGGCGTCAGCAGCAAACTCCATGTCGAAACGGGTCTTGCCGTTGAAGGCTACACCCAGCTTGACGGTGTTCTCCACCAGGTACTCCTCGTTCCATGTGGGCCACTTCGAGTCGCAGACGCTACCCTCTTCGCCCAGGGCTTCCCACAGCTCTTCGGCAATGTGGGGTGCGAAGGGTGCTATGAGGATGACCAGCGTGCGCAGTGCCTCGCGGCTATGGCACTTTTGCTGAGCCAGTTCGTTGACACAGATCATAAAGGCCGAGATAGAGGTGTTGTAGGAGAACACCTCGATGTCCTGACTGACTTTCTTGATGAGCTTGTGGACCGACTTCAGCGCCTCCTTCGTAGGCGCAGAGTCGTCTGCCAGCAGTTTGCCCTCTGGGTTTTCGCGGCTGTTGCCGTAGAACAGCGCCCAGAACTTCTTCAGGAAGCGGTGACAGCCGTCAATGCCGTTGGTATCCCAGGGCTTGCTTTGCTCCACCGGCCCCAGGAACATTTCGTACAGACGCAGCGTGTCGGCACCATACTTCTCGACAATCATGTCGGGGTTCACCACGTTGAACATCGACTTCGACATCTTCTCCACGGCCCATCCGCAGATGTACTTGCCGTCCTCCAGGATGAACTCAGCGTTCTCATACTCCGGGCGCCACTTCTTGAAGGCTTCGGTGTCCAGCACGTCGGCCGACACGATGTTCACGTCGACGTGGATGGGCGTCACCTGGTATTGGTCTTTCAGTCCGCAGCTGACGAATTTACCCTTCTCGCTGCCCTCCTCTACTCTATAAACGAAGTTGGAGCGGCCCTGAATCATGCCTTGGTTAACCAACTTCTTGAAAGGCTCGTCCTCGCAAGAGTAGCCGGAGTCATAGAGGAACTTGTTCCAGAAACGGGCGTATATCAAGTGACCCGTGGCGTGCTCAGTACCACCTACGTAGAGGTCTACGTTGCGCCAATACTCGTCGGCGTCCTTAGAAACCAGCGCCTTTTCGTTCTTTGGGTCCATGTAGCGCAGGTAGTAGGCCGAACTGCCGGCAAAGCCAGGCATGGTGTTCAGCTCCAAGGGGAAGACGGTCTTGTTGTCTATCTCGTCCTTCGACACCACCCGGTCGGTCTTCGTGTCCCAGGCCCACTGCTTGGCACGTCCCAAGGGGGGCTCGCCGCTCTCGGTAGGCTTGTATTCGTCAATCTCCGGCAGCTCCAGAGGCAGACACTCCTTCGGTATCATGTAGGGCATGTCGTCCTTGTAGTAGACGGGGAACGGCTCGCCCCAGTAGCGCTGGCGCGAGAAGATGGCGTCGCGCAGACGGTAGTTCACCTTGACGCGGCCTATGCCCTGCTCCGTCACGTACTTCTTGGTGGCGGCAATGGCTTCCTTCACCGTCAGTCCGTTCAGCGAGAACTGGGGCTTTCCGTTATCATTGCCTCCGCCTACGGGACTGTTGCAGACGATGCCCTCCTTGGCGTCGTAGCTTTCCTCAGAGACGTCGGCGCCCTCGATCAGTGGAATGATGGGCAGCCCAAAGTGCTTGGCAAAAGCGTAGTCTCGGCTGTCGTGTGCCGGTACGGCCATGATTGCGCCCGTTCCGTAACCGGCCAGCACGTATTCGGCTATCCAGATGGGTATCTTCTCTTCCGTAAACGGATTGATGGCGTAAGAGCCGGAGAAGACACCCGTCACCTTGTGGTCCATCTGGCGGTCACGCTCAGTACGCTTCTTCACGTAGTCCAGGTACTTGTCCACCTCGGCCTTCTGCTCCGGTGTGGTCAGCTGGGCCACGAGGTCGCTCTCAGGGGCCAGCACCATGAACGTCACACCAAACATGGTGTCTGCACGGGTGGTGAAGATGGTGAAGTGCTTGTCTGAGTTGGCCACCTTGAACTCTACCTCCGTACCCTCAGAGCGGCCTATCCAGTTGCGCTGGGTTTCCTTCAGCGAGTCGGTCCAGTCGATGTCGTCCAGTCCGTCAAGCAGCCGCTGGGCGTATGCTGATACGCGGAGACACCACTGGCGCATCTTCTTCTGTACCACGGGGTAGCCGCCGCGCACCGAGACGCCGTCCACCACCTCGTCGTTGGCCAGCACGGTGCCCAGTTTCGGACACCAGTTCACCATGGTGTCGGCCAGATAAGCTATGCGGTAGTTCATCAGCACCTCCTGCTTCTTCTTCTCAGAGAACGAGGCCCAGTCTGAGGCCGTGAAGTGCAGTTCCTCGGTACCCAGGGCGTTGCAGTTTTCAGTACCCATCAGTTCGAAGTGCTCAATGAGTTTGATGGTGGGTTGCGCCTTTTTCGACGACAGACTATAGTAGCTCTTGAACATGCGCTGGAAGGCCCACTGTGTCCACTTGTAGTAGATGGGGTCGCAGGTGCGTACCTCGCGGTCCCAGTCAAAGGAGAAACCTATCTTGTCCAGCTGTGAGCGGTAGCGGTCAATGTTCTCAAACGTGGTCTTCTCAGGGTGCTGACCGGTCTGGATAGCATACTGCTCAGCGGGCAGACCATAGGCGTCGTAGCCCATAGGGTTCAGCACATTATAGCCCTGCTGACGCTTGTAGCGGGCGTAGATGTCTGAGGCGATGTAGCCCAGGGGGTGACCGACGTGCAGTCCCGCACCAGAGGGGTAGGGGAACATGTTGAGCACGTAAAACTTTTTACGTGTGGGGTCTTCCGTCACGCGATAGGTCTGCATCTCTACCCATCGCTTCTGCCATTTCTGTTCAATGTCTCTGAAGTTGTATTCCATAATCCTATATTGTTTTATTCTGTTGCAGATACTTTTAATTTGCAAAATTAAGCATTTTCCTTGAAACTGCCAATAAACACAAAAATTATTTTATCGAAAACTTGTATTTCCCATTTTTATTCTTTATCTTTGCACCAACAATCAATATTAACTAACATTAAGTGCTTATGAATAAAATTTTACGCTATTCTTTCATAGCTTTATTGGCTATGGTCGTGGGAAATGTGATGGCACAGGATGTCACACTGGACTTTACTTTGGAGACTGAAGAAGGCTCTAAACAGAGTGTATGGGGATTCCCTGCATCTTCTAAGAACAAACAGGTTGAAGAGCAGTCTTTTACTTATAATGGCTATACTGTTAAGGTAGCTGGTTCTGAAGGCAATGGTTATTATTGGCATGATAAAGATCATTATCTGCTTTTCGGTAAGCAGGGTGCTTACCTGACACTTCCTGCTTTTGATTTCGATGTACAGCGTATTGAAGTTGTAGGAACTTCTGGTGCAAGTACAGGTGTAAAGCAGAACATCTTTGTGGGAGATGAGGCTATCTGTACTGAGACCACAGGTGCAAAGAATGTTACCAATTCTTATGATATTCCCGAAGGAAAACAGGCTGCAGGTACCATTTATACTATCAAGGTTACCAGTAATCACAATGATCAGATTTCGAAAATCTACATCTATAAGAAAGGTGCTACTGTTATCGACGAACCAGCGTTCAGCGTACCTGCTGGCACCTATACTGAGCCCCAAACTGTAGCTATGACCTGTGCCACAGAGGGAGCCAAAATACTCTATACCATCCCAGCTGGTCAGGATCCCGAATATATTGACGACGAGAACGTTACGGGAGTATGGTATGATGGTACTCCGCTGGAGATAACACGTACTACCACCATCAAGGCTATGGCTGTGAAAGATGGTAAGACGAGCAATATCGTAACTGCTACTTATACTATTTCCACCATTAGCGGTCAAGGAACGCTGGAGAACCCCTATACTGTTGCTGACGCTATTACCGTAACAAGTCAGTTGGAGAAGGGTCAGAAGAGTGAGCAGGACTACTACATTAAGGGTAAGATATCAGAGATAAAATACACCTTCAGCGCTCAGTATGGTACAGCAACATTCTTCATCTCCGATGATGGTAACACAGAGAACCAGTTCCAGATTTATGGAGCATACTATTTGGAGAATAAAGCATGGGTAGAAGGTAACACCCAGATTGCTGTTGGTGACGACGTTATTATCTATGGTAAGGTGATGAACTATAACGGCACCTTGGAGACCAGCAACAAGGAGGCATATATCTATTCGCTGAACGGAGTAACTAAGAATGAGAGTGGCGAAGAGCCTGAACCCCAGCCCGAAAATCAGGATATTAACGTTGCTAAGGCTCTTGAGGTGATTAATGCCTTGGAGAATGGTGCAACAACATCTGTAGAGTATAAGGTGACAGGCTATGTAGTAACAGTAACCGAAATCAGCACCAAATATGGCAATGCTACCTTTACCATTGCTGACCAAGCTAATGGTACCGATGTGCTGACCATATTCCGTGCTAAGGATGCTAACGGCAACAACATTACTAACGAGAATCTGCTGAAAGCAGGAGACCTAGTGGTTGTTCAAGGTAAGTTGCAGAAATACGTGAAAAACGACAATATCACTCCTGAACTAACAGGTGGCAAGATTCTAACAGTTAATGGTGTTGACACTGGCATCAGCAACGTCACTACCGCCAAGATGGTGAATGGTGCTCGTTACAACCTGGCAGGCCAGCGCGTAAACGCAGGCTACAAGGGTGTTGTCATTATGAACGGTCAGAAAATGCTGGTTAAGTAGTCTTTAGCAAACATCTTTAATAAGAGAGCGGAACTACCAAAAGTTCCGCTCTCTTTGTATTCTTGTAACTGTTTTCTATTTCAAAGCCAATGCAATACAATAGTAAGATAACTCCATAATACATAATATGTTTATTAATAGTTACAAATAAACGTTATTTCTTAAAATAATATAAAATCTTACAAATAATAGATAAAATAGTCAAAGATTGTTTATCTTTGCAAAGACTTGATAAAATTATAAGAAAATGAAAAGTGATATTTTACAGTTGGCAGTTGCTTTAGGAACAATTGCTGTCATGACAGCATGTTCTAAAGATTTGGGTTATTCTTCTTATGAAGAAAATCAGAAACAAACGTACGCAGACAACTTTGTTGCCAAGTATGGTTCTATCAGTCCATCCCAGACTTGGGATTTTACAACAGGAGCCGTAAGCTTACCTACACGT
Source organism: uncultured Bacteroidales bacterium (assembly GCA_902760315.1). Classification (GTDB taxonomy): domain Bacteria; phylum Bacteroidota; class Bacteroidia; order Bacteroidales; family Bacteroidaceae; genus Prevotella. The sequence goes on along the minus strand of CACWFV010000028.1, from coordinate 36,886 downwards.
CGCGCTGCTGCTATACAAACAGAAATAATGGAGAATGGCATCAGTTTTGGCGATGTCTCTAAATTAAAGTTACGCCGTGTTGAGTTCTCAAATCATAGTTGGGATTATGATGTTATTGAGGGTGGTGCTGAAAAGAATGATGCGCTCCTAACTGCTATTACCACAGTGCTTCCTGAAAAAAAGCAGTGGAATGGAAAGCCAGCCGTCTTAGTAGCTCCAGCCAGCACTTTCTATATCTATCCGCTTTTCAGTGGTGGAAATATCATGTATGACCTCAAAGTAAAAGTAGGCAATGAAGAACCTGTCACCGTATTCCAGAAGGACTACACGAATTTCCAAACCATCAACGGTATGAAAAAGAAAAACGGCGAGATTGTCAACATGAGGGGTCTTAGGATTCAAGCTCCCGTAGGAACACCTGTAGAAGTGTATATCGACAATCTTGTTTCACTGGAAGGTAAGAAAATTAGTGGTGCCATGGGAACAACTAATGGCAAGGCTGTCTATGTTGACATTCCAGAGGATATTGTACCTGAGTTAGAAGATGTAACACTGAAGGAAAATGCTATCGTGAAGTATATCGGTATTGAAGACGTTGCCGCGGCAAATAGTGACAAGGATTATAACGACTTAGTGCTTGCCGTAGTAGGTGATCCCGATGTGCCTCAGGAGATTGTCATTACCAATGACCAGTATGATGTGACGACCTGTCGCACCAAACGCTACATGATAGAGGATTTGGGAGCTACCGACGACTTTGACTTTAACGATGTCGTTATTGATGTGACAGAGAATACTGTAATAACTCATCAGGTGACCTACGAAAATGGTGTCAAGAAATCAGATGAAATAATTAAAGAAACGTTAGCTCCTTCAACAGCAATTATTCGTGCTATGGGTGGTACGATAGACTTTACATTGACTATTGGTAACACAAAGTGGGTTAAGAGTGAAAATGGTTTCAATATTAAGACGATGTACAACACTCAAGGTAGTATAGACTACCAAAAAGTATTGGCTGAGTTTGAGGTCACAGGATGGGACTATGAAAGCAACAACATTTCTGTCCAAGTACCTAATGAAAAGAGTGGAGAGGTATTTACTATCAATTTCCCGAAGGCAGGTACAGCACCAATGATCATCGCTGTTGATCCAACACAAAATTGGATGGATGAGCGAGTTAGTGTTCCAAAGTCTTGGTTTACTGAATAGTTTAATTAGTAAAACAGAGAGTATAAAAAAAGAGGATGCAAAAGCACCCTCTTTTTTCTTGTCAATTATGTAGTATTTCGTCACAAATGTATGATGACGAAAAAGCGAGAAAACTTTGTGTAATCAAGATAAAAATGTTACCTTTGCAATCTGATTAAAGACAAAGCGAAATGGTAAAGAAAGATGGTAAGGAGTTGACACCGATGATGAAACAGTTTTTCGACCTCAAGGCTAAGCACCCTGAGGCTCTGCTGCTGTTTCGTTGCGGTGACTTCTACGAGACCTACTGTGAGGATGCTGTGACGGCGTCGCAGATACTGGGCATTACGCTGACCCACCGTAACAACGGCTATAACAAGGGCGATGAGATGGCCGGTTTCCCGCACCATGCGCTGGACACCTATCTGCCTAAGCTCATCCGTGCCGGCAAGCGCGTAGCCATCTGTGACCAGCTAGAGGACCCCAAGTTGACCAAGAAGCTGGTGAAGCGCGGCATTACCGAACTGGTAACCCCCGGTGTGACGATGAGCGACACGGTGCTGAACTACAAGGAGAACAACTTTCTCTGTGCTGTGCACTTTGGCAAGTCAGCCTGTGGTGTCTCTTTTCTAGACATCTCTACCGGTGAGTTTCTGACCGGTGAGGGTACCTACGACTATGTGGAGAAGCTGATAGGCAGTTTTCAGCCCAAGGAGGTGCTCTATGACCGTGAGTACCGCCACGACTTTGAGCGCTACTTTGGCACCAGGCTGTGCACCTTCGAGATGGACGACTGGGTATTCACCGAACAGACGGCCCACCAGAAGCTGTTTCGCCACTTCCAGGTGAAGTCGCTGAAGGGTTTTGGCGTAGACCACCTGAAGAACGGCGTCATAGCCTCAGGAGCCATTCTGCAATACTTGGAGCAGACGCTGCACTCACAGATTAGCCATATCACCACACTCTCTCGTATAGAAGAAGACAAGTACGTGCGACTGGACAAGTTTACCGTCCATTCGTTGGAACTGGTAGGCACCATGCAGGAAGGTGGCAAGTCGCTGCTGGACGTCATAGACCGCACGGTGTCGCCCATGGGCAGCCGTCTGTTGCGCCGTTGGCTGGTGTTCCCCTTGAAGGACGAGAAGCCCATCAATCAGCGCCTGGATATAGTCGACTACTTCTTCCGTGAGCCCAACTTCCGCGAGTGTATTGACGAACAGCTGCACCATATTGGCGACCTGGAACGCATTGTGTCGAAGGTAGCTACCGGACGCGTGTCGCCCCGCGAGATGGTGCAGATGAAGGTAGCCCTGCAAGCCATAGAACCCATCAAGAACGCCTGTCTCTCGGCTAGTGCTGTGGCCGATGGTGCGCCCGCCGGCATTGCCGAAGCATTGCACAGGGTGGGGGAGCGCCTTTCGCTGTGTGAACAGTTGCGCGACCGCATAGCCCGTGAGATACAGAATGACCCGCCGCAGCTGGTGCAGAAGGGCGGCGTCATCCGCGACGGCGTCAGTGCCGAACTCGACGAGTTGCGCCACATAGCCTACAGCGGCAAGGACTACCTGCTGCAGATACAGGAGCGTGAGGCCCAGGAGACGGGCATCAGTTCGCTGAAGATAGGCTACAACAACGTCTTCGGCTACTACCTGGAGGTGCGCAACACCTACAAGGACAAGGTGCCGCAGGAGTGGGTGCGCAAGCAGACGCTGGCCCAGGCCGAGCGCTACATCACGCAGGAGCTGAAGGAGTATGAAGAGAAGATACTGGGAGCCGAGGACAAGATACTGTCGCTGGAACAGCGCCTGTTCAACGACCTCGTCGTGGCTGCCCAGGAGTTTATTCCCCAAATACAGCAGAACGCCAACGTCATAGCCCATCTGGACTGTCTGCTCTCTGCCGCCAAGACTGCCGAGGAGAACCACTACGTGCGCCCCGTGATAGACGGCAGCGACGTGATAGACATCAAGCAGGGTCGCCACCCCGTCATTGAGACCCAGTTGCCCGTAGGTGAGCACTATGTGCCCAACGACATACTGCTGGACCAAGAGCGCCAGCAGATTATCATCATCACCGGTCCCAATATGGCAGGTAAGTCCGCTCTGCTGCGCCAAACAGCCTTAATAGTACTGTTGGCCCAGATAGGCTCCTTCGTGCCCGCAGAGAGCGCCAGAATCGGTCTGGTAGACAAAATCTTCACCCGTGTGGGAGCTTCAGACAATATATCCTTGGGCGAGTCGACGTTTATGGTGGAGATGACGGAGGCGTCGAACATTCTGAACAATGTCACGCCGCGCTCGCTGGTACTCTTCGACGAGTTGGGCCGCGGCACCAGCACCTACGACGGCATCAGCATTGCCTGGGCTATAGTAGAGTACCTGCACGAGCACCCCAAGGCACAGGCCCGCACGCTCTTTGCCACCCACTACCATGAGCTCAACGAGATGGAGAAGAACTTCAAGCGCATCAAGAACTATAACGTCTCCGTAAAAGAGGTTGACGGCAAGGTTATCTTCCTGCGCAGGCTGGAGCGTGGCGGTTCGGAGCACTCTTTCGGTATCCATGTGGCCGAGATTGCCGGCATGCCGAAAAGTATCGTCAAGCGTGCCAACGTCATTCTGAAGCAGTTGGAGAGCGAGAACGCACAGGTAGGCGCCGTGGCAAAGCCTACGGCCGAGATAGCCCAGAGTCGTGAGGGTATGCAGCTGTCGTTCTTCCAGTTGGACGACCCCGTGCTCTGTCAGATTCGCGACGAGATACTGGAGCTGGACATCAACAACCTGACGCCTATGGAGGCGCTCAACAAGTTGAATGACATCAAGAAGATAGTGTCAGGAGGTAGGTAGGCTCAGTATGAAGCGTGCTCCATCGGTGTAGGTCTTGTCAAGATTCAGACTGCCCCCTAGCAGCACAGCCATCTTGCGGCTGATGGTAAGTCCTAATCCGAATCCTTGCTTGAAGCTGTCAGCCTTGAAGAACTTGTCGAAGACGTGGTTTTGGTTTTTCTCCTCAATACCTATGCCGGTATCGGTGATGATGAAGCGTATGGTGCCGTAGTCAGGTGTGTCGTGGACGTATAACTCTATGTTGCCTTTTTCGGTAAACTTCAGGGCATTGTCCATGAGTTGGGTGATGATGCGCTGCAGGGCCTGTTTGTTGGTGTGTATCGTGAAATCGTCCGTCAGGTCGGTAATGAAGTCAATGTTCAGGTTTCTGGTGTTGTAAGGCTGCATGTCGGCAATTATCTTTTTGCAGGCATTGTTGATGTTGACTACGTCTATCTTGTCGTAGTGCTGGCGACTTTCGTCCTGGGCTATCTCCAACAATTCATTGACGATGTTGGTAATCTCCATCGTGTTGCGGCTGATGTCTTGCAGCATGCGGTTGCGCTCAGCCTCGTCGAACTCATATTGGGGGTTGGTGATGATTTGCGCAAAACCGGTAATGACGTTCAGCGGCGTACGTATCTCATGGCTGACATGCTTGATGAATGACGTCTGCATGCGGTCAGCCTCTTCAGCACGCAGCAAGGCCACCTCCAGCTCCTGGTTGCGCAGCATCAGTTCTTTCTGGAAATGACGGCGGGTGAGATAGCGCCAGAACATCAGTCCGATGATGACCACCAGCAGCAGTACGACGGCAATGAGCCAGTAGACGCGGGCACGCTCCGCTTTCTGTTGCGTCTTGGCCACGTCCATCTCAGCATTCATCCGGTTCAGGTTCTCGTAGATGAAGTTGGAGTTCAGCGAGTCTATGGCGTTCAGCTTCTTCTGTTGTTCGGCAATGACCATGTCTTTGTTGCCCATCATCTCGAAGAGCTGTATGCGCAAATCGTAGCGCCCGATATTCTCGGTGTAGAGCGAGTCGTTGTTGATGTGGTCAAGCGCTTCCTGATAGTTTCCGTCGAAGGCAGACTTCAGCGTAGCCATGATATCGTCGCTCTGCGTATCCTGGAGTCTGTTCTCGCGTTTATAGACGACGTATTGTTCGTAGATGTCGAAGAACATCCGCGAGTCGTTCTTGAAGAAGTACGACTGAGCCTTGGCGATGAGCGCATAGGCATAGTGGGTAGGGTATTTCCTGCAATAGGGCAATATGGTATCCGCCAGAGCGATGGCCTTGTCGGGGTTGACAGAACTCTCCAGGTTGGCCATGCCAATGTAGGCACCCACCATGCCTGCTGAATCCGTGGGCTGCACTTGGTCGATGGCTTTTTGCATGTACATCTTGGCCATCTTGTAGTTGCCACGGTCCTGGTAGAGAGTACCTATGACGTTGTAAATCATGTCGAAGTGTCCGTCATGGTTTTCGGTCATCTCCTTCAGCATTGCGTTGGCTTTCTGAAGCGCCTCCGTGGTGTGGTGCATATTGATTTCGTAGGTGATGTCGTTGATGCCGAAGGTGTAGTAGGCATGCCGGTCTTCCTTGCTGAGCATCATCTCTTTCAGCTGTTTACTCACCTTGTAGAACTCGTCTTGCTTGTCGGGCTGGGTAAACAGGTCGTAGTATTGCTGACGCAGCTGTTGCTCCTCGGTGGTGTTTTGTGCGTTGACGTTGGTGCTGAATACTGTCAGCAGGGCTATCATGGTGAGGTGCTTCATCCACTTGCCACCAGCCATGCAGCAAATGCCAATGACGACGAAGGGAATGCTGAGAATTTGTCCCATGTCGAGTGGGAGAGAGGCTTCGAAGGCTTCCTGAATCTCCTTGGTATACTCAATGAAGAAGCGGAAGGTGAAGATATAGGTGAGACACAGACCGAAAAACCAGCCCGTGCCAATCTTGTTGGCCTTCTGCTTGTGCAACCACCACATCAGGGCGAAGAGCACAGCGTAGGCCATGGCCTCGTAGAGCTGTCCGGGATGGCGCGGGTAGCCGTCGACACGCTCGAAGATGAAAGCCCAGGGCACGTCGGTCACCTTGCCTATAATCTCTGAGTTCATGAGGTTGCCCAGCCGGATGAAGCAGGCCGTGATGCCGGTGGCTATGGCGATGTTGTCAAGAACCTGCCAGATGCTGAGCTTGGTCTTGCGGACATAGAGCCACAAGGCTATCATCAAGCCTAGCGTGCCACCGTGGGAGGCTAGTCCCTCGTAGCCCGTAAACTTCCAGCCGCCGTCCTGCAGAAAGTGGATGGGCAGCAGCATCTCCACAAAGCCCTTTCCTGATGTCAGGAAGTAGTCGGGCTGGTAGAAGATGCAGTGCCCCAGACGTGCACCTATCAGGATGCCCAGAAAGCAATAGAAGAATAAGGGGTCGAAGAGCTCGTCCTTGATGTTCTGCTCCTTATACAGGTGTTTCACCACCAGGTATGCCAGCGCCAGACCTATCAGCCAGCACAGGGAGTACCAGCGGAAGGGTCCGATGCTAAGTGACGGGTTCCAGACGATATAATTCAGAAGCTCCATGCGTTGTTAATTGCAATGTTTTCGGTATTCCGTTATTCCATTATTCCGTTATTCCGAAGAATACTAAACATTAAAGCGGAAGTGCATGATGTCGCCGTCCTGCACGACGTATTCCTTGCCCTCTATGCCCATCTTGCCGGCTTCACGGACTGCTGCCTCCGAGCCGTACTGGATGTAGTCGTCGTACTTGATGACCTCGGCGCGGATGAAACCTTTTTCGAAGTCGGTATGGATGACGCCGGCACACTGGGGAGCCTTCCAGCCCTTCTTGTAGGTCCATGCCTTCACCTCCATCTCACCGGCGGTGATGAATGTCTCCAGATTCAGCAGGGCGTAGGCCTTCTTGATGAGGCGGTTTACGCCGCTCTCCTCCAGTCCCAGCTCTTCCAGGAACAACTGCTTGTCTTCATACGATTCCAGCTCGGCAATGTCCTCTTCCGTCTTGGCAGCGATGGTCATGGCTTCGGCACCTTCCTCCTTGGCCAGTGCCTCTACCTTCTGGGTGAAGGCATTACCACTCTTGGCGTCAGCCTCGCCAACGTTGCAGACATACAACACGGGCTTGGCCGTCAGCAGGAAGAGGTTGCGGGCGCAGTCTTGCTCGTCCTTCGACTCGAATTCCACTATGCGGGCGTTTTTGCCCTGTTCCAATACCTCTTTATAGGCCTTCAGCACCGTCACCTCCACCTTGGCGTCCTTGTTGCCGGCGGCAGCGGCTTTCTCCGTCTTGGCCAGTCGGCTCTCAATAGTCTCCAGGTCCTTCAGCTGCAGTTCGGTGTCAATGATTTCCTTGTCGCGGATGGGGTCAATGGTGCCGTCTACGTGCGTAATGTTCTCGTCCTCGAAGCAGCGCAGCACGTGGATGATGGCATCCGTCTCGCGGATGTTGCCCAGGAACTTGTTGCCCAGTCCCTCACCCTTGGAGGCACCTTTCACCAGTCCGGCTATGTCTACTATCTCGCAAGTGGCAGGCACGATGCGGCCAGGATGTACCAGCTCTGCCAGTTTGGTGAGGCGCTCATCGGGGACGGTGATGACACCTACGTTAGGTTCTATTGTACAGAAAGGGAAATTGGCTGCCTGTGCCTTTGCACTCGACAGGCAGTTGAACAAGGTAGACTTACCCACGTTGGGCAGTCCTACAATACCACATTTTAATGACATTTCTTATCTTTAAACTCTAAACTTTCAACTTTTAATTGTCAACTCTCAACTCCCAATAGCTTCTCAGCCATGGCACGACCCAGTGCCTCGCACTGAGCCTTGGTCTCCGGCGTCAGACTCTGTTTGATTTCTACCGGTTCTCCCACCTGCTCGTAGTGCAGTTTCTCGTCGTTCCACTTCTGGATTTCGCTGACGGCCTTCGAAGCCCAGCCATAGGAGCCAAACCAGCCCAGCAGGTGGTTCTTGATGTCCTTGCCCGCTAGTTCGCTGAGCAGCACGTCCATCTCGTGATAGAGGGCGGTGTTGTAGGTGGGAGCACCCACGATGAGGCCACGATAGCGGAACACGTCGCGGATGATGTACGAGTGGTGGGTCTTCGACACGTTGTACACCACGATGTTCTTTACGCCGGCCTCCGACGCGGCACGGGCTATGACCTCGGCAGCACGCTCGGTATTGCCATACATGGTGCCGTAGCAGATGACCAGTCCGGGCTCTGTCTCATACTTTGACAAGCGGTCATAGATAGCTATAACCTTGTCAATATACTCGTGCCATACGGGACCGTGGGTGGCACAGATGTAGTCGAGCTTGACGTCGGCCAGCTTCTTCAGTGCGTTCTGCACGGGAGTGCCGTATTTGCCCACGATGTTAGAGTAGTAGCGCTCCATCTCCAGCCAGTAGCTGTCGCAGTTGATTTGTGCGTCAATGACGCCACCGTTCAAGGCACCGAAGCAGCCGAAGGCGTCGCCGCTGAAGAGTGTGGTGCCGCAGAGTGTCACCATCGTCTCCGGCCAGTGTACCATGGGGGTGAGCACAAAGTTGAGCGTCTGCTTGCCCAGTGCCAGCGTGTCGCCGTTCTTCACCTCCAAGGTACCGTCAGTGATGCCGTAGAAGCCCTCCATCATCTGGAAGGTCTTCTTGTTGCCTACTATCTGGATATTGGGATAGTACTTCTTGATGAGGGCAATAGAACCGCTGTGGTCGGGCTCCATGTGGTTGATGACGAGGTAGTCTACCGGGCGGTCTCCGATGACCTCCCGGATGTGTTCAATATATTGTGTGAAAAAGTCTACCTCCACGGTATCTACCAGGCATACCTTTTCGTCGTCAATGAGGTATGAGTTGTAGCTGACGCCATAGGGTAGGGGCCACAGGCCTTCAAAGAGCGACTTGTTGCGGTCGTTGACACCAACGTAGTAAATGTTTTCGGTTATTTTCTGCATAGTATGTTATTATTTTTTTTGTTATGATTCTGTTGACGGTGCTGCCTCTTGCGCGAGAGCCTCTTCCAGTTCCTGACGGCGCTCCTGGCCAAAGGCTGTAGAGACATAGTTGTTCAGACTGCTGCAAGCCTCTGCCGAGAACTGCTGGGCAGTGCTGATGACAGCATCCCACTGCGCTTCCGAGAGTCCGCGCTGCAGGTCGTCATGCATAATCCGTTGCTTGATGAGTCCATAGAGCAGGCCGGCATTGAAATTGTCGCCGGCACCAATGGTACTCACGGTCTCCATCGGTGCTACAGCATATTCCTTATGGAATCCGTTGTCGGCGAAGAGATGGGTGGTCTTGGCACCTTGGGTATAGATGAATTTCTTGGTATAGAAATCTATCTGAGAACGGTAGATGGCGTGTGGGTCACTCTTCTTGAACAACACCTGGAAGTCTTCTGCCGAACCGCGGACAATGTTGGCCAGTTCGAAGTTCTCCAGCAAGTTGGGTGTAATCTTCATCACCTCGTGCTGGTGCGAGACCCTGAAGTTGACGTCATAGTAGAGAATGGCACCATGCTCGTGGGCATAGTCCAAGAAGCCTTTTACCTGCGGACGGATGACTTCGTTCAGGGCGTAGTAAGAGCCAAAGAGTACGATGTCGTCTTGCTGAATGTCAGGATAGGTAAAGTCCAGCCTGTCGTGAGGATGATCTTTGTAGAATATGTACTCCGCATCATTGTTCTCATCGAGGAAAGCCAGCGAAAGGGGTGACTTGGATTCCGGATAGACATTGACACACTTAGTCTGGCACCCGTTATCGTTCAGAAAGCGGATGATGTTTCGGCCTATGCGGTCGTTACCTGTCTCACTGATAAAGCCTGTCTCTACTCCCGACCGTCCCAGCGAGATGATGGCATTGAAAGTGGAGCCACCAGGTATGGCACTGATAGGCTGTTCGTTACGGAAGATGATGTCGAGCACCGTCTCACCGATTCCAATCACTTTTCGCATACTTTTAGCTTTTTGCATGCAAAGGTACGAATTAATTGAGAATTAAGGGTTAAGAATTAAGAATTATTTTGTTACCTTTGCATCCGATTATGGAAAAATACAATATTGCAACACTTGCTAACGGGTTGCGCGTCATTCATCTTCCGTCAGCGTCGAAGGTGGTCTACTGTGGCATCGGCATTAATGCCGGAGCACGTCAGGAGGCTGCGGGCGAAGAGGGTCTGGCTCATTTCTGTGAACACACTACCTTCAAGGGTACACAGCAGCGTTCCGCGCTACAGATACTGAACTGTCTGGAGAGTGTGGGTGGCGACTTGAATGCCTTTACTAATAAGGAAGATACTGTGTTCTATGCTGCCATCCTGAAGGACCATCTGAACAGGGCTGTCGACCTGCTGTGCGACATCGTCTTCTGCAGCACTTATCCGCAAGCCGAAATCCGTCACGAGGTAGACGTCATCTGTGACGAGATAGAGAGCTATAACGACTCGCCGGCAGAACTGATTTACGACGAGTTTGAGAACATGATATTCCGCAGCCACCCGTTGGGCCATAACATCTTGGGAACCCGTGAGCGCGTACTGGCGTTTACGGGTGACGATGCTCGCAGATTTACCGAGCACTACTACCGCCCAGCGAATGCCATCTTCTTTGCCTATGGCGATGTGGACTTCCAGCGGTTGCTACATCGCCTGGAGCACGCCATGCAGCAGGCAGGCGAGCGCACCATCCACATTGACATTCCTGCTGCTGGTTCTTTTCCGCAGACTGCGGCAGTGGCTGTTTCCCAAGAACACCACCAGGCTCATGTCATGCTGGGTAGCAGGGCATACAGTTACGACGACGAGCGACGCATGCCGCTCTACTTGCTGAACAACCTGTTGGGCGGACCGGGGATGAATGCCCGGCTGAACCTCTCGCTGCGTGAGCGCAACGGACTGGTATATACGGTGGAGAGTTCCATGGCCAGCTATAGTGACACGGGTTGCTGGTCGGTCTATTTTGGCTGCGACCACCATGATGTGAAGCGCTGTCTGCGCTTGGTCCATCGCGAGCTGGACAAGGTGATGCAACACCCCTTGACGGACCGTCAGCTGGCGGCAGCCAAGCGCCAGTTGAAGGGACAGATAGCCATAGCCTGCGACAATCGTGAACAGTTTGCCCTCGACATAGCTAAGAATTTTCTGCACTATGGACGTGAACGCCACATCGACGAACTCATAGCCCGCATTGACGCCATCACAAAACAACAGCTGCAAGACGTGGCTCAGGAGCTGTTTGCACCGTCCAGTCTGCAGCTGTTAGAATTATGAATAGTTGAGTTAGTTATGATTCGTCAGTAGTCTACGACATTACTCATTGACAACCTTCTGAATGGTGCCGTCCTCGTTGTAGAACAGGCGCTGCACCTTCAGTGAGCGCAGGTGGGTGATGTCGTTGCTGGGTACACAGTCGTGGTAGCACAGATACCACTGTCCCTTGTATTCCACGATGGAGTGGTGAGTGGTCCATCCTACGACGGGGTCGAGCAGTACGCCCTGGTAGCGGAACGGTCCGTAGGGATTGTCGCCAATGGCATAGCAGAGGAAATGGCTGTCACCCGTAGAATAAGAGAAGTAGTATTTGCCGTTATACTTGTGCATCCAGGAGGCTTCAAAGAAGCGGTGTGGGTCACCGGCCTTCATGGGCTGGCCATTCTCGTCGAGTACGACAACATCGCGTGGTGCTTCGGCAAACTGCTGAACGTCGTCGCTCATGCGAACCACCGCACTGGGAATGGCGGGAGCGTCGGCCGTGGTGAAGAGCTCACCCTTGTGGTCGGGAGCTGCACCGAGGTCTACGAGTCCGTTCTGGTCGCCATACTTGCCAAGGACGGGAGCAAGACCGTCAGGCAGCGGGTGCCACCACTGCAGCTGACCACCCCACAGACCACCGAAGTAGCAGTACACTTGACCATCGTCGTCCTTGAAGACACAAGGGTCAATGGAGAAGGAGCCGCGGATGGGCTGTGCCATGGGCTTGAACGGACCTTCAGGCTTGTCGGCTACGGCAACACCCAGGCGGAACACGCCGTCGTAGGCTTTGGCCGAGAAGACGAGGTAGTATTTTCCGTCCTTTTCTACACAGTCGTTGTCCCACATCTGTTTCTCAGCCCAAGCAACGTCTTTCACGTCGAGGATGACGCCATGGTCGGTGACGTCGCCCTGCTCAATGTCGTCCCATGAGAGTACGTGGTAGTCTTTCATCTGGAAGTGGCCGCCGTCGTCGTCGAAGCATTCGCCGGCATCCCAGTCGTGGCTGGGGTAGATGTACAGTCGGCCGTTAAACACGTTGGCTGAGGGGTCAGCCATATAGTCGTTGGGGAAAAGATAGCGTGGTTTCATATTGTTTCTCTTTCTTTGTTATGGGGTTTTATTCGGTATTTCGGTATCTCGGTATTTCGGTATCTCGGCATTCCAGTATTCCGCTGATTCGGTATTTCGCCGTTACTTAAACAGCTTGATAATGTCGTTGACTACGGGTTTGGCCTGGTATTGGCGGTCAAAGAGCAGGGCGTAGTTGGTGCGCCCCTTGATGGGCCAGCCGTTGAGCCAGGAGTTCTCGTCGCAGACGCCCCACAGGGTGACGCGGCCAATTTGGGAGCGGTGCTTGTAGTAGATTCGGAACAAGTCCATCCAGCGCTTGTCCAGCTCCTTCTGCTTGTCTGCGGGCAGTCCGGCAGTGTAGGGGTTGTACTTCTGCTGGAACTCAAAGTTCTGTTCGATGCCGGCACCGCCAAAGCCTTGCGGGTTGGGCAGCACGTTGATGTCCAGCTCTGTGATGAGCACCTTGACACCCAGGGCGGCAAAGGCATCGATGCTCTTCTCATACTCTTCCAGGTTGGGGTAGTCCAGACCGTTGTGGCTCTGCATGCCTACGCCGTCGATGCGCAGTCCTTTAGCCTTCAGGTTCTTGACGAGTCGGCAGACAGCCTCGCGCTTCTTCTGGCCCGCCATGGAGTAGTCGTTGTAGTAGAGCTCGGCATCGGGGTCAGCTTCGTGGGCGGCACGGAAGGCTATCTCGATGAACTCCTCGCCCAGGAGTCGGTAGTAGGGCGACTTGCGGAAGGAGCCGTCGTCCTCGATGGCTTCGTTGACGACATCCCATCCAAATACCTGTCCTTTGAAGTGGCCTACCACCGTCTTGATATGTTTGATGAGGCGCTCCTTGAGCACTTCCTTGGAGACGGGACTGGCCGTATAGCCGTTGGTAAACCACCAGTCGGGAGCCTGTGAGTGCCACACCAGACAGTGGCCGTTCACCTTCAGTCCCAGTTGCTGGCAGTAGCCCACGAACTTGTCGGCCACGCGGAAGTCGAAGATGCCCTCAGCAGGTGCCAGCACCTCTGGCTTCATGCAGTTCTCAGCAACGGCACAGTTGAAGTGCTTGCTCAGTACGGCGTCAGCCTGCGGCACCTGTCCGTCGCTCTGCCACTGGTTGACGGCGGCACCGATGAGGAAGTATTTACCAATGGCGTCTTTCAGCGTCTGTGCGTTGGCAGAGAGCGCCAGGCTTGCTGCCATGGTTGCGATGATGAGTTTCTTCATATTGCTGATTACTTGTTGCGTGCTTCAATCTTCTTGTTGATATCGTCAATGACCTCGTCGGTCAACTCATATTTAGAGATGATGAACATAGCCAGACCCAGCAACAGGGCAGGAATGACGCATACCAGCCACAGGATACCCTGTTCGGCAAACGGTGTCTGCACGGTCTCCTTGGCGTTGAAGCCCACATAGGCCAGCACCAGTCCGGGAACGACACCACCCAGTGCCATACCGGCCTTGAAGAAGATGCCCGTCAGGGCGTTGACGATGCCGGAGATGCGCTTGCCGGTGGTATACTCACCATAGGAGATGACCTCCGGAACCAGTGCCCACATGTAGCCAGTGGCTACGATGACACCCGTAGACTTGATGAACTGTGCCACATAGACCACCCACATCTGCGACTTCAGTGCAGGTACCACGCTGACAACGTACAGGATGGCCATGCCGACGATGGCTACCGTCAGGAAGATATTGAACATGCCGCGCTTGCCTACCTTTTTCTTGATGGCAGGCACCATGGGCATGAAGATGAAGGCCGGCACGGAGCCTAAGCCCATGAAGATGGCCAACTGGTCGCTGGTAGCCTGCAGGTTACACGTCATGTAGTACGAACCGGCTGCGTTGCCGACAGACATCATGGCGAAAGCGGTGATGAAGAAGAAGGCCAGAATGCGCAAGGGGCGGTTGCGCACAAACTCTGTCCAGAGGTCGCTGACCTTGACGTCCTCCATGTCTTTGGCGTCCATCACCACGCGCTCCTTGGTCTGTGTGAAACAGAAGATGAGCAGTGCCAGTCCCACCAGGGCGTAGATGGCCATGGTGATAAACCAGGCATCCCCAGCCTCAGGCTTGTCAATGATGGCATTGCCGGCAGCGTCTTTCGGAGCAAAGAATGCTACCACCAAGGGAATGCCCGATGCCACGCAGAGTCCGCCGACATTGGCCAGGAACATACGTACGGAGGTTAGGGTGGTAATCTCGTCGGTGTCACGCGTCAGCGACGAGTTCAGTGCACCGTAAGGTACATTAATTAATGTATAGAGCATCGACATGCCCACATAGGTGATATACGCATAGAGCAGTGACGGTGCAAAACCATTCCAGAAACAGAGAATGGCCAGGCCTGTCAGCGGAATACCGCCCAGTACGAGGTAGGAGCGGTACTTGCCCAACTTGGGGTTATGCTTGTCGACGAATGTGCCCACCAAGGGATCCCACAGCACGTCTACCAAACGTACTACGAGAAACATGGTAGCTGCATCTGCAGGGTCCAGACCAAAGATATTGGTGTAGAAGAACAGCAGATACATGCTGATAGTCTGATAAATCAGGTTCTGGGCCAGGTCACCGGAGCCAAAACCGATGCGTTGTAACCAACTGAGTTTGTAGAAGCCTTTTGCGCCTTGAGTGTCGTTAGCTGTCATTGTTATTTAGGTTTTATGATTCTGCTGCAAAATTAGTGTTTTCTGTTGAAATGGATGTTTTTGCATGTTACAAAAACTACGTTATTTGTTTCATAAGTGGAAAAAAAGCGAAAACAGCGTGCTTTTGGCAATTTTTTTTCTACCTTTGTCGTCGAAACTAATCGTTATTATCATGAGAAAAACAATTCTTCTACTCCTGGCCTTGGCTGGATGCTGTATGGCCAGTGCCAAAGTCGTTTTACCTCAGTTGTTCCAGTCCGGAATGGTTCTTCAGCGGGGCAAACCCATCCCTATATGGGGCAAGGCCGACCCACTGGAGCAGGTCAGCGTCAAATGGCAAAAGAAGAGTTTCATTACCACAGCCGACGCCGAGGGCCATTGGCGCATCGACTTGCCCAAGACGAAGGCCGGTGGTCCCTATATATTAGAGGTGAAGGGTGGGGACGACTCACCGCTGCAGCTCATGGACATCCTGGTGGGCGACGTCTGGCTCTGTTCCGGCCAGTCCAATATCGACGTCACCATAGAGCGTGTCTATCCGCAATATGTCGATGAAATCGACCATTTTGACAATCCCACCGTGCGCCTGTTCCGTGTCCGTAATACCACGAACACCCACGGCGTGCAGGACGACATACTGCCTACCAGTTGGACGACGCTGACCAAGGAGCATGCGTGGCAGTTCTCGGCCTTGGGCACCTTCCTGGCTCAGCGCATGCAGCAGAAGACGGGTGTTCCGCAGGGGGTCATCGTCAACAGCTGGGGCGGCACACCCATTGAGGCATGGCTGCCGGCAGACAGTCTGGCCAAGGACTATCCGCAGCTGTTGCAGAAGACTGCGCTCTATGATAATAAGGAATATGTCGCCGCCCAGCAGCAGGCCAATACGCTGGCCGACCGCCGCTGGAACGAGTTGCTGGACCAGCAGGACCCCGGCATAGCCGGCCACTATACTGCCCTGGAATGCGACGACAGCCGTTGGCAGGTCATCGACCAGAACCATTGGGGCTGGCGCGGCACGGGCAGCACCTGGTTGCGCCAGCATGTCCAGATAGACAGGGTTCATGCCGGTCAGCCGGCACGCCTCTTGCTGGGTACGCTGTTTGACGCCGACATCACCTACGTCAACGGACAGCAGGTGGGGCGCACCTACTACCAGTATCCGCCGCGCCGCTATGACATTCCGGCCGGATTGCTCCGCGAGGGCGACAACGTCATCACCATCCGCTTCATCAATAAGTATGGCACCGCCCACTTCATACCTGAAAAGCCCTACATGCTCTGTTTCGGTGCCGACCGCCAGCGCCAGAACCCCATGCCCCAGGATGTCATCGCACTGAGCAACCAGTGGTTGCACCATGCTGGCGTCTCCATGCCCTCGTGTCCCAGTGGCGACGTCAGTCTGCAGAACCTGCCCACCACGCTCTACAATGCCGTGCTCTACCCCCTGGCTCCCTATGCGCTGAGTGGCATCGTGTGGTATCAGGGAGAGTCGAATACGGGCAATCCCGCTCCCTATGGCGACTATCTTCAGAAGCTGATGGGCAGTTGGCGCACGCTGTGGCAAGACCCTGCGCTGCCCTTCTGCATCGTGCAGTTGGCCAACTACGACGGACGGCAGCAGACCGGTATGCCTCGCCCCATCGGCTACGAAGCCAATCCCGTCAACAGCAATTGGGCACGCTTGCGTGAGGCACAGCGTCTGGCTACTCTTGGTGACGAGCATGCAGAGACGGCCTGCATCATTGACCTGGGCGAGCGAGTAGACATCCACCCCTTGCGCAAGAAGGAGGCCGCCGAGCGTGTGGCACTCTGCATGGACCGTCTGGTCTATGGCGAGTGGCCTGCCTTGTCAGCTCAACCTGTTGGCCACGATGTCAAGGGCGGGGAGGTTACCGTCATCTTCGACCAGCCCATGCAGGACGGCCCTGTCAGCGAGGTGGAGGTGGCTGGTGCCGACAAGCGTTTCGTCAATGTCGAGGCCACCATGTCGGGAGCCTACCTGAAGTTCCATTCGCCCATAGCCAACCCCCTCTATGTGCGCTACGCCTGGAAGGACTGTCCCCGTGCCGACATGCGCAGCCGCAAAGGTCTGCCGGCCTTCCCCTTTGAGTACACGTTACGCTAATCCTGAAGCACATTGGGCAGTACCATCCTTTCCCGTCACAAGGTATATCGCATCAGCAGGTTCCTCTTGGGTCGCAACTACTATGCGATATGCCTCTTTGGTTTTGTCTTCAGCCGGCGGCCACTCACCGATGTTGAGCTCAACCATGAGCTCATCCATGCTGCCCAGCAGCGCGAGTTGCTCTACTTGCCCTTCTTCCTATGGTATGTCCTGGAGTGGCTCTTCCTGTTCCTCAAATACCGCAACAGCGAGTTGGCCTACTTCCACATCCGTTTCGAGCAGGAAGCCTACCGTCATCAGCACGACCTCAGCTATCTGGAGCGCCGCCGACACTACCGTTACAGTCAGTAAACGGTGCGCACACATTATAATATGTGAACAATCAAATTCCCAAACCATGGGAGAAAATTCCCACCGTGCCCTGAAGTCATCCATATCGAACAGATATTAGGCAACTATCAGAACTATGCCCATGAAATGGCATAAGAAATAAAGCACCGTAGCGTGCATATGTCCACTTATTGTCATGTATATTTTCATGTACCATTTGTAAAAATCAGCAGGTGAATGATACAACTTTCAATTTTATTTCTTATCTTTGCATCTGAAACATAATTGAAGATGCCTAAGATACTATTATATATTACTGCCAAAGTTATTTGGTAATTCCTGTTCTGGAATACGGACTATAATGAAAATAGGGCTCATGTCCACGTAGGCAAACGAAGCACTGAGCATCTGTGCAAGATATGGCTTGAGCCAAATGTCGAATTGGACAAGCAAGGTGATCTTACAGACGCACAGGTTCGCGAAATATTAGCAATAGCACAAGAGTATAAAGACAAACTGTTACAACAGTGGAATTTATTCAAGGAGGGTAAGAGAATTAGAATTATAACGGTAAAGAAGAAAAAGAATTAGCTATGTATAAGAAAGAAGGATATTGGGATGTGACACCAAAGATTAAGCGGTTGTCATTTCCGAAGCGAGGTAAGTTTCAGGTTGACCTGCAGGACGGACGTTCTGTAGTAATGCCCGTTTCTGCATTCCCATCGCTGAAAAAGGTTCCCGTCAATGCCCTGAAGTCATCCATATCGAACAGATATTAGGCAACTATCAGAACTATGCCCATGAAATGGCATAAGAAATAAAGCACCGTAGCGTGCATATGTCCTCTTATTGTCATGTATATTTTCATGTACCATTTGTAAAAATCAGCAAGCAAATGATTCAACTTTCAATTTTTCTTCTTATCTTTGCACTGAAATAACATAGGAGTGAATTATGAAACTGACAAAGGAAGAAGCATTAAAACGTTTTAAGAACGCACTGAATCGCAAGAAGGATTGGGAAGAAAAGTTCGAAGCGAAATATGCTGATGTAACTAATGTTGGTTTGAGGAATCAGCAGAACCAGAACGTTTTACCATCAAGACTGCAAGCGCAGTGATAGAAGGTCAGGGAATTTATGCCGCAATTATTGTGGAAAACAGAAATCCGTTGGCAAAAGCCATCGTTGACGATTTTGAGTTGACTGCACAAATGTTGACAGAAGATAAATAGTATAGCGAGGTAACAAAGAGACAGAGCTACACGAAAAATGGAAACTTTCAATTTTTCTTATTTTTTTGAATACCAGTTTTTACATTCCTACCTATATGTTTTAGGAGCCTTGGATATCTCCTATCTTCAGCGACAAGACAAATAATCTTGCCTTTTTCTTTGTTGATTTAAGAATAATCATTATCTTTGCACTATTGCGACATGTTGGTACTTCAAGAATGTATTGTCAAACTGGAGAAATTCAAGGAGACTTTCTCTCAAAAGTTTGGAATCACCAAACTCGGTATTTTCGGTTCTGTAGCAAGAAACGAGAATACAGAGGATAGTGATATTGACATCGTTGTGGAGGTGCAGAAGCCGACACTTCGCATTATGTATGAACTGAATGAAGCCCTGACAGAACTGTTCAATTGCAAGGTTGATCTTGTTCGATTTCGTGACTCCCTTCGTCCGCTTTTCAAGTCAAACATTCAAAAAGATGTTATCTATGTCTGATAACCGACTAACTATACGTGATAGACTTGAGGCCATTTTAGAGTCCATTAATCTCATTATTGAGTGGACTGATGGCAGAAAGACCGCCCATGATTTCATGTTGACACCTACTGGAGTTATGGCCTTCAATGCTTGTGTTATGCGCTTTCAGGTAATCGGTGATATTGGAAAACTTCTCAAGAGCGAAGCAAAGCCATTAGACAAATGTCCAGATATACCTTGGAATGCCATATATGGCATGCGAAACTTTATTTCTCATGAGTATGCAAACATTGACGAGGAAGTCATTGTGTCTACCATCAACGAAGATATACCTGAGTTAAAACAAGCCATCGAGAAATTATTAGAGGATTATTGACCCATAGTCAGTTTCTCTATTAGAATAATGTTTAACCCTTAAAACCACAGATGCCTATGGGCTGAGAGAAATATAAAAAAGGACATATAGGATGAAGCGTCCGCTTTGAATCTTGTTCTACTAAATTCGCCAAATTTACAAGAACTACCAAGAGTAAAAGCAAGGATGCTCACGTCGATAGGCGTGGGCTTTTACTCGTAGATGGTAGTTAGGCGTTTGGCGATGCCTGTAGAACGTAGACGAAGTAAATTGTCCACGTTTTCTTTTTGTGTGTATAATTCACATATTCAATATACTTAATTCTTAAAACTATGACAGCAGGATCTATTGTAGCAATTGTCGCATCATGTGCAGGTCTGTTATCAACCCTCATTACGATTGTGTATTCATACAAGACTCACCGAGAGGATGTAAAGGAAAAGAACAAGAACAAAATACGTCTAGACAATGTACGTAAACGTCTTGCTCTTCATGTTATAGGGTATTATTATGAAGAAACTCTCATGGCAGAAGAAATTGGTCGGGTTACAGGCGAGACACCTAAACAAGTTAAGGAACGCATTCGCAAACTTGCAGAGAAACATCCAGATAACAAAGAACAATCATATCCCAAAATGACTGCCCAAGAGGCAAGAGCTTATATTGTAGAATAGTAATAACAAATAACAAACAACAATTATGAAAACAAAGAAATTATTCCTGATGGCAGCCATGCTGCTGATGAGTGTGTGCTCGTTTGCACAGAACGACAACACCCCGCTGAAGGGTGACGTAAATGAAGATGGCAAAGTGGATGTTGCCGACATTGCCGCTGTTATCAATATCATGAAAAATGGTGGAGGAACGACCGATGGCAAATTATATTTCTCAGTGGGTACAACGGCTCCAACTGCATCTAACTATACAACTGCAAATAATGCAACAACAAATATTCCTACAACAACAAGATATACCTCAACACAAAGAAATTATCACTATATTTTAATTCCTTCAAATAAAACTATAACTATTGTTGATGATAGTGATAATGCTCCAATAAATATTACTGAACAAACGTCTATATCAATACCTAATCATAAAGTATATAAAACAAATGGCCCATTGAACGTCGGTGGAACAGTAAGAATTACATTATCATAATAATTATTAGAAATAAAAATTAAGTATAAATAAATATATGGCAAAATCAATAACTCAAAATGGTATAACATTTAGTAATGTTGAAATACCTGCAAAAAACAAAAGCAGTTATATCATAATATGATTATAAAGAAATTATTAGAAATGTTATTGATGGATGAATATGAAGGATCGAAGAATACTACAAACCATAGTTGCGCTGTTGGCAATTGTCAGTAGCGCAACGGCACAGACGCTCAGCGTCGCCTCCATTGAGGCAAAGACGGGTGAGCAGGCAGAGCTAGTGGTGAGCACCAGCGGCATGAGTGGCGTGACTGCTCTGCAGTTCAATCTCACGCTGCCACAGGGCGTTACCCTGAATGAGAATGCTATTACGAAAGGCTCCGCAGTTAGCAGTCATGAACTGAAAGTTGAGACATTAGCCAATGGCGATCGTCTCTTTGTACTCTACAATATGGACCTTGGGCTTGTAAACAACGGTACGTTGTTAAAACTACCCATTACGATTGGACAGCAGACTGGAAGCTTCAGTGGCAGCCTCAGTACTATCCGTACAGCAAGTACAGGTGCCGTAAGCCACGAGTGTGCAAATGCGAGCTTTAGCATCACAGTGAAAGCAGCAGAAGAGGAGTTAGTCACTATTACCGCTGACAACAAGTCGATGACCTATGGTGATGATGTGCCTGCGTTGACTTACACAAGTACGGGGGCTGCACTGAGCGGTACGCCAACGTTATCAACTACAGCCACGAAGACGTCGCCTGTAGGAAGCTATCCCATCAAGGTAGAGAAGGGAACGGTAACAAATAACAATGTGACATTCGTAGATGGTACGCTGACCATCACAAAGGCTCCATTGACTGTTGGTGTACAGAATGTGACAATTACGGAGGGTGATGTTATCCCAACATTCACTCTAACGTATAGTGGTTTCCGCAATGGAGATACAGAGAACACAGCTTTCACTACAAAGCCCGTTGCAACGACAACTGCAGTAGCACTTTCGAAGGCTGGCACCTATCCCATTACTGTAAGCGGTGGCGAGGCAAAGAATTATGCGTTGAGCTATACACAGGGTACGCTGACCATCAAGGAAAAGGTTGTTGACCCCGTCACAAGTGGAGAACTTGTTATTAATGGTAGTCTGTCTGGCCATGACTTGAGTTGTTTCTATGCCAGAGAGAATTATGTGGAGGACAATACCATCGTACATGCTACAATCGGTGTTCGTTCAGGTAAGGACAGAACACGTGGTATTGTGGTTCAGTCAACTAATAATCCTCCAGAAATTTGGAACACGCAATTCTTCGTTCGTCTGCCACAGACATTGCCTGCTGGAACAAAGTACCGTTTCTCGTTCGACTACAAAGCCACTCAGAATGCAGACGTAAACATGGAGTGCCATAAAGAGCCCAGTGAGTTTATATATTGGGATTTTGGTAGCATGTCGTTTACTACCTCATGGAAACACTACGAAAGTGAAGGGATTATTACGAGCGAGCAGAGCCCGAATCTTTAATTTGAGTCATATCAGTACCGCTACGACTTACTATTTCGACAACATTTCCTTCATCATAAACCCAACTACGGGTATTGGAGATGTGATGGCTGATGATAGCATGAATGCGGCTGTATACAGCCTTAGTGGTCAGAAACTCTCAAAGCCCAAGAAGGGTATAAACATCGTCAATGGCCGTAAGATAGTGGTGAAATGACAGAAGAAAGGACTCACGAAGCCACACTCAGCTATTCCCGTCGGCGAGATAGGCTATCCCAGTGATGGGATAGCTGTATCGGCGGAAAAGTGGTAGGGCTTTTCCAAAAGTGGTAGAGCTTTTCCAAAAGTGGTACGACTTTTCAGAAAGTGGTACCACTTTTTCGTGTATCAGCTGTTCCCACATACGGGAACGGCTAACTCGTCACAGGGATAGGCTGATACGGAGAAAAGAACGGCTGATACGGAGAAAAGATAGGCTGATACGGAGAAAAGAACGGCTGATACAGAGGCTGGTAGGGCTGTCTCGCACCCGTGCGCATGCGCCTGCGCCGCGCGCGAGGTTTTTCAAAAAATATCCTTCACCTTCACTAGCATGGCTGAGAATGCCGCGTACAAAGGCTTTCCGGCCAACTACACCCCTGAATTTACCTTCACCGAACCTTCACCTATCCTTCACCCAGTTGTAAGCGTATCCAACACGGTGAAGGATGGGTGAAGGATGGGTGAAGGATATTTCGGCTGTTCGCATGCCTGGAACACCCGCGAACCGCTTATATACAGGGACTTTCCGTATAAGCGGTGAAGGTGAAGGATATTTTTTGATTTTAAAAAAGGTGTCGGTAAAGATAGTGTGGTTTCAGAAAAAAGTAGTATCTTTGCAGCAGAAATATAGCATGTTATGGAACAACTGTTGCACTACTGCTGGAAGCACAAAATGTGGCCGCTGGGAGAGATGCTGACTACCGACGACCGTAGGGTAGAGGTGATAGACCCCGGACTGCACAACCGCAATAGCGGCCCCGACTTCTTCAACGCCAAGGTGAAGATAGGCGGCACGCTGTGGGTAGGCAATGTGGAGATACACGACCGCTCCAGCGACTGGTATGTGCATGGCCACGACAGTGATGCGCATTATAATAATGTGGTGCTTCACGTGGTGGGTGTGGCCGACAGAGAGGTGCAGACTGAGGCCGGCGACTTCGTGCCGCAACTGGTGCTGGAGGTTCCACAACGGGTGCACGACAACTACGAGGAACTGCTGCGCACCGACAGCTACCCACCCTGCTACCGTATTATCCCCCAGCTGACATCACTCACCGTCCACTCCTGGATGGCTGCCCTGCAGACGGAGCGCCTGGAGCAGAAAACCATTGCCATCGGAGAACGCGTCAAGCAGGCTGGCGGTTCGTGGGAGGACGCCTACTTCCAGACCATGGCGCGCAACTATGGCTTCGGCATCAATGGCGATGCCTTTGAGGAGTGGGCACGCCACATCCCCCTGCAGGCAGTCGGCAAGCACCGCGACGATTTGTTCCAGATTGAGGCTATCTTCCTGGGGCAGGCCGGACTGCTGGAACTCAGTTCCATTCCTGAGCGCTACCAGCAGCAGGCACTCAGCGAGGGCTACTTCAGCAAGTTGCGCAACGAGTACCAGTACTTGGCCCACAAGTTCTCGCTGACACCGATGGATGCCAGTCTGTGGCGCTTCTTGCGGTTGCGCCCCCAGAACTTTCCGCACATCCGTATTTCCCAGCTAGCCAACCTCTACTACCAGCGCAAGGCCGGTCTGTCGGCACTCATCGACTGTAAGGACACGGTGGCCATGGCTGAGATGCTGCGTACACAGGTGACACCTTACTGGGAGACCCACTATACGTTTGGCTCCGAGAGCATGAAGAATGCCAAGCACCTGTCGCCTTTCTCCATCAACCTGCTGATGATCAACACCTGCGTGCCCATGCTCTTCGCCTATGGTCGCCATGCGATGAAGGAGTCGCTCTGCGACCGTGCCTTCGACATCCTGGAACAGCTGAAAGCCGAGAACAACCACATCATCCGCATGTGGAAAGAGTGCGGACTGGATGTGAAGAGTGCCGGCGACTCGCAGGCGCTCATCCAGCTGAAACGTGAATACTGCGACAAACGGGAGTGTCTGCGCTGCCGTATCGGTTATGAATATCTGCGCGCTTCACGCTAATTGATAATTGACAATTGATAATTGATAATTGAGAAATGAGTAAATACATCTATGAAACCCGCATGGAGGTGCGCGACTACGAGTGCGACATCGAAGGCATCGTCAACAATGCCAACTACCTGCACTATACGGAGCATACGCGCCACCTGTTTCTGAAACACTGCGGACTGTCGTTTGCCGAGATGCACGAGAAAGGCATCGACGCAGTGGTGGCTCGCATGAACCTGCAATACAAGACGCCCCTGCGCTGTGACGACGAGTTCATCTCCCGGCTGTGGCTGGAGAAGCAGGGCATCAAGTACGTCTTCCACCAAGACATCTTCCGTGCCTCGGACGAGGCGCTCTGCTTCCGTGGCGACATCACGCTGGTATGTCTGGTCAACGGCAGACTCTCCGGCAGCGAAGACTACGACCGTGCTTTTGCACCCTATATAGCTAAGGAGGAATGACCGTGAAGACACCATTTTGGGAGGGACAGCCGCCCCGGACATTCATCTTCGACCTGGACGGAACACTGCTGGACACGCTGGGTGACCTGGCAGCGTCGGTGAACTACGCGTTGCAGTCGTGCGACATGCCACAGCACAGCATCGACGACGTACGCCGCTTTGTAGGCAATGGTGTGCGACTACTGATGGAGCGTGCGGTACCCGGTGGTACAGCCAATCCGCGGTTTGATGAGGCTTTCGCCACCTTCCGTCAGCACTATATGGAGCACTCGCTGGACACGACGCGTCCCTATGACGGCATCCCGGAGATGCTCATGACCCTGCGCCGTCATGGTTGTCGCACGGCGGTGGTCAGCAACAAGTTCTATGCCGCCACACAGGAGTTGTGTCGCCACTTTTTTGCTGACAGCATTGAGGTGGCTATTGGCGAGCACGAGGCTGAGGGCATCCGCAAGAAACCCGCACCCGACACCGTCAACGAGGCACTGCGACAGTTGGGCGTGGGTCGTGAACAGGCCGTCTATGTGGGCGACAGCGACGTCGACGTGGCTACGGCAGCAGCCAGCGAGATGCCCTGCATCAGCGTGCTGTGGGGCTTCCGCGACCGCGAGTTCTTGTTGGCTCATGGTGCTACGCGCTTCGTCAGCCATCCTCGTGAACTGCTAACCATCCTGGCCGATGGAGATGTCTGACACCATTATACACGAAGAGAGATGCAAGAAGAAGAGATATACTACACCATGGCGCTGACGCGCATGATGGGCTTCAACTTCCAGACGGCCCTGCTGCTCTATCGCGAACTGGGCGGCGGCAAGGCCGTCTATGACCACCGCATGGACGTTGGCGACGTGATGCCGGAGGTGACGCCCCGTCTGCGTGAGTCGCTGAAAAACTGGGACGACGCCTTGCGTAGGGCAGCCGCCGAGATGGAGTTCATGCAGAAGGGAGGCATTCGTGCGCTCTGCATGAACGATGCCGACTACCCGCAGCGCCTGAAGGAGTGTGACGACGCCCCACTGGTATTGTATTATAAGGGTACGGCCGACCTGAACCAGCGCTATGTCATCGACATTGTCGGCACGCGCCATTGCACCAGCTACGGCCAGGACCTCATCAACCGCTTTGTCAGCGACCTGAAACAGCAGATGCCTGAGGTGCTGATAGTCAGCGGACTGGCCTATGGCATTGACATCTGTGCCCACCGCCATGCCTTGCAGAACGGCTACGAGACGGTGGGTGTGCTGGCTCACGGCTTGGACCAGATCTATCCGCCACGCCACCGTGACACAGCGGTAGAGATGGTTCGCCAGGGTGGTCTGCTCACCGAATATATGAGCCAGACAGAGGCACTGCCCAACAACTTCCGGCAGCGTAACCGCATCGTGGCCGGTATGAGCGATGCCACCATCTTGGTGGAGAGTGCCTACAAGGGTGGGGGACTCATCACCTGTCGCATTGCCCAGGAGTACGGCCGTGATGTTTTCGCCTTTCCCGGTGCTGTAGGTATGGCGGCCAGTGAGGGCTGCAACAAGATAATCCGTAGCAACCAGGCAGCACTCATCACGTCGGCGGCAGACTTCATGGAGGCCATGGGGTGGCAGACGGTCTCAGTTCGTCAAACAGCTGTGGAGCGTCAGTTGTTTCCCGACCTCACCGCTGACGAGCAGCGCATCGTCGACGCATTGCAACAAACCAACGACCTGCAGCTGAATATGCTCACTGTGCGCACCAATATCGCTATCGGCCAGCTGACGGCCCTGCTCTTCTCGCTGGAGATGAAGGGCGTGGTGAAGCCCATGGCCGGTGGCATCTATCACCTTATTAATGCTTAATTCTTAATGCTTAATGCTTAATTCGTAATGCTTAATGCTTAATTCGTAATGAATGTACAGATAGAATCCACATGGAAGGAGCACCTGTTGCCGGAGTTTGAGAAGCCCTACTTCCAACAGCTCACCGGTGCTGTGCGCCAGGAGTATCAGACGACGACGTGCTACCCTCCCGGTGCGTTGATATTCAATGCCTTCAACCTGTGTCCCTTTGACCGGGTGAAGGTGGTCATCATAGGCCAGGACCCCTACCACGAACCCGGACAGGCCCACGGACTGAGTTTCTCGGTGCAGGACGGCATCCAGTTTCCACCCTCCCTGCAGAACATCTTCAAGGAGATACAACAGGACCTGGGTACACCGATACCTGCCACGGGCAACCTGACGCGGTGGGCTGAGCAGGGCGTCTTGTTGCTCAACGCTACGCTGACGGTACGTGCCCACCAGGCCAACAGCCATGCCACGCTGGGTTGGCAGCAGTTTACCGATGCCGCCATCCGTGCATTGGCCACCCATCGCCAGCATCTGGTGTATATGTTGTGGGGAGGTTTTGCCCGCTCCAAGGCAGCCATGATAGACCGCCAGCAGAATCTGGTCTTGGAGTCGGTTCATCCGTCGCCGTTGAGTGCCAATCGGGGCGGCTGGTTCGGACAGCACCAGTTCTCGCGCTGCAATCAGTATCTGCAACAACAAGGACTGAGTCCTATCCAGTGGTAGAGTTCTCATCTGAATTGTCTTCCAATTGTCCATTTCCGGACACCATGAGTGTCCAGAAATGGACACTTTATTTTATGCCCTTACTGATTATCAATGAGTTACGAATTTGGCACGGTTTTGGCAAGTAGCAAAAGTAAAAAGGTAAATAAGTAAAATTTTCAAATATGAGAATGATTAGACAGGCCCTCGCCCTGATGCGCGAGGAGAAACTTTACTCAGCGATGTACATCGTGGGTACGGCACTGGCTGTGGCCTTCGTGATGCTCATCGCTGAAGTGTATTACGTGAAGGTGGCCGACATTGCGCCGGAGGTACATCGCAGCACGACGTACTCCATGAGTGGTATGGCCTATCAGGACAAATCCGTTTCCGAATTGGCAAGCATCGATCATGAAATGTTCCGTGACCTGTTCCAGACCATGAAGACACCAGAATGCGTAGTGGCCGAGGACGACATTTATGATATTGGCGGATATGTAAAGCTACCCGACGGCTTGCATGACCGTAAAGTGTTGACCAAGAGCACTGAGCCGGGCTTTTTCCGTCTCTTTCAGTTCCGCTTCATCGAAGGAGCACCTTTTACGCAGGACGATTTTGACAATGCTCGCCTTGTAGTGGTCATCACGCAAGAACTAAGTGAAGCCCTCTTCGGCAAAGGTGCGAAGGCTGTAGGACAAACCGTCAACTACAACAATTACGATTACCGCGTCTGCGGCGTTGTAGAGACTCCGAGTGTCCTAACCGAGAATTGTCTGGCCGACCTGTTTGTGTGCTATTCTGTCTTTGGACAGACAAGGAAATCGGGCATCACTGGCTGGACGGATATGCCGCTTAAGCTGTTCTTTAGTGTGCCTGCCGAACGCCATGATGCCTTCATGCGGGAACTGAGATCGGTCGAGGCCCGCTATAATTCCGTGAACAAAGGTCAGCTTGTAGACATCTTTGCCCGCATGACATCCTACCGTGAAGAAGTGTGGGACGATTTTGGCAGTCTGTTTGATGCCTGGGAGGGGAACAGCCTGTGGTTCCTCACGCCCATAGCCATCCTGCTGCTACTGCTATTTGTGCCTGCCGTGAATCTGAGCGGCATGGTGGCCAGTCGCATGGAGCGCCGACTGCCGGAGATGGCTATACGCAAGGCCTTTGGCGCCAAGCGGCGCACATTGCTCGGCCAGGTCGTCATGGAGAACCTCGTGCTAACGCTCATCGGTGCCTTCGTGGGGCTGTGCTTAGCGTGGACGGCGCTCTATGTCTGGCGCGACTGGGTGTTTTATGTCTTTTCAGAAAACCGTAGAATATATGGGCGAGTGCCTGTTATCGAGGGTGAGATGCTTTTCGGCCCCGCCATCTTCCTCATTGCCCTGCTCTTCTGTAGCCTGCTCAATGTGCTGGCAGCTACGCTCCCCGCCTGGCTCAGCCTCAGACGACCGATTGTAGAATCCATGATGATAAAGAAATAAATGAAACAGCTGAAAGAAATATTCGGACGTAAGACGTCCATCTGGCTCGCCATTGAACTTGTGCTCGTGACCTGTGCCTGCTGGTGGGCCTTCGATCCCGTGATAGTTACTTCCTATGTTACCCACCTGCCTATGGGCTGCGACATTGACCGCATCGTGAAGTTGGAGGTAGCCACTTCTCTGACTAACGATGAGCGTTTCTCAAGAGATATTCAGAATAGCCTGTACGACGAAGAGGCGCATCTGGCGCAGAGAGTAATGGAGATGGACGAGGTGGCTGTGGCCTACCGGACGCGTGCCACTCCTTTGGGATTTGGTCAAAGCCACCGCAACAATTTCTTTCACCACGACAGCGACTCACTGTTGTGCTGGCTGCAAGGCTTTGAAGACCGGTCGAGGATGTTTGAGGCCTATGGCATCCATTCGCTGACGCCCGAAGTGTCCACAAGCGAACTGACTCACGACTGCGAGTTTGAGAAAACCCTCATCCTCACCCGCTCAGTGGCAATGGCCCTCTTCGGAACCATCGATGTGGCCGGAAGGAGAATCTACTCGAACGAGGTTGATTATAATGACGATGGGCAGTTTGAACATGTGCGCCGCGAGTGGCTCATCCGCGCTGTGGTGGAAGACGTGCGCCGCGAAATTTTCGATCGTGACTATGCCACCATGTTCGTTCTCGATTCGGGACCTGTCAGCAATGCTACCATTATCATACGTCTGCGCGACGGTGTCGATGCCCGGCGCTTTGTGCAGGAACGGGAGCGCGAGATGCAGGCCTCGCTGGTAACGGAACACCTCTACGTGCGAAGCGTGCAGACTGCCGTAGAGGCCAGCGAACAATATGTTGATAGCAGTTGGATGGGCCGCCAGACACACCGCAACCTGCTCATCGCCGCGTTCTTCGCCATTAATCTCGCCTTCGGTGTGTTCGGCACGCTGCTCATGTACACCCGTCAGCGACGAGAGGAAGCGGGTGTGCGACTGGCTTTTGGAGCCACGCGCTGGAGTGTGTTCTGGGGCTTCATCCGCGAGGCATGGCTGCTCACTACCGTCAGCGTCCTGCTGGGCTGCATCATCTACTTCCAGTTTGCCGCCAGCAGAGGCCTTTGCGACGACTTCAGCGCTCTCAACCCCGCCGTCCACTACTGGTTCGACGACTTCGGCACCCACTTCCTCGTGGTCTCCACCATCGTCTACCTTATTATATTATGTGCCGTGCTCATCGCCACCGCCATCCCTGCGTGGCGCATCTGCAGGAGCGAAATTACCGAAGCATTAAAAGATGAGTGAACAAATAACAATAAAAACAAAAGAACAATGGAAACAGTAATTAAACTAACAGGGATCAACAAGATCTACCGAACAGAAGAAGTGGAAACCCTGGCGTTGGAGAATGTAAACATCGAAGTCCGCAAGGGCGAGTTCCTGAGCATCATGGGACCCTCGGGCTGCGGCAAGTCGACGCTACTGAACATCATGGGACTGCTCGACGAGCCGACGAGTGGTGAGATTGAACTGTGCGGACAGGTGATTAACCCGAAACTGAGCGACAACCGCCTCGCCGAACTGCGCAACAAGACGCTGGGCTTCGTCTTCCAGTCGTTCCACCTCATCCCGACGCTCAACGTCCTTGACAACGTGCAACTGCCGCTCATCTACCGAGGCGTGCGCAGTAGCGAGCGCATCCGGTTGGCCAAGGAGGTCATCGAGCGTGTCGGCCTCTCCCACCGCATGAAGCACCGCCCCACGCAGCTCTCCGGCGGACAGTGCCAGCGCGTGGCCATAGCCCGCGCCATCATCGGCAACCCTGAAATCCTCCTCGCCGACGAGCCGACGGGTAACCTCGACTCGAAGATGGGTGCCGAGATCATGGAACTGCTGCACAAACTGAATAAGGAGGACGGCCGCACCATCGTCATGGTAACCCACAACGAGAAGCAGGCGTCACAGACCGACCGCATCATTAAGTTCCTCGACGGACGGCAGATTTTCTAATTATTTCGACCACAGATTATACGGATTACACAGATTATGCAACGATTTATTCGTCACGCCTTTGCGCTCATCCGCGAAGACAAGCTATTCTCCACCATTTACGTCGCGGGCACGGCGGTGGCCATTGCTTCGGCGATGGTCATTGCCATCTTCCTGAACATTAAACTGGCAGACATTCCACCAGAGTCGAACCGTAGCCGCACGCTCTATCCCCTGCATGGCTTCTACACCAAGTCGCTGGCCGAGAGTGGCCGCAGTTTCGACATGCGCTACTCCACGGCCGCCCTCGACTCTTGTTTCCGACAGCTGAAGTGCGTGGAGTCCGCCACGGGCGTCACGGAAGCCTTCCTGATTGTCGGCGACGAGGCACAGCAGCATAAAACAGCCGCTTATGCCCTGCGTACCGACCCCAGTTTCTTCCGTTTATACGACCTCGACTTCCTCAGTGGGCGCCCCTTCTCTGAGAAGGAGTTCCGACAGGGCGAGCGCGTATGCGTCATCACTGACAAGGTGGCCGAGCTGCTCGGCGAAGCCACGCATGTGAGTATCGACGACAGCAGCGGCTCCCACTCTTTCCGCGTTGTCGGCGTGGTCAAAACGGTGAGTTCGCTGATGGAGAATGCCACAGCCGACATCTACGTACCCTATTCAGTGAAAGTCGGCGATTATTCAGATCCAGACCATTGTATCGACCAAGTCAGTTACTCCGGCCAGCTCAACGTGCGCCTGCTGCTACGCGAGGGCTACAGCCGCCAGGACTTCCTCGATGAGATAGAGCCGCTGCGAAGACAATACAACGCCGTGATGAATGCGCAGCTGGGCAAGGACTGGGGCGAGTGGCGGATAGATGCCGATACGCACTTCTTCAAAACGTTGAACTTCTTCAACCACAGCGATGGCCAGGACCTTGTCATGAAGGCTAAGGAACTGACACCGCCCGCGCTGCTGATGCTGCTGTTCCTGTTGCTGCCCGCCATCAACTTAAGCGGCTTGGTCAGCAACCGCATGGAGGCCCGCCGCGCCGAGATGGGCATCCGCAAAGCTTTCGGTGGCAAGCGGCGAACGCTGCTCAACGAAGTCATCCACGAGAACCTCGTACTAACCCTCCTCGGCGGTATTGTCGGCTGGCTGTTGTTGTGGCTCTTCATCACGGCAGTCTGCAACACCGAGGTGGTCCATAAGATGTTCCGTGGTCTCTCCCATGTGGGCAATGAACCGAGCCTCGACTTCCAGATGTTCTTCACGCCGACGCTCTTCCTCGTGGCCTTCGCGTGCTGCGCCGTGCTCAACCTCATGGCTGCGCTTATCCCCGCTTGGCACTCGCTGCGTAAACCTATCGTCGAATCCCTAAACCAGAAAAGATGAACCAGACAATAAAGAATTTTTGGGCCAATCGTCGTCAGAATGCTTGGATTGTGGTGGAGATAGCCCTCGTCGCCGTGCTCAGTTTCTACTTCCTCGACTATTTCGTTGTATCCTATTACGATACCCACCTTTGCCGTCCCGACGGTGACTTCGAGCGCGACCATCTCGTCATAGGTCAGGTGGGCATGTCATCCGAAGTCCCCGACTCTATTGGAGAGGCTTCTTTGGCCAATCTCTATGCCTTGCGCGAAAAAGTCCGCTCACTGCCTGAGGTTCAGTATGCCGGACTGGCCACGGATTTCGTGGACGAAGGCAATTGGTACCGTCTCTCTACCTTTCGCGTCGAGGCCGATACCACGCGCTTCTGTGGTGCTAACTCGATGAGTTTCCTGCTTGGTGAGCAATTCTTCGAGACGCAGGGGCTGACACCCATCAAGGGTAGTCCGTCGGCGGAAAAACTCTCCAGCGAGTGTCCTGCCGACGGTGCCGTCATCACCCGTTCGATGGCCCTGGCACTCTTCGGCACTGACCAAGCCGTGGGCCGCCGTATCGTGGAGACCGACTACAACGGCAATGCCGTGCAGCACGGGCCTGCCAACAAAATTGTTGCCCGCTATACGGTCTTCGGCGTGGTTGAAGATTTCCGCCTGAAACCCCGCGAACGCTATGCCTACGCTGTCCTTACACGAGTGACCGCCCTCAGCAACAACACACCGAAGATGCTCATCCGCCTGCGTTCCGGCGAGGATGCGGATGAGTTTGTCATCCGGCAGAATTCGGCAGACAGGCAGTTGGACCTGATGACGGGTGAATACGGCCTCGCCAACGCCCGCACCTACACCGAATATCAAAAGCAGATGTCGGTCAATGTCTCCGACAGCATGCTCCTCAGCGTCATGGGCACATTTATCGCCTTGTTACTACTGAACGTCGTCCTTGGCACACTCGGCACCTTCTGGCTGCAGATTCGTAAGCGCACGGAGGACATTGGCATCATGCGCAGTTTTGGAGCCAAGCGAAGCAACGTGTTCTGGATGCTATGGCGAGAGGCCGCCCTGCTGACGTTTGTCGCCAGTGTCATCGGCTGGGTTATCTGGCTCCAGTTTGCCATGAACATCGGTCTTGCCCAGGGCTTTACCATGACGGGTACGGGTCAGGAGACGGACTGGGTGAACACGTTTTGGCTGCACTTCCTCATTGTCTGCGCCATCCAATACGTGCTGCTGTTGATTATCGTCACCCTTGGCATGGTGGTGCCTACCTTCCGCGCCATGTACAAACGTCCCGTAGAAGCCTTACATCATGAATAAAGTTTTCGCGTTCTTCCTCGCTTGGTTGCCCCTCGCTGTCTTGGCACAGACGGACACCCTGCGCCTCTCCCTCGACGATTGCATTGCGATGGCGCGGCGCCAGAGCATTGACGCAGCCGTGGCACTTGGCGAACTGCGGTCGGCCTACTGGCAGTGGCGCAGTTACAAGGCCGACCTGCTGCCGGAGGTGTCGCTGTCGGGCACAGCCCCGTCATGGAACAAGCGCTACAGCTCGTACCAGCAGGCCGACGGCTCGCTGTCGTTCGTGCGCAACGACTACCTCGGACTGGATGGAGCAGTGAACATCACGCAAAAACTGTGGCCAACGGGCGGCACGCTCAGCGTGGAGTCGTCGCTCGACTATCTGCACCAGTCGGGTAGTGGTGGGTCACAGAACCAGTTCATGTCGCTGCCCGTGGCCATCACCCTGCAGCAGCCGCTCTTCAGCGTGAACCATCTGAAATGGAACCGTCGCATAGAGCCGCTGCGCTATCGC
The DNA here is from genome assembly GCA_902760315.1 of uncultured Bacteroidales bacterium. Classification (GTDB taxonomy): domain Bacteria; phylum Bacteroidota; class Bacteroidia; order Bacteroidales; family Bacteroidaceae; genus Prevotella. The sequence goes on along the minus strand of CACWFV010000028.1, from coordinate 2,882 downwards.
GAGGCGCAGGCGCGATTCCTCACCGAGACGGAGCAGGTGGCTATGCAAGCCATCAGCCTCTATTTCGGTCTGCTGTTGGCTGGCGAACAGGTGAACATTGCCCGCCAGAACCTGCAGACAGCCGAAAAACTCTACGAGGTGGCGCAGGCCAAGCGCCGCATGGGCACCATCAGCGAGAACGACGTGCTGCAACTGCGCCTCGACGTACTCACCGCCCGCAGTGCTCTGACCAATAGCGAGAGTAACCGGCAGGCCCGCCAGTTCGCCCTCCGCTCGTTCCTCGATGTGGAAGCAGACATAGAGCCAGTAGTGCCTGAGAATGTGCCACAGGTGCGCCTCGACTATGACAATGTGCTGAATCACGCCCTCCAGAACAACGCTCTTGCCACCACTATGCGCCGCCGCCAAATGGAGGCCGACTATGCCGTGGCTTCGGCCCGCGCCAACCGCCAGAGCATCAACCTCTACGCTCAGTTAGGCTACACCGGCAGCGCCGACAACCTAAACGCCGCCTACCGCAACCTGCTGAGCAACGAGGTGGTATCAGTGGGCATCACCGTGCCGCTGCTCGACTGGGGTAAGCGCAAGGGGCAGCGTCGCATGGCTGAGTCGAACCGCGAGATAGTGCAGGGGCAGTTGCGCCAGCAGTCGCAGGACTTCCGCCAGGACATCTTTATCCTGACCGAGCAGTTCAACAACCAAGCCGAGCAACTGCGCATTGCTTGCGAGGCCGACACCATTGCCCGCCGCCGCTACCACACCAACGTCGAGACGTTCAAGATAGGCAGCATCTCAACACTCGAACTCTCTGATGCACAGAAGGCCAAGGACCAGGCCCGCCAGAACCGCATCCAGCAGCTCTTCAACTACTGGTACTATTACTATCAACTCCGCAGCATCGCCCTCTGGGACTTCGAGCGCGGCTGCGAACTCAGTGAGGATTTCGAGAAGATAATTAAATGATTCGTGATAACGATATAACGTAATAACGAAAATGAAGAACGATAATCAGACAATGGACAGGGCGATTCCTGTCAGCGAACAACGCCGGCGCAAACTCCGTCGCATCGCCGTGGCCGTTGCCATCGCAGTAGCAGTGCTCGGCGCAGGTGCCTGGCTCGGCACGCAGATGATACCGACCCTCGACCGCAAGGCCCTCATCATCTCCGAGGTGGACCGCGGCACCATCGACGTCAGCGTCTCGGCCACGGGGCGCATCGTCCCCGCCTTCGAGGAAATCATCGTGTCGCCCATCAGTAGCCAGATATTAGAGGTCTATGCCCACAGCGGCGACAGCGTGGACGTAGGCACGCCCCTGCTGCGCCTCGACTTGCAGTCAGCTGAGACCGACTACTCCAAAGCCCTCGACGAGCGCGAGATACGCCGTCAGCAGACCGCCCAGCTAAAGGCCAACGTAGAGACGCAACTCTCCGACCGCCGGATGCAGATAGAGGTGAAGGAGATGGAACTCTCACAACTTGAAGCCCAACTGCGCAACGAACTCTACCTTGACAGCCTTGGCTCTGGTACCCGCGACCGTGTGCGCCAGGCCGAGACGACACTAAAAACCGCGCGGATGCAACTCTCGCAACTGCGCCAGCAGTACCAGAACGAGCAGCGCGTGCGCCGGGCCGACCTCCGTATGCAGCAACTCCAGAACGGCATCTTCGAAAAGGGACTCGACGAGAAGCGCCGCACCCTCGACGATGCCAAGATACGCTCGCCGCGCCGTGCCACGCTCACCTACATCAACACCGAGGTGGGCAGCACCATCGGCGCAGGTCAGAAGATTGCCGTGGTAAGCGACCTGAGCCACTTCAAGGCCGAGTGCGAAATCTCCGACAGCCACAGCGAGCGCGTCCGCGTCGGCGGTGCCGTCATCCTGCGCATCGGCAAGGAGCGCCTCACGGGCATCATCAACACCGTGACGCCCCTGAGCCAGAGCGGAGCCATCACTTTCACCGTCGTGCCCGACGACATGAGCCATCCCCGCCTCCGCTCCGGCCTCCGCACCGAAGTCTTCGTCATCACCAGCATCAAGGACGACGTGCTCCGCATCCGCAACGGCTCCTTCTACAGCGGCCCCGGCGACTACACCCTTTTTGTAATGAAGAATGAAGAATTAAGAATGAAGAATGTTAAGTTGGGCGAGTGCAACTACGACTACATCGAGGTCATCAGCGGTCTGGAGCAGGGCGAGCAGGTCGTCGTCAGCGACATGACGAAGTACAAAGGGAAGGAGAAACTGAAGGTGGAATAGGATAATATTGTAAAAAACGTTAAACCATGTAATCTCTTTCTGCTTTTGGCGTATATATTAGTGATGAAACAGCAAGACGAGAAAGACCAGCAGATGATAGACCATGTGCTACGCGACGGTCAGCAGGCAGACTATGCTCTGTTGGTTGACTGCTACAGGGCACGGCTCTTTGCCTTCGTTGCCACAATGGTGACATGCCGCGAAGATGCCGAGGAACTGGCACAGGACTGCTTCGTGAAAGCATACGCACAGTTGGCACAATATGACTCGCAGCGCAGTTCGTTCTATACATGGCTTCGCTGTATCGCCTATCGGCTTTGTCTTGACCATATACGCCGGCATCCTGGCGTATGGTTTGAAACAGACGAGCTAACGCTACAGACCATTCCTGACGACGAGGCCAACAGCGTGCTGGATACGGACGATGACCAGCGCATACGGTTGCTCGTTGAGGCCATCCGCCGACTGCCGCCCACGGAGCGCCTGCTCATACAGCAGCATTACTTTGAGCAACAACCGCTCGCCGTCATAGCCGAAGTCACCGATACTGATGCCGGCACGCTGGCCACCCGTCTGCATCGCATACGCAAGAAACTCTATCAATACATCAAAACAAGAGAAC
>CACWFV010000027.1 GCA_902760315.1 uncultured Bacteroidales bacterium | reverse complement strand
ATTGCCTACGCCACCAATAAAGGTGCGACTCTTGACCACCACATTCACCGTCTGCGGCACTAAGAGTTCCACTCCGCCACAGAAAGTATGAATCTCTATCTCCTCATCCTCCGTAATTGCAGCATTGCGCAGATCCATGCGGATGCCACCGCAGAAAGCATCAAGTCGGGCACCGTGGAAGGGCTCACCTTTATATATATATTCGTCGCCGCCGTAATGAACCGAACAGCAGATGCGCTTGCCCTCTTCTGCCGGTGGAATAGGTCGATGCAGCCATTGGTCTGGATTGCTACGATAACTGTCGATAACAAGATGTACCCCGACATATAGCAAAACGAATATGCTGAAATACATGGCCCATCGGCCTTCCGACATGGTTTCAAACCATCTCCAATGGAGAATACCCCATAGTGTAGCCAACTTTAACAGGGCAGCCACGATAAAAATGCTGCCAATAACAGTTCTTCTTTTCATAACCTCATTAAAACATTTGATAGTTGTTGCACGATTGCGAGTGCAAAATTACGAAGGTACAGCATTTCCCGCAACTTTCTGGGATATCCTGCATGGAAATGTGACGAATGGCAGTCAATCTGTTACGAAACGCATATGCTATCTCGATTTATTTTCGTACTTTTGCACCCGATATGAACGGAATTCAAAAAGAGACTCTTAGGGTACGCATCATCAGCGTAGGCATAACCTGCCTTGCCTTTGTCGTGTTCAAGCCTATTGGCTTAGACGCGTTAGGGCTGATGCTATATCTGCACTTTTTGGCTATTTGGGTACTTGGGGTCGGCGTCTGTTATGTCACAGAGGCTGTCGTTACCCATATCCTGAGCATACCGACATCGCTTGACAAGGGTGTTGAGTATATTATTCGCCGCAATTTGTGGTTTCAACTGATTAATACGCCCTTGGAGGCACTTCTTATCTGCGCCTACCTCCATTTCCCCATGAGTAGCATAGGAGCCTCAGATCCGCTGACGTGGAAAGGAATCCTTCAGGCTATCCTGCTTCTGGCTTTCTGCTCCTTCATTGTTGGGCTCTATTGGCGATATAAATTTCGTACCAGATTTCTGGCATTAGAGTTGGAGGAAACACGAGAATTGAACTGCCGGCTTCAACTGTTGCAGAAAGAGACTGAAAATCGTGTGAAGAAATACGAGGAAGAAAAGACTGGTTTAGTCACATCCATAGAGCAGCTAGACGTTATCACTCTCACGGGATCTACCAATGAGAAAGTTATGCTTTCCGTCTCCCACTTATTATATATAGAGGCGGTTGGCAATTATGTCAAAGTGGTTCACTGGCATGAAGGCCAGGTTCGTTCAGACATGCTCCGCGCCACATCGAAACAGATGGAAGATACTTTGCATGCCTATCCCATGATAGTACGCAGTCATCGTGCTTTCATTGTCAACCTCGGCCAAGTGGAACATATTGTTTCGAAGTCTGGCTCCATGCAACTTGTAATGAAGTACAACCATGATGCCATACCCGTCTCCCGCAGCAAAGTTGTAGCCGTCAAGGAGATAATTAAGGGGATTATGTAGTATAACGAAAAGGAGCATCCGAAAGATTCGGATGCTCCTTTGATATAGATAGGATAGGGGATTAGCCCTAAACTTTTCGTGATGATTACTCCTGGCTCCAATCCTCCTGCGTCTTGCGGACGTAGGTCTTGTAGCGCAGTTGGGCCATCTTCTGGGCCTCGGCGAAGAGTTCCTCGGCCTCGTTGGGATAAGCCTTCTTGACTGACAGGTAGCGAACCTCACCCAGCAGGAAGTCGTGGAAGTTAGCCCAGTTCGGCTCCTTAGAGTCGAGGCTGAACGGATTCTTGCCTTCCTCGGCCAGAGCGGGATTGTAGCGCCACAGGTGCCAGTAACCGCACTCTACGGCCTTCTTCTCCTCGGCCTGGCTCTTACCCATACCGCCCTTGGCCTTCAAGCCGTGGTTGATACAGGGAGCGTAGGCGATGACGATTGAAGGTCCGTGCCAAGCCTCAGCTTCGCGGATAGCCTTCAGGGTCTGAGCGTGGTCAGCACCCATGGCAATCTGAGCGACATAGACGTAGCCGTAGGTGGTGGCAATCATACCCAGATCCTTCTTGCGGATGCGCTTACCCTGAGCAGCGAACTGAGCGATAGCACCAAGAGGCGTAGCCTTAGAAGCCTGACCACCAGTGTTAGAGTAAACCTCAGTATCGAGCACGAGGATATTAACGTCCTCACCGGAAGCAATCACGTGGTCGAGACCGCCGTAACCGATATCGTAAGAAGCACCGTCGCCACCGATGATCCACTGTGAGCGCTTCACGAGGTAGTGGTCGAGGGTCTGCAGCTCCTGGTTGACGGGGCAGCCGGCAGCAGCGGCAGCACGGATGGCAGCACGCAACTTCGGAGCAATCTCCTTGGTCTTGTCGGCATCCTCCTTGTTCTCAATCCACTCCTTGGCCAGAGCCTTGTACTCCTCAGAAGCATTGGGATTCTCGCAAGCCTCCTGGAGCAGCTTAGCCACGCGCTCCTTCATCTTCTTGTTACCGAGAGCCATACCCAAACCGAACTCGCAGAAGTCCTCGAACAGAGAGTTGTTGAAGACAGGACCCTGTCCCTTCTCGTTCTTAGTATAAGGTGTAGAAGGAATAGAAGCAGAGTAGATAGAAGAACATCCAGTAGCGTTGGCAATCATCTGACGGTCACCGAAGAGCTGAGAGATGAGCTTCACGTAAGGTGTCTCACCGCAACCAGAGCATGCGCCAGAGAACTCGAACAGAGGCTGTGCGAACTGTGAGTTCTTCACGTTGCTCTTGATGTCAACGAGGTTCTGCTTGCTCTTGACGTTCTTGACCAGGTACTCCCAGTTCTTAGCCTCCTGAACCATGTCGGCAGCATCAGGATTGAACGGAGCCATGGTGAGGGCCTTGCCGGTCTTAGGATTGCCCGGACAGATGTCAGCGCAGTTGCCGCAACCCAGACAGTCGAGTACGGAAGTCTCGATGCGGAAGTGCATGCCCTTCATAGCGGCAGGGGCCTTCATCTCGATGGTGTCGGCAGCTGCTGCGAAGCCCTTCAGTTCCTCGTCGTCGAGAACGAACGGACGGATGGCAGCGTGAGGACAGATGTAGGCACACTGGTTACACTGGATACAGTTCTCCTTGTTCCAAACGGGAACGAAGGCTTCTACGCCACGCTTCTCGTAGGCGGCGGTGCCAACCTCCCAAGAACCGTCTACGGTACCGTGCTTGACGAAGTCGCTGACCTTCAGCAGGTCGCCGGCCTGAGCGTTGATGGGGCGTACAAGCTCCTTGACGAAAGCGGGAGCGTCGTCCTGCTTCGGGGCATCATCGGGCAGGTTAGCCCACTCTGGCTTCACGGTCAGCTGCTGGTACTCGCCACCACGGTCGATAGCAGCATAGTTCTTGTCGACAACGTCCTGACCCTTAGCGCCGTAAGACTTCAGGGCGGCAGCCTTCATCTTCTCAACAGCGAGCTCTACGGGGATAACGCCAGTGATACGGAAGAAGGCCGACTGCAGAATGGTGTTGGTGCGGTTGCCCAGACCAATCTCCTGTGCAATCTTGGTAGCGTTGATGGTATATACGGTGATGTTGTTCTGAGCAAAGTAGCGCTTCACCTTGTTAGGCATGAACTTCTCCAGCTCGTCGGCATCAAAGATGGTGTTCAGCAGGAACTGACCGTTCTTCTGCAGACCGCGAGTAACGTCGTACATGTGGAGGTAAGCCTGAACGTGGCAGGCCACGAAGTTAGGTGTGGTCACCAGATAGGTAGAGCGAATAGGCGTATCACCGAAACGCAGGTGAGAGCAGGTGAAACCTCCCGACTTCTTAGAGTCGTATGAGAAGTAGGCCTGGCAATACTTGTCGGTGTTGTCACCAATAATCTTTACAGAGTTCTTGTTAGCACCAACGGTACCATCGGCACCCAGACCATAGAACTTAGCCTGGAACATGCCAGCACCACCGAGGGCAATCTCCTCAACCTCAGGCAGAGAGGTAAAGGTAACGTCGTCAACGATGCCAATGGTGAAGTGGTTCTTGGGCTCAGGCATAGCGAGGTTGTTGAACACCGAGATGATTTGAGCGGGAGTGGTGTCGCGGCTACCAAGACCGTAACGGCCACCTACGATGAGAGGCTTGTTCTCCACGTCGTAGTAAGCATCCTTCACGTCGAGGTACAGAGGCTCGCCGTTGGCGCCGGGCTCCTTGGTACGGTCGAGTACGGCGATACGCTTCACGGTCTTGGGGACTGAAGCCAGCAGGTGTTTCACTGAGAACGGACGATAGAGGTGGACAGAAATCATACCCACCTTCTGGCCGTTGGCATTCAGGTAGTCGATAGCCTCGCGAGCTGCATCGGTAGCAGAACCCATGAGGATGATCATGCGGTCAGCATCCTCAGCTCCGTAGTAAGAGAACAAGTGATACTCACGACCGGTAATCTTGGAAATCTCGCCCAGATACTTCTCTACGACCTCAGGAACGGCATCGTAGTACTGGTTGCTGGCCTCGCGGTGTGTGAAGAAGGTCTCAGGGTTCTCGGCAGTACCGCGTGTGACAGGACGCTCAGGCGACATGGCGCGGTCGCGGAAACGCTTGACGAACTTCTCGTTAACCAGCGGACGGATATCCTCCTGGTCCATGAGTTCAATCTTGTGGTACTCGTGAGAGGTGCGGAAACCGTCGAAGAAATTGACGAATGGTACGCAAGTCTCCAGTGTGGCCAAGTGAGGAACGGCTGTGAGGTCCATTACTTCCTGTACGGAACCGGAGCAGAACATAGCAAAACCTGTCTGACGGCAAGCCATCACGTCCTGGTGGTCACCGAAGATACAGAGAGAGTGGCTGGCCAGCGTACGGGCAGAAAAGCACCAGCCTGCAGTGAACCGTGAACGGCACCGGCAGCACCAGCCTCTGACTGCATTTCCTGAACTGAGACGTTCTGGCCCCACAGGTTCTTACGACCGCGGGCTGCCCACTCGTCAACGTGCTCCGCCATGGGCGAAGACGGGGTGATGGGGTAGATAGCGGCTACCTCCGAGAACATGTAACTCACGTGAGCCGCAGCCTCGTTACCATCACAGGTGATAAATTTCTTTTCTTTAGCCATTTGTTTAGAAATAGATTAAAAATATTTGTTATATTTCAATATTATCTGTAGTCTTGTGCTTTTAAAACCCTGCAAAGTTACGAATAAAATCGCAATGTGCAAAGCGTAGTTGGCAAAATAATGCTAAAACGTTTGCGTTTGTGCATTTTGCTTGGACGTTTTAATACAGAAAGCCCAACAGCCAGAGTGGAATCTGATTGTCTTTGCCTATTTCGGTATTGTAACGTGCATATATGGTGTCGGGAGCATAGCGTATCTTGGTTTTACTGTTGGCATCGCAGACGCGAAACTTCAACCGCTCGTCGACAAGATAGAACTGGTCACGCCCCTGCTGGTTGACTTTATGGTCCTTCCATAGCGAATTGACAAAGAATGTCTCCATGGCTGTCTGTTTGTCAACGTGAATAGGGTAGATGGCATAGAGCAGATTGGAGTTATGAAGCATGACCTTGGAAGGTTTCTTGGGGAAATCCTCACCGGCGGGGTAGATCATGTTGAGCAGGCGGGCATCAGTCAGATACTTGATATAGTTCATAACCGTAGCACGGCTGGTTTCAATATCCTGGGCCAGCTTGCTGACGTTGGGAGCCTTGGGTCCCTCTTCAGCCAACTGATAGAACAATTTTTTGATTTTGTTGAGGTACTTCAGTTCAATCTGCTTGATAAGCAGTATGTCTACCTCGGTCATCATGTTCATGGTTTTCAAGAGATTCTCCGAATAGTTACGGTGTTCCTGAAAGAACGGATAGAATCCATGGTGGATATAGTCCTGGAAGTAACGATGGGGCGACACCTTGGGCAGTATCTCCTTGATGATGTGCTCATGGTTTTTCAGTATTTCCTCTAGTGAGTAGGGACGGAAACTGTTGCCTGTAAGCAGATTGATGAACTCACGGAATGAGAAACCGCGAAGGTTATAGGACTTGACGATTCCGTTCAGTTCCGGATTCTCATCTTTCAGTCGCATCACACTACTGCCCGTGAAAACAATCTTTAGGTAGGGGTATTGGTCATAACATTTTCTTAACTCCAGACTCCAGTCGGGTTGTTTGAACACTTGGTCGATAAGCAACACCCGGCCGCCATGGTTACAGAATTCGCCAGCGAAGTCTGCTATGCCGTGCCCCTGAAAATAGAAGTTGTTCATGTTGATATACAGACATTGGCGGTCGTTGACGTCAAACTTTTCTTTGGCATATTGCAACAAAAAAGTTGTCTTACCAATGCCGCGCGTACCCTTGATGCCAATCATGCGGTCACTCCAATTGATTTCGTCCATGAGGGTGCGACGAACCGGTGCATTAACATGCTCTACCAAGTACCTATGCGTCCTGAAGAAAGCTTCCATTACATGATTTGTTTAAATAAACATGTGCAAAGGTACAAAGAAATATTGAAATTGCAAAGTAGAGTTAGCAAAAACTTACAAAAAGGCTTTATTTTTATCGAATATAAATAGGGCAAGGAGTTTAAAAGAACTCCTTGCCATATATTAAAATCGGTAGGATATGCTTCCAAGAAGCCAGAGGCCCTTTTGGGGAATGAGACCGGTAGACATGCCACTCTGCGTGTAATGGTGGTTAAAGAGGTTATGCACGTCAAGGCCCAACTCTATATTCCCGATGGTGTAATTGGCTCCTACGTTGACCAGGAATCTTCCAGAATAGTCTTTCTGTACACTTGCCCTGCTGGAATAGTACTCTAGTTTGGTTTCTACCTCACTGAATTCTTCGGGAGCAATGGAACCAGGCGATTCCATTTCTTGCAGCTGCAGCTGGGCGTAATGCTCAAGCAGTCCGGAATAGGTGGCGTAGGAAATGGGTTCCAGGTGGAACACTTGCTGCTTGCCGTAGTATTGCAGGTGGGTGTGAAGCCGGAGATGCTTGGTGGCTTTCCAGGACAGGATGGTGTTGAGCATCAGTTGTGGCGTATTGATGAGTTTGTCAATCTGATAGGACATCACCTCTAGCTTCTTGCAGCCTTGCCATGTGGCATTGACATGAGCCGAAAAACGGGATGTCCTGTAACTGCCGCTGAACTCAATGCCATAGCTGTCCATCATACCGGCATTGCTGTGGTCGGCCAAGAACAGGAAAATAAGGTCTTTAGCATGATTATAAAAACCGTTAACCTCGAAATTCAGTCCCTTGATCCATTCTGATGAGCTGAAACTGAGTTGCCAAGAGTAGAGCGACTCCGGGTCAATGGTGGAGGGCACATTGCGAATGTCAAGATAGGATAGCAGCACCTCGTTGGTCTTGCGATAAAGATAGGGGGCATCGATAAAAGACTTGGAATAACTCAACTTGACATTCCACTTAGGACGGTTGTAAATGAGTGCCACACGGGGCGAGAACTCACGAATGTGGGAGCCATCGTATCGGTTCTTGAAATCAAAGCGGGTGCCGGCATTCAAGATGAAGTCTCTCCATTGATGCTTCAGCTGGATAAAAGCATTGAGATTGCTCTCGTGACCCTTGCCAATATCGGGAATGGTGCTATTTTCTGGAACAATATTGTCATAGTTGTAGCCAAAGGTATAGCGAACGTCGTTCAGATTGAAATAACTGTATTCGGCGCCAAAGGTTAGCAGACCTTTATGATTCTTGATATTCATGTAGCTCCAGTCTCCCTGAATCTTGGCTCCAATAGTGTGTTCCTGACCATTGATGTAGCGGAATAAGCCTGGCTGGTCGGTAAGGGCATACTTCAGTTGATCGGGAATAGGCAGCACTTGAAGAATGGCGGTGGTGGGTTCCTCGGTAAGCACTTGATAGTGGGTCAGCTCGCTATTGTCGTAGGTGATGCTGCCCTTTAGCCACACGTTGCCAAGCATATGCTGAAAGCTGAGATTAGCATGGTGAGACTGTGTAGCAAAACTGGGGCCTATGCCGTTTAAAGTCCTGAATTTCTCTATGTTATAGGGTGAGTAGAGGTAGAGCATGGTCATGGGTGCCTGTATCTGGGAGAAGGCACTATTGTAGAAGAACTGCAGCTGTTTGTATTTCAAAGAGAGTCCGACGTCAAACGATGGTTTCTTGCCAATGCTGCCGATGGTCACGTCGCCGCTGTCGTAGCCAAGTCCGGTGTCTTCACGGTCAACAAAGCGTGCTTCGCCCGTAGCCCGGTAAATGCTGGCCCAAAGCAAAAGGTCTACATCGAAATAGCGCTTACCGACAAGAGCATCGCCGCGCAACTGGCCGTAGTTACCAACGCCGGCCTTCACTTTGATGCCATCGATGTCGGCTCCTTGCCAGGTGATGATATTGACAACAGCTGTCAGCGACACACCGCCATAAAGTGACGAGGCTGGACCTCGGAGTACCTCAATCTGCTTGATCTTCTCCAGGCTGATGCTGTAGTCTGGGGCCGCAATATTGGTGGCATAGCTGTTCAGACGGTGGCCGTTGACCATGATGAGGATTTTCTCCTGACTGTTGCTATAGATGCCGCGCATGCCAATGTTAATATCGTCGTTGCAGTCGATGATATGCATGCCGGGAACATAGGCGGCCAATACCTGCTGCAAGTTAGAGCCCCCACAGTCGCGAATCATTTCCTGAGTAATGAGCGTCGTGGGAACAGGTACTTCGCTGAGGGTCTCGGCCTGGCTTGACGCTGTGGTGATGGTGGCAGACAAACCGCTCTTGATGCGTTCTACCATGTCGATGAAACGCTGAGGGTCAGTGGTGCTGGCGGTATAGTAGGGGTTTTGCTGTAAAAGTAGGAAGGTGCGTTGCTCGGCTTGTTCCAAATTGTCGTTACCAAGGCTGCACAACGCTAAGAGCCGGTAGGCACTTTGCAACATGTTGTCAGGAAATTTCTTCAGGTGGTCGGTCAATATGCGTTCCGCATCGTCCAGCTTGCCGATGTTGTAGTTTTCTTCGGCCATGTTGTAGATGCTGCGATATTGCTCGTAGTTTTCCTGGGCTACGGCACCTGTGTAAATTGCAAATAATAATAAGGAGTATATGAATCTTCTCATGCTTTCTTCAAGGGTATGGTGATATAGAATGTGGTACCTTGACCCTCTTGCGAGTCAAACGACAACTGACCATGGTGCTTATTTTCCACGATATCTTTGGTGATAGCCATTCCAAGACCGGTGCCCTGACCAACTGGTTTGGTGGTGAAGAAATTCTCATAGAGACGCTTTTTCACTTCTTCACTCATGCCTTGGCCATTGTCTTCAATGGTGATGGTGATGTTGTCGGCGTCAGCACTTACTTTAACGCTGATGGCAGGCTGATAGTCGGAGCCCGTCTCTTGTGACTTGTACCAGACGGTATAGCAGGCATTATTCATCAGGTTGAGTATAGCCCGGCTCAAGTCTTGCGGAATTACCATTACCTTGGGCAACGATTCTTGATAGTCCTCGTGGATGCTGATATTGAAGTTCTTGTGATTAGCACGCATGGCATGGTATGAAAGCCATACGTATTCCTTGACAATACGTGCAACATCAGCTGGAAGAAATTCATTCTCTTTGCCACGAGATACGAGAAGGATGCCCTGAATGATGCTAATGGCACGCTCACCGTGCTCCACGATTTTGCTTAGATTACCCTTCAGATCGTCAATAATATCTTCTACTTCTTCACGGTCGTCTTCAGGCAGGTCAGCTTTGTGGTCTTCCACTATTTCTGTCAGATCTTTCAGTAGTTTGTCGGACATCTTGCTGAAGTTGATGACAAAGTTCAGCGGATTCTGTATCTCATGGGCGATACCAGCGCTGAGCATGCCCAAGGAGGCAAGTTTCTCTTGTTCTTTAAGCTGTTGCTGAAGTTTTTCCACCTGTATATCCATAGTCATCATTCTTTAATAATAGGTAATATGATGGTAAATTCTGTAAATTTGTTTTTCTCAGACCGTACCGTAATGTCGCCACCATAGTTCTGTATGATTTCACGACTGAGATAGAGGCCGGTTCCTGATGCTTCACCTGTCGTTTTAGTAGTGAAGAATGGGTCGAAGATTTTGTTGATAATGGTTTCTTCAATACCTATTCCGGTATCACGGATAATGATTGTTGCTTTTTCGTCATCAACCGTAATGTTGAGAGTCAGTTCTGCTTCACCCTGAGTCTGCTTAGTTTTTTTAACAATGGCATAGACGGAATTGCCCAGCAGACTCATAAACGACTTGCTCAGCAATTCCGGGTTTGCTTTGACATAGACAGGTATAGCAGGGTAGGTGAATGCAGTCTTTATATGGCACTCACGAATATCTTGTGCATAATAGGTGCCAAACATCTGTTCGTTTTGTTTGATAATGCCCGTCAAGTCTGTCTTCACGATGCCTCCAGAACGGTCTTTTAGCATCTCTTCCATGGCCTTCAGAATGCGCGTTGTACTGGCTCCATGCTGACTTACCTTTTGCAGATTGCCCTTTAGCATGCTAAGGACGTCAATGGTGTCTTCATAGTTCTCGGAGTCCATGTGTTCCTCCTCGTCCTCAATGTTTTGCCTTGCATCGTCCACGAGCCCTTCTGACAGTTTGGAGAAGTTGTTGATGTAGTTCAGTGGATTCAATATGCGGTCTATAAGCCCTTGTGTCAGTTTACCAACAGTGGCCATTTTCTCCTGACGCACCAGTTCATTTTGTGTTTCGCTAAGTTCGTGGAGTGCTGACTCCAGATTTTTTGATTTTTCCTCAATCTCATTCTTCTGCTGAACCACCTCTGCTGTGCGTTCCTGCACAATGGCTTCCAGTTGCAACTTGGCTTTTTCAAGTTTTCTGAGGCGCCACTTGAAGACAACATACCCCATCACTAGCAGCAACAAAAGATAAGCCAGCAGCATATACCAACGCCTGTAGAATGGCGTTAATATTTCATACTTGATAGCTACAGTGTTTGTGATACGTCCGAAGGCATCGCGAGCCTGTACTTCAAATGTGTAGTTACCGTAGGGCTGGTTGTTAAACTCTGTGTAGGTGTCAAAGTCCCAGGTGCTCCACCTTCCACCATTGATCCGATATCGATATTGTGTACGCAGCAGCAGCGAGGGGTAGTCTACGGAGTAGTGGATAAGTATTTCATGCTGTTCAGGTTCTAACGTCAATAGGTCAGCCTGTTTCGTGTGGCCACCCCAGATAATGTGGTCTCCATTGACGGTAAATGAGCGTATATGTAACTGCTGCGTAGCCTTCTTGGTTGGGTCGGACATCGTGGTGTTTACTACGGTCAATCCATTGGAACCTCCTAACCAGACGCTTTTTCTGTCATTTAATATAGCGTGGACGTTGTGGTCCATGAGCGAATAGGTTAACTCGCTCCATTTATTTTTCCTTACGCCGTTAACAAGAACATAAGTTTGTTTCCCCTTTTCATCCGTCAACCAAAGCATACCATAGGGATCGGTATAAGAGAAAAGCGGGTAGGGGATAGGGCCTTTTGAGTTAACGGAGATGGGTACCACCTTATTCATATACATGACGATGGTGGACATTTCATCGGTACTGGAACTGGCAAGTGGTTCAAACTGCCCGTCCTTGTTGTTCCATATTAGTCCGTAGAGGTTCTGAAACCAGATGACTCCAGCCTTGTCTCGGAGAAATTTTGTTACACGCTCTGCATTACTAACCTTACGTGAGGATTGCCCCGTACCATAGTAGTAGACGCCATCCAGCTCGCCAGCATAAAAACCTTTTTCATCCTCCAATATGGCGGTAGTATTACCTGTAGTCAGATGGGTGACGCTACCGTTGGCATAAACAAGGAACACACCGTTGGAAGTTGCGGCCAAAAGGTGATCATTATGGCCGACTAATTGCCATACGGCATAATCCATATTGCCTATCTGCTCAAAGTGCTGTCCTTGTTGGCGGAATAATCCTGACTGGGTACCTGCGTATACCACATCACCCATCTTGGCCAATGAAAGCACCTCGCCTTTTAGTCCGTCCTGCTGGTGATAGCAGGTAAAAGGAGATGGTACCTGTACAATGAATAGTCCATTGTCAGTAGCTCCCCATAAAAGTCCGTTACCATTATAGGCCAGACTCGTCACGTTTTCTGAGCAGAGACCGCTGTCTTCGTTCAAGTGGTAAATCTCGTTGCCGTTTTTGTCTACGATGTAAATGCCGTTATTACTCGTGGCAACTGCTGTCCAAGCATTACCGAGCTCTATTTTCTCCGTGATGTCGGACATCTTTCCTTCAGTTGCTGGAATGTCGGGAGGAGCTGGGGCACTTTCAGATAGCGGAACTGACTTTATCTGATTCTGGCCGACGATGTATGTCTGACCGTTACTTACCCGGAAAAAAACGTCGCCATCATGCTCCCAGATGCGCTGAACCTCCCCCTTGAAAGCATGCTTACTGTCGTGTTCTTTCAATTCCAACAATCCACGGTCGTTGGAGCTGACGTAGCCAAAGAAGTTATAGCCTCCCACCCACAACTTACCTTTTGCATCATGTTTCAGTACTGTCACACGGGTAATATGAGGAGTGTAGACCATGCGCCATTGAGCATTGTCATAGTAGAGTAATCCCTCAAAATTGGCTACGTAGACTATGCCGTTCTGGTCAATTTCAATATCGAAGTTTTGCTTATGACCACAATAGGCTTCAGCATCAATGTTCTGGAAAAAAGGAATTCCCTGTGCCCGTGCCCATGAAAGTGGGAGCAGGAAAAACAATGCTGCCAGCAGTAGTTTTTTCATGGGTGTACCTCCTTTCTAATGAATTGTTCGTAAGGAATGTCATGGCCGACATAGTAGTCCCACTCGTTGTGTGTCAGGTTGCGGTTAATGCCTGCCTTCACTTCTTGTGCCATCTGTGTGATGTCTATCATTGTCTTTGTCAAGTTTCCATATTGGTCGCCTGTCCAAATGTGACTCTGAGAGGTATTGAAGGTCATGCTGATGATCCATTGACGCGAATTTGCAATATCAATGGGATCTATCTTATCGTTCTCTATGTTCCAGAGTTTTACTGTTCCATCAAAACTGGATGAATAGAGCCGTCGATTTTTGTATATAATTCGTGTTACACGAGAGTTATGTCCAACAAGTTTAGTCTGCTTACCATTTGCCGACTGCAGATAAATGGTACCGTCGTACATACCAAAGGCCTCTTGACGAGTATTGGGGTCGTAACTGTACGACATAACGCGCCCCTTGAAAGGTCGCTGCAGTCTGGTTACCTTGGTGATTTCTTTGTCCAGCATATACATTTCGCCTTTATCACTGAAGAGAACAATGTCTCCTTGTTTCCATCCAGCAATTACTGCATGGAAATTGAGAGGTAGTGTGCGGATGGTATGAAGCGTCAAGGCATCAATAACAAGAATACTCTGTTCAGCTGTAACGATGAGTTGTTTGTCATCGTTTGAGAAGATACGGAAAGGGTGGGTGGCTCCCTCGATTGCTACGACATGAGCTCGGCTTCCCTCCCTATAGACAAGAAGGTGGCCAGTATGGCTGACGGCATAGTAGGTCTGATTGCGAGCTCCATAGACATCGCGAAAGTCAAATGATTTATCACTAAAAAGAATACGTGTCTGTAGGTTTTCGCCTTTCTCGCTATGCTGAAGGAGTTCACCGTAAGTACTCACGCTTATGGAGTTTCCTGAACCTGGCACCTGTAACAACTTCATAATTCCGCCATGGGCTACTGTCCAACGATGTTGGCTACCACTAGTCAACATAAGCGCTTCGTAAATGGATGGGTGATATACATCGCCATGATAACGTTGGGTAAATAAATAGGCGGTATAAGCCAGTAACGAGGCAAGTTCCTGGTTGCCGGCTTTCTGTAGCGTAGTGGCAGTATTACCCAAGTTGCGAGCAATGGTACGATAGGTCAGCGTATCGGCCACTCGTTTAGAATACTCTGCCTGACTCCGTTCTTTCTCAGCTATCAAACGCTGACCCTGTGCTGTCTTCGAGGCTTCCAAGGCTTTGCGTTCGGCCTGGAGTGCTTTCTGCTGTTCCTCTTCAGCATGCAGACGCATCTCATTGGCTATCCGGCTCTGTTGAAGTGCTTCTTCTCGTTGCTCTTCACTGATGAGTCGCTCCTGGTTGGCTATTTCTTCCATTTGCTGGTTCACACTCTGCATGATGGTCGAGCGTTGCTTGTCCAGAGTCAGCTTTTTCACTTGCTGCTCCAATTCTTCCACACGTAACTGCTCGGCGGAATACTTCTGATGTGTATGCCAACCAAAATAAATAGCTATGGCTACTATGCCACTTACCACTACGTAGGTACCTATACGGCTAATAATTTTCATGCTTTACGCTTCAATGTCAAGATAGTGATATCATCACTTTGCTCAGCATTACCAACGAAATCTTTTAGCGAGGCCAGCTGGCCGTCGATAACCTCTTGACATGTTTTACCTAACTGCTGACTCAACGTTTTCATCATGCGTTCGTCACCGTATTCTTGGAAGTCGCTATTCATGGCTTCATTTACGCCATCAGTATACATCACTATCGTGTCACCTGCGTTTAACGTCAATTTCTCGTTAGGGTAGGTGATACCATCCACGGCTCCCAGCATGCAACTGGTACTGACCGGTAACATTTCTACACTACCGTCGGCTTTGATAATAACGGGCGAATTGTGGCCGCCATTACTATATTCCATTTCGCCAGTTTTAATGTTATAGATGGCAAAGAAGACCGTAACAAACATACAGTCAACAGACTCTTTACAGAGCAGTTCGTTTGACTTGGTTAGACACTCTCCAGGTGTCAAGCCCTGCAGTCCAATGGTTCGTATCAGCGTACGGCTGACTGCCATGAAAATTGCTGCGGGAATACCTTTACCACTCACATCAGCCATCACTAAACCAATGCGGTCTTTGTCGATACGGAAAAAGTCGTAGAAGTCACCACCAACGTCTTTTGCAGGAATCATCTTGGCAGCCAAGTCCAGCAAATCATTATTCTCTGGGAATGGAGGAAAAATACGGGGTAGAATAGCCTGCTGAATTTCAGCAGCTACAGCAAGATCTGTTTTAAGCGATTCAAGTTGTGCATGTTCCTTTTGCGATTGGCGTATATAGTCTATCTGCTCTATGGCTTTCGAAATGGTAATTGACAAATCATCCAAGTCAATGGGCTTTGTGGCAAAGTCAAAGGCACCGTTATTCATGGCCGAGCGTATGTTGCCCATATCTCCGTATGCAGACACCATAATGCATTTAAGTGCAGGGTTCTGCATCTCGTTAATCTTTGTCAATAGCGTCAAACCGTCCATTTCTGGCATATTTATGTCTGACAGAATAATATTGATATCTTTCTCTTTCAACATCAAGGTCAGCGCTTCTAAACCATTGTGTGCAAAGAAAAATTCGTATTCTCCTTTTCGTATTTGTCTTCTGAAATATTGTGTCAGTAGTAGTTCGAGATCCATCTCGTCATCGACACTAAGAATTTTTACTGGATTCATCTGTGTAATTACTCATTAGGTTATTCTGCCGCAAAAATAATCATTATTTCTTTAATGGCCAAACTTTTAATCATATTTCTACTATATGCAGAAAAACAAAATATTCTCTATTTATCATAATGTGTATTCTTATCAATTAGATTTAGTGTAGTAAAATGAAAGAATTATTAGAATATTTGGTAGAATCAGAAAAAAATCGTATTTTTGCAGCCTATAATTAAACAAGGTATATTAAATACACATAAATTACGAATAACAATACAAGACAAATAAAATGAAACCAACAGCAATATTACTTCTGCACTGCCCAGACCAGCAAGGCATTATTTCAGAAGTAACTAGATTTATCACAGATAACCAAGGAAATATTGTCTATCTTGACCAATATGTTGATAAACAAGATGGTATGTTCTTTATGCGCATAGAATGGGAACTGGAAAACTTCCTTATTCCACGCGAAAAAATACAAGAATATATTAACACGCTGTATGCCCAGCGTTATCAGATGACCTGCAAGCTCTATTTTAGCGATAAAAGACCAAGAATGGCTATATTTGTTTCAAAAATGAGCCATTGCCTTTACGATTTGTTAGCTCGCTGGAAAGCTGGCGAATGGGACATAGATATTCCTTGTATTATTAGTAATCACGAGGACTTGCGCTATGTAGCAGAACAATTTGGTATTCCATATTATGTCTGGAGTATAAAGAAAGACCATTCCAACAAAGCAGAGGTAGAAGCAGCCGAAATGGAACTTCTGAAAAAAGAGAAAATCACGTTTATCGTTTTAGCCCGTTATATGCAGATTATATCGGATGAGATGATTGCAGCCTATCCAAATCATATTATTAATATCCATCACTCGTTCCTGCCTGCTTTTGTTGGAGCCAAGCCCTACCATCAGGCTTGGGAACGCGGCGTGAAAATTATTGGTGCTACCAGCCATTATGTCACTGCTGAGTTGGATGCAGGCCCAATTATTGAACAAGACGTGACACGCATTACCCACAAAGACACTCCTGAGAGCTTGGTTTTGAAAGGAAAGGACTTGGAAAAAATCGTACTGTCACATGCCGTTTCAAAACATATTCAACGCAAGATACTGACTTTTAAAAATAAAACCATCATTTTCAGCTGATGCAAGTTGCAATTGTAAAATATAATGCTGGCAACATCTACAGTGTTGTTAATGCCCTACGGCGACTTGGTGTTGAGCCCCTATTGACGGACGATGTCGAGCAGCTACGGAAAGCAGACCATGTCATCTTTCCCGGCCAGGGAGAAGCACGTGGTGCTATGGAATATCTGAAGGCGCGTCGTCTGGACGAAGTAATCCGAGACCTCAGTCAGCCAGTTTTAGGAATTTGCGTCGGCCAACAATTGTTGTGTAAGCATTCAGAAGAGGGAGATGTTGATTGTATTGGTGTCTTCGATGCAGAGGTTAAACGCTTTGTTCCCACTCAGCATGGAGACAAGGTACCCTGCATGGGGTGGAACAAGCTTTTCAATGTAAAGCATCATTTGTTTGAAGAACAATCTTACGTATATTTTGTCCACTCTTTCTACGTACCTCTTTGTAAAGACACCGCAGCATCTGCTGATTATATCCTACCCTATTCCGCAGCCATGCACAGAGACAACTTCTATGCCTGCCAATTCCATCCTGAAAAGAGCGGAATAGTTGGTGAACGTATTCTTAAAAATTTTTTGGAGCTATGATAGAACTGATTCCTGCTATTGATATCATTAACGGTCAATGCGTACGACTTACCAAAGGTGACTATGCTATGAAGACAATTTATGGATCACCACAGGAAATGGCTATGGAGTTTGAGCGTATCGGCTATAAACGCCTCCATTTAGTTGATTTGGACGGAGCAAAGTCAAAACATATTGTAAATGGCGCCGTTTTAAAAAATATTACTTCAAAGACGAAACTAATAGTCGATTTTGGAGGTGGCATCAAAACTGATGATGACATTGAGGAAGCTTTTCGCTTAGGGGCCTCCATGGTAACTATCGGTTCTGTTGCCGTCAGCGAACCAGAACGTTTTATGGGCTGGCTCAAAAAATATGGCGCAGACCATATTATTTTGGGCGCTGATGTAAGAAATGGTAAAATCAGTATTAATGGCTGGAAAGAAGACTCTTCTGAAGACCTCCTACCCTTTCTCGCCAAATATGTGGATGCAGGTGTTACTAAGGTGCTCTGTACTGAAATATCTAAGGACGGCACTCTTGCAGGTCCGGCTATTGAGTTGTACCAGCGCGTGATGGCGACCTATCCTGGATTGCATCTAATAGCCAGTGGCGGAGTTTCCTCTATTGAAGACATCAAAGCATTAGAGGCTGCAGGAATCCCTGCAGTTGTCTTTGGCAAAGCTATTTATGAAGGTAAAATCAATCTACAAAAGCTATGGGACTGGCAAAACGCATAATACCATGTTTGGATGTAAAAGATGGCGAAACCGTCAAAGGAACAAACTTTGTCAATCTGCGTAGCGCAGGTGACCCTGTGGCATTGGGTAAAGCCTATAGCGAACAGGGAGCTGACGAACTGGTATTCTTAGACATTACAGCGTCCTATGAAGGTCGCAAAACGTTTACCGAGATGGTTACTAAAGTAGCAGAGACACTGAACATCCCATTTACTGTTGGTGGCGGCATCAACGAACTGAAGGACGTTGAACGTTTACTCTATGCTGGTGCCGACAAAGTGAGTATCAATAGTGCTGCCATCCGCCGCCCTCAGCTGATTGACGAAATCACCACTCGCTTTGGCTCTCAGGTATGTGTCGTTGCCATCGATGCCCGTTTGGATGATGACGGTTGGCACTGCTACTTGAAGGGAGGCCGGGAACGTACTGAACGAAAGTTGTTTGAGTGGGCTTATGAAGCACAAGAACGCGGTGCTGGAGAGATACTGTTTACCTCCATGAACCACGACGGTACAAAAAACGGTTATGCCAATGAAGCACTCTGCCAATTATCAGACGAACTCTCCATACCTATTATAGCCAGTGGTGGTGCAGGCAAGAAGGAGCACTTCCGCGATGTCTTTATTGAGGGACATGCCGATGCAGCTCTTGCAGCCTCTGTGTTCCATTTTGGTGAGATTCCTGTACCCGAACTTAAACAATATCTACACAACGAAGGAATAAACGTTAGACTATGACGATAGATTTTGAAAAAATGGGTGGTCTTGTACCCGCTATCATTCAAGATGCAAAAACAAAGAATGTCTTGATGCTGGGTTTCATGAATAAAGAAGCCTATGAAAAAACACAAGAAACAGGACATGTCACTTTCTGGAGCCGTACCCGCCAGACGCTCTGGACCAAGGGAGAAACCAGTGGTCACTTCCTGGAACTGGTGAGCATGCAAATTGACTGCGACAATGACACGCTGCTGGTTCAAGTTCATCCTATAGGCCCCACATGCCATAAGGGAACTGATACTTGTTGGGGCGAAAGCAACGAGAGCAGTCCCCTACTCTTTCTCACCGAATTGCAGGATTTCATTGACAAACGCAAAAGCGAAATGCCTGAAGGCTCTTATACTACCAAGCTTTTTAAGGAGGGAGTCAACAAGATTTCCCAGAAAGTGGGTGAAGAAGCTCTTGAGACAGTCATTGAGGCTACAAACGGAACGAACGAACATCTGGTTTACGAAGCCAGCGACCTGCTGTATCACCTTATCGTGCTACTCAGTCATAAAGATCTCCGTATAGAGGATGTCGCCAACGAATTGCATCGCCGCCATGATCCGGAGTGGGACAAGCAGCGACGGCTGGCTAAGGCTAAAGGCGAGATGAAGTAAAGACAATGAATTATCCATAGTAAAAAGTCATGCTGATAGATTACAAAAAAGTAGACATATACCACAAAGACGGTGCCCCTGTTCTGCACGACGTTGACTTCCACGTAGATGAAGGAGAGTTTATCTATATCATCGGGCGTGTGGGTTCCGGCAAGAGTTCCCTATTGAAAACTATCTATTTCGAGATGGACGTCGAAAACGCAGAGAACGCTTTCGTGTTGAATCACGACCTGCGCGGACTCAAGCAAAAATACATTCCGGCATTACGGCGGCAAATGGGTGTCATCTTCCAGGACTTTCAATTGTTGGGTGACCGTACCGTCTACGAAAACCTCAAATTTGTATTGAAAGCAACCGGATGGAAAAAGAAAGAAGATATTGATGAGCGTATTCATGATGTGTTGGAAGATGTAGAAATGGTTGACTTTCAGGATCGTTATCCACATGAGTTGTCTGGCGGTGAACAGCAACGCATAGCTATAGCTCGCGCCATTTTGAACCACCCCAAACTGATTGTAGCTGACGAGCCTACAGGCAACTTGGATTTGGAGACAGCCTCAAACATCATCCACTTACTTCGCCAAGTAACCCAGACGGGTACGGCTGTTATCATGACCACCCACAACATTTCTCTATTGAATGAAAATCCAGGCATCGTATATCGGTGTATCGACGGCCGTCTGGAAGATATCACCAAGACCTACAACTCAATGGCCTTGTACGAAGACGAGGAAAGTGTTGAAACGGCTATCGTTGACTACAGCACACGTGAAGACTTGTCTATTTAAGCTATCAAGGATTGTTGAGACTGAAACGAGATTAAAAGAGAACAAATAAAATAATGATTTACGTATGAAAGTAATGAAGTTTGGCGGAACATCGGTAGGTACACCGGACCGCATGAAGGAGGTAACCAAGTTAGTGACCAAGTCGGGAGAGCCTGTTTTTGTCGTGCTTTCTGCTATGTCGGGAACCACCAATTCGCTGGTTGAGATTGCCGACTACCTTTACAAGAAGAATCCTGAAGGCGCTAATGAAATCATCAACCAGTTAGAGCGCAAATATATGAAACATATCGACGAGCTCTATTCTACGGATGCCGCTAAAGACCAAACCCGCGAGTTCTTGATATCAGAGATGAACTATCTGCGCTCTTTCACCAAAGAACTGTTCACTTCGTTTGAGGAGAAGAGCATCGTAGCCCAAGGCGAAATGATGTCTACCAATATGGTTGTCAACTACATGCGTGAACAGGGCATCAATGCAGTATTGTTGAACGCCCTCGACTTCATGCGTACCGACAAGAACTCTGAGCCAGATCCAGTATATATTAAGGAGAAGCTCATGGCCATTATGGAGAAGAATGAAGGCCAGCAGGTCTATATCACTCAGGGCTTCATTTGTCGCAATGCATATGGCGAAATAGACAACCTACAGCGTGGAGGTTCAGACTATACAGCCTCGCTGATTGGTGCAGCCCTTAATGCAGAGGAAATCCAAATATGGACAGACATTGACGGCATGCACAACAATGACCCGCGTGTAGTTGACAAGACTGCCCCGGTTCATCAGCTACACTTTGAAGAAGCCGCAGAGTTGGCCTATTTCGGCGCTAAGATTCTGCACCCCACTTGTGTACAACCGGCCAAGTATGCCGGCATTCCCGTCCGTCTGCTCAACACCATGCAGCCTGATGCTGAGGGTACCACCATCAGTAACAAGACTGAATATGGCAAAATCAAGGCTGTTGCTGCCAAGGATAATATCATTGCCATCAAGATTAAGTCCAGCCGCATGCTACTGGCTACTGGTTTCCTGCGCAAGGTTTTCGAAATTTTCGAGAGTTACCAGACTCCTATCGACATGGTTTGTACGTCTGAGGTTGGCGTCAGCATGTCCATTGACAACTCTGCTCACTTGGGCGAAATTGTTGATGAACTGAAAAAGTATGGTACCGTCACCGTTGATACGGGTATGTGTGTCGTATGTGTTGTGGGCGACCTTGACTGGTCTAACATTGGCTTCGAGACCCAGGTACTGGAAGCTATGAAAAACATTCCCGTTCGCATGATTTCCTATGGCGGTTCCAACTATAATATTTCATTCCTTATCAAAGAGGAAGACAAGAAACGCGCTCTGCAAGCCCTGAGTGACGAACTGTTCAATAAGTAACCAGTAAGAATAAAGCAACACAAAGACAACCATGAAAGGAAAATTTCCTTTAGACAAAATGAAGCAGTTACGCACACCATTCTACTATTATGATGTAGAATTGTTGCGGTCAACCCTTCATACAATCCAGCAGGAAGTCAGTAAACATGAGGGATTCTGCGTACACTATGCTGTCAAGGCCAACGCCAATCCTAAGGTGTTGAAGATAATTCGCGAGGCCGGACTGGGTGTTGACTGTGTCAGTGGCGGTGAAATAGCAGCCAGCATGAAGTCAGGGTTTCCCAGCAGCAAGATCGTTTATGCCGGCGTCGGCAAGAGCGATTGGGAAATCAATCTCGGACTGGACAACGACATCTTCTGTTTCAACGTTGAGAGCATTCCTGAACTGGAAGTTATCAACGAACTGGCAACAGCTAAGGATAAGGTAGCTCGCGTGGCTTTCCGTCTGAATCCCAACGTTGGTGCCCATACCCATGCCAATATCACTACCGGTTTGGCTGAAAACAAGTTTGGCATCGACATGCGCGACATGTTGGCGGTTATCAATAAAGCCAATCAGATGTCACACGTCAAAGTTGTTGGACTGCACTTTCACATTGGCAGTCAAATACTTGACATGGGCGATTTCGAGGCCCTCTGTAACCGGATTAACGAATTACAAGATGAACTAGAGCGCCATCGCATCCACGTAGAACACATCAACGTAGGTGGCGGTCTGGGGGTAGACTATCAACACCCGAACCGTGTCAGCATTCCTGACTTCAAGGCTTATTTCGACACCTATGCCAAGAAGCTCAAACTACGTAATGGCCAGACGCTCCATTTCGAACTGGGGCGGGCTGTCGTTGCCCAGTGCGGCACACTGATTACGCGTACATTATATATAAAGGAAGGCTATGTCAAGAAATTCTGTATTGTTGATGCCGGTTTCACCGACCTGATTCGCCCTGCACTTTATCAGGCTTATCATAAAATCGAGAACCTGTCAAGTGACGAGCCACTTGAAACATACGACGTAGTGGGTCCCATTTGTGAGTCAACAGATGTCTTTGCCAAGCAGATAGACCTCAATCGCGTGCACCGAGGTGATTTCATAGCCATTCGTTCCGCTGGTGCCTATGGCGAAATCATGGCCTCACAGTACAATTGTCGGCCATTGCCCGTAGGGTATATCAGTGAAGAACTGTAATCATTATAACATAAGTTAGTATGAAGAAGACAGACTATATCGAGATTAAAGGCGCCAAAGTTAACAACCTGAAGAATATTGACGTCAAGATACCTCGCAACAAGTTGGTGGTAATTGCCGGCGTGTCTGGCAGCGGTAAGTCGTCCTTGGCTTTCGACACTCTCTATGCCGAGGGACAACGTCGCTATGTCGAGAGTCTGTCCAGTTATGCCCGACAGTTTCTTGGCCGCATGAACAAACCTGAGTGCGACTTCATCAAAGGCATTCCCCCCGCCATTGCCATCGAACAAAAAGTCATCTCGCGCAATCCACGCTCTACCGTAGGCACTACCACCGAAATCTACGAATACTTACGCTTGCTCTATGCCCGTATTGGACGTACTTATTCCCCCATCAGCGGCCAAGAGGTGAAGAAACATTCCACGGAAGACATCATCACTTGTACTCGCCAATATGCCAAGGGTACAAAGTTTGCAGTTCTGGCTCCCATTCAACTGGCGGAAGGTCGCACGCTGGAGCAGCAACTCAAGATTTATGTGCAGAACGGTTATACCCGTATAGCCGTCAACGGTGAAATTCTGCGGATAGATGACTTCATGGCAGAATCTCAAGACCACGATTTCTCAACGCTCTATCTTGTCATTGACCGCATATCTGTCGATGATAACAAAGATGCTATCTCTCGCCTCGTCGACTCTGCTGAGACTGCCTTCTATGAGGGCAATGGCGAGTGTCGTCTGATGTTCTTGCCATCAAATATCTGTTACGATTTCTCCATACGCTTTGAAGCTGACGGCATAACCTTTGAAGAACCTACCGACAACCTGTTCTCTTTCAACTCTCCCGTAGGAGCCTGTCCAGAGTGTCAAGGCTTTGGAAAGATTATTGGCATCGACGAGCACCTCGTTATACCCAACACATCGCTCTCCGTCTATGACGGTTGTGTGGTATGCTGGCATGGCGAAAAGATGAAGATATGGAAAGAAGAGTTCTGCCGTCGTGCCGTAAAAGACGATTTCCCTATCTTTGAGCCCTACTACAATCTTACTCAGAAGCAGAAAGACATGTTGTGGCATGGACTGCCCTCAGACCAAAAACGTGACAAGTACGAACGCGTCTCCATTGACGATTTCTTCCAGATGGTCAAGGAGAACCAATACAAGATTCAGTATCGCGTCATGTTGTCACGCTATCGGGGCAAGACCACCTGCCCCAAGTGTCACGGCACACGTCTTAAGCCGGAAGCCAACTATGTAATGATTGGCGGACGCAGCATCTCCGACTTGGTTGAAATGCCTGTCGTACGGCTGAAAGAGTGGTTAGGCCACCTTGAACTAACAGAGCAGGAACAGCAAATCGGAAAACGACTGTTGACTGAAATCAACACCCGTCTACAGTTCATGCTTGATGTGGGACTGGGCTACCTCACGTTAAATCGCATGTCCAACACGTTGAGCGGTGGCGAAAGCCAGCGCATCAATCTGACCACCTCGCTGGGTTCCTCGCTGGTCGGTTCACTATATATACTCGATGAACCAAGCATCGGCCTTCATCAGCGTGATACTGACCGGCTGCTAAAGGTTCTCAAAGAACTGCGCGACATTGGTAATACTGTTGTCATCGTTGAACACGACGAGGACATTATGCGAGCTGCCGACTACCTCATTGACGTTGGCCCCGACGCAGGCCGGCTGGGTGGCGAAATCATGTATGCAGGCCCCGTCCCCGACGATAACACACTCAAGCAACAGATGTCTGCAGGCAGCTATTCAAGGAGTCACACCTTGCGCTATCTTACCCACCAGGCGGAAATTACCCTGCCAAAGAGCCGCCGTCCATGGAACCTCAAACTGACGGTAAAAGGAGCTCGAATGAACAACCTCAAAGGAATTACCGTAGACTTCCCACTCAACGTGATGACCGTGGTTACAGGCGTTTCCGGTAGTGGAAAGTCAACCCTCGTCAAAGGTATCCTCTACCCTGCCGTCAAGCGTCATCTGGGCGAAGTATTCGATGCACCCGGCGAATTCGTCGGATTGGAAGGCGACTTTCAATCCATCAGCCATGTAGAGTTCGTCGACCAAAACCCAATAGGTAAATCCACACGCTCTAATCCGGCCACCTACGTCAAAGCCTACGACGCCATCCGCGACCTCTTCGCCGAACAACCCCTGGCTCAGCAGATGGGCTTTACCGCCCAATACTTCTCTTTTAATGCTGATGGAGGTCGTTGCGACGAATGTAAGGGTGCCGGCGTCATCACAGTCGAAATGCAATTCATGGCCGACCTCGTATTAGAGTGTGAAGCATGCCATGGTCACCGCTTCAAACACGACATTCTGGACGTACGTTATCGCGGCAAGAATATTGACGATGTACTCAATATGACCATCTCGGAAGCCATCAGCTTTTTTGAAGCAGACGCCACCCCACTCTGCCGTACCATCGTCAGCAGACTGAAAACCCTGGAGGATGTAGGCTTGGGTTACATCAAACTTGGACAGAACTCCTCAACCCTCTCCGGTGGCGAGAACCAGCGTGTCAAACTGGCTTACTTTATCGGACAAGAACGCCAAGAACCTACCCTCTTCATTTTCGACGAGCCTACCACCGGACTACACTTCCATGACATCAACCGACTGCTACAGGCCTTCAACGCATTGATTGACCGTGGCCACACCATTCTCGTCATCGAGCATAATCTGGATGTCATCAAGTGTGCCGACTATGTCATCGACATGGGACCAGATGGAGGAGACCGCGGTGGAGAAGTGGTAGCAACCGGTACCCCAGAACAAATAGCAGCAAACACAAAGAGTTTGACCGGAAAATTCCTGAAAGAAAAACTTTAAGCATAAAACATTTGGTGATTACAGAAAAAAGTATTACCTTTGCAACCGCTTTCAAGCAAAGAGTTCTTTGAAAGACTGCCGATATGGCTCAGTTGGTAGAGCAACGCATTCGTAATGCGTGGGTCGCCGGTTCGAGTCCGGCTATCGGCTCGCTTTTCTTCCGGAGTCAAACTTACTGATAGTTTGGCTCCTTTTTCTTCCCACAAGCGGATTTAGCTCAGTTGGTAGAGCATTGGCTTCCCAAGCCGAGGGTCGCGGGTTCGAGTCCCGTAATCCGCTCAAAAACGGTATAGAAAATCTGTAAATAGCGGGAAACATAGAAAAAATCAAAGAAAAGTAAAAAAAGTCGCTTAAAAATTTGCAAAGTTCAAAAAATAGTCGTACCTTTGCACCCGCAATCAAGGAGATAACCCCACGGTTTGCAGCTGAGACATCTGGAAGGAGAGTGGCTGAAACCAGCAGTTTGCTAAACTGCCGTACGGGTTCCCGTACCGGGGGTTCGAATCCCCCTCCTTCCGCAGCCGGTGGGATTTCTCTGCGAGCGCATCTTTGACATGTTGGTCGATTCATCTAATGGTTAGGATACAAGATTCTCAATCTTGGCATAGGGGTTCGATTCCCCTATCGACTACTTAGAATATCCGAAAATCCCCTGCAAATCACTGATTTGCAGGGGATTTTACTTTATTAGGGTGTTAATAAGGTGTTAATCTTAACCAAGAATAAGAAAAGGGGTCAGCCGATTTTTCCGGGTCAGCCGATTTTCCGGTGCATAGAGTCTAAATTAACTGAAGAGTTTTTTCAGTCTAAAGACGAAGAACGGTAGGTCACACACGCCTCTTAACTGCGTTCTGAAGACCTTAACCTTTGCATTGAATGTTTGCCAGGGCATAGATAAAAAGATTTTCGGTAACTTCCAAACATTTCAACAGAAAAAGCAAAAAAAATACTTGGCTGTTTCGAATAAAATGTCTAATTTTGCAGACACGTATTCGTATAAACTTTATCAATAACAAAAACAATAGGATTTATGACAATTACTATGATTATCCAACTACTGATAGTGCTCGGTGCACTATGGGTAGGTTCTCGGTATGGCAGTCTGGCGCTGGGTGCCATCTCCGGCATCGGACTGGCGCTGCTGGTCTTCGGTTTCGGACTCAAGCCCGGTACACCGCCTACGGACGTCATTTACATCATCATAGCCGCCGTCACCTGCGCCGGCATTATGCAGGCGTCGGGAGGCATGGACTGGCTCATCCAGATAGCCGAGAAGACGCTGCGCAGACACCCCGACCGCATCACCTTCCTGGCACCGCTGTCTACATTCTTTCTGACCATACTGGTTGGTACGGGACACGTGGTTTACACGTTGATGCCTATAATTTGCGACATAGCGCTGAAGAAAGGCATTCGCCCTGAGCGCCCCTGCGCTGTGGCCTCTGTTGCCTCGCAGGTGGGCATTACGTGTTCGCCCATAGCCGCTGCAGTGGTGGCCTTCGTCAGCATTAGCAATGCCAACGGGTTTGACATCACCATTCCGCAAGTACTCATGGTGTCTATCCCGGCCTGCCTCTGCGGACTGATGGCGGCCGCAGCCGCTTCCTATCACCGCGGACTGGACCTGGACAAAGACCCGCAATTCCAGGCCAAGCTGAAAGACCCCGAACAGTATAACTACATCTACGGTTCGTCAGCCACCACACTCGACAAGCAGATACCCCAGGAGGCCAAGCTTGCGGTATACATCTTCCTGGCGGCTCTGCTGGTCATTGTGATTCTGGCGGCGTTTCCCTCATTGCTGCCCGTGTGGGAAAGTGGCCGACTGAAGATGAACATCGTCATTCAGATAGTCATGATCAGCGCTGCCGCATTGATGATCATCTTCTGCAAAGCGTCGCCCAAGACTGCTGTCGCCGGCCCCGTGTGGCAGTCTGGCATGGTGGCCGTGGTAGCCATCTACGGCATAGCATGGATGGCCGACACCTATTTCTCTAACTATACCAACGAGATTCAAACCATGATGACCGACATTGTCAAGGAGTATCCATGGGCTATTGCCATCGTATTCTTCCTGGTCTCTGTGCTCATCAATTCTCAGGGTGCCGTGGTGGTGGCCATGCTGCCGCTGGCCTACTCGCTGGGCATTGAAGGTGCCGTGCTGCTGGGTGTCTTTCCGTCTGTCTACGGCTACTTCTTCATACCCAACTACCCCAGTGACATCGCCACCGTCAACTTTGACCGCTCAGGCACTACCGTTATCGGGAAATATTTGCTGAACCACTCGTTCATGATGCCCGGACTCGTCAGCGTCGTCACATCAACCATAGTGGCCTACATGCTGGCCATGATATTCTATTGAATGAGCTGAAAGCGTTACTGCTATGATGGTGCGAGGGGAGAATTCAGTCACGCTCGTCCAGCACGCGAAATTTGCTGCGAACAGCCAATAGTTCCTCCATGCTGAACGTGGTGCTCAAGGCCTCTTCATCGGCCCCGCAACGGGCCATGACGTGGCCCTTGAAGTCGACGGCTACACTCTCGCCAACATAGTGGCACTTATGGTCGTCGCCAGTGCGGTTGACGCCGACCAGATAGCATTGGTTCTCAATGGCACGGGCACGTGTCAGCACCTGCCAGGCCTCCTGGCGCGAAACGGGCCAGTTGGCTACCAGCAGGATGGCGTCATATTCGCGCCCCGTAGCATAGCGGCTCCAGCAGGGGAAACGCAGGTCGTAGCACGTGAGCAACAGCAGGCGCCAGGCGCCGTACTCCACCACCAAGTGTTCGTTGCCGGCTGTGTAGTATTGGTCTTCGTGGCCATAACTGAAGAGATGGTGCTTGTCGTAGAAATAGGTCTGGCCAGCCCGCCCGTCGACAAAATAATGGCGGTTGCGGAAGCTACCGTCAGCCAGTCGGACGGCGACACTGCCGCTAATGGCACAATGGCGCAAGCCGGCAGCACGACGCATCCACTGGAGTGCCGGATTGTCGGACTCGTCGTGGGCTATGCCGTGAGGCTCGGTGGCAAACCCCGTGCTCCACATTTCGGGCAACACGTAGAGGTCGCTGCCGGGCTGACGGTTCATCAGGAGTTCGGCGTGCTCGATGTTCAGGGCACAGTCGCCCCACTGGATGTCAGTCTGCAACAGCGTGACGGTCAGTTGTTGGTTATTCATCAGAAATAAAATCTTTTACCTTTCTTATTCCAATAGCTGCGGCATCCATATTTATCGTGACTACATTATTCAAATAGTCGCAACATCAGTATTCCAGCAGTTGCGTCGACAATTGTCCCTGGAAGTTTACAACGTGCTCTATCAGGTAGCAGCTGGCATCGTCAGGAATGCAGAGCGACACGTTGACATGCAAGCCGTTGGCATCGACGCCGCTAAACTCCATATTGTTCAGTATGGCCTGCTCGAAGAACTGCGGCGGAACGCGTTGGCGGTAGCGCTGCTTGCGGAAGTCGCTGGAGAAGAGCTGGCGAGAACCGTTGAAGACGCTCAAGTGGATAATGTTGTCGTAATACACATTTTCTACGTCCAGACCGTCGTCGTTGATGGCGTGGCGCACCACTTTATACTTCGTGGGGTTGACGGCAATATACAGATGGTAACGCTGGCCTTCGAACATTACCACCGTGTCCTTTTTCAGCACTTCTGTCAACGTCAGCACCTTTGTACGGCTTTGCTCAAAGACCTTGTTGTCCTCGGTGGCGTCGTCCTTCACCAGTTTCACCAGTTCGCCGTCGGCACTCTTGAACCAGAAGACGTGTTCAGACTGTTTCTCAATATGATAGCGGGCTGACGTGCCAATATAGAGCGTGTCCTCATAAATGCGGAAATAGGCCGGCAGACTAGTGGTGTCAGGATAGTAGACGGAGTCGCCACGTATCTGGAACACAAGTGTCTCTGTTTCTTCGTCGCTCCAGATGCCTTGCAACAGTTTTTTGGCAGCCTCACTTTCAGGAGGCGTAGACGATGGTTGCCGTCCACACCCCCAAAGTGCCGTCAATAGTAGCAGGCACATCCAGAAAACCCCGTAGTTCTTGCTCATTTACCTATGCAATGATATTCAAATCCGTTTTCGTCCAAATCCTCAGCGTCGAAGATGTTGCGACCATCGATAACCAGTGCGTGGCGCATGGCCTTCTTGATGACAGCCCAACTGGGCAGGCGGAATTCTTTCCACTCCGTCAGTAGCAGTAGGGCGTCGGCTTCAAGCACGGCGTCGTACATATCTTTGCAGTAGACGATACTGTCGCCTATCCTGCGCCGACACTCCTGCATGGCCACAGGGTCGTAGGCTCGCACTTGGCAGCCAGCATCGAGCAGCAGCTGGATCATAACCAGTGCCGTAGACTCGCGCATGTCGTCGGTCTCAGGCTTAAACGACAGTCCCCACATGGCAATAGTCTTGCCTTTGAGTGCCTCCTTGGAGCCGAAAGCCTTGACGAGTTTCTCGAAGAGGATGGACTTCTGTCGCTCGTTGACGCGCTCAACAGCCTTCAGCACCTCCATGGAGTAGCCGTTCTGGTCGGCAGTCTTGATGAGTGCCTTCACGTCTTTTGGAAAACAGGAACCACCATAGCCGCAACCGGCGTAGAGAAACTTTCGACCTATACGTGTGTCGGCACCTATGCCGGCACGTACCATGTTGACGTCGGCACCCACACGCTCACAGAGGTTGGCAATGTCGTTCATGAACGAAATGCGAGTGGCCAGCATGGAGTTGGCAGCATATTTGGTCATCTCGGCAGAGGGAATGTCCATGAAGATGACGCGGAAATTATTAATTAGGAAGGGCTTGTAGAGTTTGGTGAGTACTTTCTTGGCACGTTCCGACTCAACGCCCACCACCACGCGGTCGGGTGACATGAAGTCCTTGATGGCGTTGCCCTCTTTCAGGAATTCGGGATTGGAAGCCACGTCGAACTCGAAGCCCTTCATGCCTCGCTTCTCCAGTTCGTGCTCAATCGTCTGACGCACCTTTTGGGCCGTTCCTACGGGTACCGTAGACTTGGTAACCACCACAAGATAGTTGTTCATGTGCTGACCAATAGTGCGTGCCACTTGCAACACATATTTCAGGTCGGCCGAACCGTCCTCATCGGGCGGAGTGCCCACAGCCGAGAATACTATCTGGACGTCGTCCAGTATGCTGGCCAGGTCGGTGGTAAACTTCAGACGGCCGGCGGCAACGTTCTTTTTCACCAATTCATCGAGGCCTGGCTCAAAAATGGGAATCTCGCCATTCTTCAGGCGTTCTATCTTCTGCGTGTCTACGTCCACACAAGTAACATTGGCTCCGGTATCAGCAAAACACGTTCCTGACACCAGTCCTACATATCCAGTTCCTACAATTGCTATATTCATCTTTAATATATTTTGATAAAAAGTTGTTTGTCAAATAGTTCTGCGTCACGCAAAAAAGGCTGTTTCAGGTCTTTCTCGCTGGTGATGACATCTTTAGGGTCGATGGGCCAATGGATACTATATACTCCATAATTTGCTATTCAACTTGTTTTAACCGTGCAAAAGTAGTAATAAAAAATGAGATTTTTTTATATTTCGTCGATTTTTATTTGTGATTTGCGAAAAAAATAGTACTTTTGCACTCGTGATTGAGTTGCAAAGACATATTGAAATACTGCTGCTGAACAATGACTGCGTGATTGTTCCGGGCTTTGGTGGATTCATAACACACAGCATCCCTGCACGTTATGAGTACAATGACAACTGTTTCCTGCCACCATTGCGCACCTTAGGGTTCAATCCGCAACTGCAGATGAACGACTCCGTGCTCGTTCAGTCCTACGTAGAAGCCTACGACTTTTCTTACCCGGAGGCATTACGACGGATAGAAGGAGAAGTCGCAGAACTAAGACAATGCCTGGAGGACAAGGGGCGCTATACGCTGGAAAACCTAGGTGAACTGACCATCAACCAAGACGGCAACTATGAGTTCTCGCCTTGCGAATCGGGCATACTCTCGCCAGAATTATATGGTCTGGGGACTGTCTCATTCAAAACGCTGAAAGGTGGCGAGATTCCACAACAACAGGAGATTCTGCAACAAAAGCAGCCGCAGGTGATAACGGACGAGCCCGTTGTTTCCAACGAGCCGCGGCTCATCGACTTTACCGACACCAGCAACTCCGACTCTGCCATTTATATAAAGATGTCGTGGGTACGCAATGCCGTTGCCGTAGCAGCTGCCGTTGTAGCTTTCTTCTTCATTGCCACTCCCGTAGCCAACAGCAATTTAGGCACGGAGGCCATGACTCATCTGCAGCACTCGCTACTCTATAAACTCATACCGCAGGACACTACCCTGCCCGACGTAGACTCGTTTGTAGCAAAACCGGTGGTAGAAGAGCGTACTGTTGCCCGCAAGGAATTACTGGAAACCGTAAAAGTCCAGAAAACCACGAAAGCAGGCAAAACCCCAAAAGCTTCTGAAGCAAAAGTTGCCGAAACATCAGCAAAGTCCACAAATACAACGACTTATTGCATTATTGTAGCTAGCCAAGTAAAGTTGGCTAACGCCGAACAGTATGTAGAGAAACTGAAGAAGGAAGGCTACCCCAACGCCTACGTCCTTGTGTCCCACAATGTGGTACGCGTAGTGAGCGACGAGTTCAGTAGCGAGGCCGAGGCTTATCGCACACTCAACAAGATGAGCATGCAGGAAGAATTCTACGAAGCATGGGTTTACAAAAAGAAACCAGAGGTATAAAGCCGATTTCCGTTTTTTTCATTATTCCCGTTGATGAACTATGAAGCGTGTCAGATGTCCTAAGTGCGACAATTACATCACCTTTGACGAAACCCGTTATGAGGCCGGACAGTCTTTGGTGTTCAAGTGTGATCAGTGTGGCAAGGAGTTTGGCATTCGCATGGGAGTTTCCAAGTTGCGCAACACCCAGAAACAAGAGACAGCCGAACTGAATTCCGACAGCGCACAGCCAAGTGCAGAGAGCGCCCCCTGTGGTTCCATTGTGGTCATTGAAAACGTGTTCCACTTCAAGCAGGTCATTCCTCTGCAGATGGGCGACAACGTCATAGGCCGCTACCAGAAAGGCAATCCCATCAACACCCCCTTCGAGACGGTAGACCCCAGCGTCGACCTCAACCACTGTACGCTTACCGTTTCACGTAGCAAAACCGGACAATTGCGCTATACGCTCAGCGACAACAACAGCAATACCGGCACTTTCGTTGGCGACGTGGAACTGAAACCCCGCGAGCGTCGCATCATCGAGGACGGCACACTGTTTACACTGGGTGCCACCAGCATCATTCTGCACGCCAGCGACACAGATTAGTTTTTATGCACAAAGAATTACAACTTGGCAATCAGCTTTGCTTTCGCCTCTATACAGCCTCTCGACTGATAACACAGGCATACACCCCGATGCTGACAGCACTGGGCATCACCTATCCTCAATACCTTGTGCTCATGGTGTTATGGGAACAAGACGTCTTGCCCGTCAACGACATCGCGCACCGGCTCTTGCTGGAAACCAACACCGTGACTCCCCTGCTGCAACGCATGGAGAAACTGGGACTCGTAATCAGGAAGAAAGGCACACAGGACAAGCGCCAACAGATTGTCAGCCTGACCGACAAGGGCAAAGCGCTGGAGGAGCAGGCCTACCGGCTGATTCCGCAGGGCATGAGCCAGGAGCTCCAGTCTTGTCCGCTGCAGCAGGATGACTACCACCACATGGCATTAGACTTAGACTCGATTATCGAGACCCTCAAGAAGAAGCCATAGACTCACACATCTACTTCAGGAACGCGAATAATGTCAGCTGTTGGTGCCGATATACAAGCAAAGCATGCCCAGCAGCACCAGTGCCAGGTCTACGACTTTCGACTTCAGATTGTGCTCGTGGAAGATGAGTGCGCCAAAGAGGAAGCTGACCACCACCGAGCCACGGCGCACCATGGAGACGATGGAAATCATGGCGTCGGGCAACGACAGCGAGTAGAAGTAGACGAAGTCAGCCGTCGACAGAAACAGGCTGACGAAGATGATGCTCCAGTGCCAGTGGAAGGGAGTCGTCTCCCGATGCTTGGGCCACCACAACATCACAAGCATGGCCAGCATCATAAAACATTGGTAGATGTTGTACCACGACTGCACCAGCATGCGGTCCAGTCCGACGCCACCGGCTTCTACGGGTGCCATGAGATACTTGTCGTAGAGTCCGCTGACGGCTCCCAGGGCAGCTGCACCCACTATCATCCATATCCAGTGGTCGTGCTTGAAGTCGATGCCCTCCTTCTTACCGCTACGACTCAGCATAAAGAATGAAGCCACGGCCAGCCCCACTCCCAGCCATTGCCACCCGTTCAGTCGCTCGCCAAACACCAGCAGGGCTCCCACCAGTACCATGACGGGACGTGTGGCGTTGATGGGGCCGACGATGGTCAGCGGCAGGTGTTTCATGCCGAAGTAGCCCAATATCCAACTGCTCAGCACGATAATGGCTTTCAACACGACGTATTTGTGAACTTCCCAACCACCGCTGGCTACGTGGAAGATGGTGCCGTCGAGAGTATTGCCCGTGGCACTCAGAACGATGAATGGCAGGAAGATGAGCGACGAGAAGAGCGTGTTCAGAAACAGTACCGGAATGACGGCATTCTGCTTCAATGCTTCTTTCTTAAACGAATCATAGCAGCCCAGTAGAGCTGCAGACAAGAATGCTAATACTAACCACATATCAATAATCTGTTCATGCCAATCACGAAATATCAATAGGTAACCCTCTCTAAGAACAAAGCCTTGGCGGGCATCGACTCACCAGCCTGTGTACGCCGTCCGCCCTCTATTACCTGGCGAAACTCCTGAAGCGTCATGCGGCGGCGCCCCACCTCTATCAGTGTGCCCACCACGGCGCGTACCATGTTGCGCAGGAAGCGGTTAGCCGTAATCTCGAAATACCACTCCGTGTCCGACGTCTGGTGCCAATGTGCGTGGGTCACGCGGCACAGCGTGGTCTTCACGTCGCTGCCAGCCTTGCAGAAGGCACCAAAGTCGTCGTACTCCATCAGTATCCGTCCCGCCTCGTTCATCAAGTCGAAGTCCAGCTGGTAGTGCATCTCCTGCGAATACTGCCGGATGAAAGGGTTCTTGCGTGTATGTATGTAATAATGGTAGGTTCTGGACGTGGCCGAGAAACGAGCGTGCATGTCGGCGGCCACAGGTTCTATGCGGTCCACACTGATGGCGGCGGGTAGCAGTCCGTTGAGTTTCTTGGTCAGCAGGGGTGCGTCCAGCTCGCCGTCGGTGTCGAAGTGGGCTGCCATCTGGCGCGCATGCACACCGGCATCGGTGCGCCCGGCTCCCGTCACGGCCACCTGTTCTCTCAGCAGCAGCGACAGGCACCGCTCCAGTTCGCTCTGCACGGTGACGCCGTTGGGTTGCGTCTGCCAACCGTGATACTGGGTGCCGTCGTAGCCAAACCAAATGAAGTATCTCATGTCGTTTTTTCTGAATTTAGCTGCAAAGGTACTAAATTATTCATAATTCATAGGCCGAAATTCGCAATTATTTTGTAATTTTGCACCCCGTTATGAAAAAGATACTTTTGTTATTGACTGCCTTGTGCTTCGTTACCAGCCTGCCGGCTCAGCGCAAGGATAAACACGAGACACCCAATGCGCAGCAGGCCCGCCGGCTGTTTAACGAAACCTACCAGAAGATTTTTGGCGACGAGGGTTCGCAGCTGCACTACAAGGTAAACATCATCGGTATCTACAAGACCGAGGGCACCATCTGGACCAAGGGCAAGAAAAGCAAATTCATTGACGAGCGCTACATAGCTTGGAACGACGATGTGACATACTACCGTCTGGAGCGCAAGAAGGAGCGCGTAGTCATCTACGACGCACACTCCGAGAAGCGCGACAAGTATGCCACGAAGTTTAAGTTCGACCCCGACAACTACACCTACAGCATCAAGGACTCCAAAGAGGGCTACTATATCACGCTGAAGGCCAAGAAGGGCGTGTCAGGCATCAAGGAGGCGCGCTGCCTGCTGGACAAGAAACACCGCTATCCGGTCAGCGTGCGCATCAAGGTGGGCATCTTCCATACTACCATCAAAATTAGCGACGTCCGCGTGGGTGGCATCAACGACGACCTGTTCCGTTTTCCGCGCGAGAACTACGCAGACCTTGAGTATATTGACAAGCGGGGAGAATAAGTTGAATTCTCCCCGCCTGTCTTTTTTATTTGTTTATTATATCTTCCTTCACTGTTTATTTCACGACAAAGTCCAGCTTCTGCAGGTCTTTGTCTTCTGACGACGTGCCATAGAGTATCTGGTAGTTGCCAGTCTTGACGGCCAACTCGTCCTGCATCTCGTCATAGTATTCAAAGGCCTCGCTGTCCAGCGTGATGACTGCCTTCCGGGTCTCGCCAGGCTTCAGGCTGAGTTTCTGGAATCCTTTCAGCGCCTTGATGGGAGCACCGGGGTCGCCCAGACGCTTCACGTAGACCTGTACTGTCTCAGTACCTTCACGCTTGCCGGTATTGGTGACGGGCACTGTGACCTGGGCGAAGGGTTTACCCTTCTGGCTGGCCTTGGCCGACTTGCGACTGATGGTGCCTTTGCCCACCTGGAACGTGGTGTAGCTCAGTCCATAGCCGAAGGCATACTGCGGCTTGCCGGTGAAGTAGCGGTAGGTGCGGTTCTTCATGGAGTAGTCCAGGAAGTCGGGCAGGTCGTCGTTACTGCGATAGAACGTCACGGGCAGCTTGCCGCCGGGGT
The DNA here is from genome assembly GCA_902760315.1 of uncultured Bacteroidales bacterium. GTDB lineage: Bacteria > Bacteroidota > Bacteroidia > Bacteroidales > Bacteroidaceae > Prevotella. The sequence continues at coordinate 24,054 of CACWFV010000027.1, read as the reverse complement.
TATAGTCGCCAAAGAGCACCTCGGCCAGCGCCTTGGCACCACCCTGACCGGGATACCACGCCTGGAGCAGTGCGTCGTACTGCCCCTCGACGCTGCCAAAAGCGATGGCTGAGCCGGAACAGTTGACGAAGACGACGGGACGTCCTGTCTGGTGCATGGCCTTGAGGAGCATCTGCTGTACCTTGGGCAGTTCGATGGTCTGCTTGTCGCCACCCTCGCCTTCCATGCGTGCTGAGATGCCGCCAATGATGATGATGGCGTCAGCCTGGCGCACCTTGTTGGCCAGTGCCGTGAAGTCAACGAATTTGCGCTCGCAGATGTCGCCGCGCAGCATGGCAAACTGACCGTTGCCATGACGATATTCGATAACGACGTCATAAGTCTGCCCCTCAACCACGGGAAACGACTTGTACTCCACCCTGCGGCCAAAGCCAAATCCGCGGCGACGTCCGCCGCCGTTATTCTCCTCGACCACCTGTCCGTTCACCTTCAGCACGTAGCCGTTGTCAGTAGACAAAGTGTATTTCATGTCACCTGTAAACGTTGCCTTATACTGTCCGCTGATGCGCACGGAGAGTGTGTCCCGGTTGACGCCCTGCGCGAAACCCCAGGCTCCGAAGGTCGAGAAGTCCAGTTCCTTGTAGTAGTCGGTCTTGGCGGGCTCGCCAGCCAGTTCCTTATTGTTGAAGAAGTCAACCCGGACACCCTTGCCGCCGTTGAAGTCTTGCAGATGGTGAACAGTCTGGTACTCGTCATTCAGTTCGCAAGCCTTCTCGTAGATGATGTTGGCCGTGGGCACAGCAGCCCTGATGCCTGCCAACAGCGAGTGCTGGTGAGCCTCGGTAGGTGTGCCGCCATAGTTACCGTTCAGCAGTTCCACGTCGTCGGCGTTAGGACCGATGACGGCCAGCGTCCTGACGTTCTTCGACAGAGGCAGTACGGGCAGCATGGCTCCACCCTGCGCAGCGTTGGCCAGGCTGCGGTTCTCCAGCAGCACCATCGACTCACGTGCAGCTTGGGTAGCCAGCTGGTCGTGCTCCTCGCTGCTGATGTTGGAGGCTGGAATGTTTGCCCAGGGCAGCATGTCGGCAGGGTCGAACATGCCCAGTTCGAAGCGTCCCATGAGTGTCTTGCGCAGGTGCTGATCAAGGTCAGTCTCCTTGATGAGTCCTTTCTTCAGACCCTCGGCCAGCGTCATGAACACCTTGCCGCACTCCAGGTCAGTACCGTTCAGCACGGCGTCGACCGAGGCCGATAGCGGGTCCTTGTGGGTCTCGTGCTGCCCCCGATTGTAAAAGTTGTTGATGGCGTCGCAGTCGGTCACCACCAGTCCGTCGTAGCCCCACTTGTTGCGCAGGATGTCGATGAGCAGACGGTCGCTGGTGCAGCAGGGTCTGCCCTCGAAACGCTGGTAAGCGCACATCACCTCGCGCACGTTGGCTTTCTTGACCAGTGCCTTGAATGCCGGCAGATAGGTCTCCCAGAGGTCGCGGTTCGAGGGCTCCACGTTCATGGAGTGGCGCAGTGGCTCCGGACCGCTGTGTACAGCATAGTGCTTGGCGCAGGCGTGGGTCTTGAAGTAGCGGTCGTTGTTGCCCTGCATGCCCAGCACGGTCTCAACGCCCAGCACGGCGTTCATGTAGGGATCCTCGCCACAGGTCTCCTGGCCGCGTCCCCAGCGTGGGTCACGGAAGATATTGACATTGGGGCACCAGAAGGTAAGCTCCGGATTGCCGGGATAGTAGGTGACGCCCTGGGGCACGTTGAACAGCTTGGGGTCCTGGTGGTTGGTGCGGTTCCAGTTGGCACGAGCCTCGTCGCTGACCTGCGAGAAGACGTCGTAGACCAACTGTCGGTTGAAGGCTGCCGCCATGCCGATGGGCTGCGGATAGACAGTGTAGCCGCCCTGACGCACGCCGTGGCAGGCCTCGCTCCACCAGTTGTAGCTAGGGATGCCCAGACGATCTATGGACTGCGACTTGTTCATCATTAGTCCCACTTTCTCGTCGGGTGTCAACAGCGACAACAGGTTTTCCACACGCTCCTTATTGGTGAGCGACGGGTTCTGAAACGGATACTTTACCTGGGCCGTGGCAGTAGTGCTCAGACTGAGGGCCGTAATCGAAGCAGCAATGAGGGTCTTGAGGTTTGTTCTTGATTGAATCATTTTTACTGATGGGTATTGAATGTTGAAATGTTAGTTAGCGCCTACAAAGGTACAATTTTTTTGTAGCAAAAGCAAGCATTTGGTAGAAAAGTTTAAGCCAACTGCGAATTTTTGGAAATTCGCCAGCGGCCTTCCGAAGCCCCCTACCCCCCTTATATTTCCGTTCCCCTATAAAGGGGAACTACTATATAAGGGGTGGGGCTTCTTAAGGGGCCCCTAAAAATACAGCTAATACGGCGCCGGCTACAGCTAATACGGCGCCGGCTACAGCTAATACGGCGCCGGCTACAGCTAATACGGCGCCGGCTACAGCTGATACGGCGCCGGTTTAGTTGTTACATGCCTAGAAAAAGAGCGTCCCACGGCGACTGATTTTCGTTATCATACAAAAAAATTGACGAAAAGACAGGGAAATTGCTCGTCTAATTGAGAAGAAATTAGTAACTTTGCAGATTGTATGAACGAACACAAGATTATCAACGACCCCGTCTTCGGATTTATCAAGATACGCCGTGGACTGCTCTACAACATTGTGAGTCACCCGCTGTTTCAGCGGCTAAACCGCATCGTACAGCTGGGGCTGGCCTCGGTTGTCTACCCCGGTGCACGCCACACACGCTTCCAGCACTCGCTGGGCGCCCTGCACCTGATGACGGAGGCTGTGAAGTCGCTAACGGAGAAAGGTATCTACATTTTCGACTCAGAGGAGGAGGCCGTGGAAGCCGCCATTCTCATGCACGACATTGGGCACGGTCCCTTCTCGCATGTGCTGGAGCACACGCTCATCCATGACATCTCGCACGAGGACATCTCACTGCTGATGATGGAGCGCATCAACAGCGACCTGAAGGGACAGCTGAACCTGGCCATACGCATCTTCAAAGACGAGTATCCTAACAAAATCTACCACCAGCTCATTTCCTCGCAACTGGACATGGACCGGCTGGACTACCTGCGGCGCGACTCGTTCTACACCGGGGTCACCGAGGGCAACATCGGGTCGGCGCGCATCATCAAGATGCTCAATGTCACGGACGACCGGCTGGTGGTCGAAGAAAAAGGCATCTACTCGGTAGAAAACTATCTGACGACGCGACGGCTGATGTACTGGCAGGTATATCTGCACAAGACAACCGTGGGCTACGAGAAGATACTGGTCAACGCACTGACCAGAGCCAAGCAGCTGACCCGCGAGGGCGTCAGCCTGTTTGCCTCGCCCTCGCTGGACTACTTTCTGCGCAACCAAGTCGACGCCCACTGGTTCAGCACCCACCCGGAAGCCCTCGACAACTATGCCGAATTGGACGACTCCGACATCTGGAGCGCACTGAAGGTATGGCGCCACCACGACGACCGCATACTGTCGACGCTGGCCACCGACCTGGTGGACCGCCGCCTGTTCAAAGTGGAGGTGACGACGGAGCCGCCCAGTGACGAGCACCTGCAGCACATCAGCCAGCAGATAGCCCTGGCCATGGACATCAGCCAGCAGGATGCGCGCCGCTACATGATGTCGCTGACGGAGATAGGCAAGGACATGTACAACCCAGAGGACGACAGCATAGGCATACTCTACAAAGACGGCACGGTGAGAGACATTGCCGAAGCCTCGGAAATACTGAATGTGCAACTACTTTCAAAAAAAATACGTAAATATTACCTCTGTTATCAACGAGTTTAAGATTTTTTTCGTAACTTTGCAGCGTTATAAGAAACAACTAGTATACTATGGAATTTACAGCCAAGCAAATAGCCGACATGATCAGCGGCCGCGTTGAGGGCAATCCGGATGCCAAAATCAACACCTTTGCAAAAATCGAAGAAGGACGCGAGGGCGCCATTTCTTTCCTTTCGAACCCGAAATACACCCCCTATATCTACGAGACCAAGTCGAGTGTAGTGCTCATCAATGAAGACGTGGAACTGAAGCAGCCCGTCAGCTGCACGCTGATACGCGTCAAGAATGCCTACGAAAGCGTGGCCAAACTGCTGCAGCTCTATGCCTCGATGATGCCTCAGAAGACGGGCGTCGACCCGCTGGCCTTCGTCTCGAAGTCGGCCAAGATTGGCGAGAACGTCTACATAGCGCCCTTTGCCTACATCGGTGACAACGTCACCATCGGCGACGGCTCGCGCATCTACCCCCACGTCACCATCTACGACGGCTGCAAAATCGGTAAGAACGTCACCATTCATGCCGGCAGTGTCATTGGCGCCGACGGTTTCGGCTTCGCCCCCAACCAAGAGGGCTACGACAAGATACCTCAGATAGGCATCGTGGTCATTGAGGACGATGTGGAGATTGGTGCCAACACGTGCGTAGACCGCTCGACCATGGGACAGACCGTCATCCACAAGGGTGTCAAGCTGGACAACCTCATACAGGTGGCCCACAACTGCGAAATCGGCGAGAACACAGTGATGTCGGCACAGGTCGGCATGGCCGGTTCGACAAAGATTGGTGCCTGGTGCATGGTAGGCGGACAGGCTGGTTTCTCCGGCCACATCAAGATAGCCGACAAGACTTTTGTGGGAGCACAGAGTGGCGTCATCAGCAATACCAAGGGCAACGGCGAGCAACTCATCGGCGCCCCGGCCGTCAACCCCAAAATGTACTTCAAGGCAAGAGCGCTTGACGCCAAACTACCGGAGATGTACAAGGAGATTGCCGCACTGCGCAGAGAGATAGAAGAACTGAAGAAATCAAAATAAAAAAGCTATATGAAACAACGTACACTGAAAGGCAGCTTCTCGCTGTTTGGCAAAGGACTGCATACGGGACTGAACCTGACCGTCACCTTCAATCCGGCACCGGAGAACACGGGATACAAGATTAAGCGTATCGACCTGGAGGGCGAGCCCGTCATCGACGCCATAGCGGAAAACGTGGTTGACACACAGCGAGGCACCGTACTGGGAAAGGGCGACGTCCGCGTATCGACGGTGGAGCACGCCCTGGCAGCACTCTACGCACTAGGCATCGACAACTGCAACATTCAGGTCAACGGTCCCGAATTTCCCATACTGGACGGATCAGCCATACAGTATGTTGAGAAAATCAAGGAAGTGGGCATCGAGGAACTCAACGCGCCCAAGGACTGGTACATCATACGCAAGAAGATAGAAGTCAAGGACGAACAGACGGGCTCGTGCATCACCATACTGCCCGACGACGAATTCTCCATAACGGCCATGTGCTCGTTCGACTCGAAAATCATCAATTCCCAGTTTGCTACCATCGACAAGGTGGAGAGTTTCCCTACAGAGATAGCACCTGCACGCACCTTCGTATTCGTGCGCGACATAGAACCGCTGCTGGAGGCGAACCTCATCAAGGGCGGCGACATGGACAACGCCATCGTCATCTATGAGCGACAAACCACCCAGGAGCGATTGGACAAACTGGCAGACATGCTGGGTGTAGAGCACCGCAACGCCAACGAACTGGGCTACATACAGCACAAACCCTTGCAGTGGGAGAACGAGTGTACACGCCACAAACTGCTGGACGTTATCGGCGACATGGCACTCATTGGCAAACCCATCAAGGGACGCATCATCGCCACCCGTCCGGGTCACACCATCAACAATAAGTTCGCACGCCAGATGCGCAAGGAAATACGCAAGCACGAAATACAGGCACCCATCTACGACCCCAACGAGGAACCGGTGATGGACGTCAACCGCATACGCGAGTTGTTGCCCCACCGCTACCCCATGCAACTGGTAGACAAAGTCACGGCACTGGGTGCCAACACCATTGTGGGTATCAAGAACGTAACGGCCAATGAGCCTTTCTTCCAAGGCCACTTCCCTGAGGAACCGGTTATGCCAGGCGTTCTGCAGATAGAGGCTATGGCACAGTGTGGCGGACTTCTAGTGCTGAACATGTTGGAGGATCCGTCAAGCTGGTCGACATACTTTATGAAGATTGACGATGTGAAATTCCGCCAAAAAGTGGTACCTGGCGACACACTCATCTTCAAGGTAGACCTGCTGGCACCGGTACGCCACGGCATATCGTCCATGAAGGGTTACATCTTTGTTGGCGACCACATCGTGGCGGAGGCTACCTTCACAGCCCAGATTGTCAAGAACAAATAAAAAAACACTATATAATTATTGTACGCGCATGAACCAAATACACCCCATGGCCGTCGTCGACCCTGAAGCACAACTGGGCGACAACAACATCATTGGCCCCTTCTGCGTCATCGACAAGAACGTCGTCATTGGCGACAACAACAAGTTTCTGAACAACGTCACCATACACTATGGCGCCCGCATCGGCAGCAACAACGAGTTTTTCCCCGGTGCCAGCATCTCTACCAAGCCTCAGGATTTGAAATTCCAAGGCGAAGAAACTACGTGCGAAATCGGTGACAACAACTCTATCCGCGAGAATGTCACCATCAGCCGCGGAACGGCGTCGAAGGGTAAAACCGTTGTTGGCAACGGCAACCTGCTGATGGAGAATATGCACATAGGCCACGACTGCGTCATTGGCAACGGCTGCATCATAGGCAACTCGACAAAGTTTGCCGGTGAGGTTGTCGTCGACGACTATGCCATCATTTCGGCAACGTGCCTGTTCCACCAGTTTACGCGTGTCGGCGGCTATATCATGTTCCAGGGAGGCACACGCACCTCGCAGGACATCCCACCCTACGTCATCGCAGGCAAGGAGCCCGTTCGCTATGCCGGTGTCAACCTCATCGGACTCAGACGCCGCGGATTCCCCAACGATGTCATTGACGCCATACACGATGCCTACCGAATCATCTACTCCAAGGGAATACTGAAAGACGGCGTGACTGAGGCTCGCGCCAAATATCCGGACTCCAAGGAGATAGACTATATCTGCTCGTTCATCGAAAACTCCAAGCGCGGAGTCATCAGATAACAATACTAACAGAAGAACTTTCGACATTGGACACGCTGGTTGTCATCACGGGGCCTACGGCTGTGGGAAAGACAGCGCTGACTATCAAGTTGGCACAATACTACAACGTACCCGTCATCAATGCTGACTCCAGACAGATATACCGGGAACTGAAAATAGGTACTGCAGCACCGACTGCAGAGCAGCTACAACAGGTGAAACACTACTTCGTGGGGACAAAAAGCATTGACGACTATTATAACGCCTCCATGTACGAACAAGAGGTGATGAAACTGTTGGACACTCACCGCGAGCGTTCAACAGTCCACGTCTTAAGCGGGGGCTCCATGATGTACATCGACGCCGTCTGTAACGGCATAGACGACATACCTACCGTGCGTGACGACATACGCCGAGAGATGAAGCGACGCTACGAAGATGAAGGCCTGGAGGCACTGTGCGACGAACTCAGACAGCTGGACCCGGAACACTATGCCGTCGTGGACCTCAAGAACCACCGACGCGTCATCCACGCCCTGGAAATCTGTCACCAGACAGGACAAACCTACACGTCGTTTCGCACACAGCAAAAGAAACAGCGTCCCTTCCGCATTGTTAAGATAGGACTGAACCGAGAGCGCGAGGAGCTCTACCAACGCATCAACCAACGCGTAGACCAGATGATGCAGGACGGACTGTTGGAAGAGGTAAGAGGCCTGATAGACAAAAGAGAAACAAATGCCTTGAATACAGTAGGTTACAAAGAACTGTTCAACTATCTTGACGGACTATGGACACTCGACGAAGCCGTGGAACGCATCAAGGGTAACACGCGGCGCTACGCCCGCAAACAACTGACGTGGTATAAACGCGACGAAAAAATGAGGTGGTTTCACCCAGACCAAATTGAAGAAATACTGAACTATCTGAAGCACTATGAATAAATACTTAGTCTACTGCTGGAATGCCGTCAAAGGCTTCTGGCCATGGTATAAAAGTCTGTACCTGAACAAGAAATGGTACAACAAGGCGGGGCTAGCCTTCGCTTCGCTCATCGTAGCCTTCCTGCTCTACCTCTTTCTGGTGGACATCAACTTCCTGTGGCTCTTCGGACGTTCGCCAAGCCTGAGTTCCATACGCAACCCGAAAACCGTGCAGGCCTCGGAGCTGTATAGTGCCGACGGAGTGCTGATAGGCAAGTATTTCAGCGAAAACCGTACACCGGTGGAGTTTGAAGAGATTAACCCTGTCTTCTGGCAGGCATTGGTGGATACAGAGGACGAGCGTTTCTACCACCACATAGGTATTGACTTCCAGGGAGTCTTCGCGGCCTTGAAGGACTACGTGGTCCATCACGATGCACGCGGTGCGTCCACCATCACCCAGCAGTTGGTGAAAAACATGTTCCGCGTCAGAACGGAATACTCTACAGGACTCTTAGGCTACATTCCGGGCTTGAAACTCCTGATTATGAAAAGTAAGGAGTGGATAACGGCAGTGAAAATCGAGCTGTTCTTCGACAAGCAGGAGATTCTCACCATGTATGCCAACACCGTAGACTTCGGATCCAACGCCTTTGGCATCAAAACGGCTGCCAAGACCTACTTTGGCACCACACCTAAAGAACTGACGCCCGACCAAGCGGCCATACTCGTAGGACTGCTGAAGGCCACTACCTACTACAATCCGCGCATCAATCCCAAGAACTCCATGAACCGACGTAACGTGGTGCTCAACAACATGCTGAGACACGGACACCTGACTCAGGAGGCCTACGACACGCTGAAGACGAAGAACGTGAAGCTGGACTTCAGCGTAGAAAACAACTACGACGGCCAGGCTCTGTACTTCCGCGAGGCTGTGAAAAACCACCTCCAGAAATGGTGTGCAGAAAACGACTACGACCTCTACAAGGACGGACTGAAAATCTATACCACCATTGACACACGCATGCAGAAGTATGCGGAAGAGGCAGCCATCAAGCAGATGAAACAGGTTCAGAGAACCTTCAACAACCACTGGGGAAACACAAACCCCTGGCAGGATGAGCACCACGTGGAGATACCTCACTTCATAGAGGACCTGGCCAAGAAGACGCCATACAACAAGATTCTGGCACAGAAATACGACAACAACCAAGACAGCATAGACTTCTACCTAAACTTGCCTCATAAAGTAAAACTCTTTGACTATGAGCAAGGTACGATAGAGAAAGAAATGTCTACCATGGACTCTATTCGCTACATGGAACACTTCATGCACTGTGGATTCATAGCCATGGAGCCACAGACGGGACACGTCAAGGCATGGGTAGGTGACGTAGACTTCAAAACCTGGAAATACGACAAAGTGACGGCCATGCGACAGCCAGGCTCCACATTCAAGCTCTTTGTCTATGCAGAGGCCATGAACCAGGGTATCACGCCGTGTGACACGCGCAAGGACGAGTATTTTGCCATGCAGGTGTACGACGCTAAGCAGAAAAAAGAGGTCACGTGGGCACCGACCAATGCCGACGGCCGCTTCTCAGGCGTCAACATCACACTGAAGCAGGCCTTCGCCATGAGCATCAACTCAGTAGCTGTGAGACTAGGTCAGGAGTGCGGTATAGAACGTATTGCCAAGACAGCCCACGACATGGGCATCAACAGCCACCTTGACCCCACCCCTTCACTGCCGCTGGGTTCTAGCGACGTGACGCTGGAAGAGTTAGTCAACGCCTACTGCACACCATGCAACAACGGTGTACACCGCAGTCCGGTGCTCGTGACACGCATTTTGGACAGAGACGGCAACGAAATCTACACAGCACCTGACGACGAGAAGCAGGCACTTTCCGAGAAGTCGGCATTTATGGTGCAACAGCTGCTGATGGGCGGCATGAGCGGCACCTCGTCAAGGTTGAGAGGCTTTGTAGGCTACGACACCGATACAGACTTTGGCGGAAAAACCGGTACTTCAAACAACCACTCCGACGCATGGTTCATTGGCACCACGCCCAAACTGGTGGTGGGAGCCTGGGTAGGTGGTGAGTATCGCTGCATACACTTCCGTACCGGCGAACTAGGACAAGGCAACCGCACGGCACTGCCCATCTGCGGATATTTCTTGAAGAGTGTCTTGGAGGACAAGAACTTCAAGAAGTATCATGCCAAGTTTGGCAAAATGGACGGACTCACGGCCAACGACTACAATTGTGGCGGATACTTCAAGGCTCCGGCAGACTCAGACTCGTTGGCCATAGACTCGCTGGCAGTGGGTGCAGAAGAGATGACAGAGGTCGTTGACGAAGCAGGTAACATCGTCACCGTACCGGCTGAACAAAAAGCTAACCAACAGGCACTACCCAACAATCAACAGGCTGCTGAAGAGCCTAAAGAAGACTGAGAAGCGCTGAATTATCATTAATATTTCATTTTTTAGGTGTTTTATTTTGTTATATCAAATTTAAATTGTAATTTTACACCCAAATTTGACTATACAACTTAAAACACCTAAAAAATGAAAAGCATCAAAGCAACATTTGGGCTTGTAGGTATCGCAGTCGCTATGCTTACAGCTTGTGGCTCTGCTACTGAGCAGACAACGACATTGTCAGGACTGAATCCTGCCAAGTTTGACACCCTCATCAACGAAAAGCCCGTCAAGCTCTACACGTTGAAAAACGAGAACGGCATGGAGGTATGCATCACCAACTACGGTGGACGAATCGTGTCGCTGGTAGTACCCGACAAGGATGGCAAGCCCACCGACGTGGTACTGGGTTTCGACAACATCCAGCAGTATGCCGACACGCTGAATTCGCCCTCGGACTATGGTTCCAGCGTAGGCCGCTACGCCAACCGCATCAAGAATGGACAGTTCCAGCTGGGCGACTCTGTGTATCAGCTGAAGCGCAACGACGGTCCTAACTGCCTGCATGGTGGCGGCACGACGGGTTGGATGAACCAGGTGTACGACGCTGAGCAGATTGGCGACTCGATTTTGAAACTGACCATCGTGGCTGCAGACGGCGAGAACGGATTCCCCGGTACCGTGACAGCCACTACCACTTATAAGGTGACAGCAGACAACACGCTGGACATGGTCTGGGAGGCTACTACCGACAAGGAGACCATCATCAACCAGACAAACCACAACTACTATAACCTGTCAGGCGACTTCACACAGGCTGCCTACGACCAGGTTCTCTATGTCAATGCAGATAAGTTCACGGCTTCTGACAAGCTGTACATTCCTACAGGCGAGATACGCGACGTAGAGGGTACAGCCATGGATTTCCGCACACCGCACGCCGTAGGTGACTCCATCAATTCCAGCTATGACCAGGTACAGAACGCTACCGGCTATGACCATAACTACTGCCTAAACACCGCTGGTGACGACAAACAGGTTTGCGCTTCGCTCTATTCACCCAAGACGGGCATCTTCATGGAGATGTTTACCAACGAGCCCGGCGTACAGGTGTATTCTGGCAACTTCCAGGGTGTAGGACGTGATGCCGACATCGTACGCAAGAATGGCCTGAAATATCCGAAGCACGTCAGCGTATGCCTGGAAAGCCAGAAGTATCCAGACTCCCCCAATCATCCTGAATGGGCCAGCCCCGTGCTGAAGCCGGGTGAGAAATACTACAGCCACGCTGCCTACAAATTCTCGGTGAAGTAACAAACATCAATAACAAATAACTTTAATATTACCAATGGACAAAATTATTGAAGCCCTTAGTAACAATGGCTTTGCGACAGCGGACTATCTGGTCTTTGTCGTCTACATCATCATTCTTGTCGGCATGGGACTGTTTCTATCGCGCAGCAAGAAGGGAGAAGAGAAATCATCTACTGACTACTTCCTGGCAGGTAACACACTGACGTGGTGGGCTGTCGGTGCATCGCTCATCGCTGCTAACATCTCGGCGGAGCAGTTCATCGGAATGTCAGGTTCGGCCTATGCCTCAGGTATTGCCCAGGCTGCCTATGAGTTGATGGCTGCCGCCACACTGCTGGTAGTGGGTAAGTTCCTGCTGCCGCTGATGATTGAGAAGAAGATTTTCACTATTCCGCAGTTCCTGCGCGAGCGCTATAACTGGGGGGTGGGTCTGGCCTTCTCGCTGCTGTGGCTGTTCCTTTATGTCTTCGTCAACCTGACCTCAGTAGCATGGCTGGGCGCTCTGGCTATCCAGCAGATTCTGGGTCTGCCCACAGACATGACCATCAACGTGGCCGGTATGGAAATAGACCAGGTGCGCATGTGCATCATCCTGTGTCTGTTCCTCATAGCCGGTATTTACTCTATTTATGGCGGTCTGGCTTCTGTCGCATGGACTGACGTCATGCAGGTGACATTCCTGGTGGGTGGTGGTCTGATTACGGCCTATGCTGCCCTGTCAGTAATTGGCGACGAGATGGGCTTAGGAGGAGCCTGGGACGCACTGAGCCATATCAAGGACTATCTGGCACAGAACCCAGCAGACAAGCACTTCAACTTGGTGGTGACACGCAATGAGGGGGCTTATCCTAATATTCAGGACGACCCGTTCTTCACCAACCCTGGCATTGTACTTATCTTTGGTGCGCTGTGGCTGACCAACCTGGGCTACTGGGGTTTCAACCAGTACATCATCCAGAAGGGTCTGGCTGCCAAGTCGCTGGACGAGGCTAAGAAGGGTATGGTATTTGCTGCCTTCCTGAAGATTTTGATTCCGTTTATTGTCTGCATCCCCGGTGTGTGCGCTTTCTATATTATGAATGCTCCTGAGTGCGACGGACTGCGCGAGACGCTGGCCGGTTCTATTGGCCGTTCAGACGACGCCTATCCTTTCTTGATTCGCAACTTCACACCTACTGTGGTCAAGGGTCTGAGCTTTGCAGCGCTGGCTGCCGCCGTTATTTCGTCACTGGCTTCCATGTTCAACTCTACTTCTACCCTCTTCACTATGGATATCTACAAGCAGTTCATCAACAAGAACGCCTCTGAGCGCCGCTTGGTGAACGTGGGTCGTCTGACTTCTGTCAGCGCACTGATTATTGCCCTGATTGCTGTATATCCACTGATGGGTGGTATTGACCAGGCATTCCAGTTCATCCAGGAATATTCGGCATTCGTCTATCCCGGTGTGGTAGTCATCTTCGGTCTCGGACTGTTGTGGAAGCGTGCAAGCGGTACAGCGGCCGTAGTATGTGCCATAGGTACATTCGCCTTCTCCATCATCTACAAGTTCGCCTTCCCCGATATGCCGTTCTTGGTACGTTCAGGTGTGGTGTTCATCACACTGGTAATCCTGTTCGTATGGATTTCGCTGAAGAGCAACAAGGCAGTGCCTGCTGACGAGTTGGACGAGAACACCATTAAGACGCAACTGCGCTGGAGCACTATCATGTTCTGTACAGCAGCAGTATCGTTCGTGCTGTTTATTGGTGGATTCTTTAACGAGACAATGCATGTACACGGTTTTGAGGGCGCCATGATCTTCTTTGCCGCTATCACAGCAACCATAGGTCTGTATCTGCGCTCCAACGCCCTGGACAAGGTGCAGGATCCGAAGCTGGTAGCTATTGACCTGAACATCTTCAAGACAGACCGTGTATTCAACTTTGGTGCCTTTGGTGTGATAGCCATCCTGACTATCCTCTACATCGCACTTTGGTAAATCTTCTGAAACAACCATGACCCAATATTATATTGAGCATCAGAAAATTCTTGTATCGGTGGACTGCATCATCTTCGGCTTCGAACAAAACAAGCTGAAGGTGTTGCTGGGCCACCGGCACATTGACCCAGGGAAAGGCCTATGGAGCCTCTATGGAGGTTTCGTGGGCAACAAGGAAAGTGTGGACGAAGCTGCTAACCGTACACTCTACGAGCTGACAGGCATGCGCAATGTCTATATGCGTCAGGTGGGTGCCTTTGGCAGTGTAGACCGCGACCCTGGTGCACGCGTGGTCAGTGTGGCTTACTACGCACTCATAAACGTTAAAGACTATGACCAAAAGATGTTGGCAGAACACGACGTTGAGTGGGTAGATATAGAGGAACTTCCTGAAATGTTCTCAGACCACAAACAGATGATTCGGAAAGCCCGCAAACTGATGCAGCAAAAAATCCGCACGGAGCCCATCAGTTTCCAGTTGCTTCCTGCACTGTTTACCCTCACACAATTGCAGCGTCTTTATGAGGCAGTCAATGGCGAGGAGGTCGACAAGCGCAACTTCCGTAAGCGCATCAAAGAAATGGACTTCATTGAGAAGACCGATTTGATAGACAAAACCGGTTCCAAGCGTGGCGCCTACCTCTATCGTTTTAACAAACATGCTTACAACAAAGAAGACGCTAACTTCAAATTGTAAGTCATCATTTGATTATTGACATTATACTATTGATAATTATGTTAGAAGAACTTAAACAGAAAGTATTTAAAGCCAACCTGGACCTGGTCAAGCAAGGACTGGTCATCTTTACATGGGGCAACGTGTCAGGCATTGACCGTGAAAAGGGACTGGTAGTCATCAAGCCCAGCGGCGTCAGCTACGACGAGATGAAGGCTGAAGATATGGTCGTGGTAGACTTGGAGAGTGGTAAAGTAGTAGAGGGCGACCTCAATCCCAGCAGCGATACGCCCACACACCTTGTACTATACAAGGCCTTCCCCAACATCCAGGGCGTGGTACACACCCACTCCACCTATGCTACGGCGTTTGCACAGGCTGGTTGCGATATTCCCAATATCGGAACAACCCATGCGGACTATTTCTACAAGGATATTCCCTGCACACGCGACATGACGGAGGCAGAGGTGAAAGGACAGTATGAGTTGGAAACCGGCAACGTCATCGTTGACGAGATTCTCAATATCCGCAAGATTAACCCTGACCACACACCTGCTGTGCTGGTCAAAAACCACGGACCGTTCTCATGGGGTACGTCGCCAGACAATGCAGTATACAATGCTAAGGTGATGGAACAGTGTGCTAAGATGGCCTTCGTGTCATTCTCGGTCAATCCAAACACCACCATGAATCCGTTGCTCGTTGAGAAGCACTACATGCGCAAGCACGGTCCTAACGCATACTACGGACAGAAAGGACAAAAACACTAATAAATGATATTACTAAAACAATGAAAGCATTTGAGAATTTAGAACTATGGTGGGTAACTGGTGCGCAGTTGCTCTATGGTGGTGAAACCGTGAAGATAGTAGACGGTCACTCACAGGAAATGGTTGACGGACTGAACAAAACGGGTATCATTCCGGTAAAGATAGTTTATAAAGGTACCGCCAACAGTTCTCAGGAGGTTGAGGACGTGATGAAGGCTGCCAACAACGATGCAAAGTGTGTGGGTATCATCACTTGGATGCACACCTTCTCACCCGCTAAGATGTGGATTAAAGGTTTACAGGCATTGCAGAAGCCCCTACTTCACTTCCATACTCAGTACAACGCAGAAATTCCCTGGGAGACCATGGACATGGACTTCATGAACCTGAACCAGTCTGCCCACGGAGACATCGAGTTTGGACATATCTGTACCCGTATGCGCGTTGCCCGTAAAGTTGTGTGTGGCTATTGGAAGGACCAGGCAGCACAAAAGCAGATTGCAGTCTGGGCTCGCGTTGCAGCAGGTGTAGCTGATGCCAAACAGGTCCGTTGCCTAATGTTCGGTATGAACATGAACAACGTAGCTGTTACAGACGGAGACCGCGTAGAGTTCGAACAGCGTCTGGGTTATCACGTAGACTACTATCCCGTCAGCTCGCTGATGGAGTACTGGAAGAAGGTGACTGATGCCGAAGCCGACGAACTGGTAGAAGAATACAAGAAGCTCTACACCATCAAGATTGATGAAAGCGGTGAGGAGGTCTATTGGCAGAAGGTGAAGAATGCTGCCAAAGCTGAGATTGCCATCCGTCGCGTGCTGAAGGACAATGGTGCAACAGCGTTTACCACCAACTTCGACGACCTTGGCGATGCTGACATCAACCAGCCTGATTTCTGCGGTTTCGATCAGATACCAGGTCTTGCATCACAGCGTCTGATGGCTGAGGGTATTGGTTTCGGTGCCGAGGGTGACTGGAAGACGGCCTGCCTCTATCGCACGCTGTGGGTCATTCAGCAAGGCATGCCCCAGGGTTGCTCGTTCCTGGAGGACTATACGCTCAACTTTGCCGGTGACCGTTCCAGCTGTCTGCAAAGCCACATGCTCGAAGTCTGTCCGCTCATTGCAGTAGACAAGCCCAAGTTGGAGGTACACTTCCTGGGCATCGGCATTCGCAAGCAGCAGACGGCACGACTCGTCTTTACCTCAAAGGTGGGTCGTGGCATCAAGGCTACAGTTGTTGACCTGGGTAACCGCTTCCGTCTGATTTCTCAGGAGGTAGAATGCATTGAACCCAAACCCATGCCCAATCTGCCCGTGGCCAGCGCTCTGTGGGTTCCCCAGCCTACTTTCGAGATTGGTGCCGGTGCATGGATTCTGGCAGGTGGTACTCATCATAGTGCTTTCTCTTACGACATCACTGAAGAGTACTGGGAAGACTTTGCCGAAATGGTGGGCATTGAGTATGTCAAAATCAACAAGGAAACGAAGACTTACGAGTTCAAACAGCAGTTACAGAACAACGAAATGTACTACATGCTGAATAAAGCTCTACGCTAAAACTTCTATCCTCACTTCAATGGCTCCTGAAAGTAATTGTGCTCTTTCAGGAGTCATTTTCTAAGAACGCTGAAACGATGATTCAAACACTCAGACACTACGCAGGGCTACTCCTTATTATATTAGGAACGTTGGCCTTGATACTGACACGCATAGAGACATTGGCAGGCAGCAATTCACTGCTTATCACGGGATTGTTGCTTATCGTAGTTGGTATCTGGCTACACATTCGCAGCATCAAGCAAGAAAGTGCGATTTAGTGAGAGAAGAAGATCCCTGCAAAAGATGATAAGACAAAATAAAAAGTATGGAAAACATCAAGATATTCACCCAGCTGATCAGTAGTGAGTTGCACCTGCAGGAACACGCTGTGGAGAACACGCTGAAACTGCTTGACGAAGGCTGTACCATTCCCTTCATCTCGCGCTACCGCAAAGAGCGCACCGGAGGACTGGACGAGGTACAGATAACGGCCATCAGTGACCGTTGGGAGAGACTGAAGGAAATAGCCAAACGCAAAGAAACCATCGTCAAAACCATTACTGAACAGCAGAAGATGACGGCAGAACTAGAAAAACGCATCAATGACTGCTGGGAAAGCACAGTACTGGAGGATATCTATCTACCTTACAAACCCAAGAGGAGGACACGAGCACAAGTGGCGCGTGAACAAGGGTTGGAACCACTGGCTACCCTTATCTTGATGCAACGCGAAGCAAACCCAAATCAGGCTGCCCGCCGCTTTGTCACAGGCGATGTGGCTGATGTGGAAACCGCTATCAAGGGGGCTCAAGACATCATCGCAGAACAAGTAAGCGAAGACGAGCGCTCTCGCAACCAGGTGCGTGCGTCATTCCGTCGTGAGGCTTTTATCGAGTCAAAGGTTGTCAAAAGCAAGAAAGATACTGACGAAGCCCAGAAATACAGTGATTACTTTGACTGGGAGGAGCCACTGAAGCGTTGCAGCAGCCACCGCCTGTTGGCCATGCGTCGTGGTGAGAGTGAAGGCATTCTGCGCATTAGCATTACCATTGACGACGATGATGCCATCAGCCGCTTAAAGCGTAACTACGTGCGTGGTAACGGCCACTGCCAGCAACTCGTTGGCGAGGCTGTAGAGGATGGCTACAAGCGACTGCTGCTGCCGTCCATAGAGACCGAGTTTGCCAACCTGAGCAAGGAACGTGCCGACGCAGAGGCTATCCGTGTCTTTGCCCAAAACCTGCGCCAGCTGTTGCTGGGGGCACCACTTGGACAGAAGCGAGTCATGGGCATAGACCCTGGCTTCCGTACCGGTTGTAAGGTAGTATGCCTGGATGCTCAAGGCAATCTCCTGCACCACGAAGCCATCTTCCCCCACCCGCCTGTCAATCACCTCATGCAGGCCACTATGCACCTACAGGACATGTTGAAAAAATACCAGATAGAGGCTATTGCCATAGGCAACGGAACGGCCAGCCGCGAGACGAAGGAATTTGTAGAGAGTGCTATCAGCAGCGGTCAGCGCCCACAGATATTTGTCGTCAGCGAAGACGGCGCCTCGGTTTACAGTGCCTCCAAGGTAGCCCGCGACGAGTTTCCTGACGAAGATGTAACCGTGCGAGGTGCCGTCAGCATCGGTCGCAGACTAATGGACCCGTTGGCAGAGTTGGTGAAAATAGACCCCAAAAGCATCGGTGTCGGGCAATATCAGCATGACGTTGACCAGACACAGCTGAAGCATACCCTTGACCAAACGGTAGAAAGCTGCGTCAACCAGGTTGGCGTCAACCTGAACACAGCCTCTAAACATCTGCTGACCTATGTCAGCGGACTTGGCCCCGTGTTGGCTCAAAACATAGTGGACTATAGAAAGGAGAATGGTGCCTTTACCAGCAGGGCACAACTGAAGAAAGTTCCGCGCCTGGGACCTGCCGCCTACCAGCAATGTGCAGGTTTCCTACGCATACCCGGTGCAAAGAATCCGCTGGACAATTCTGCCGTACACCCTGAGAGCTATCACGTAGTGGAACAGATGGCTAAAGACCAAGGCTGTACTGTTGCTGAACTCATCAGCAACAAGCTGGCACGCCAAGCAATAGACATCCGACGCTACGTCACTGCCGCCACCGGGCTACCCACACTGACAGACATCATGCAGGAATTGGAGAAGCCAGGCCGCGACCCGCGTGAACAGATAGAAGAGTTTGAATTTGACAGCAGCGTCCAGACCATAGATGACCTGAGAGAAGGAATGGAGTTGCCAGGCATTGTGACCAATATCACCAACTTTGGCGCTTTTGTCGACATCGGTGTTCATCAAGACGGGTTGGTCCATGTATCGCAGTTAGCTGACCGTTACGTCAGTGACCCCGCACAGGTTATCCACCTCCACCAACATGTGCTGGTACGCGTCATTGCCGTAGACCTGCGCCGCCAGCGCATCTCGCTAAGCATGAAAGGTGTAAAGCAATGAAGGCTCAACGGATTTACCTGGTTGGTAAATCCGTTGAGCCAATTTACATTTAAATATATTCTCCTTTAACGAGTTAGAGAGGTTCGTTTTTCAACTTACCTCTCTATACTCTCTGTGATTCCGGCGGGATTCAAACCCACAACCTTCTGATCCGTAGTCAGATGCTCTATTCAGTTGAGCTACGGAACCTCTGTTCTCGACTGTTCAAGTGTCATATCCTTGAAAGCGTGTGCAAAGGTAAGCACTTTTTATGTAACTACCAAATTTTTTTCGAGTTTTTTTTGAAAAAAATTGTTTTTTGCACTTTTTCCATGCAATACTCGGCATTTTTAGGTATAAATTCGTACCTTTTTCATTAGAATGGACCAACAACACTAAAGGTCTTGCAACAATATCTGGCGGGCGTCACGCAGATATAGTCCTGCTGACAGCATATAACAGAAATAGGAGGGAAACGCTATTGTTTCCCTCCTATTCTCTTTACATACAGCTGGTAACCTTTACATACAGCTGGTAACACCCAGCGATGTCATCAGTGCGGTGAGCACTGTCACGGCAATCTGTATCACCGTCTTCCAAAATTCCTTGTTTTTCATTTAGACTCTCCCCCATCCCCTCCCTGTTTAGGGAGGGGCGTAAATACCTATGGGGGCTCCATTTCTTTTAATTAATAATACTTGATTCTCTAACTCTCTTTTCTAAAAAACTCCCCTCCCTACTCCCCTCCCAGCCGGGAGGGGCCGGGGGTGGGTGTTAAGGTTCGGGCTCTTCTTTCACCACGGTATTCAGAGGCAACTCCTCTACGCGGGCACCCTGCAGGAACTGCTTGATGCGGTTGCCACTGCTGTCCGTGGAGCGCTCAGGAAGGAACAGTACGCGCAGGCCCTTGACATGCTCGGCGACGCTGAACTTGCCGGCGGTCTGGGCGCCCTTCGACTGCATAGCGATCTTGAACGAGCCGAAGCCGTCCAGCTTCACACGCTTCGAGTCCTGCATCTGGTCTTTCATGACCTCCACGAGCTCCTCCAGTACCGCCATAACGTCGGACTTCTTCACCGCTGGATGATCTCTGCCAACTGGCGGGTGTTAATCACTGCGGTGGATACGGCGCGGGCATACCACTTGCCACTGCGCTTCGTCCCCGTACTCTGGTCTTGATGTAATCTGTAAAATACACTCATAGTTTTAAAGGTTAAAGGTTAAGGGTTAAAGGTTAAAGAGTTTAGTGGTGAGAGGTGAGTGGTGAGAGGTCAGTTTTTGCGCGCGTTTATCCAACTATCCTCTAGTTTCTAGCTTCTCACCTCTTTTCAACAGCAAAGGTAATACATTTTTCCCCCGATTCCAAGGTTTTCCCCTACGGCGTGCTATACTAAAAATAAAAAAGAGTACACAGATGGAAACATCTGCGTACCCATATCTCATCGTTTCTGCCGAGAGCGCTTAGAAAACGGCGGCAATACGGCGAATCTTCTCCAGTCGCTTCATAAAGGAATGGTCTTGCTTGACTCGCTGCATGTTATATGCTGACTGAAGCCCTATCCAGATGTTTGCATCCGTACCAAGTGCCGCTTCAAGTAGCAAGGCATATTCTGTAGTGACTGGTCGCTTGCCGTTCAGAATCTCATTGAATACCGTATACGACACCCCCATCTGCTCAGCAAGCTCTTTCTGTGTTAAACCACGAGCCATGATTTCATCCTTAATCATCTCACCAGGATGAATCAGTTCTGAAGAAGTCATGTTGTTCGCAATTCTCTCTACCGCTATGTCTTTAACCTTAACCATCATCTACAATTCCATTACGTCTGCAAAGATACACATAATAAACGAAATTCGCAAATAATCGAATCGATTTTTGCATAAAAATAAGAAAACAGTCTGTTGGGATAGCATTTAAGCCTACAAATCAGCTGTATTAGACTGCCTAATACAGCTGATTAAGTGTCTAAATAGCTATATTTGAAGGACTAATACAGCTAGTTACAGGACTCCTACTACTCATGGCTCGTCAGGTGGCGAAGGATGTAGCGCTGACGCAGTTGTTGACCATAGACTGACCAGTAGCAGCGCTTGCAGACGCGACGGTAGGTGCCTGTACGGTAACGCTCGAAGCGGTTGACTGGCAACAGCTGGCCACAGGTACGACACATCAAGTGGGTGGCGTGCCGCAGTTGTTCATCGCGTGGTCTCATCTTGTCATCCGTATTTTCATCGTGCCTGATAATTAAAGATGGACTGATGGCGATTGCGCCTGCGATCCCAGCGACATGAGAGGTGGAGCCAACGGTTCTTCAGTCGACGGCTGTGCTCGAAAAGCATTTGGTCGAAGTCGGTATTGTGGGCAATCCACTGAAACCAGTCACGGGCAACCTCTTCTGAGGGTACTGAGAGGTCGGCAGCCTCACCGTATTGATGTTGTGAATTACCGACACCACCCACGGCATCGTTCAGCTCAGGACAGCGGAAACCGCTGGTGATGCGGATAGGCTGGCCATAGTGCTGGCGTAACGGTTCCAAGACCTCTTGGCACAGTTGGCGCATGGCCAACACTTGCTCATAGTTCGGTTCATTCCTGATGCCCAGTCTCTCAGCAGTAATACTCTTGGTAAATTCGCCCAATGTAAAATGAGGCGATAAGCGAATGCCATCGAGCTTGCTCGAATGGCTGAGCGTAGCCTCATTCGACGAAGTCAAATGAGGCGATAGAAGTAAATTCGGTTTGTTCATAGTTTTGGATTATAATAAATATTAGTGTTTTAAGTGTGGAAGTGTGGTAGTGTGGTAAGAAAGTAAAAGTTTACGCGTACATGTGTGCGTATGTACGCGAGGGAGTTTGGAAATCTACCCCACTACTCCACTTCCCCACTCTCTGACTCCACGCTCTGCAGATGGCGATGCTGCTCCCTCTCCGACTCCGTGCGGCGTACCACACGGTAGCGGCGGATGCCATCACGCAGCTTATACTCGAAGCCCATCTCCGTAAGGGCACGCCCCACCTTGGTGGAACTCAGCTCTTTCATGTTCGCACCACCAATCAGCTGCAGGATGACGGAGGCAGGCAGGAAGTCACCACCCTCTATGCCTACAGGTTTGCGGAAGAACTCGTCAATCAGTTCATTGGCTGACTGCGCCGTCTCAAACTGCTTGTTATGCTGGGCCAGCTGGAGGATCTCGTTCTTGTCAAACCAGTAGCGGAAGCCCTGGCGGTAGAGCGCGTAGGCCTGACTGTAGATGCCCTCGTAGTTGAAGGGCTGCGACAGCGGACTGTCTATCGATGCCACCTCGAAGGGCAGCCAGCGGCGCGTTCCCGTGGGGTCTGACAGGAACTGCACGTTGTTGCCCGTACCGCAGAACGATGCCAGGTGCGGACGGTTCTCGTGATGGCGGGCGTAGGCCGCACGCTCGTTGATGCTGGGCATGGTCATGGCAGCCTTCAGCTTGTTCAGCTCTTTCAGCTGCATGCTGTCCAGCTCCTCCCAGCACATCAGTCCGTACTGCGACAGCGTCAGGAGGTCATCCTTCGACACCATACCGCTGTTCGTCTTCGTGTAGAAGTACTCACGAAGCTGGGGCGGCAACAGATGTGCGAACCACGTCGTCTTGTACGCGCCCTGTTCACCGATGAGCACCAGCATGACGTTATTCACCACCTTGTCGTCCATCCACGACGCCACCATCGCCACCAGCCACTTCTTCAGGTACGCGGCGAAGAGGAACTGCTCGTCGCTATCCCCTTTCACATTCACCGACAGCGACAGCTCCATGATGTTGTCACCCTGCTCCTCCGTCCAGGGTGGCAGGTGCTCCAGGTAGAACCGGAACGGGTGGTATGCTGCCACGTAGTCCGACTCGATAACATGATGCAGGTCCTGCATCCGTACCGGCTTCTCCTTCGACAGGTCCTTCCATAGCGAGTTCTCTATGCGGTCGCTCATGCGCTGCCACTCTGCCGGCTTGCTCAGGTCATCGCCGAAGTCCGTCAGCAGGTGTACCTCCGTCTGGTGTGTCACCATGTTGTAGCGCAGCAGCACCCGTTCATCCAGGAATGCCTGGATGTCCTCCACCGTTGCATACACCTCCTGCCAGTTAGGCTTCCGTTCCGTGCGCTCCGTGCTCTTCGCTTTCTTCTTGATCTTCTTCTCTTCCATCTTCCATCAGACATCATACATCTTGAAATTCCTCAGTAAGGAATTTCAATCCTTTCTCCGTCCACACAGGATACACGCGCACCTTCTCCTCGCCCAGCAGCGTATAATATAAGGTATAGCGGTAACGCAGCAGGTTCTGGAATGCATACGCTGGCGTCAGCATCCAGATGCCGTCGCTCTTATACAGGATGTCTCGTTCCTTCAGTTGCCGGTACAGCTCCTTTGCCGTCATCCGTAGTTGCCGGGCCACCTGTCCCGTCGTCTTACACCCCATCGTCAGCAGGTTACACTTCGTCAACGAGCGCACCATCCGCTCCCTCCTGTACTCCTTCTCTTTCTCTGTCATAAGCATTTTGGTTTTCGTTAAAACTTCGTTTTGGTTTTTTTTTCGTTCACAAAGCTAGCTTTTTGCACTGTAAAGGTACTAAAAAATGAGGGG
This sequence comes from uncultured Bacteroidales bacterium, assembly GCA_902760315.1. Taxonomy (GTDB): domain Bacteria; phylum Bacteroidota; class Bacteroidia; order Bacteroidales; family Bacteroidaceae; genus Prevotella. The sequence continues at coordinate 309 of CACWFV010000027.1, read as the reverse complement.
ATAAAAAAACTTCCGCACCACTAATTAGCAGTGCGGAAGTATTACTAAACCTATACGTTTAGTCTATAGGTTCAAAAAGGTCTTTGACGCGCAAATTAAGGGCGTCGGCTATTTGATGAAGTCGCAAAAGTGATGGTTCCACCCGATGGTTTACAAACTTGCCAACCTGTTGTTCTGACAGATCTAAACGACGGGCTAATTCTCTGTTCGTTACATTTTTTTCTGTAACACTTCATACAGCCGTAGCTGCGACTCAAAATTGTTCTTTTTCATCATTGTCTTAAAATTATTACGTTATTATACATAAAA
>CACWFV010000026.1 GCA_902760315.1 uncultured Bacteroidales bacterium | reverse complement strand
AACATTATGGCACATAAGAAAGGTGTAGGTAGTTCTAAGAACGGCCGCGAGAGTGCAGCTCAGCGACTGGGCATCAAGATTTTTGGCGGTCAGAAGGTAGTAGCAGGCAACATCATCGTTCGTCAGCGTGGTTCTAAGCACAACGCAGGTAACAATGTTGCTATGGGTAAGGACGATACTCTTTACGCACTGGTTGATGGAACCGTTGAGTTCCACAAGGGCAAGCGCGACAAGAGTTATGTTTCTGTAATTCCTGAAGCTCAGGCCTAAGAGAACACAAACAAATAATTTATTCCAAACAAACAAGAAAAGAGAGCCTATCAAAGGTTCTCTTTTTCTATTTCCGTTGTAGGCAAAAAAAAATTGATTGTCTCACGACAATCAACTTTTAATTAACCTTAATAATCTAATACCATGAAAAACACACTGCAAAAATACAACTTTTATCTACAATATGCAAATTTTGCAATGTAGAAACTCAATGATTTATATTTTATTAAATGTTCCGTCTTTCCATTTTAGTTTTATTAGCACTTTTACAGCCTCATGTTGTTCCTCTAAAGCAGGGCGCTCCAAGTAGTTAGAACTTTCAAGAGTCAGTACTTTCAGCTCTGCATCATAGTGAGCAGCCAAAGCTTTTGTACTCTCCGGAAGATATTTTGCTACGGGCAACTGTTGCCACACAATAGAGTAAAAGGAGATAATACTTTCACATAAATCAGTTCCATAAGTCTGGATGACACAGACAATCGAATCAGACTGACTCCCCGTTTCCAGCAAGAACAACTCCATCTTGGATGCTTCGTTAAGACGGAACAAAGCATAGTCAGCAGTCAGTTGGCTAAGTACACTTTTACCATCTAACTCATTACGTACCTCGCCTTTCATGTTAGCCTCACAGAAATCAATGCAGTCCAACCGATTATTATGCGAGAGATATGGCAATAAAGAGTCAGGCATGTTTTTCAGCACTTCGCCCATAGTTGGTTGGGCAAAAGCGCTGAAAGTAAACACCTGTAAAAAAAATAATAGGGAATACCTTAACATGACATTATAGATTATAGAAGCCCAAAAAAGCGTTGCTTACCCCCTACCCGGTCGCAAATCATGTACACGAACAGCCTTGCCCTCGCTGACGGGCAATGAACCTTTCTTGACGAGTTTGACGCGAGGCGTTAGCAGAATTTCATCTTTCAACGCACGTTGGATGTCACGTGTCATCTTCTGTAACTCAGGATAAACATCCGTATTCAAGCCATCAAGTTCAACCTCTACAGTCATAATGTCGTTATCATTCTCCGTATCAAGGGTAATCAGGTAGTTGCTACCCAATCCCGGATACTGCACCAGAATTTTCTCCACCTGCATGGGGAATACATTAACGCCCTTAATAATGAACATATCGTCAGTACGTCCCTTGATGCGGTCAATACGACGATGAGTACGTCCACACTTACACTCACCGGGTATGATACGCGTAAGGTCACGCGTACGATAACGCAGAATAGGCATCATGGTGCGATCGAGAGTGGTTAGGACCATTTCACCTATCTCACCGTCAGGAACAGGCTCCAACGTGTCAGGATCAACAATTTCTATGATATAGTTGTCTTCCCATAGATGCATGCCACACTGTTCCTTACACTCGAAAGCAACACCGGGTCCATTCATTTCTGTCATACCAAATGAATTATATGCCTTGACTCCCAACAATCTCTCAATACGGCGGCGCTGCTCTTCTGTATGGGGCTCAGCGCCAATAAACAACGTACGCAGTTTGGTAGAGCGGGGGTCAATGCCTTCTTCCTGGAACACCTCAGCCAAACGAATGGCATAGGAAGGAATGGCATGAAGGCAAGTGGTGCCGAAGTCCTTGATAAACATAATCTGACGTTTGGAGTTACCGGCAGCAGCTGGTACGGTGGTAGCTCCCAGCCATTCTGCTCCATGCTGGAATCCCAAGCCACCAGTAAACATACCGTAACCGCTGGAGTTCTGGAAGACGTCGCTCTTGCGGCAGCCCACCATATACATATCGCGTGCTATCATGTTGGCCCACGAGCAGATGTCGTGTTCTGAGTAGGTCACCACTGTTGGGTGACCTGTTGTACCACTAGTAGAGTGAATGCGTATGGCATCGTCCATGTTGCCACCAACAAGACCGAAAGGATAGTTTTCGCGAAGATCTTGCTTGGTGGTGAAGGGAATTTTGCGGATATCCTCAGGAGACTGGATAGCATCAGGCGTAATGCCCAGATCACCCAAGCGTTTCTTGTAGAAAGGCGACTTCAGGGCGACCTCGATACTCGCCTTCAGTTTCTTCACTTGGAGCTCTCTAAGTTGCTCGCGTGGCATAGTCTCAATTTCCGGCTGCCAATATTCTCCATCGGGTTTGATGGTAGCCATGATTTTCTCGTCGGTCATATACTTAAAAATTTTTATTATTCAATGATTATTCTTTAGACAGTTGCATCATCATAACAGCGGCAAGCCCAGCAGTTTCTGTGCGGAGACGGCTATTGCCAAGATGAACAGATTTGTAACCATTAGCCACGGCCAAACGTACCTCATCAATGGAGAAGTCGCCTTCAGGACCGATAAGCACCATGGCATCGCGCATATCTGACGGCTGTCGAAGCTCGTCAAACAGATAGCTGCGAGGAATCTCCTCGTAGCAGTGAGCTATATATTTACAGCAGTTACGAGGCTGGCGGACAAAAGTATCGAAATTCACCATCTCGTGGAGCTCTGTCAGCCAAGGCTTACGACTCTGTTTGGTAGCGGCAATAACTATCTTCTCTGCACGAGGCATCTTGACGATAGTCCTTTCAGAGAACTGACAGTTGAGAAAGGAAATCTCATCAACGCCAATTTCAACGGCTTTCTCTATCATCCACTCCATGCGGTCCATCATCTTGGTGGGCGCTATAGCCAGATGAACGTTCCCATACCACTGACGCTCTTGGGGGAGCGTCTCGCGAATGGCATACTGACAATGGTGCCCATGAGCAAGGGTCACCTCGGCACGATAGTAACAGCCCACGCCATCCATCAGCATCATCTCGTCGCCCTCATGCAGACGCAAAACGCGCAACGCATGAGCAGCCTCGTCAGCAGGTAGTTCACTCTGATTAACGGCATCAGGTACGTAGAAGAATCTTATTTCTTTCATTGCTTATGGATCGAAATGGGTAGCCATTCCGAAAGGTAATGTTAGTGCTTTATATCTGTAATGGGCTTCTTTTCAGGTTTAAAGACAAGTGCGAAGGCGACGCCAACCACCATTGCAAAGCCGGCAAAGATAAACCAACACGTCTTCCAGTCACCCACCAGAAATCCGTCGATCCAAGTGCAATAGGCATTCACTATCTCACCGGCAGCCAACGTGCCGATGGTAGCCCCCAGACCATTTGTCATCATCATGAACAAACCCTGTGCCGAAGCCTTGATAGACGGTTCGCACTCCTGGTCAACAAATATGCCGCCTGATACATTGAAGAAATCAAAGGCAACACCATAAACAACACACGACAAGATGAAGAAGATAACGCCTGGCATAGCGGGATTGCCCACCCCAAAGAGGCCAAAACGGAAGACCCAAGCAAAGAGTGACATCAGCATTACAACCTTAATACCGAACCGTTTCAAGAAGAAAGGAATCATCAAGATGCAGCAGGCCTCACTAATCTGAGAGATAGAGGTTAGCATCGTGGCATTGTTGGCCGCAAAGGAGTCAGCATATTCAGGGATTCCCTTAAAACTGGTGAGGAAAGGACCGGCAAAGCCATTTGTCACCTGCAGACACATGCCCAACAGAGCTGAAAAGATGAAGAACAAGGCCATCTGTCGACGTTTGAAAAGTTTGAAAGCATTCAGTCCGAGGCTTTCAGCCAAAGACACTTTGCCCTCTTTCTTCTCTAACTTGCACTCCGGTAACGAATAGCAATAGGCAAAAAGTACGATACTCAGAACGCCTGACACAAAGAACTGCATATAAGTATACTGGAACTTATGAGCATTCTCAGCGAGGGTAAAGCCAAAACCACTGTCATCAATAAAAGCACAGTTAACAAACCACATAGTAGCAATGAAACCAACGGTGCCCAACACACGGATAGGTGGAAAATCCTTGACCGTGTCCAAGCCATCTTTCTTCAGAATGGCAAAGGCTGCAGTATTGGTCAGGGCTATCGTAGGCATATAAAAAGCAACGCTTAACGTGTAGAGCAGGATGAAGAGCGACTTATCAGCCAACTCCTGACCGAAGCCAGCCTGTTCGCCCATCCACCAACAACCAATCATAAACACGCCGGCCACCAGATGACACAAGCCCAACAGTCGTTGTGGCTGGATATATTTGTCAGCTACAATACCCATCAACGTCGGCATGAAAATGCTGACAATTCCCTGGATGGCATAGAACCAGGAAATCTTGTCACCCAGACCTGCTATACCAAGATAGTTTCCCATACAAGTGAGGTATGCACCCCAAACAGCGAACTCCAGGAAGTTCATGATAGCCAAACGTACTTTTGTATTCATAGTTTTTTTAATTTTAAGTTAGTAGTTTTCCATTATAATACGCTCTCAGACCACTATTTTGCCGTTTCAAGACGATCCTTCCCTGCAACCACTCAGTTTGTGGCTCCTCCCCGTCTAAAGGGTGCATTCTTACTACGTAGCCCTGCTCCAACGTGATGACGCACAGTGTCAGGCTCTGTCCTTCCGGTGTCATCACCTCGTTGCAAGCTATCCGTCTTGACAGCGGCGATGGAATCATTTTCATATTGTTCTTGAATATCCCTGTTATGGAATCTGATTAACTGTATCTGGCTAATAAACATCAGCCTGCGCATCTCCTGCTCATCATCCACTTGTGGTAGGTAGATAAACCCACGCAATTCTTTTATCCTCTGCGTCCTATTATAAGGAATACGCAACTGGGTAATACCGGAAACGGAGACATGGTTGGCAGTTTGCAGGATGCTGTCCTGTTCGTATGTGGTTTTTATACACACTACCGCATCCTTTGAACCGCTTTGCCATATATGCTCACTCATAAATTGGAACATAAAAGAGTCACCCAGCAAAAAGGAAGAATCTGCCTTCACGACAAAGTCGAAGCGGTTTTTCGTAGGCCGGGGAATCAGCATGACTGCTGTTTCCTCACGCCAGATGTTGGCGGTGTCACCTGTTGCGCTATATTGCGAGTAACGATTGATATCACCAACGGAAGCTCCCAGTCCCTTGGCATCGTTTACCAGTCTGTCTTGTACATGTAGATAGATGGTCTTCAGACGTTCTGCATGAGAATAGTAGTAGACCAGTGAAGAGTCAAAGACCGCCTCAGACACATGGTGTTTCTCTAATACTGCCAAAAAATACTTAGTCCGGTTGTAGTCGGATTCCAGTCCACTCTCATTACGAGCCATTGATTCCGCCAGGTGATACTCATAGAGAATATCCTCCAGCTCGTCAGGCTGGATATACTCTGACGGCACCTGAGGTTTACAGCCTACCATCATCAAGATTACGGATATGAATAATACCAAACTATGCTTCATGGCTCTTAGCGTTTTTCCGTAACGAGAGTTCGCTGATTTCTTTCCGATAAAATAACAGCAGTACTACCACACCCACAGAAATGGAAGCATCGGCAAAGTTGAATACCGGACTGAAAAACACATAGGGATTTCCACCAACTACGGGTACCCAGTCAGGCCATGTCGTCACTATGAGCGGAAAGTAAAACATATCCACCACCTTGCCCATCAAGAAGGGTGCATAACCACTTCCGAAGGGTACAAAATAAGAGGTATAAAACTCTGACGAAGCATTGAATATCAATCCGTAGAACATAGAATCTATCAGATTGCCAACAGCCCCGGCAAATATCATTGACAAACATACCAGATAGCCCCAACGTGACGGCCGTCTGACCAGACCGGCCAGATAATAGCCTAACACACTGATGGCCACCACACGAAACAGGCTCAGTACCAACTTTGAACCTATTTCCATGCCGTAAGCCATGCCGTTGTTCTCAATAAACACGATTTTGAACCACGACAACACCTCAATCTGTTCGTGAAGCGTCATACTGGTTTTTACCCATATCTTGATGAGCTGATCTACCAAGAGGACACCCACCACGATGAGTAAAGCTACCGCGTAGCGCCTTGCTATCTGCAGTCTGTCCATTTGTTACTTCTTACCGGCCATTTTCGACTCAACGCTGAGTGTGGCATGGGGTACGGCACGCAGACGCTCTTTAGGAATAAGCTTACCCGTAATGCGGTCAATGCCGTAGGTCTTATTCTCAATACGGGTCAGCGCAGCCTTCAAGCCCTGTATGAACTTCTGCTGGCGGGCAGCCAGTGAGATGAGCTCTTCTTTTGACTGTGTGGCACTGCCCTCTTCCAATGCTTTATAGGTGGGCGAGGTGTCGTCCACATCGTTCGAATCCTGATTCATCAGGACACGCATCATCTGGTCATAGTCGCGCTTGGCCAGCGTCAGTTTTTCATTGATAATCTCGCGGAACTCTTCCAGTTCCTCGTCCGAGTAACGTGTTTTGTCAGCCATAATCTTTAGAGTTTAGATATTAGAATATTCAGTTTAAAATCGTCAAAGTCTACCTCAGTTCCGTCATTAGCAGCTATCACAATGTTGTCTGCCAACACCTGGGTTTTGATATACTCGCCAAAGGCATTGACAGAAGCTTCAATTTCTGCTTGCGGAGCCAATGTTATGGTGATGCGGTCTGTAATCTCCAGCCCACTCTCCTTGCGGATATTCTGAATGCGATTAATGATTTCACGAGCCATACCTTCCTGGCGCAGTTCGTCGTTCAGCTCGACTTCCAGTGCGACGGTCAGTGTACCTTCGTTGGATACCAGCCAGCCAGGTATATCCTCGCTGATGATTTCAACATCAGAAACCTCAATAGTCACCATGTTGCCATCAACACCGAGAGCAATGGAACCATTGGACTCCAGTTCGGCTATCTGTTCCTGGGTAAGAGCATCAACAGCTGCAGCCACGGCCTTCATCTGTTTTCCAAACTTCTTACCCATGACACGGAAGTTACACTTTACCTTCTTCACGAGGATACCTGCACCTTCTACGAAACGCAGTTCCTTCACGTTCACCTCGTTCATAATCAAGTCCTTAACGGCCTCGATATGCTTGCGTTGTTCATCTGTAGCAGGAATCATAATGGCCTGCAACGGCTGCCGAACCTTAATGTTCACTTTACGACGCAGCGCCAATACCATAGAGGTAATCTTCTGAGCCATTTCCATGCGAGCCTCCAGATCTTTATCTATAAACGATTCGTCGGCTACAGGGAAACTGTCCAAATGTACACTATCCTTGGCACCACCCAAATCCTTATACAGCTGGTCGGCATAGAACGGAGCAAACGGAGCCAGCAATTTAGCTACCGTCAGCAGACAAGTATAAAGTGTTTCATAAGCTGAACGCTTGTCATCACTCATCTCCTTACCCCAAAAACGTTTACGATTCAAACGTACGTACCAGTTAGAGAGGTCATCGTTGACAAAGGCATCGATGAGTCGACCAGCCCTTGTGGGGTCATAGCCGTCAAGTTCGGCAGTTACTTTTTGCACCAATGTGTTCAGCGAAGAGAGAATCCATCGGTCTATTTCAGGCTTATCAGCCAACGTTCCTGTTGTAGACATGGTTGAAGGCTCAAAACCGTCAACATTGGCATAGAGTGCAAAGAAGCTATAAGTGTTGTATAATGTACCAAAGAACTTACGGCGAATCTCATCCACGCCCTCCGGGTCAAACTTCAGGTTGTCCCACGGCTCTGAGTTGGTCATCATATAGAGGCGTACAGCATCAGAACCATACTTGTCTATCATGTCGAACGGATTTACCACATTGCCCACGTGCTTAGACATCTTATTTCCTTTAGCGTCAAGCACCAAACCACTGGAAATCACATTCTTAAAGGCTACAGAGTCAAATATCATTGTAGCTATTGCATGCAGCGTAAAGAACCATCCACGTGTCTGGTCAACGCCCTCATTAATGAAGTCACAGGGGAAAGCGATATGTTTGTCGATGAGTTCGCGGTTTTCAAACGGATAGTGTATCTGGGCATATGGCATGCTCCCTGAGTCAAACCAGACGTCAATTAGGTCGCTCTCGCGCTTCATGGGTTTGCCACTCTCGCTGACCAAAACGATGTAGTCTACGTAGGGACGGTGCAGGTCTATCTTGTCGTAATTCTCCTTAGACATATCGCCAGGCACGAAACCTTGGTCTTTCAGCAGATTACTCTTCATCACACCTGCCTTGACAGCCTTTTCTATCTCATTATACAGTTCCTCTACTGAACCGATGCAGATTTCCTCACCGTCCTCTGAACGCCAAATGGGTAACGGTGTTCCCCAGAAACGGCTACGGCTGAGGTTCCAGTCGTTCAGGTTGTCAAGCCAATTGCCGAAGCGTCCGGTACCCGTCGACTCCGGCTGCCAGTTAATGGTTTTATTCAGTTCGGACATACGCTCCTTACAAGCAGACGACTTAATAAACCACGAATCCAACGGGTAGTAGAGTACCGGTTTGTCAGTACGCCAACAGTGAGGATAGTTGTGGACATGCTTTTCAATCTTGAACACTTTATTCTGGGCCTTCAAGTCCATACAGATGCTGATATCCAGTGTCTCGTCCTTATCGGTCAGGGTCTCGTCGTAGGCATTCTTCACATAACGGCCTGCAAACTTGTTCCATTCATCAACATTGACGTAGTTCTTGACGAAGTCTGCATCAAGGTCGTCAATGACATAATATTTGCCCTGCAAGTCAACGACAGGACGTTCAGCGCCTTTCTTGTCTATCAGTACAATGGGACAGATACCGGCTTTCTTGGCTACAAAAGCATCGTCAGCACCAAAGTTGGGAGCAATATGGACAATACCGGCACCATCGTCTGTCGTCACATAGTCACCGGGAATCACTTTAAAGGCATCACCCATAGGTTTGATGGCCGGCATCAGTTGTTCATACTCCATGCCTACCAGGTCGGTGCCCTTATATCGAGCCACAATACGATATGGTATCAGTTTGGCACCCTTCTCGTATTTGGGCAGCTCACCACCATCGGTAATGGCTCCCTCAGCAGGCAGATAGGCATTCAGACGAGCCTCAGCCAAAACGACAGTGATGGGTTCTGCCGTATAGGGATTATAGGTCTGGACGGCCACATAGTCAATCTTCGGACCTACGCAAAGGGCAGAGTTGGCAGCCAGAGTCCATGGTGTGGTGGTCCATGCCAGGAAGTACGGAGTACCCCACTCAGCCATCTCCGGCTTCGGGTTCTTCATCCTAAACTGAGCTGTGCAGGTGGTGTCCTTCACGTCGCGATAGCAACCGGGCTGGTTCAGCTCATGGCTTGACAGTCCGGTACCGGCGGCCGGTGAATAGGGCTGAATGGTGTAACCCTTATAGAGCAGGCCTTTTTGATAGAACTGCTTCAGCAGCCACCACAGTGTCTCAATATATTTATTGTCGTAAGTGATGTAAGGATTATCGAGGTCTACGAAATAGCCCATTTTCTCTGTCAGTTCACGCCACTCTTGGGTGTACATCATCACATTCTCACGACACTTCTTGTTGTAATCTTCAGTAGAGATATACTTGTCACTCTCTTTGTTGTCAATGTCGGCCTTGGTGATGCCCAGTTCCTTCTCAACACCCAGTTCAACAGGCAGTCCGTGGGTATCCCAACCGGCCTTACGCTTCACCTGGAAACCCTTCATGGTTTTGTAGCGGTTGAAAGTATCCTTGATACTGCGCGCCAAAACGTGATGAATTCCGGGATGACCGTTGGCAGAGGGAGGTCCCTCGAAGAATACAAACTGTGGGCAACCCTCACGTTCCGTCACGGAGCGCCAGAAGATGTTCTTCTCCTTCCACATCTGCAGTACGTCGTTATTCGTCTGCGTCAAGTTCAAGCCATTATGCTCGGCAAATCTCTTACTCATAAAATTATCGATAATTTCAAACTATTTTCTTAATGAAATGCAAAGGTAAACATTTTTTTTGTAATCACCAAATTTCCCGGTTGCATAATAATGTTAAAAAGGATGCCTCACCAACCAAGCAATGTAATAGCGCCGTACCACAAACCGCCGCTTAGCCTTATTCGACAGAAAGTCTTACACAAGCCACCGGCTCCACAGACGGAGCAGTAGACAGGGCATAGGTTTGGCTCACCCTAATACCAACACACCAAACGATAACACCTTGGTTATCAACAACAACTAATTGTTTCCTTTTATCAAAGGTAGACAGTTTGAGATCCGTCAGGAAATCGCTTAACAACTTGCGGCCTTTCATACCGTAAGGCACCATCCAATCCCCCTTTTCAACCCTGCGTACAGTCAAAGGAAAATGAACAGCAGCAGCGTTGAGGGTGGCTACAAAAGGAGCCTTCGAGACGGGGAAACTACCTTTTTCTACCCTTAGCTTCAGTCTTTCGTCTAAAACATACACACCCGTTTCTGGAATACGAACCGGACTGAACGCCGTCAAATGGGGTTCAATCAGCAAGTTCTCACGGTCAACAAGCAAATCATAACCAGCCGAGGAAAATTCGCGACCAACATTCCCTGCCAATATGGAGGCGTAGACTTGAGACGCCTGAGCAGCATTAAAACCATAGTCGGAAAGGAGTTCGTAGAGCAGGTAGTCGTCAGAAACTTCGGCCTTTTTGACAAGCACCCTTTCTCCTTCTTTCCGGAGCATTCTCAACTTATAGTCAGCCAGCAATGACTCAACAGCCACCATCCGCTCAGCCATCCGCTGTATGTTTTGCTCTGCATGGCTATTCAACTGACGTAACTGCGGTATCACATGGTGGCGCACCTTATTGCGCGTGGCATCATCTTCCAGATTGGTACTGTCCGTGACATACGACTGGCCTGAAGCAGACAGGAACTGCTCGATTTCAGCGCGTGAAACGCATAGCAGCGGCCGCAAGACATAACCGTTACGTGGCCGTATACCCGTCAATCCATGTATACCGGTACCCCGCACCATATTAAGAACTATTGTCTCAACGGAGTCGTCACGATGATGAGCCACGCAGACACCCGAAGCGCCAATGTCCTGCCTGAGTTGTTCAAACCATCGGTAGCGCAATGTCCTCGCCGCCATCTCAATACTCACATGATGGAGTTCGGCATAGGTCTGAGTATCAAAATGAGCCTTATGCAGCTCGACACCCAAGCGTTCACAAAGCTCCGAACAGAACACCTCGTCCCTGTCCGACTCTGCTCCCCTCAGATGGAAATTACAATGAGCTGCATGTACGTTGAAACCATGACTTTTCAGCAGCAGCAGCAATGCGACACTATCCGCACCACCGCTTAAGGCTACTAAATACAAATCATTGGCATTAAGCAGATTATGTTTATCGATATAATGCCCAACCTTATTCCACATAGAGCACCAAACCTTTCAGGTACTCACCCTCCGGATGATAGATATTGATGGGATGGTCAGCAGGCTGATGCAACTGATGAAGAATACGCACCTTGCGCTTGGCAAGAGCCGCTGCCGTGAATACTGCATTGCGGAAATGGTCTTTTGTCACCACCTGCGAACAGGAAAAGGTAAAGACGATGCCACCCCTTTCAATCTTCTCAAAGGCCTTTTGGTTCAACCGCGTATAACCTTTCAGTGCATTGTGCAAAGCGCCACGATGCTTGGCAAAGGCCGGCGGATCCAGGATGATCAGATTATAGTTGGAGCCTGCTTGGTCCAGATATTTGAAGGCATCCTCGCAGAAAGCCTCATGACGCTTGTCGCCAGGGAAGTTCAACTCCACATTCTGCTTGGTCAGTTCAATGGCTTTGGCCGACGAGTCTACACTGTGAACTAACTCCGCACCGCCGCGCATAGCATAGAACGAGAAACCTCCGGTATAGCAGAACATGTTCAGCACACGCTTGCCTCTGGAGAATCTTTCCAACAGCGAGCGGTTCTCGCGCTGGTCAACAAAGAAGCCCGTCTTCTGGCCTTTCAACCAGTCAACACGAAACTTCAGGCCGTTCTCCGTAGCCATATTGTCATCGCTGCCACCAACTAAGAAACCATTCATGTCGTCAGTAGTCAGAAAAGGCAGCGTTGTCTCACTCTTATAATAAATATGTGAAATGCGCGATTCCATCACATCTTTTAGCGCATAGGCAATTTGCTTGCGACAGAGGTGCATACCGATAGAATGGGCCTGCATGACGGCTGTCTGTCCATAGACATCGACTATCAAGCCCGGCAGATTATCTCCCTCACCATGTACCAGGCGATAGGTATTATTGTCCGGATTGTCAGCTATACCTATAGCCTGACGCATTGTCAAGGCAGACTGAAGACGGGAGCGCCAGAATTCATCATCAATAGGCACGTCAGAAAAAGTCAGCACACGCACAGCAATAGAGCCTTCCTGATAGTGACCAACAGCGATGAAATCGCCAGAATTGGTCAATACGCGTACCACATCACCCTCTGCAACGCCCTCTTCGACCTGAGCAATAGCTCCAGAAAACACCCACGGATGAAATCTCCTGAGGCTTTCCTCCTTACCTTTACGCAGCCGTACTTGCTTCATCATCATTGCCTACTTTTATCAGTTCGTAATCGCCCGTTTGTTCCAAACGCAGCAGTTCCTCATACAACATTATACATGACCAGGCATCGGTAGCAGCATACAGTTTCTGCTTATCTGTCAGAACATCAGCCTCCCAGTTAGAAAGCTGTTCGCGCTTGGAAATGCGCTGCCCAAAGAAATTTGCATACAGTTTCTGCAGGCTCATGTCCTCCACGCCGACCTCGCTGACTCGATTCTGTAAATCGATAAAGTAACCGGCATTGAAATCGCCAATACGATGCAACGAATTCAGGTCGTCACGCAAAGACAGACCTATTTTGGGTACCGTCGTATCCTCCAACAGCAGCTTCACCGACGGCGACAGGCCTAACTGGTTCAAGCGGAAGAGGAAACAAGTATCGTAGGTTGATACCTGCAGAAGGGCTACCTGATGCACCGAACCCTTTCTAAACGACGGACGCGTCTCCGTATCCATGCCGAGAATAGGTTGAGTCAGCAGATAGCGCACAGCCTTTTCAGCTTCCCACTCCGACAGTACCACCACGATGCGTCCCTCAAAGAGCACCCGTGGTAAAGCTCCTATCTTCGTCTTGTCGAATTTACTAAATATTGTTTTCTTCATCTGGCGTGCAAAGGTACAAATATTTGTGCAAAAAACACAAAAAAACTACTGTTTTATAGTCATTTCTGAGAAATAATGTGTAATTTTGCATTTCGTAATCATAAAATAAGGTATGGCTAAAAAGAAAACTAGTAAAGCTTCAGATAAAACTGCTTCATCGTTCAGAGAGGCGTTAGGCATCGACAAGATATTCTTCAACGAGCGTGTCAACTTTGTCCTGGGCTTCTGCCTGCTGATCATTGCAGGCTATCTGGCATGGGCATTCATCTCCTATTTCACCACCGGAGCCGCTGACCAGAGCCTGATAGATTCGCCCCATGAGGGTGAAATTATGAACGAGGCACGCGAGTTCCAGAACTCCTGCGGTTCACTGGGAGCTTATGCCGCACACTTCTTCATCAAGCGTTGCTTTGGCTTGGCAGCCTTTCTCATCCCCATCTTTATGCTGATGGTGGCTGTCACCATGATGCGAGCCTACCAGGTCCGCCTGCTAAAATGGTTTATGTCGCTGTCTATCATCACCATCTGGTCGTCAGTGACCATGGCCAAATTCCTGGCGCCTTTTTTTGAAGACGCCTGTTTCAATCCCGGCGGAGACCACGGACTAGCTATCTGTCAGCAGATAGAGGGGCTGTTGGGTGTTCCCGGACTCACGGCCATGTTGGGCTTATCGGCAGTGGCATTCCTTGTGTACCTCAGCATGGAGACGGTCATCATTATTCGCAAGATCTTCAACCCGCTGCATTACTTGAAGAAGATACCCATGACCATCAATATCGGAGGGGGCGACAATGCCGACACCTCCGAACAGACTACAGACACCAATAGTCGCGTTTTTGACAACCCGGAGACAGAAGAGGTCATCTTCGACATAGACACGCCTAAAGAACCGGAAAGGGAAAAAGACCATAAGGATGACGTCAGCCCAACGCCCGTTCCCCCCATTCCAGCGGGCGGCGACAACACAGAATTCGTCGTCGAGGAAACCGAGGAAGAGGAGACTGCTCACGGCAAGAGTGTGGAGGGCAACTATGGAGACATCACAACGCCCTACGACCCCAAACGCGACTTGGAGAACTACCGCTATCCCACCCTCGACTTGCTGCAGCAGTACGAGAGTGACGGCAAGCCGTTTATCGACATGAACGAGCAGAACACCAACAAGAACCGCATCGTCGACGTGCTCCGCAACTTCGGTGTCGAGATTTCGAGCATCAAAGCCACCGTAGGTCCTACCATCACGCTCTACGAGATTACACCGGCTCCCGGTGTACGCATCTCCAGGATTCGCAATCTGGAGGACGATATCGCCCTGTCGCTTTCCGCGTTGGGCATCCGTATCATTGCGCCAATCCCCGGCAAGGGCACCATCGGTATCGAAGTGCCTAACGCTAAGCCTGCTACTGTTTCCATGCGCTCCATCCTTGACTCCAAGAAGTTCCAGGAGTCCAAGATGGAGTTGCCCTGTGCCGTCGGTAAGACCATCACCAACGAAGTCTTCATGTTCGACCTGGCCAAGGCTCCCCACCTGTTGGTGGCCGGTGCTACCGGACAGGGTAAGTCGGTCGGTCTGAATGCCATCATCACTTCGTTGCTCTACAAGAAACACCCTGCAGAACTGAAGATTGTGCTCGTTGACCCCAAGAAGGTGGAGTTCAGCATCTATGCTAACATAGAGAAGCACTTTCTGGCCAAGATTTCAGACGACGATGCCGACCCCATTATTACCGACGTCACCAAGGTGGTGCGCACGCTGAACTCACTCTGCAAGGAGATGGATACGCGCTACGACTTACTGAAAATGGCTCAGGCGCGCAACCTCAAGGAATATAACAAGAAGTTCATCGACCGACAGCTCAATCCTGACCACGGCCACCACTTCATGCCCTACATCGTAGTAGTCATCGACGAGTTTGGCGACCTGATTATGACCGCAGGCAAGGAGGTGGAGCTGCCAATAGCACGTATCGCTCAGCTGGCCCGTGCCGTGGGTATACACATGATTATTGCCACGCAGCGTCCTACGACAAACATCATCACAGGTACCATCAAGGCCAACTTCCCCAGCCGTATCGCTTTCAAGGTGAGTGCCATGATTGACTCACGCACCATTCTGGACCGTCCCGGTGCCCAGCAGTTAGTAGGCCGTGGCGACATGCTCTACCTGAATGGCGGCGAACCGGTTCGCGTACAGTGTGCCTTTGTCGACACTCCGGAGGTGGAGCGCATCAATCAGTTCATTGCCAATCAGCAAGGCTACATCTCTGCCTTCGAACTGCCTGAGCCAGATACTGACGACGGTGAGGCTGGCGAGAGTCGCGAGGTTGACATGCAGCACCTGGACCCCATGTTCGAGGATGCAGCCCGTCTGATAGTCCGCGAGCAGAGTGGCTCGACGAGTCTTATCCAGCGCAAGTTTGCCATTGGCTACAACCGCGCCGGACGACTGATGGACCAGCTGGAGAAAGCCGGCATCGTAGGCGCCGCTCATGGCTCGAAGCCTCGCGAAGTATTAATCACCGACGAAATGAGTCTGGAAAATCTGTTATCACAATGGAGAAGATCATAACTACAGCAGTGGCGCTGCTGCTTGCCATAGCGTCATACGGACAGACTGCCAAGCAGGTGCTCGACAAGACGGCAGCCGTCGTTGCCGCAAAGTCGGGAGCCAAGGCCTCGTTTTCCATGAGGGGGGAACAGTTCAACACCAGCGGTACCATAGCCATCAAGGGACGTAAGTTCCATGCCGCTACGCCACAGGCCACTGTTTGGTTCGACGGCAAGACCCAGTGGACCTACCTCAAGAAGAACGAGGAGGTCAACGTGGCCAATCCGTCAGAAGCTGAACTGGCCACCATCAATCCCTATAACTTCATCTATATGTACCAAAAGGGCTATAAGTACACGATGGAGAAGAAAAACGGCAGTTTCATCGTACATCTGACCGCAACTGGCAAGCGCAGCATTCAAGAGATGTACATCACCGTCAACCAGAAAACCTACATTCCATCGCAGATACGCATGCGCCAACAAAAGAGTTGGACCACCATCACCATCTCCGGCTTCAAGCAAAGCAAGTTGTCCGATGGAATGTTCCGTTTCAATTCCAAAGATTTCCCCAACGCAGAAGTTATTGACTTGAGATGAACAAGATTAGGCTATTCTTTCTGTTGCGCAAGAACGTAAAACTGAGCGAGAAGCGCAACGTCATGTTCGAGGCCAACCAGTACGGCAAGCTTTTCGGATACATCGCCATGGCTATCTTTGCCGTAGAATTCATTGCCTTAGGAACTTTTTTCGGGTGGTTAGCAGCCAAGGAAGGCTCACCGGAGATGTTGTTCTTCATCCTGCCGTTCCTGCTCATCTTCGACTTCGGTTTACGTTTTGCCACCCAGCAGACGCCCCTGATGCTGGTGAAACCCTATCTGTTGACACCTATTAGTAAATACAGCGCCATAGAGTGTTTCCTCGTCCAGCAGTTGCTGGATGGCGGCAATCTGGTGTGGATGACGCTCGTCCTGCCCTACACCTTCATCGTCTGGTGTGGAGGACTGACCGGATGGGCAGCACTCGGCATGCTCTGCCTGGCTCACCTGATGGTGCTGGTCAACAGCCAGTGGTATCTGCTGGTGCGCACCCTCGTCAATCAGAGTCTGTTCTGGTGGGCACTGCCTGCCCTTTTCTACGGCACGCTCATTCTGCCCTTCTTTATACTTTCTGACGGTCAACTGGATGCCGTCTTCGACTTCCTTGGCAACGCCTTGTCCGACTATGCCTTCTCTTGGTGGTGCTTCCTGCTCTTTGCCGTCCTTTTCATCGTGTTGTTCGCCATCAACCGCTATATGCAGATGCGCCTTATTTACGATGAAATCTCCAAGAACGAGAAGACCAAGCTAAAGCACGTCTCCGAGTTCCAAGCCTTGAACCGCTTCGGTCAAATCGGCGAATACCTGAAGTTGGAAATCAAGAGCACCATGCGCAACAAGGCTATCCGTGGGCGTTTCATCCAGGGTGTCTGCATCATCACTTTCTTCTCGCTGGCCATCTCCTTCCTCGACATCTACCAATCCGGCTTCGAGCGCAATTTCTTCTGCCTCTACTGCTTCGTCTTCTTCGGTGCCGTCAACCTCACCAAGGTGATGTGTCCTGAAGGCAACTATATCGACCTGCTGATGGTGCACAAAGAGAACATCCTCACGCTGCTGCGCGCTAAGTACTACTACTATTGTGCCGTACTGCTGCTGCCTTTCCTCATCACACTCATACCCGTCTTTATGGGTAGGTTCTCACTGCTCATGGTGCTGGCCTATCTCTTCACCGTCACCGGACCCATCTATTTCCTACTCTTCCAGATGGCCGTCTACAACAAGCAGACGTTGCCGCTCAACGAGAAGCTGACCGGAAAAAACCAGATAGAGAACAAGTGGCAGATTATTGTCTCCATGACAGCTATGTTTGCACCTGTCGTCATCATTCTCCTGCTGCAAGTTGTCTTTACGGCTGATGTCGCTTACTGGGTCATGCTCATCGTCGGTCTGGCCATCACCCTGACGGAACCTTTCTGGCTACGCAACATCTATCAGCGAATGATGGCACATCGCTACGAAAACATGGAAGGTTTCCACTCTACAAGGTGAGATGTCAGATGTCAGATGTATGAGGTAAGATGTTTGATGTATGAAGACAATACTCCTACAGGTTGGTAAGACTGTCAATAAGCACTTCTTGGCTGGTATCAACGACTATGCCGAGCGCATTGGCCACTACATGCCTTTCGACATCGTAACCATCCCCGAACTCAAGAATACCAAAAGCCTGACGGAGGAACAGCAGAAACAGGCCGAGGGCGAACTCATCCTCAAGCAGTTGCAGCCCAGCGACACCGTCGTCCTGCTCGACGAGCACGGCCGCGAATACCGCAGCATTGAGTTTGCACGCTGGCTGGAGCAGAAGCAGCAGACCGCCCGCCGACTCATCTTCGTCATCGGAGGCCCCTATGGTTTCTCACCTGCTGTCTATGGCCGTGCCAACGAGCAACTGAGTCTTTCCAAGATGACTTTCTCACACCAGATGATTCGCCTTACGTTCACAGAGCAAATCTATCGCGCGTGTACTATTATTAAAGGAGAGCCCTACCACCACGAGTAAGTCTCTCCCTCTTTTCTTTCTCTCTCAGCAGGGTGTCGCTCAGAACGAACTGCCTATCTGGTAGACTACCGCGCTGACCACCCACGCCAGACATGTGGTGTAGACAGCAGCTGTCATGGCCCAACGCCACGAGTTCGTCTCGTGCTTGATAGCAGCGATGGTGGCTATGCAGGGGAAGTAGAGCAGCACAAACAGCAGATAGCAGTAGGCTGCCAGAGGCGACAGGTCTTCCAGTCCGCCCAGCACACCGATAGTCGAGGCCACAATCTCCTTGGCGCCCACACCGGCTATCAGCGACACGTCCAGCTGCCAGTTGAAGCCCTGCAGCGTGAACAGCGGTGCTATCCACTGACCCATCAGTCCTATAAACGACTGTTCCATATCCTGCGCTGTACCCTTCGGACCAAAATAGCCTAACGCCCAGACGATGATACTGGCCACCAGGATGATGCCACCCATCTTCTTCAGATACTCCTTGCCTTTCTCCCACGTGTGGCGCCCTATGGCCTTGGCCGTCGGCCACCGGTATGGCGGCAGTTCCATGACAAACGGCGTATCTTCGCCCTTGATAATCCAGGTGGAGAACACCTTGCTCACAATGACAGCCATCAGGATGCCCATCACGTAGAGCGACAACATCACCCACGACTGGTACTCCACGGCAAAAAATGTCCCGATAATCATGATATAGATAGGTAGCCGGGCCGAACACGACATAAAGGGCAGGATGAGCATCGTGATCAGTCGCGACCGACGGCTCTCAATGGTGCGTGTGGCCATCACCGCCGGCACGTTGCAGCCGAAGCCCATGACCAGCGGAATAAACGACTTGCCGTGCAGCCCCATGCCGTGCATCAGCCGGTCCATGATGAATGCCGCACGAGCCATGTAGCCCGAATCCTCCATCAGCGAGATGAAGAAGTAGAGTATCAGTATCTGGGGCATGAAGACGATGACCGCCCCCACTCCACCGATGATGCCGTCGACCAGCATGGAGCGCAGCGGACCTTCCGACATAGACGCCGCTACCCACTGGCCCAGCCATTCCACGCCGGCATCTATCCAGTCCATCGGATATTGGCCCAGCACGAAGGTGGTCTGGAACATCAGGAACAGGATGGCAAAGAAGATGGGAAATCCCAGGTATTTGTGCGACAACACACGGTCTATCAGGTGGGTCGTCCGGTAGGTATCCTTTTTCGTGCCCTGCTGGAACCCAGCCTCTCTCAGCGCACCATTGATGAATCCGTATTTGGCATCCATGATGGCCGTCTCTGCTTCCTGTGCCGTTTCCTCTTGCACACGAGCCGAGGCCTTGTCGCGAGCTGCCATGATGCGTGCCGTCTGGCTGCCTGCCCGCTGGCTGATGAAGTGCTCCATGTCGGTGTCGTGCTCCAGCAGTTTCAGGGCTACGTAGCGGGTCGAGTAGCGAGTATGCACCGACGGGTCGGGCTTCAGGTATTGCTGTATGTGGCGTATACCGTCCTCTATCTCGTGGCCGTAGTTGATGTGCAGGTGGCGTGCTTCCTTGCTGCTGCCCTCATACACCTGGATGACGGCCTTGAACAGTTCTTTCACGCCCATGCCGCTCTTGAACGACGTCGGCACCATCGGTATGCCAAACAGCGTCGACAGCGTCTGCAAGTCCAGCTTGTCGCCGCGGCCCTCGAACTCGTCATACATGTTCAGCGCCCCCACAATGCGCAGGTCCATGTCTATCAGCTGTGTGGTCAGATAGAGGTTGCGCTCTATGTTCGACGAGTCAATGATGTTGATGACCACGTCGGGCATTTGCTCAGACAGGTGCTGCCTGACGTACAGTTCCTCTGGCGAATAGCACGATAGCGAATACGTGCCCGGCAGGTCCGTCAGGTTGAACTCGTAACCGAAGAAACTGGCATGAGCCACCGACGCGTCCACCGTCACGCCGCTGTAGTTGCCCACATGTCCGTGAGCACCGGAAGCAAAGTTAAACAGCGACGTCTTGCCGCAGTTGGGGTTGCCTATCAGCGCCACGTTGATGGTGCGGTGCTCGCGCAGCGCCATGTGCTGCAGGTAGTCGTCGGGGTGCGTTTCGCGGGTTATCAGCGCCTGGCGCCCGCTTTCCGCAGGCTTCAGCTGTGAGGCATCCTCGGCCGACATCACCTCAATCATCTCTGCCTCCTGCCGGCGCAGACTGACCTCATAGCCCATCAGCTTATATTTCACAGGGTCCTGCAGCGGAGCGTTCAGCAACACCTCCACAGCCTTGCCCTTGATAAATCCCATCTCTATGATGCGCTTCCGGAAACCGCCGTGACCGTGAACTTTCACGATGACGGCCTGCTCGCCGGTCTTCATTTCTGATAGTTTCATGACCTTACCTCAATACTTTTGTCTGCAAAAGTACTAATTATTTTCCACATTCCCATGCTTTGTGCCCTTAAATACCTATAAATAATGAGAGTTGAGTGCCTAAAAAAATATCACCGTCACGCCTAACGTTCAGTCATCCAGAACGTTAGGCGTGACACTTGATTCTAAGGGGGCACCTACTGGTCGAAGCGCTTGTAGACGTAGCTATGGCCTACCTTGACACGATATAGTTTGGGTTGGCTACCTTCCATCTATGCAAGAGCGATCCTCCATTTTATGCTATGCTGAAACGTGCGACGGCCGTCGAAGATATTTGCGACGGCCGTCAAAAATATGTGCGACGGCCGTCGCACGAAACAGGTCAGGCTGACACGGACGGTCACTTAGGCTGATACGGACGGCAAATACAGCTGATATGAAACCACCTGATAATGAGACACTTTTGCGTACTGCCTGTTTCTTGACGTCGAAGCTGTTGGCTGTCTTTGCAACGTTCAACAGAACCAAAAACAAGTATCAATTAACATCTATTTTGTTTCATTTTGATTCGTTAAGTAATAAGCACAGAGCAGTCGCCATCAAGCCGGTTGGCCAAGCACTCAGGAACAAGTGTCACGCCTAACGTTCTGTATGATTGAACGTTAGGCGTGACTGTGACAGAGAAAAGACACGTACTCTTGTAGAATATTAGTTGTATGCCCCAAATTTTCCTGCAAAATGGAAGAATGTTACGATATTTTTTGTATCTTTGTACCGAATATTCAACTTAAATACGTATTTATTATGGCAAGACCTATCAGAGAAACCCCCGTATTGAAGGGCGAGGATGCCTTCAACTTCGAGATGCGAAGGCTGGAGGTAGAGCACATGAGCAAGGAACAACGGGCCGAGAACCTCAGAAAAGTAGAGGAAGGTTACGCTCGTGCCAAATCGTACATCAACTTCCATTGGTAAGATATGGACTTGGTAGAGCTGACTCCTGACTTTGAAATCACTGAGTTCGACTGCGGTGACGAACAGTTGAACAATTTCCTCTTTGAGGATGCTAAACCTTCGCTCGCACTGCGTGTCGCCAACACGTTCATCTTGGTAGATGATGGACGTGTAGTTGCCTATTTCTGTCTGCTCAATGACAAAGTAAGTAAGGACGAAGTGATTGGAAGCCGTTGGAAAAAGGTTCGTGCCAACTTCCCTCAGAGCAAACAGTTTCGTAGTTATCCGACCATCAAGATAGGCCGTTTCGCTGTGTCTCTCAATTATCGCGGTAGAAATATTGGCACTGACTTGATGGATTCCATTAAAGCTATGCTGCATGCTGAGCATGGACGGTCAGCCTTCCGCTTCATCACTGTTGATGCCTACCTCTCCGCTGTTCCCTTCTACGAGAAGAATGGGTTTCTCCACCTGACGAAGAAGGACGAGGATGAGCATACCCGACTGATGTACTTCGACATGATGGAGATTGCCGACTGATATATGGATTTTCTTGCAAACTTGCAAGGAGGTCTGATTGTTTTTTGCCCATACATTTGTGACCATCCACTGCTGATAATGATAATAATAATAAACTAAAAACAAATAACGATATGAAGACAACACAACGACAATCATCGTGGCCAGTGTGCCGAGGGGCGGGGGCTACACAGAGAAAGAACAGGCACGGAGGCTTCGGGCTGCAAGTGCTATTGCTCATGCTCGTGATGCTCGTTGGAGGGGGAAGCACGGCGTGGGCGGAGCAGCAATCATTCGATTTTACCCAAACAGACGCTGGGGGAGGAAATTACAGATGTCATGGCCGTTCTGATTACTTTATGGTTTCAGGTACAGGTAATAATAATTGTGCCTATTTTGAAACCAAAGATAAGTTCAACATCAACAATGACCAGTTCTATTGGAGATTCGATGTCAAAGTAAATCAAGACTATTTTCCTGGTGTGCATTGGGGCAGGAATTTAAATAATCAGTCCATATCAACATTCTTATACGAAGGAGAGATTTATCTCGTGACATCCGACGGCACCAAGCATCTGGTCGAGACGTGGAAGAAAGATTATTTGCAAGAATCCTATACTCCCTTAGTAGATAAGGACCATACCTGGGGAAAGGTATGGGTTAGCAATATAGAAGGAAATGATGTCCAAGTGTACTACGCGCCCTCGACCAAGGCATTTGAAGACGGTGTGAAACGCATCGTGATGAAACAGAAGGTGTCGTGGAAATATAATGGTACTAGCGACGATATTAAGGGTGATGCAGGCTGGATAGAATACGAGAAAGACATCACATTGATCGGTCTTGAGACTGAAAAGCCGATGCCCAAGCTCTCGGCGGACTGGGGCGACGGGGGTATGCTGACCTTCAAGGCCGCCGGCGTGCCCGACAAGCGTAACAACAGCAGCTACGACGCGCAGGGCTACAACATGAACCTGTACTACCACTACGACAACGACAATAAGAGTTCGAGGAACAACACCTTCACCACTGCCGACGGCAACAAGATTTCCTACACGAACGAGACAAACGGCAAGATGGACATGGCGTACAGCTACTGGCCGCTCACCCCGTCGGCAGACAAGGCCAAGGGTGCCTACACCGTACCGGTCTTCGTAGAATGTCGCGGCTTGGTGAAGCCGAAGCCGCAGAATAAAGGCAAAATCGTTCCCTCGGACCACACGCTGAGCCAGCCCTGGGCTGACGGCTTCTTCGTGAAGCCCTACACGCGGCCGAAATCGGTGTCGGTGGAGTTCGACAAGTGGAACAAGAAGAACGTCGTGACGTGGACGCGCCAGGACGAGGCGAAGGGCTACAACGGCAATAAAGAACAGAACGTCGCCTGCCGCTACGACGGCAAGTGGTACGTCATCCGCTACGAGAAGAACGGCGCTGCCACCGACTACACGCTGGTGGAGACGCTGAACGGCGACGCCTCGTCGCTGAAACTGACCGACGACGGCATCGACTACAACAAGGAGTACACCTACCGCGTCATCTTCCTGCCCTCGGTCTTGGAGAACAAGTATAGGGAGAATCTGGCCAAGCTGCCCGGCTACGGCAACGGCAGCACGCCCACGGACTACGACCTGTGGAACGAGGCCTCGATCAGCAACAAGCTGGAGATACCCATCACGCTGACGCACGACAAGAGCGAAACGGACAAGATACGCCTGACGTGGGAGTACAACATCCCCCTGAGCGGGCTGAAGTGGAGCGTGGAGAGCCGCAGTGCGGGCAGCAGCAACTCGTGGTCCGAGGAGCAGCAGCTCAGCCTGGACCCCAACAAGCACACCGCCGAGGTGAAGCTCGCCGGCTCGGCCTGCGACCCCAGGGAGTACCGCGTGAGCGTCGTGGTCAACAACACCCAGTTCTGCTCCGACATTCTCGGCGCCAGCCTGCCCTCCAGCACCTACATCAGCGACCTGTCGGTGACCACCGGCACCGAGGAGCAGAAGGTGGTGGTGGCGTGGAAGGTGGAGAGTCCCGACAGGGAGCACGACATCTACTACCGCGTGCTGCGCCGCATCGTGGGCGAGAGCGACTGGGTGACGCTGAGCAGCTCCAAGCACGGCACCTTCAGCGAATACGAATATACCGACGACCGCGCCCAGGCCGGCACCTACTATGAGTATGCGGTGCAGGCCTTCGGTGCCCTGTGCGACGAGCAGCTGAAGCAGAGCGACATGATCGTCAAGCCCGGCTTCTCGCAGGCCCGCGGCACCATCACCGGCCACATCGCCTACGGCTCCGGCACGGCGGTGGAGGGCGTAAGGGTGAACCTGGTGAAGGCGAGCACCACCGACGACAACCAGCCGCAGTACTTCTCGCGCCGCATCGACGGCGAGGGCGAGGGCCTGCAGTGGCGTGCCGACGGCAGTACGTATGAGAGCGTGCTCAACGGCCAGCAGCCGCTGACGCTGCAGCTGTGGGCGCGTCCGCAGAGCACGGCAGCCGGCGGCGCGTCGCAGCAGCAGATAGTGCAGATAGCCGGCGCCTTAGAGATAGGCGTGAAGGAGTCGGGCGGCCGCTTCCACCTCTATGCCATCGACCGCTCGAAGGGCGGCAAGACGGAGAAGGAGTTCCAGAACCTCGTGTTCGACAACATCGACTTCACCCACGTGGCAGCCGTCTATAGCGGCGGCACGTGGACGTTCTACACCGGCACGGAGTCGCTGCAGAAGGCCACGATGACCGCTGCCGCCACCACCTGGAACGCCGTGGGCAGCACCACGGCCACGCTGCCCACGCTGAGCATCGGCGGTCCGGCGGCTACGCGCACACAGGGCAACGGCTTCAAGGGCCACGTGGACGACGTGCGCCTGTGGAAGCGCGCCCTCAGCGAGGACGAGATTACCGAGACCTACGCCCGCATCCTGGGCGGCACGGAGCAGGGCATGGTGCTCTACTGGCCCCTCGACGAGGGCCTGAGCGTGAAGCGCTACGCCTTCGACATAGCCTGCCAGGACGGCCTCTACCAGCTGAACCACCCCGAGGTGGGCGCCAACGTGCTGCCCGACGCCAACAGTCCGCAGCGGCTGAAACTCTACGGCATGACCGACAGCAAGGGTAACTATATCATCAAGGGCATCCCCTTCCAGAGCGGTGGCACCAACTACGAGGTGGCTCCGATGATGGGCATCCACGAGTTCTCGCCCGGCACGCGCTCGATGTTCGTCAGCCCGACGAGCCTGACGGCCAACAACATCGACTTCGAGGACGTGTCGAGCTTCCCCATGAAGGGCAAGGTACACTACGTGGACACCAACATCCCCGTGGAGGGCGCCATACTCTATGTGGACGGCCAGCCGCAGTCGAAGGACGGCGAGTCGGTGAAGACCGACGACGAGGGCTACTACGAGGTGAGCGTGCCCATAGGCGAGCACTACGTGGAGGTGAAGCTCGACAACCACAAGATGGTGGGCGGCGGACGCTTCCCCCTGACCGGCAGGTATAACTTCAACGACGCCGTGAACTACAACTTCCAGGACTCCACGCTGGTGAACTTCGTGGGCCGCGTGGCCGGCGGCGAGCGCAACGACTCGCTGGGCGTGGGCTTCGGCCGGAACGAGCGCATCGTGGGCAGACCGTCGGTGAACAACATCGGCGTGGCCAAGATTACGCTGAAGGTGAACAGCGAGAAGCTGTCGTTCAACTGCAAGACAGGCACCACCGAGACCCACCAGCAGAACCGCACGTGGGCGAGCGACACGGTGAGCGTGAACAGCCATACCCACACCGGCTTCCGCAACGGCGAGGACCACTACATCTTCATACACACCGACTCCGTGACGGGCGAGTTCTCCGCCTTGCTGCCCCCGCTGAAATACACGGTGAAGAGCATCAAGGTGGAGTCGAACAAGTCGGCCAACCCGATAGAGTTCACCGAACTGCCGGAAATAGACATGACCAGCGCACGCAACGACATGCGCAGCGACTCGGTGCGCATGGTGTTGGAAAACAGTGCCGATACCACGTGGGTGAAGTACAGCTACAACACGAAGATGGTGAAGACCTACTTCGCCCAGCCGCAGCTCGTCGTGACACAGGAGGGCAGCAAAGCCTTCGGCGAGCAGGAGATGCTGGAATACCCCCTGAGCAGCATTGAGCAGGTTGACATCAAGGACATCTGGGTGGAGAAGGCCGACGGCAGCATCTACTACACCTACAAGTACCCCGTCTTTGCCCGCGACAAGGAATATTTCTTCAACTTGCGTGGCTATGAGGTATACACCAACTACGACAAGGGCACGGACAAGGCGGTGAACGACACCGTAGCCCTGAACGGGCAGGTGGTGACCATTGCCAACGAAATGAGCAGCGAACAGGACGTGGTGGCCAGGGTCACCGATCCAAGTAGGACCGACCTGAAGGATGGTGACATCTATAATCTGAAGAGGAACCAGGTGAAATTGGACGATATGGGTAAATTCAGCATCAAGTTCACCACTGGCGCCCCCAACGTGACGTACCCCTACACGCGCCGCTACAGCATGACCTTCGAGCGCAACAAGCGCACCTACAGCGGACAGTCGCTGGACGGCATCGTCTTTGGCGAACTGACCAATGCCAACAACTTCATCACCGAAGGCCCCGACCACGTGGATATGGTGCTGCGCGACCCGCCCGGAGCCAAGAGCAAGACCACATGGAAGGAAGGAAAGACCTGGACCAAGATAGAGAGCCGCACAAACGGTTTTTATTCGAAAGAGAGTGGACTCATTGATATTATATGGGGCTCCGATGTTGTCAATGTAACTGGCATGGGCGTGGCCATTGTCAGCTCATCCAAGGCCACAACGACGATGGTTGCCGGCATCACAGGCCAGTATTCCTGGACCAATAAGCGAGAGAATACCTACGTCTATACACAAGCATCGAACATCAGCACCAGTACCGGCTCGCGGTATGTGGGGTCCATGGGCGACGTGTTCATCGGAAAGTCGCACAACTATATCATCGGCACCTGCCGCAAGCTGGGCTTCCACCGCGAGGCCAGCGGCATCGTCTTAGGGCTGAAGGAGGCCGTGAGCGTCAATGACAGAATCGCCACTGACTTCATGTACACCACACGTGAGATAGAGGAGACCATGATACCGAAACTGATAGACACGCGCAACTCGCTCCTGGAGTATGCCGACAGCCTGACCGCCGTGAACTATGAAAACAACACGGACCAGGACGTGTACCTGACGTGGAAGGAGCCATCCGATGCCAATTACGGCCAGGACAGCACATACATCTGGAAAGTGAAGCGAGGGGGCATGTCGCAGGACATGGTGTTGCACTACAACCAGCAGATAAGCCAGTGGAAAGAGCGTCTGAGAGAAAACGAGAAAGACAAGTTGGATGCCTTCCAGAACCCCGAGTGCAGCAAAGGCAACCGCTCATTCGACGGTGGAACGAGCTATACCTATTCTGAAAGGCGTGACACCACCAAAACGAATACGGACACACACTCCGGAAGTGTGGGGGGTGTCTATGAGGTGAAGCATGTACTGAGGGCATGTCTAACGACTTTGGAATTTGGCACCAACTGGACGCTGAAGACAGAAAACGGCTATACCGGCAGTGAAGTCGTAGGCGATTCGCTTGATAACACAAAGACCTATGCCGAGTTTGACTACGATCTGAGCGACGGCAATCCCGGCACCGACTTCACCGTTGATATCTACAAATCGCCCAAGGGGTGGAGCGACATCTTCCTGCTGCGCGGCGGCCAGAGCTACAACCCCTACGAGGGCGAGGAGCTGGCCCGATACTATGAGCCGGAGAAGAAGCACGTCATCTCCTACGGCACGGAGCGCATGGAGCAGCCCGTCATACGCATCAGCACCGACGGCGAGGTAGGCGGCACGAGCGCCACGCTGACCGACATTCCTGCCGGCGGCACGGGGCAGTTCACCCTGCACCTGACCAACGGCACGACGGTCCACCAGACGTATCCGTTCACCTACCTACTCGACGTGGCTGAGATTCACAACCAGCAAGGCTTAGAGGTGCTGATGGACGGTGTGCCTGCCAACGGCCGCGGCGTGATGATACCCGCCGGCGAGACGGTGAAGAAGGTCATCACCGTGCGCCAGACCGACCAGAGCGTGCTCGACTACGAAGGCGTCGTACTGTGGTTTGAATCGTCGTATCAGCCTGCCAAAATCTACGACGAGTGCAAGCTGAACGTACACTTCGTGCCGTCGTCGTCGCCCGTGGAGCTGGCCATCGACGAGCCGGTGGTGAACAGCAACACGCCCGGCGGAGAGCTGCAGATGAGGCTGAAGGGCTTCAACCGCCAGTTCAAGAACCTCAGGAACGTGGGCGTGCAGTACCGCTTCCAGGGCAGCACGCAGTGGACCGACCTGCACACGTGGTGGGTGAACCCGAACGACACGATTGGCCGCGACAGCCTGAGCCACAAGCTGCTGCCCAAGACGGGCGACCTGCGCCTGGCACTCGACATGACGAGCAACCTGGCCTATCCCGAGGGCAACTACGAGTTCCGCGCCTTCACCACCACGCCCTACGGCACGGAGCAAGTGCATGTGTATAGCGACGTGGCCGCCGTCATCAAGGACCGCACGCTGCCCATCAACCTCTACACGCCCGCGCCGACCAACGGCATACTGGGCTATGGCGACCAGATGGCCATCGAGTTCAACGAGGACATTGTGCCGGGCTACGTGGGCGGCGACAACGTCGTCGTCACGGCGAAGCTGAACAGCAGCGAGGTGCATCACGACGTGGCCTACCAGCTGGTGCCCTTCGAGGAGATGATGCCGCGCACGGTGAACCCCGTGTTCCTGACGAGCAGCTTCGCCATGGACTTCTGGCTGAACTGGCACGAGGCGGGCACCATCCTGCACCTGGGCGAGAAGACCGACAACTTCGCCCTGAGCATCGGCGACGACGGCTACGTCACCGTGACGATGGGCAACAACACCTACCGCAGCGACGCCGCCGTGCCGAAGGACAAGTGGACGTTCTTCGCCCTGAACTACGACACGGAGAAGAAGGTGTTCAACATGCTGGCCCTGCAGGACAAGGATAACATCGACCTGTTCAGCAACCGACCGGTGACGATGGAGAACGTGCAGGCCGTACACTACCTCTCGGACAACCGCCTGTACCTCGGCCCCGTGGAGGCCGACATCCACTCGCTGGGCCTCTACAACTACTGCCGCGACCTGTCGAAAGCCAACGAGGAGAAGTACAATGCCAAGGACGGCTACGTCTATGGACTGGCCAACTTCTGGCCCATGGACGAGGGCCACGGCACCGTGGCCGGCGACCTGCGCCACACGCACGACTTCGTGGTGAAGGACATGTGGAAGCTGGAGAACAAGAACTACGGGCTGATGATCAACAAGCCGGAGGGCGTCATGGCCGACATCACGCAGGTGGGCACCAGCGATGGCGAGAGCTACGCCATAGAAATGTGGTACAACAAGAGCGGCAACCCGAAGGGCGAGACGGTGTTTGAGACCGCCACGCCCAACCCGTACAGCCCGATGACGAACCTGAACACGGTGACGAACCTGCACCTGCGCTTCGACAGCCTGCAGAACCTGGTGCTCGACTACGGCAAGAAGTCGCAGGTGGTGGCCAGCCATGAGGCCTTCCCCGACCTGCGCCGCTACCACCACTACGCGCTGAACGTGGTGCGCGGACAGGCCGCCTCGTTCTACCTCGACGGACAGCGCACGGCTGTCATCCCCGAGGCCGACGTGCCGCCCATCCAGGGCACCAGCCTCGTCGTGGGCAGGAACAACCAGATGCTGGCCCTCGTCGATGAGATACGCATCTGGCACGCCGCGCTCAGCGAGAGCCGCCTGCTCAGCAACATGTACAACACGATAGACACCGCCGACGTGTATTCGCGCGGACTCGTGGCCTACTATCCCTTCGAGAAGACTGGCGAGGAGAACGGCGTCACGACGAAGGTGATTGCGCTGGAGAACATGGTTCCGAAGGCCGCTGCCATGGTGCTGCCCGCCGACACGACGAGCCTGATCGCCCTCACGCCGCCGCTGAAGAACGCGCCCGACGAGACGGTGCTCACCGCCACGCCCGTGGCTTCGGACCGCAAGGTGGTCATCAACCTGTCGATGGTCGGCCTCACGGCACGCCAGCTGGAGGGCACCACGCTCAACATCACCGTCGACAAGGTGCGGTGAACGTCATCAAGAAGTACGGCGAGGACTATACCTTCGACGTCGATATCGAGAACAAGAGCGGCAGCACGGAGTACTACACCTTATATAATATGCCGCAGTGGCTCTCGCTCGTCGATAGCGAGCGCAGCGACGACGTGAGCCCGCTCAGGACGAAGACGCTGCGCTTCCGGGTGAACCCGCTGACGCCCGTGGGCAACTACGACGCGACCATCGGTCTGCAGGGCAACAACGGCATACAGGAGCCGATGCGCATCGTGATGAAGGTGCGCGGCGAACGGCCGCAGTGGGCCGTTGACCCGACGAAGTACGAGCACCAGATGAGCATCGTCGGTCAGGTGTACATCAACGGCATACTGATGGAGAACGCGGAGAGCATGGTGGCTGCCTTCATCGGCGACGAGTGCCGAGGCGTGGCATCGCCGGAGCGTGTACGCGGAGCAGCCTACGTGACGATGACCGTCTATGGCAAGGACACCCCCGCAGCCGACATGGGCAAGACGCTGAGCTTCCGCATCTGGGACGCCACGCAGGGCGTAGCCTACACCGACGCGCAGATCGCGGTCGATGGCTCCCCCATCGACATCACCTTCCAGCAGGACCGGCTGATAGGCAACTTCGACCATCCCGCCATCTGGACGAAGAGCGAGAACGTGGAGCAGCTCATACCCGTACACCTGAACTGGAACTGGATAGCCTTCGGCGTGGTGCCGAAATCGCCCTACCTCGACCACATCTTCGCCGACTATGCCGACTGGCAGCTGCTCATCAAGGACCGCACGCTGTTCAGTGACTACAACGGCGCCGAGTGGAACGGCACGCTGCAGCCCGTGGCCAACGCCATGTACAAGCTGCGCATTGACCGCCTGCCCACCACGAAGAAGGAGGCCCCGAACAGCCTGCTCGCCGTCTCGGGCCGACAGCTGAAGGAGGACGCAGAACGCGCCGTCACGCTCTCGAAGGGCTGGAACTGGATAGCCTACACGCCGCTGACGACGATGACCGTCGACGAGGCGCTGGCCGCCGCCAACCCGAAGGTGGGCGACATCGTGAAGAGCCAGACCGCCGTGGCCATCTACGGCCCCTACGGCTGGGAGGGCAGCCTGAAAGCCCTGGAGGGCGGCCACGGCTACCTCTACTGCAGCAGCGACAGCATAGCGAAGTCGTTCCTCTATCCTGCGGCATCGTCGGCATCGGCAAAGGCACGCATGGCAGCACCACGACGCGCCGCTGAGGAGGACGAGCTGCGCATCTTCCACCCCGTGGACCGCGGCCTCTATCCGAGTAACATGACGATGGCCATCCGCCTGCTCGGCATCGATGGCTCGTCCATCGACACCTGTGAGGTGGCTGCCTTCGTAGGCGACGAGTGCCGCGGTGCCTCGCGCGCCAACAGCAACGGCATCTACTACCTCGTGGTCAGCGGCGAGGGAGCTGGACAGCCCATGACGCTGCGCTCCTGTATCGACGGCGAGATTATCGACATCGACAACTCGCTGATGTATGTCAGCGACGACAACATCGGCACGTCGTGGGATCCATACGTCATCGACCTGAGCAGCCTGCTGACAGGCATTAGCGCGGTCAATGGTTCTGCCGATGACGATGACACCGACTGGTGGACGCTGCAGGGCTTGAAGATAGGCCGCAAGCCTACCCAGCCTCCGAGCGTGAACGAGCTCGAGCAAAGCTCAAGGTCGTAATTAAACTGAAGAAATAATATCAATTACAACGAGGAGACGGGGTACATCCCCGTTTCCTTTTTAAAAATGAAGAACTGGATAACTTCCTGCTCAGCAGCATGTGTACACTGCAGCTCTATTTCCACCTCGGCTACGTCTTCCGTCAAAAAAGTCTTGACAAGCAGGAGGTTCCCCTGTGGGTCAGCTCAACCTGCCTCGTCATCATCTTTGTGGTGTGAATCAATACCTGTCACCTGTTTTACTTCTGGCCGTAATGAGAACGCAAGGAAATAACAGCAACAAAGACTTCGGCATCGTGGATCTCGTAGATCATCCGGTACTGTTTGTTGATACGACGAGACCACGTCTCTTCAAAGACGTAGTGTTTCAGGTGCTCCACCTGACCAGTGCCTGTACGGGGATGCTCTTGAAGTTCCAAAAGCATATTTGTAATTTTCTTGATAGTGGGTTTGTCACCGCTCTTTTTGATGGCGGCAATCTCTTTCTTGGCCTGTTCGGAAAGCAGTATGGCGTATGTCATTTCCTACAGAGAATTGATAAATTCGGTAATGTCTTCTTTGCTTTCAAGACGCGTGAATTTTGCTCCAGGCTGATGAGCCTTGGCTATATCTTCTTCGACAGCTTTCACATTACGAGAGTCGGCAAAGAAAGAATCGCCCGAAGGACTTATCTCATAAGGATCGACACGGTACGAAGGCTTCTTGGGCTTACTGATGGTAACCCCCTCTATCGCACCCAAAATCTTTTTAAGGCTTGGGATAAGACTTGCATTTTCGACGTTAAGAATAATCTGTGTCATAAGCAATCAATCTCTATTTGAGTGCAAAGATAGATATAAATTCTGAAATAACAAGTAAAAGTTACTGAAAAAAGATACGGACGACTATAAAATCATCATAGCGAAACAGGTACCTGTCACCTGTTTCATTAGTTCGCTTTTTTGTTTAAAGATATTTCTCATACGAAGCCTTTCACTATTGAAGTAAGGCGCTGAAGGTTTTCCGGATTGTTAGCAGCCAAAACGCCGGAGGGTGACGTAAAGTCCAAAGGCGTGCCTTCACGGCTGCAGCATACACCACCTGCTTCTTGCAGAATCAATGAGGCAGCAGCAAAATCCCATGGAGAAAGGAGATATTCGAAATACAGT
>CACWFV010000025.1 GCA_902760315.1 uncultured Bacteroidales bacterium | reverse complement strand
GCGCAAACCGGGCGAGGGTGGCAAGGGTGTCGAAATTGACCTCAACGAAGGCATCGACGCCGTACGCAAGGAACTGTCTAAGTATCCCGTCTCCACCCGCGTCAACCTGAAGGGTACCATCATTGTGGCCCGCGACATTGCACACGCTAAGCTGAAGGCTCGTCTGGATGCTGGCGAAGGCATGCCCGACTACTTCAAGAAGTACCCCGTGCTGTATGCCGGACCTGCTAAGACACCGGAGGGCTATCCCTGTGGCTCTATGGGTCCCACCACGGCCAACCGCATGGACCCCTATGTTGACGAGTTCCAGGCCAATGGCGCCTCGCTGGTAATGATTGCCAAGGGCAACCGCTCCGACGTCGTCACCGAGGCCTGCAAGAAGCATGGCGGATTCTATCTCGGCACCATCGGTGGCGTGGCTGCCGTCCTCTCGCAGAGCTCCATCAAGAGCATTGAGTGCGTGGAGTATCCGGAACTGGGCATGGAGGCCGTCTGGAAGATTGATGTCGAGGACTTCCCCGCATTCATCCTCGTCGACGATAAGGGCAACGACTTCTTCAAGACCTTGAAACCGTGGTGCCCAAGAAAATAGCATTATTACTGCTGACAGCGTTGCTTCCCCTATGCATAAGTGCACAGGGGGAGCGCAACTGTCGGCCACAGCTCTCTCATCATGCGGTCACGACACGTCGTGCCGCTATGCTGAAGAGTGATGCTGTCACCAACAAGATGACAGGCCAGCACCGCCAGCTCGTCGTGCTGGCTGCCTTTGCCGACCAGACTTTCCTGGAGCAACAGCCCCTCACGCTCTGGGACCGCATCTTCAATGAGGTCAACTTCTCTGAAGACGCCTTCGTGGGGTCCGTCCATGACTATTTCCTTGCCCAGAGCTATGGTGCGCTCGACCTGACGTTTGACCTGCACTATGTGACTCTTGCAGACCAACGTACCAAGTATCGCAGCACTAGCACCGACGACGAGAACTCGCGCTTTCTGGTGTGCGACATCGTCGACTCGCTCTCCACACGCGGCATTGACTGGAGTCCCTACGACTGGGACGACGACGGACAGATAGACCAACTGCTCATCATCTATGCCGGCAAGGGCATGAACGATGGCGGCGACACCAACAGCATCTGGCCCCACCAGTGGTGGCTCAGCGAGCATGATGGTGGCAAGGCACTCACCGTCAGCAGCGACGGCCAGGACTTCCTCGTCGACTGCTACTGCTGCGTGCAGGAAGTCACCTCGCGCAACACCTACGGCACCTTCGGCACCATCTGCCATGAGTATAGCCATTGCTTCGGACTGCCCGACCTCTACAACGGCTCTACCTCCTTCCTGAAAAGTTGGGACCTCATGGACTCCGGCAACAACAATGCCGGCGGCTACCACCCTTGCAGCTATTCCGCCCACGAGCGCTGGCTTATGGGGTGGCTCACACCTGTAGAACTCACAGAAGACATCTCAGTCACCGACATGCCACTGCTCGAAGAACACCCCGTGGCCTATCTCATCCGCAACGACGGCTATGCCGACGAATACTACCTGTTGGAGAACCGTCAGCCAGTAGGCTGGGACCAGTCACTCCCCGGCGGCGGACTCGTCGTGTTCCATATCGACTACGATGCTGACACGTGGCAAACGGGCATTCCCAATACCTACTCCCACAAGCGCTACAGCATCATTCCTGCCAACAACCGCACCTCCGTCTACCAGAGTGCTGGCTGGCCCTATCCCTATGAAACCAACAACCTGCTGACCAACGACTCCCAGCCTGCCGCCACACTTATCAATCCTAATACCGACGGCACCCTGCTCATGAACAAGTCCATCACCGACATCACCCTGTCCTCCGACGGCCTTGCCGCCTTCCGCTTCAGTGCCACCACCGGCACCGGCATCCGCGAGACCACCCACTCTACCCTTTCTACCCCCACAGTGCTCTACCGCCTTGGCCCTATTCATATTATAAGGAACGCGCAAGGCAAGGTACAGAAAATGCTGATTCAGTATTCACCGGGTCACCCGCACAGTAAGAATACGGAGTAAAAGATTTGTTGTTTTTTTTCTTAAATTGTCCCAATTCTTTGGCCAGTATTGTTTTTATTTGTAATTTTGCGTAATCTTTATAAATGATATTATATTTTGGAATCTTTCGTTTTTTGGGGATTTAATCTCCATGCCTGGATTACTATCGGGACTGTACTTTCCATGTTTACCGTCCTGCTGTTTACCAAGTTGCGTGCTGACTTGGTGTTTCTGAGTGCCGTAGCCGTTCTTTACCTGACGGGAGTCCTTGATGCCAAGGAAGCTTTCTCGGGTATCAGTTCCCCCTCGGTCGTCGTCATCGGCGTGCTGTTTGTCGTGGTGGCAGGCCTCACCCATACGGGTGTGCTGCAGTGGATTGTCAAGAATCTGCTCGGACAGCCTAAAAGTTATGCCCACGCCGTGGTCAGGCTGATGCTGCCCGTGGCCGCCCTCAGTTCTTTTCTCAGCAACACCACGGTGGTGACACTCTTCGTGGGCATTGTCAAGATGTGGTCCAAGAAGCTGGGCATTGCACCCTCCAAACTGCTTATCCCGCTGAGCTATGCTTCGGGCATGGGTGGCGTATGCACCCTTATCGGCACACCCCCCAACCTGATTATCTCCGGCCTCTATGCAGACAAGACGGGCACCACGATGAACGTCCTGGCCACCACCCTGCCGGGCCTGTTCTGTCTCTTGGTCGGTGTGCTCTCCATCATCGCCATGCGCCGTTTGCTGCCCGACCGCAAGCCCCAAGAGTCCAGCTTCGACGACACGGTCGAATATACCGTCGAGATGATTGTACCTTCAGACAATAAGTTCATCGGCGAGACGCTGGGCTATGCCGGACTATTGAACGTGAACGGGGGACGGCTGCTCAAAATGTACCACTTCGACAATGCTGAAGTGCCCATCAATGAGAACGAGTTCCTCATGGGTGGCGACCATCTGGTGTTTGCCGGACAGGTCAAGGAGATCATGGAACTGACCAAGACCCACGGTCTGGTGCTGGGCGAAGAGGTGGTCAACGTAGGTCCCAAGACGCTCCTCTCGTCGCTCATCATGCTGGTTATGGTCATCGTCTCGGCCATGGGTATCCTTCCGCTCCTCCATTGCGCCTTCCTTGCAGCTTTTGCCATGCTCTTGCTGCGCTGTTGCTCGCCCGACCAAGCTATGAAGGCCGTCAACTGGGATATCCTCATGGTCTTTGCCGGATCCGTCGTGCTGGGGCTGGCCATCCAGAAGACGGGTATAGCCGAGCGGATGGCCTTCGGCATCCTTGATGTCTGTGGCACCAATCCGCTGGTGGTTATGACCGCCATATGCTTTGTGGGTACCTTCATTACCGAGTTCATCTCTAACACGGCAGCCGGAGCTATGTTCTTCCCTATTATGTACCAAGCCGCCGAAAAACTGGGCTATGAGCCCTATCCCTTCCTGATTGCCTTGATGATTAGTGTCAGTAGCAGTTTCGCCACGCCTATCGGCTCGCCCACCCACATGCTGGTTTACGGTCCTGGTGGCTATCGTTTTAGCGATTTCATGCGCATCGGCCTGCTGATGAACCTTATCATCCTCGCAGCCAACATCCTCATCGTGAACCTCATCTATCCGCTCACGCCGCTGCCATAGAGGCGATACCCATAGAAACCGTTGGTATGGCGTACCTACGACAACTCACAGGCTCCAGGTAGTGTGCCCGATGCCAACGAGACGCTGAAGCGGCTGGGCTACTGACTTTGCATACAAAAAAAACGATGATAATGAGAAACAGAAATTTATTTTTGGCCATAAGCCTGTTGCTTTTTCTTGCTCAAGGATGGGCGCAGTCGTCTGATGCCCGTGCCTTTATCGCCGACAAATATCTGAGCACCGACGGGCATCAGCTGCGCCTTCACATCGTCAACCGCTTTGACCGTCAGAACCTCAGGGATCACGTCACCTTCAACTGGGTTTTCTCTGAAGACCGTGACACCATCGCCCGTGGGGCATTTTCGCCAGACTGTGCACCTCATGCCACTTCCCAGTATCTGCTGGCACTGCCTGCCAAGCCGTCTTCCTCGCGTATCAATCTGCTTTGCGTTGAGATTTGCGATACCAAAGGCAATATCATCCTACGGCAGTCAATCCCCGTGAACCCCAAGCCTCTTTCGTCGCGTTTGTTGGAGAAACTTCCTAAGACTACGGAAGATGTCATGACGAAGGTGCAAGACGGACTCGCCACCAGCATCCGTACGGAGAAAGTAGGACCTGCCACGCACGTCACGTTCTCGCTGACGCCAGATACTACCTCCCTTCCAGAACTCGGCATCGCCTTCCTGCTCGTCAAGAGGATAGACCGTGTACAGTGGATCGGCAATGGTCCGATGCCCACTTCCCTCGGTGGCTGCCATGCAGGACGCTATGGATTCTGGGCTCTGCAGCAAGGCGATCGTTACTTCGAGGGAAACCGTAGTGGGGTAGATGCCGCCTTGTTCACCGATGCTGACGGCGACGGCATCCTGCTGTTCTGCGACAATGGCAATGTCAGTTTCAAACAGACGGATCGTGGTATCGTCGTTACCTATCACGCCGCCGTTTCGGGCGACTTCTATCTCTATTCCGTCAATGGCAAGCAAGTGCCACAGCTGATTCACGACCTCTTCGATCATCCGCGCACCATCGCCCCCCACGTTGCGAGATGGGCGAAGCCACCCCTGCCGCGTAGTCAAATGCCATAGGAAGGTAAATGGCACCTGATGGATGATGTATGGTGGGGATGTTCTGTGGGTACTTGCTGAGATTGCAGAACTCGCCTAGGCGGAAGTGGGGCGACAGTCTGGTGTCATTAAGTTGTGTGTTTTTAATGGTGAATAATTAAGGTTCATTTGCAGTGTCAGAAGGGCTCTGAACTACTATACAAAGATACGAAAAAATGGCGAGGATACCAAACGTTTTCCCTGTTATCTTTATCACATTTTACGTTTTTATGTGTAAATATTGTGAAATTCTCACGAAATCTTTAGTTATATTTTGTGTTTTAACTTTTTTGAAGTAATTTTGCGGCAAATAGCAATTATTAAAAAGTGACGACAATGATACAGGAGTTTCAAGTACAGAATTTCTACAGCATCAGGGAGCAGCAAACAATCAGTTTTGTGCCAAACAATGATGATAATATGCGTGGACAATACGTACACGAAGTGGCTGAAGGAGTGGAACTCCTGAAGATAGGTATCGTGTATGGCAGCAACGCCAGCGGTAAGACGACTTTGCTTAATGCCATATCTTATTTCCGTAGCATCATGCTCAACAAACCTGAGTCGAAGAATGAAGGTATGGGCTACTTCCCGTTTCTGCTCGACAAGCATAGCAGGGATGAACATTCGCAGATGCAGATGACATTCTGGCTGAATGGTGAAAAGTTTGTGCTGAATCTGGAATTCGACAGCAAGCGAATCTATGAAGAGTCTCTGATTGTGTATGCCAGTGCTCGCCCGACCACGCTATATAAACGTGAGTATCAGCCAGAGTCTGACCATACGGAGGTGACATTTGGTAATAAGGCAGGCATTGACAAGGCCACTCAGCGAGCCATTGAGGGTAACACCACCAACAACTGCACGGTGATGGCTGCCTTTGGACAGTCGAATGCTCACGTGTCAAAATTGAACGATGTGTTTGATTTTTTCCTTGCTGGTCTACAGAATATCTTAACCCCAAGGGATTCTCTCGCTTTCAACGTTAAGAATGAGCTCAAAAATGACAAGGACGGCAAGAAGAAGCGGTTCTTGCTTCAGCTGCTGAAAGCCAGCGACTTCAATATTGTTGACATGACGCTCGACGAGCGCGAAGATCAAATAACGCCCGATATGGAAACCGCCATCAAGGGTGCTCCGATACCTGAGGAAGCAAAGATAGAGATGCTTCGTCGCGGCACCATCAAGCACGATGATATCATGTTCAGCCATACGGGTGAGGATGGAAAATACGAGTTGCACGAAGGGCTGGAGTCTGCCGGTACCCATCGGTTCCTGGGCATGTCGATTGTGCTGTACTATGTGTTGCACGAGAATAATTTCATCCCCATTGATGAGATTGAAACAAGCATCCACTATGAGTTGCTGGCTTATTTCATCAAGCTATTCCTGGCCAACAGTGAGGGCTCTTCGCAACTGCTGATGACCACCCACGACATCAACCTGCTGAACGAGGATTTCATCCGCAGAGACGTCGTATGGTTTGCCGATAAGAGCGACCAGGGTGCTACGCAGTTGAAACGGCTCTCGTCGCTTGGTCTGCACAAGACCATGAACCCATACAACGCCTACAAGCAGGGCAAATTGGTGAACCTGCCATTCCTCGGAAGTATTTACCTTGAAACAGAGTAACGACACATGGCAGTCAAGAAGAGTATAGCAATCATCGGTGAAGGTGAGACAGAGTGGTGGTATTTCGACACCCTCCGCATTGCTTGTCGCTATAAGTTCAAGGTGGCGCCCGACTTCCCTCAGCACTCTGACATTCCCCACATGGCGAAGCTGGCAGAGGAATACGTGAAGCGAGATACCGACTACGTGGTGTGCCTGGTGGATATGGACCGCCTGCTGAGAGTGCCTGCAGAGATGACCACCTATCAGCAACTGAAGAAGGAAAGCAGCCGCAACGTGATG
The DNA here is from genome assembly GCA_902760315.1 of uncultured Bacteroidales bacterium. Taxonomy (GTDB): domain Bacteria; phylum Bacteroidota; class Bacteroidia; order Bacteroidales; family Bacteroidaceae; genus Prevotella. Next base: position 24,024 of record CACWFV010000025.1, on the reverse strand, counting down.
TGGATTGAAACCAACCCATGCACGGAGTTCTGGTTTCTACTCCATTTCCTGCCGCAACTTTCAACCAAGCATTATGAGACCTATGAGGATGTTTTGCCCGACTTGCAGCATTATATGCCTGGGTACGAAAAGACAGTTCGCTATTTCAAGAAGAACAACCTGTACAAGTATCTGACGGAGCATGGCGACCTGGAACGGGCCATCAGTTATGCCGAGGAACTGAGCAGATTGAGCGAAGTATCTCCTGAGGATAAAATGGCATATAGCCAGATGCATTTGGTCTTTGAACTAATAAAGTCGATGGATGAAGAAGAGGCTGACAAAAACGACCAAAAAGCGGAAAAACAAAATCGAAATAAGGAAAATCGGCGACAAATCACCGATTTTATCGCCGATAACGAGATTTCAGATTCAAAATCCGTTGCAAAGGCCATCGGTCTCAAGCCGTCAAGAACCCGCGACTATCTGAAACAACTCGTGGATGAAGGTGTCCTTGAGATAGAGGGCGAGTATAAGAATAGGAAGTATAAGATAAAGAAGTAATATAGATATTTGTTAATGGCATATTCTACACCTTACGACTATACCGAAGATTCTGTCAGACAGTTGGACGAGAAGTTCAGCGAGATTGAGCATGACCGTTTCCTTTATTGCATTCAGGACCAACAGAAGTGGGATATAGAGAAGGTGAATAATTTCATTGCACAACTGCGCACGAGCCACACCTTCACTTTGAAGGAATTAGACCGTTTGAAAGAGTTAGAGCCGACATATAACAAAGAATACTCTACCAATCATAGAAGGTATATCACCACAGCACAGGAAGTAGTGAGCAAGATGACCAGCACATTGAGCGGATTTAAGAAGATTGTGACTGAATTTCGTAATAAAGGCAAGAACAAAAAAGAAGTGACGATTATGGACGATACTGCCCTGTATTCCGGTCCATACTCAAAAAACATGTTTGGTTGGGACACTTATCAGGAGCAAAGCGCTAAGGATCTTCTGAATGAATTAAACTCATTTTTGGAAGATGCCACCAAATGTATGCAATCAGAGGGACAGGTTTGAAGTGAACCCCAAAGTTTGGACAGTTAAACAATCGAAGCTGTAAGCATCTTCCTGTATTGTACGGGCGACATGCCATTAAGCCTCAGTTTTATTCTCTCGTTATTATAGTATTCTATATAATCTATCAGGTCTTTGATGAAGGTGTCTGCTGATGTGTACTTGCCTGGATACAGCAGTTCCGACTTCATGAGACCAAAGAAATTCTCCATCATGGCATTGTCTAGACAATTTCCCTTACGAGACATGCTTTGGATAATGCCATGTTTCTTTAGACTATTCTGGTAGGCTACGTGCTGGTAGTGCCATCCTTGGTCAGAGTGCAATACGACGCCCTCAGGCAGCTTTATCACAATCAAAAACCCTCTGATTGGGTTCTTCACTCTTTCTATTCAGCGAGACTTCTGCCATTCCTTGTATTCCTGTTTTGTACATAGAAAGGATTCCTCAAATTCGATATTTGAAATTTTGTTTTTTATTAAAGCATTCTTTAATTCTTCTGTAACGACAAAACGATATAGCGTATTTGTAATAGAAAAAAGTGAAGCCTTAATTTCTCTTCCGCAATAAAAGGACGGTTCTTCATCAAATGACGCCTTCTTTTCGTTCAAGTAAGGAGAATCATCCAAATTGTATATAACATAATATTGTTCTTCTGCGCCTTCCACTTTAATTGGATAACATTTATCTGACATCTCCATAAATTGCGAAACGACATTAATAAACTTCTGAGAAAAAAAATATTGGCCACATTCAAAAAGCCGGATAACATCATAATATTTCTTTCCTGCAGCAACCTTAAACTTAAAGTTTTCTGGAAGTTTTTCCTTATTATATGGCACAAGATATTCACGTAACAAACTATAGGGAATATCAGATGTTATCTCTATCTGACTTCTTTTAAACGCATTGTGTAAATTAAATACTGTTTTCATTCAATTTAATTTTTGGGGTTTGTCTTCCTTATTTCCAAAATACTTTTTTTCAAGTTCATCTCTTTTCTTCATAACTAGCTTTTTCGTTCTACTGCCCTTCCATCTGGGTCTATATTCTTGATAGGATTATTTAAGCAGTAAGAATAGGGACTATACGGATAGTACTTTTCCGCCATACGGTCCACCCTGTCCCACCTGCCTGTAATCGGGTCGTACTGCCGTGCTCCATAGTCATACCAGTCCAGACCACTCAGACGCTCCAGCTCCTTGCCGTTGTACTTGTATGGCTGCAGGCTGGCATTCACTGTCATATTCGGGTCGGCGTTCGTGGCCGTGAAGTAACCTTTCCCATATCCATAAGTGGGAATGAGGAACTGCATCAGCAGACAATATAGCAGGATTAGTCGCAGGGGCATTATGGTCGTAGTATGATGAATAGTCCGTACAAAGGTACACAATTCTTTTGATTAGCCAACACTTCTTACTGATTTTTTATGGCAAAATGAACTTCCGTGCTTTTCCATGACTATTGATTCTGATAGTTGTATTCATATTCATATGATGAAAGCAAGGCTTTCTGCTTACAGGAGCCGAATAGTTAAAGTTCTTTCACATACTGAATATATTATATAAAGATTGCATGCATAAAAAATGCGTCACCGTCACACGTAATACGCTGTAAACAAGCCGATTAAGTGTGACATTTGTTTTTGATGTTATTACGGAATAGTGAATTCACTCCAAAATCAGGAATAACAGAACTGACAACTACAGGGAAAACTGCCTGACACCGGAATCCCAGTCAAGTCCCAGAGCGTGGGAGAAAAATCCCAGGCTGTGGGAAAAAAATCCCACGGCTTGGGATTTTGGTGGGAATAATTTTTATTTACAAATTTAGCTGACAATTTTACAGCTTCATCCTTCCTTAACGGTGACTCAACTATATGAACGGTGACTCAACGATATGAACGGTGGCTCAACTATATGAACGGTGACTCAACTATATGAACGGTGGCTCAACTATATGAACGGTGACTCAACTATATGAACGTTGGCTCAACTATATAGAATGGCGGTCGGCAAAAACAAGTGTCACACCTAACGTTGTGTGCTACAGTGCGTTAGGCGTGACAGTGATACTTATAAAGTGTCGTAAACAGTTTTTTATATCGAAAAAACACGTCGTGCAGTTGCCGTAGTCTGCCGGCAGATGTCTTCCTCGGTCGTTGCGTAGGCTTCAGCCAAGCGCGTGATGACGTGGCGGATAAAGGCAGACTCGTTGCGCTGGCCACGCATGGGCACAGGAGCCATGTAGGGAGCGTCGGTCTCCAGCACGAGGCGGTCCAGCGGGACGCAGGCGGGCAGCACCTCAGGCAGGTGACTCTTCTTGAAGGTCAGCACACCGCCAATGCCCAGCGCGAAGTTGTCAAACTCCAATAGTTGGCGGGCCTCCTGCTCGTTGCCGGTAAAGCAGTGGAAGACGCCGCCCGGCAACTCCTTCTTGTACCTCTTCAGTATGTCCACCAACTCGTTTTGCGCCTTGCGGCAATGAATCATCAGCGGCAGTCGGAGCGCTACAGCCCACTTCACCTGTTCTTCGAAGGCCTCCAACTGTTCATTCTCATACTCCCGGCTCCAGTAGTAGTCCAGTCCCACCTCGCCAATGGCAATGGGACGAGCCTCTGCCCTCTCCGACTGGAGAGAGGACTGGAGCAGGTTGCGGATGGCGGCTAACTGTTCGCGCCAGTCAGCCTTCACCTCCTCAGGGTGCAGTCCCAACATGGGGTAGCAGTAGTCCGGGTATTGTGCACAGACGTCAAGTACCGTCTTACACGATGCCACGTCTATGGCCGGCAGGAAAATCTTCGTGCAACCAGCTTCACGGGCACGCTGCACCACCTCGTGGCGGTCTGCAGCAAACTCCTCGCCATCCAGGTGACAATGAGTATCGATATAGTTTAGCGCTAGTACAGTATTCACTTTATCGCTCTTCTCTTTTTTCGATTACTTGTTGCGGTGCAGCAGTTCGTCCATGTACTGGCGCAGCTGGGCCTTGCGCTCATCGGGCACATTGACCTCGGAGAGCGTCTGACTGGCCTGCTGGAAGTAGTAGTTAATCTTCTGCTCGCAGAGTTGGCGAATGCCAATCTGGTCGTAAAGGCGGGTCACTTCGGCAACCTTAACGTCACGTTCGAAAGTCTTGGCACCAATCCAACGGGTAAGTGCCTGGCGTTGCTTATCGTTGGCACGCAGGAAGGCGTTGATGAGCATATAGGTCTTCTTGTTGGACACGATGTCGCCGCCAATGGCCTTGCCGAAGACTTTGGGGTCGCCATAGACGTCGAGGAGGTCGTCCTGCAACTGGAAGGCCAGTCCCACCTGCTCGCCAAGACGATAGAGGCGGTCGGCATCCTCCTGAGGAGCGTCGGCCAACAGCGCGCCCATCTTCAAGGCACAAGCCAGGAGGACGCTGGTCTTGAGGCGTATCATCTCGATGTACTCAGCCTCGGTGACGTCGTCGCGCGTCTCGAAGGTCATGTCGTACTCCTGACCCTCGCCAATCTCCAGGGCTGTCTCGGTGAAGAGCTCCAGCACGGCGGGCAGCTTGTCGGCAGGGACCTGCTGCATGCGCTGATAGGCCAGCACGAGCATGGAGTCGCCAGAGAGTATGGCTTTGTTAGCATCCCACTTGCGGTGTACCGTCGGATAGCCGCGTCGTACGTCGGCATTGTCCATGAGGTCGTCGTGCAGGAGCGTGTAGTTATGGTAGGTCTCCAGGCCCACGGCAGGCATCAGAATCTGCTCCGGGTCTTCGCGCCACAAGTTATAGCCCATCAGCATCAGCACGGGGCGGATGCGCTTGCCGCCGAGGGAGAGTACATACTCTACGGGTTCGTACAGCGACTTCGGTTTTCTCTCATAAGGCAGTTGGCTCAGACACTCGTTGACCAGCTTCAGGATTTCGTTGGAGGTTTTCATTGCTATTTCTATTTCGTTGTTATTTTCGTTATTTGCGGTATTGGGGTATTTCGGTATATCGGTATGTTGGCATGTCGATGTTATTGTGTTATAGTTTAAACACTATCGGTATGCACACCTTAGTGCGGCAGGGCTGGTCGTGGTAGACACCGGGCTGCCACTTTGGCATGAGGCGCAAGACACGCAGGGCTTCCTGGTCGCACTCTGCCGACAGCGACTGCGTAATCTTGATGCCAGTGATGCTGCCGTCGGTCTCAACATAGAATACGGCGACGACACGCCCCTGCGTCTTGCGAGCCTTGGCGACGGCGGGATAGCGCAGATTCTGGGTGAGCCACTTCAGGAACTCAACGGCCCCGCCAGGATATTGCGGCAGGTCTTCCACCACGCGGAAGTTGAGCGGATTCTTGGGGTCCACCTCAAGGGGTGCCAGCGCCTTGTCGTCCTGCTCATCATCGGGTGACGGCTGCAATTCATCGTCAGCAGCAGGCGGTACGTCGTCCACAGGTTCCAACTCCACGTCGTCGTCGACAATGCGTAGCTGTTGGCCCTGCTCGGAGGGCTGTTGCTCGCGCAACTGAGTGATAGTCTCTTCGTTAGACATGGGAACCAGTTCGGTCTCGTGCATGAGTTCACTCAGGTCGATGGGGTCAATGCCGTCAGCAGCAGACTCCGCCGAGTTCCACTCCAAGGCAACATAGAGCACCGCCAGCACCAGAATGAGCCCCAGGAGGAACCCCGTGGTGCGGCGCTGTTCGATATCGGCCTGTGGTGACTTCTTGATTTCCATTTCGACTGCAAAGGTACGACTAACCAAGGACAATACAAAACAAAAACAGCAGAATTTTTGCTGACGGCCAGTGCAAAGACCCGCTGCACTAGGATAAGCGGACAAAGTAAAGACCCGCCACGCAGGGGTGGCGGGTCTCTTGTTGTTGTGCTATAGGCAGCAAAAGGATGGAAGCCCGTGGGCTTCGACACCTTTCTGTTAGTCTTCTACCACGACGGGCTTGTACTTAGGCACGAGGGTCTTCATGATGCACCAGCCGATGAGGTAGGCCACGGCGCAGAAACAGAAGACAATCATGTAGGCAGCAGGTTTGCCGTCGAAACCCATGAAGGAGAATGCTGTTCCCTGTTCGGCAGCCCAGGTAAAGAACTTACCAGAGCCCATATTGATAGCCATAGAGCCGAAACCGCCGGCCATGGTGCCCAGACCGACGAGCGTACCGATGGTAGACTTGGGGAACATGTCGCCAACGGTAGAGAAGAGGTTAGCTGACCAGGCCTGATGACCTGCGCCCAGCAAGCCGATGAGAATAGCCGGCCACCAAGCGCTATAGGCGCCAAGGGGCTGGGCAAAGAGGCCCAGTACGGGGAAACAGGCAAAGATGAACATGGCACGCATGCGACCCAGATAGGGGTTCATGCCCATCTTCTCAACAAAGAGCTTGGGCAGGTAGCCACCATAGATGGAGAGCACCGTGACGATGGCGTAGAGCGTGAAGATGAGGGCAATACCCATGGCAGAGTCGCTGGTATAGCCGTACTGGTCAGAGAAGTAGGCGGGAGCCCAGAAAAGGAAGAACCACCAGACGCCGTCAGTCATGAACTTGCCAACAAGGAAGGACCACGTCTGCTTGAAGGTGAAGCACTTCAGGAAGGGGATAGCCTTCTCCTCCTGCTGCACGCTACGGTCCTGAACGGTAGCCAGGTCAACATCCTGCTCGATGTAGTTGAGCTCGGCCTGGTTGACGTGCTTGTTCTTGCGAGGCTTGTCGTAGGCCCACATCCAGAGTCCCATCCAGACGTAGCCCAGCACACCGATGATGACAAAGGCCATCTCCCAACCCCAGGCACGTGCCAGCAGGGGAATGGTGGCGGGAGCTGCCAGCGCACCGACAGAGGCACCACTATTGAATATAGAGGTAGCAAAGGCACGGTCCTTAGCGGGGAAGTACTCGGCAGTAGCCTTGATAGCGGCGGGGAAGTTGCCGGCCTCACCCAGGGCGAGAATCATGCGGCACGACAAGAACAGGTAGACCGACACGGTGGCAATGGCAACAGCAGCGTCGCTACCAGCCTGCACCATGCGCAGCGCCTCGATGGAGTCGTAGCCCTCGATGTTCATGGCTGCCCAGCCACAGAAGGCGTGGAGCACAGCACCGGTAGACCAGACGAAGATGGCGATGAGGTAACCTTTCTTAGTGCCCATCCAGTCGATGAACTTGCCGGCAAAGAGGTTGGCAATGGCATAGAAGAAAGAAAACCAACCAGTGATGAGACCATAGTCCTCGTCAGTCCAGTGGAAGTCGACGGCTATGAAGTCTTTCCAGGTGAGCGAGAGAACCTGACGGTCCATGTAGTTGACGGTGGTTGCCAAGAAGAGCAACGCACAGATGACCCAACGGAAATTGGACATCTTGGTGGTTTGAACTGCAGACATAATGTATTGTTAGTTTTTTAGTTATTTCAGGTCGATGACATTAATATTGTCCTTATCGTTATAGTTCAGGTTCTCACCAGCCATGCCCCAGATGAATGTATAGTAATAGGTGGCGGCAGCACAATGGATGCTCCACTCCGGCGACATGATGGCCTGTTCGTTCTTCAGCCATACCACACGGGTCTCCTGAGGCTCGCCCATGAAGTGGCTCACCTGCTGGCCTTCGGGTACATTAAAATAGTAGTAGGCCTCAATGCGACGACCATGGGTATGAGGGGGCATGGTGTTCCAGACACTACCTGCCTGCAACTGGGTCAGACCCATCTGGAGCTGGCAGGGGCCTTCCTCTAAGGACGTATTGACAATGAGCTGGTTGATGGTGCGCTGGTTGCTCTCGGCGAGGGTTCCCAGAGGTTTGTCCTTGGTACCGATGATGGTAGCCTTGAGCGACTGCACCTTGCCGTTCTTGCGGCCATCGAGGGTCACCCACTGGGTCTTATAGTGCTTGTGAGCAGTGGCAGAGTTGAGGTAGAACTTGGCAGGCTGCTGTGGGTTCTTGGAACGGAAGATGACCTCTTTGTTGGTGTCGATATCCTTGCCGTTCTTGTCCTTGCCCAGCCAGCCGCGGCCTACGTAGAGGGCTTCGCTGTAGCCAAGGGGATACTCCTGGCCGTCGACAATGACAACGCCGTCGCCGCCGGTATTGATGATGCCCAACTCACGGTTGCGCATGAAGTAGTCGGCACGCAACTGGGGGTGGGTCTCCAGCTTCAGGTCCTTGGTGACAGGCATGGCGCCACCATAGATGAAGCGGTCGTACATGGAGTAAGTAAGGTTGATTTCGTCGGCGGCCATGACCTTCTCCATGACGAAACGATCACGTAGGGTCTGCGTATCGTAGTGCTTCACGTCGGCAGGATGGCAGGCAGTCTGGAAATGCATGGTCTGCTGGGCAGAACCGGTGGTCAATGTTCCCATAAGCAATAGTAGAAGAAATGTTTTTTTCATATCGTGTTCTTTTTATAATGTTTCACAACTATTTTCAAAACTGTTTACTTACCGGCATTCTTCTCCTCGGCAACGATGCGCATGCGGTTCCACACCACCATGGCTATGGTGACGAGGGCAAGGACGGCGGCACCAATCCAGCGCAGATAGGCTACACACTTGTAGATAACCCAGCCGAAGAGAGAAGAGGCGAAGTCGAGAGCACCACCCTCGAAACCAGCGGGAATGTCAGCAGCCTTGTCGCCCGTCTGTTCGAAGACGGTATGAGCAGCCTGCGTGAAGGCCGGAGCCATGTCGGTAACGAAATAAAGGCCAATGGCAAGGGCTACCAGTCCGATGATGAACGTCTTGACAACATTACCCTTGGTGAAAGGCAGCACCATGGGGAACAGGTAGAACATACCGGCCAGCGACGCCAGAGGCAGGAACTGGTTGCCGGGGAGCACTACAGCCAAGCCCAGCGTAACAGGGATGAGCAGCAGCGAGACGACAAGGGTGGTAGGATGGCCGATGACCACTGCCGGCGACATGCCGATATACACCTTCTTGCCATTGAACTTACGCTTGACTACCTCCTGGGTTTTCTCGGCAATGGGCTTCAGACCCTCGATGAAGAGCGAGGTGATGCGGGGTATGAGTTCCATGACGGCACCCATGGTGACGCCGAGGAAGAGTATCTTCTTGATGTCCAGCTGAGCCAGAGCACCTATCAGGGCGCCGACAATGACGCCAAGCACCAATGGCTCACCCAGTACGCCAAACTTCTTCTTCAGTCCGTCAGCGTCGATATTCAGACGGTTGAAGCCGGGAATCATGTCGAGCACCTTGCCAACGACGAGGGCAAAGGGGACGAAGCTCTGGCAGAAGGGCTGAGGGATGCTGATGCCCTGCCATTCAGGATAGTACTCCTGGAACTTGTCTGCCGTAAGGTCGGCCATGACCAGCGTGACAACATAGCAAACGATGGCAGCGAAGTAGCCCCAAGCCAAGGACTGGTCCATGACGAAGTAGGCCACGGCGCCAATGAAGGCGAAGTGCCAGTAGTTCCACAGGTCGATATTGACGGTACGGGTGCACTTGGTGATGACCAACAGGAAGTTGACACCCAGGCAGATGGGGATGATGAGAGCGCCGACAGCCGTATTGTAGGCTACGGCGGCGGCGGCGGGCCACCCCATGTCGAAGACCTTCAGCTGCAGGTGATAGAGTTCGCTGATAGCACTCAGTGGTCCACCGAAATTGGTAGTGAGCAGGGCGGTGACAATACCCAGACCAACAAAACCCACACCGACATAGAGACCAGACTTGAGAGAACGTCCAAAAGAGAGGCCGATGCAGAGACCGATAATGGTGAAAAGAATCGGCATCATGACACTGGCTCCCAAGCTAATGATATAGCTAAATACTTGTTCCATGAAAGATTTGTTTTATTTGTTTCTAAGCGTAGTGTTTGCAAAGGTACGAAAAAAAAGTGAAAAGAGAAAAAAGAATGGCTATTTTTTATAGCCGGCAGGGAAGCTCCCCGCCGGCTAAAGACTAATCTTGGAAATAGATCTTCTTGACACGATTGCTGACACCGGTGAGTACCTCGTAGGGAATGGTGTCGAGAATGTCGCTGAGCACCGTGGCCGGCAGATGGTCGCCGAAGATTTCAACGCTGTCGCCCTCGTGGCAGGGAATGTCGGTGACGTCAATCATGGCTACGTCCATGCAAATGTTGCCGACATAGGGTGCACGCTGGCCATGGACCAAACAGTAGCCGGCACCACGGCCCAGATGACGGTTCAGACCGTCGGCATAGCCGATAGGTATGGCGGCAATGACACTGTCACGGGTCAGGATGCCACGACGACTGTAGCCCACGGTCTCTTCCTTGGGCACGCGGCGCAACTGGAGAATGGTGGTCTTGAGCGTGCTGACGGGAGTCAGCGCTGCTTGCATATCTTTGCCACGCGGATCATAGCCATAAAGCCCCAGACCGAGCCTGCACATGTCCATCTGACGCTCCGGGAAGTGTTCAATGGCTGCACTGTTGTCCATGTGGCGCAGTATCTTGTGGGAGAAGGCGGCCTGCAGACGACGGCTGGCCTTGTCGAAGCGTTCAAACTGCATGGTGGAGAAATTGTCGAAGTCGTCGCTGTCGGAGCCAACGAAATGGGAGAACACAGATCGCGGGATGATGGCATTCTGGTGTTTCAGACGGCTGATGACCTCATCTATATCCCGTTCCGGGTCGAAGCCCAGACGGTGCATGCCCGTATCGAGTTTGATGTGGACTGGCCAGCCCGTAATGCCTTGCTGTTCGGCAGCCTTGATAAGGGCATTCATCAGGCGGAAGGAGTAAACCTCAGGCTCCAGGTCGTAGTCGAACATGGTCTTGAAGGCCGTCATCTCTGGGTTCATAATCATGATGTTCTGCGTGATACCGCTACGGCGCAGCGTGACACCCTCGTCAGCTACGGCGACAGCCAGGTAGTCTACGCGATGGTCTTGCAGCGTCTTGGCAACCTCCACGGCTCCAGCGCCATAGGCGTCAGCCTTGACCATACAGACCAGTTTGGTTTCCGGTTTGAGGAAGGAGCGGTAGTAGTTGAGATTGCTGACGACGGCATTGAGATTGACCTCAAGAATGGTTTCATGGACTTTCTGCTCCAACTGTTCGGTAATATGGTCGAAGCCGAAGGCACGCGCTCCTTTGATGAGAACGAGTTCGTCACGAAGGGCATGGAAGACCTCACTGCTCAGGAACTCGTCGGTAGAACTAAAGAACGCAGACTGGCTGATAGTGAACGCAGACTGGTGGGCCATCAGGCGAGGCCCGATGCCGATGAACTTGTCTACGCCACGCTTGCGGCACAGGTCGTTGACCTCAGCATAGAGCTGGGCGTCAGTCATGCCGCTCTGGTAGATGTCGCTGAGTATCAGGGTGCGTTTGGCAGCAGAACGACGGGCCATGAAGTCGAGGGCAATGTCCAGCGAGTTGACGTCGCTGTTATAGGAATCGTTGATGAGCAGGCAACCGCGCTGACCCTCCTTCACCTCCAGGCGCATGGCAACAGGTTCCAGACGGGCCATGCGCTCTGACAACTGTTCAGGTGTAAGTCCCAGATAGAGGGCTGCAGCTGCACAGGCAAAAGAGCAATGCAACGAAGCCTCATCGAAGAAGGGGAGTTCGTAGACGCCTCGCATACCTTTATATATATAGCGCACTTGGGTATGGCAGTTCGCTATTGACTGAGGAGTATCGGCAACGGAAACAGTAGCGGGAGTCTGTGTTTCTACCTGCTCAATATAAAAAGGTGCCGAGGAATTTTCTCGGCTCCACCCAATTTTCTCTCCCTTGAAGTCAGAACGGCGTATGCAACGGCTGATAGTGTCATCGTCGCTATTATAGACCAGCACACGGGCATTGCAGAAGAGCTGCATTTTTTCCTTGCACTTCTCCTCCAAAGAACGGAAGTTCTCCTGGTGGGCAGTACCTAACGAGGTGAGCACGCCAATGGTGGGCTGGATGATGTCGCAGAGTGACGCCATCTCGCCGGGCTGACTGATGCCGGCCTCAAAGAGGCCTACCTGTGTTTGTTCGTTGAGCAGCCAGACGGACAGGGGAACACCTATCTGAGAATTGTAACTCTTAGGCGAGCGGGTGACGGCCATCGAGGGAGAGAGCAGTTGGTAGAGCCACTCCTTGACCATCGTCTTGCCATTAGAGCCCGTGATACCCACAATGGGAATGTCGAACTCATCGCGGTGGCGCTCAGCAAGTCGCTGGAGTGCCTCCAGGGGTGAGGGCACTACCAGGTAGTTTGCGTCGGGATATGGTTGTTGCAATGCGTCAGCATAGCTGACAGCGACAACGAAATTGCGGACACCACGGCGATAGAGGTCGTCAATGTAGTGATGGCCGTCGTTGCGCGGAGTTTTCAACGCAAAGAAGAGTGTTTCTTCAGGGAAACACAAGGAGCGACTATCGGTAAGCAACCAGCCTACGAGTGCATCGGCAGTTCCAATACGACGTGCTCCAATGAGTGTGGTAATTTTTTCTATTGTGTAATTCATATGGCTAAATGAGGGTATTTCTTGCGAAAATCCTTGAGTTTGTTGTATGTTTGTTCACGAAATGCCCGATACTCTGGAGAGTCAGGATTGAAAGGTTTGTGGGCCAAGGCTTGCTTGAGGGGGCGCCACTCAGCAAGGTAGTCCTTGGCTGCCGGCGAGAAATAGCTGTCTACCAGGCGTTCCCAGATGTAGTCCACGGCTTGAGTGGAGGGATGAAGCATGTCGGGAGCATAGAAGCGGTAGTCACGGAGTTCGTCCATCAGCAGTTCGTAAGAGGGAAAGTAGGTGGCACTACCCTCCCCGTCCAGAGCGTCGGCGGCCAACAGCAGTACAGACTTAGACAACTGACTGGCATGGTAACCGTATTTGCGATAGCGGATGGGGCTGACGGTGACAATGACACGGACATGGGGATTCAGAATGCGAAGCACGGCTACCGACTGGCGCAGATAGTCTACGCACTGAGCCACGGAAAGTTGTTCTTCTCGAAACAGGTCTGCGGGGCGCTTTTGACAATTGTCGACAATCTCACCGGTAGACTTGAGCCTATAGACATGGTTGGTGCCAAGCGTCAGGAAGGCTATTGTGGGAGCAGGCGTAGCAGTGCCGGCAGACTGAGTGGCAGCAGCAGTCAGTCGCTGGAGTGTGTGCAGGATGCTGGCAGGATTGTACATGACGCCAAAAGGATTGACCGTAACAGGGAAGCCCTCTTCACGGAAGCGCTGCCCGATGGAGTCGGCAAAACAAGAACCCACGAAGAGTATCTCTTCGCAGGGCTCAATGTGGAAGGGCGGTTTGTCGATGGTAACCTGTGTACGGAACTCCATTACTTCACTCGATAAAAACGTCGACTGATGCCTACGGGCATCGTACTTTTTCCTGTTACCGTCATCGGTGCCATCACAATACTGAAGTCCACGGGTTCACGTACAGCCATGAGCAGGAGGGTTTCCACCGACGGTTCATCGCCGAAGACAAACGGTTCTTTCTTGAAGGACACCGTACTCATGGCCGGCACCAGCAGATGGGCACAAGAGGCGGCGGCATCCATAGGCAGCACAAGGTATTTGTTGCCTTGGCGGTCTATGTCCAGCATATTGACGTATAGCAGGTCGGCCGTACGGTTGGTAACGCGCAGGTAGCAACTGGTGTTGGGTGCGACGTGCTCGTCAAGCGGCAGCCCTGTGGTGCAGTCTATCAGTTCATACTGCACGTCGAAATCCGTAGAGACAGAGGTTGCGGAATCGATGATGCGCTGTTCTATAGAAGATGATGCGGGAGTTCCCACGGAAGAGGCGGTATCCGATGGTTCCGAGGCAGTCTGCAGCAAGACTGCCAGTTGGCGCAGAAACAGCGAATCGTTAGACGTGGAGCGGAAAGCTGTAGCGGTGGCCTGCATATAGGTATTGGGGTGCGACATCTTTTCGCTGTCATCGGAGAACAACTGCTTGACGACATAACTAATATACTGTTTGGAGAGATTCTTGGCATTGCCCTTCAGACTCTTGATAAGCGTGGCCACAGTATGGGTGCCTGGCGAGGTGAAGGAGTACATCTTGGCATTCTTCTCGTCGATAACGGTGACGGCACTCTCCGTGCCCAGCTGCAGACTGGTCTGTGGCGTCAGCATTTTGCGCGGTTTCAGCGGCACCAGCGCCTTGCCGTTGTGCCAACGAACCGTCCCCACTACAGAATACACCGTATAGGATTGAGCTGTCATGGATAGTGGAAGAAATAACAGCAACAGCAGTAGAAGAAGGTTATTTCTCATAGGTAAAGATGTTAAAATGTTCGACGCCACTGGGATTCATAAATACGGGAGTCTGCTTGTAGTCAGTGGTCTTGCGTACAGCCTCATAGAGATAAGCATCCAGCGCACGGGTAGAGAGTCCCTCGTCACCCTCCTTGCGAGCAGCACCGTTGAAAGCCTCAACCAGCGCTTTGGTGAAAGCGCCATTGCCCCAGGTGGGGTCTTCCTTCGACTTGGTATCACCGGCACTGGAGGCATAGAACACCATACCGTTCTTAGAACGGCGTAACTGTTCCACAAAATGCTCAGCAGCTGCGGAACGGTTACCCTCCATCAGGCCGGCGGAATAACAGGCATCGGCAAAGACCACAAACTTAGAATTAATCTTTTCGGCAGCATCCTTGAAGTCAGTGGCACTGAAGCACTCATAGGTGCGCTTCGTATTACCACCGTAGGGCATGAAGAAGAAGCGGTCACGTTCGTCACGGTAGCCATGACCTGCAAAGAAGAACATGCACAAATCGTTAGGGCGTGCCTCCTGACCCATCCACTCCATGGCCTCGAAGATGTCACCGCGAGTGGCTTCCTGGTCGCAAAGCAATTTCACTTCCACATCAGTGAATGGATGTCCCTTCTTAGACTTCAGCACATTGGCAAAGTCGTTGGCATCCTTGACAGTCATCTTCAGCGGTAGCAGTTTCTCATCCTTGTAATCTCCTACTCCCACAACAACAGCGAAGAGGCGTGGCAGGTCGGCCTCTGATACATTCTCCCGAATCAGGCGAATGGCAGCGGGAATACTGTTACCATTCTCATTCTGGGCAAAGAGCATGATGGTGCAGTCACGGTTGGGGACATCAACCTCTATCATGTCGGCCTGTTTGACGGCACGGCTGTCGGGTTGGCGTACGCCGTCCACCATCACGGTGATCTTAGTGGAATTCTCCAAGCCATGGGCCAGCAGTTGGTATTTCAACTTAATGACATCTGTATGGAACAATGTCTGGTCTTCGGGATAGAGTATACGCACCACAGGTGCCCCGTTAGTCATGCTCATTTCCTCTTCTATCTGATCCTGGGAATTGTCGATAGAGGGCGTGTCAGACAGATTGGCCGAAGCGTTTCCGGCGGGGGCTGTCGCTGCCAGATCAGCAGTCTCGCCCTTTTTCTCCGGCAAGGAAGCGTCGGTACCGTCCTGTTTGAGTGTCAAAGCTTCTAGAGGCACATCCCAATGGGTGGACACCGGGGAAGGCTGGTTGCGCTGTATCTCAGACTCCTTAGGCAGTACGACCAGCGACTTCTTGCGCTGTGCCTGTTGAGCTATCTGCAGTTTCAGTTGGCGCAACTTCTCCAAGCGAATTACCTCCAGGCTGTCGGCCACCATCATGGAGTCGATGGTGGCTATCATCTGCTTATTGAGGATGCCGGTAGTAGTAAGACTGTCCATCAGAGCCTGATTGATGGAGTCGAGTTGTTCGGTCCTCGACAGCTTTACCAAGTCTATGAGTTTCACCAGACTATCAGGGCGCTCAGCAGGAGGCAGTATGGTAGCAGAATAGCCTATAGGAGCATCCGCTACGACAGGCTCCTCTGCAGGTGTCGTTGCAACAGCAGGGGCTGGGCTGGAAACTTTGGCTGGAGTCTTGGCTGCAACGGATGATGTGGCTGCAGCGGGTGATGTGGCTGCAGCGGGTGATGTGGCTGCAGCGGATGATGTGGCTGCAGCGGGTGACGTTATAGGTGCTTTAGCAATGATTTTGGTAGGCCGTTCTATTTCAGGTACCAACGCCACATCCTTGCCGTCGGACATGTCGAGCCAGCGCTTGGCCTCTACACTGTCAGCTTCTACGAGCACCCCCTTTTGGTAGAGTTCGGCCAACTTACGCTGGGCAGGTACATAGCCGCGCAGTGCCGATGCCTTCATATACATGAGTGCCTGGTCATAGTTGACGGGCAGTCCGTCGCCATTCATATAGCAGGTAGCCAGTCCATACTCAGCCTTAGCGTAGCGCTGACGAGCAGCACGCTTGAACCACATGGCGGCAGTGGTATAGTCCTTTGCACCATTCTCGCCCAGATAGTATATTTTCCCTAACTGGAACTGTGCCTCGGCAAGTCCTTTGTTAGCAGCCTGGGTATATAGTTCTATGGCGGTTTCCATTTCACCGGCCTCGTATTTGGTATTAGCCTCGCTGAGCAGTTCTTGAGCCGTCTGAGCAGGTTGAGCCGCAGCCATCACAGTCAAGATGGCCATCAACAGTGTAAGATATAATCTGTACTTCATTGTCATCATTTCCTTAGTTTTTTATGATTCCTCATCCAAGTATATAGAGCGTTTTAAGATTTTCCAGTGCCACTTGTTATAGATAAGCCGGATGCTGTCTTCATAGAGAGGACGCGCTGTCTCGATAAGGGCTATACCGGCCAGCGGGTACAGCAGATTGACATTATACTGCAGGTGCATGAAACTCAGGAACGACACCCACACCAACAGCGCAGCCAACAGAAAGTAGTAGGCACTGGTGATATAGCTGTCGACCTTAGGCCAAATCCGCGGAATCCAATAGTTCACCCATGCAGAGAGATAGCACAGGACAAATGCGAGAATCAAGCTGAACCATACGGGCATATCCTTGATGTTACGGTTCTGAATGTACGACAATATGGAGTAGGCCTGCAGCTTCATGCCGGGCATCTTGCCCAAGGGTGTGAAGTGGGCATCCTCCTCGTTGGAGAAAGTACCCAGCAGCACGATTTTATCTTTCAGCAGACTGGCATATTTACTGACATCACGAAAATTGATTACCGGGAAATCGGTATCGCCATAGACAATAAGTCGCTCGTTGATATCCTGTTCACGGGGTGTCTCGCCGGTATAAATGCAAGCTGTCTGATAGGCCAGCGAGTACATGGTCTGGTCATTGTATTTCTGAGCCAGCGTGTATTCACGGATGATGCCGCCCTCATGGTCTTGCAACACGTTGCCATAGGCAAAGCAATAGTCGCCCATCGGGGCAAAGAACGAAGGAATCAGCGTCTTGAACAGGTTTTTCTCTTCATCGTAGTCTACCAGTTTGCTGGAGAACACGATGGGTTCCTCTGCCTCGTCAATGGCTCCCAGCAGTATGGCATTGGCCAGTACGTCATCGCCCTCCTTGTAGAAAATCAGGTCTACGGACAACACCTTGGGGTGGCAGCTGTTAATCTGCTGGATGACCTGTCCTATCTCGCCACGGTCATGCAACTCCACCATGTCTACCAAGACGATGTCGTTGTTCATCTCAATATTCTCGCTGCGGCTCATCTCGTAATAGACATCCGTCATGTGGAAATTCTCAAAAGCCTGTTCCACGGGATTAAACATAGAAAGATTCAGTGACACCAATCCTATGACTGATGCCAACAGCGCCGTAGCTATGCAGACGCCCACATGATCCCAGTGCCAGAATTTCCAGTCTCGCTTCATTCTGTCGGACAACTATTACGCTGCAAAGATACATATTTTATATTAACTATGCAAAAAAAGGAGGCAATAGATTATTAAAAACAAAGAATTATTCGTACCTTTGCGGCAACAAAAACTTAAAAAGCATATGGATACGACGATGCCGAGACACCATTTCCTTCATATAGACAGCAAGTCTGAACTGACAGCCTGGTGGCTGATAACTATCTGCTTTGCGCTCTGGGGCGTGGCCAGTAACGTTACGACGCCAATGGTTGGTTCCTTCTCCAAAGTATTCCGCATTACCACCACCGAAGCCTCTCTGGTGTCATTCGTCTACCACTTGGGATATTTCTGCGTGGCTATTCCCGCTGCGCTGTTGATTCAGAAATACAATTACAAGTTGGGCATAGTGGCCGGTCTGATACTGTTTGCCATCGGTACCGTAGCTTTTATTCCCTCTCGCTGGTTAGGCAACTACTACCCTTTCCTGTCGGCCTATTTTATCATGACCTGCGGACTGTCGTTCCTACAGACCAGTTGTAATCCCTATGTCTACAGCCTGGGCGACAAGCGTTATGGCATTCAGCGCGTCAATGCCTCGCAGACGTTCAATGCACTGGGAACATTAGGAGGGTGGCTGCTGGCCAGGGAGGTATTCTCGCACATGAGTCCTATCGACGCCCATCAGCGCATGTCCATGCCTCTGCAGCAGTTTAACGCCATCAAAGACCATGACCTGGGTGTCATGATACAACCCTACATCGTGATGGGCATCATTGTCGTTGCCCTGTTGTTGCTGGTCATGCTCATCCAGATTCCTGAACCTGCGGGCATCCGTATCACCCGGAGTCTGCGCGATCGCATCAGTGCACTGAAAGACAATAAGAACTACCGCCAAGGAGTCATCGCCGAGTTTTGCTATGTGGGAGCGGAACTGATGTGTTGGTCGTTTATCTACCAATATGGTTTCCGCATCTTTACGGCCGAGGGAATGACGGAACAGGCTTGCAACCAAGAGCTACAAACGTTCACCTTCCTCTCACTGTTGTGCTTCACCCTGGGGCGCATGGGTTCCACCTGGCTCATGCAATGGTTCAGCCCCAGCAGGATGCTTGCCTTTGCGGGTATTGCTGCCATGGTGGGCGTCATAGGCACCATCTTGTTTACAGACCGCAACGGACTCTACTGTCTGGTCTTTGTCAGCGGCTGCATGTCACTGATGTTCCCTACCATTTTCGGACTCTCCATGCACAACCTGGGCGACCATACCAAGATGGGCAGTGCCGGTCTCATCATGGCCATCTTGGGTGGCTCTTTGTTTCCACCTCTTCAGGCCATCATCGTCAACAGCGGCATCTCTCTCCTGGGGGTTCCCAGCATCAACGTCTCGTTCATATTGCCATTATGCTGCTTTGGCGTAGTGGTATGGTATGCCCACCAAGCCTATATCCGTTTCCGCATTATTCCTGAGGAGCCTGACGACGACGATATGCTGTCCACCCCAGCGCCAATAGAATAAGCAGCAGCAACACATAGGCCGAATAAGCAATGGTCTCCGTACGGTCAATGCTCTTGGGGAAGAAGCTCAACACCACCTGGTGCTTACCGGGCTTTACCTGCAGAGCACGCAGCACGTAGTCCACACGGCCAAGGGGACAGTCCTCGCCATCAACAGTAGCTGTCCAACCGGGATAGTAGATTTCTGAGAAGACGACTACTCCACCTTTTCCGGAATTGACTTCATAGGTCAGCTGGTTAGGTTCATAGGCTGTGATAGACACCCGGCTCAGAGTATCCTGCACGGCAGCCTGCCCCAGCTGTTCCTCAAACTTTTTGTCAGCAACTGCTTCATGGCGTAGAGACAGCCGTCCCAGCATGTCGAGTTCAGCATTGGCATTGTCGACATAGTGAATATGGTCCACAAACCATGCATTGCCATAGGTATAGGGGTTGGCCAACGGAACGGTCTGTCCTCCCTGAAGGGGCAGTATGAAGTATTTGGTGTTGAGCATGTTCAGCACCGGGTAGATGCTGTCGCCATTCACCTGCGTCATGTCGCCACCAGCCTGACTGACAGCATCAAAGACATGATTCATCTCAGGTGATATGTAGGCGTCGATGAGTTCCTGATAGCGGCGCAGCTTGGCAGCATGGTAACCACCGATGCTCTTCAGATAGTAGCTCGTCTCGTTCTCGTTAAAGGTGGAAGTGGCCAGATTCAGCACACGGTAGTCAAGCGACTTATCCTGCAGGATGTGGTCTATGGCTGCCGACTTGGGGATAGGCTCCTCGCGAACCGTTTTCGACACAAACATCTCGTCATTGAGGTAGCGCTTGTTGACCTGCCACATATCAACCAGACACAGCACCAGTATAAGGGCTACCGTCCACTCGGCACGCAACTTACGATAGCGGTAGAGCAACAGACACACCATGCCGATGACGATAATCCAGAATGAGCGCCAGCAGTCGGCGGTAAACACGGCCACGCGCATCTCCGTCAGGTTATTCAGCAGTGGTGTCAGCTGGTCGGCAGGCAGTTGACTCAAAGCTTGCATTTCGTTATAGCTGATAAAATCCGAGAAGAACACCTTGGGCATGAGCGCAAAGAGTACACACACACCGGCGGTTAGTCCGAACGAGAGCCACAACGGGCGTTGGGGGAAGGAGTCTGATGCCGGCTGGTCGGCTGCGCCACGGCTCTCTATCAGTTTCTTCAGTGCCAGCATAGCCAGCAGTGGGATGGTAAACTCAGCTATCACCAGAATGGAAGCCACGGTACGGAACTTCGCATACATGGGTACATAGTCCAGGAAGAAGTCGGTGAAGGGCATGAAGTTGCGACCCCACGAGAGCAGCACCGACAAGATGGTTACCGCCAGCAATGCCCACTTCAATGGTCCCTTGACGATAAACAGACCCAGTATGAATAGCATCAAGACAAAGGCTCCTACATAGACGGGGCCGGCCGTCATGGGTTGGTTACCCCAATATTGTCCCAACTGCTGGTAGATACCGGAATAGTATTCGTCGGCATGTTTCATGGCTGTCTTGCTCTGGGAGAGTGGCACGCTGGCTCCGCCTTTGGCATTAGGCACCAGGAGAGTCCATGTCTCATCAATGCCGTAGCTCCATTGTGTGATGTAGTCACGGTCCAGTCCGCTACTGGTCTGGTTGGCGCTGTTTTGTTTCACCAGTTCACTCTTGCCGCGCATGGACTCCTGACCATAAAGCCACGTATGGTAAAGGTTGGAGAGATTCAGACAGATACCGATAGCGGCACCCGCCAGACAGGCGGCAGAAGCCTTCAGCAAATGCTGATACTGCTTCTTGCGCAAGCCGTCTATGCAGAAGGCAATGACCATAGCCAGAATAATGAACAGGTAGTAGTAGGTCATCTGCACATGGTTGGCCAACACCTCCAAAGCGGCAAAGAGTGCCGTCACCAGCATGCCCCACAGGTATTTGCCACGATAGGCCAGCACCACACCGGCTATCATCGGCGGCAGATAGGCCAGCGCCATGACTTTCCAGATGTGGCCGGCGGCTATGATGATAAAGAAATAGCTGCTGAATGCCCATATCACGGCACCCAAGGCCGCTAAATAGGCACGGAAGTCGAAGGCACGCAGCAAGATATAGAATCCCAGGAGATAGACAAAGACGTACCACACGTTCTCCGGCAATCCCAAGTGGTAGACGGTTTCCACCTTAGACAGCAGCGCCGTGCTGGGATAGGACGGCGACATCTGGTAGGTAGGCATGCCGCTGAATAAGGCATTCGTCCACCGTGTACGTTCTCCAGTACGTAGCTGGTATTCCACGGCCTCTTGACCTGCTCCGCGTCCTGCTGACGAGTCGTGCCGGTAGAGCACTCGACCCTCAATGTCGGCAGGGAAGAAATAGGCAAACGATATTGCTACGAACAACAAGACGACCACCACATCGGGCAGCCACAACTTCCAATTTTTCATAAACATCATGGTTTTGGCTGCAAAATTACGAAAAAAAATGCACAATGAATGACAATTGGCATATTTTTATGTATCTTTGCATCCAAAACAAACAAAACAAAACGTATGAAAATAGGAATTATCGTAGCCATGGACAAGGAACTGCACCAGCTGCAGGAGCTGTTCCCAACCGACAATGTGAGAGTAGAGAAGTGCGGCATTGGCAAGGTCAATGCGGCCCTGGGTGCCCAACGCATGATTAACGAGTTCCACCCCGACTGCATTATCAGCAGCGGTTGTGCCGGTGGCAACGGCAACGACATCAGTATACAAGACGTAGTGGTGAGCGCCGAGCTCTGCTATCATGACGTGTACTGTGGCAGAGCTATTGACGACACTACTGTCTACGGTCAGGTGCAGGGACTTCCTGTCCGCTACCAGGCTGACCCCAATCTTCTGTCAAAGGCCAGCGCACTGGACTGCGGTGTCAAGGTACACCCAGGCCTCATCGTCACCGGCGACTGGTTTGTTGACTCTAAAGACAAGATGCGCGAAATCATTGGACACTTCCCCGACGCCAAGGCTGTCGACATGGAATCGTGTGCCATTGCCCAGACCTGCTATATTAATAAGGTACCGTTCATCTCGTTCCGCGTCATCAGCGATATGCCGTTACACGACACCGATGCCTCGCAATACCACAATTTCTGGGATACCATTGCCGAGCACTCCTTCCAAGTCACCAAGACGTTCGTAGAGTCACTATAGTTTGTGTTTCCCTCTTGTAGTGATACTCTATCTATAGCGTGATACCAGCACTAACCGCCAGGTTGTTGATGGTAAGTCCGGAAAAGTTGGAGTGTGTCCTTTTGTATTCTGCAGTTAGGCGAAGCTTGTGGCGAAGGAAGGGTATGTCTGCTCCTGCTCCTATGTAGAAGCCGACAGCGGCAGTAATGCTATTTTCTCCTTTCCCCACATGAAAAGAGTTCAGATGCTTCATAGAGATGGCTACGGGTTGGTCGACGACCAGGCCTCCTCGCAAAACAGGAGAGATGTCGTTCTCCGGCATAAAACTATAGGCCGCCCCCACCTGCAATTCCAGATCTATAAACTTCAATTCGGCAGTACTCATCTTTTTGTCATTAAAAAACTCCAAAATGTCTTTCGACATGCTCCATTTGCTGACAACTCCCAACAACTGGAGCGACCAATGCTTGCTGGCACGGGGAAAGAAAAAGTCGATGCCTGCTCCTATCTGTGGCGTAAATGTCTTCATGGCGACATCTTCCGTATCGTATGCATAGTCGGTGGGGGATAACTTGACTGTCCCAAGTCCGGCAGCAACCTGCAAGCGTATCTTCGTTCCTATGCTGCGCGACTTCTTACTATTATAACGGAATTGCACACAATCACCTGCTGCCGTGCAATACTCCATATCGTAATCTCGAACGATGGTTGTCAGATTCTCTGATGTAATGTCCTTTTTCCACAAGTCACTTTGAGCCTTACTGCTTTTCACCAGTAATTGGCTGGCCTCTCTCAGGGCGGCTCTCTTCTTCCTGTCAACCTCCTGGGGAGTACCTGATATAACACCGTCGTTTTTTACTATGCCCGTCTTTCCGTCCTCGTCAATAAGGTAGTAATAGTCGTTACCTTTCTCTTTGTGGTGGAATAGACTGACACCACCCTGCAAAAGGTATTCAGCAAAGAAGGTTTTTTGCTCCCCGTCTACTGTCAACGTCTTGGTGATATAGAAAATGCCATTGTCCGTAAAGCGGTATGCTCTGACGTCACCAGGCTGATACGTCTTGTACTGATTTTCTCCGTCTGCCTTGAAATGGCACTCATAAGCATTCTTTGCATCCGACAGATAGTCAATGGTGCCACTGATGGTGTCATTCTGGTTGGTTATCACATACCCCCGCTGTGGGTTCACTTGGGCAAACGTGGTGGTGAGTGATAGCAGGAATAATAATAAGAATGATAGTTGCTTTTTCATATATTTTTCTTTATTTATACCTTTTTCTAAAGATGTTATGACGTGCACTATTGATGATTGTACCAAACGCCACGATTCAATCAAAAATCTGTCCCTCTGATTGAAGCTTTTGTTGAAAAACGCTACAAAGGTAGACATTTCTTACGACATGCGCAAACATTTGGAGTACACTTTGTAAACCTTAAATACTAAGAGGCAGTCTATCAGGGAATTACGGGCACATTGTAACATCGGTGTTACATCTTGTTACACTCGGAAAAGGTGGTCGTTAAGGGTTTGGGCTCCATCTTCATGGAACAGTTTTTTGTTGATGCTACGCTTAATATTAGTGATGCGCTGCTTGCTAACATCAAAAAGTGCCGTTAACTCTCCATGCGAG